>NZ_JBYTDE010000010.1:0-102560 GCF_058791075.1 Curvibacter sp. EU05-FHT14A10
CCAGGAAACTGGCGGGGGTTTTGTCTTTGGGGCTGCAGAATACGCTACTGCAGCTCCTGGGCCAACGCTTGCCGCTGCCCTCTCCGATCACAGCCTCAGCGCCTGCGCGTACCCCGTCAGCTCCACGTACCCTCGGCCCAGCAATCGGCCCTGAACGTCGAACACCTCGCTCAAGCCCTCCCAGTAGATCGCACCTGTTGATGCGCGGCTGTCCAGCTCCTGTGCTTCAACCACCGCTTTGACGACCCATGCCCGCCCCGGCAGTTCCACCTTCCATTCGGTTGGGTACTCCGCCTGCGTCTTTGGGCTTCGCCAACGTCTAACAGGAGTCAACTGAACCTGTCCTGGGCTGGTGATGGTTTGCTTGCCGCTGGCATCGCGCCAGGTGCTGGCATCCCAGAGTGTGTTCCCGCCTCGGTCCCGCATGCGGAACGCCATGAGGGCTGAACCATCGAGGAAATTGAGGCCCATCCAGTCCCATCCCTGGGCTTCGGGGGCCATCAGTTCATCGCTCCATTCGTGGTCCAGCCAGGCCCGGTGCTCGGTCCCTGCATCCAGAACAAAGCGCTGACCCTGCAACTGGATGTGCCCCTGCACACTCATCTGAGGCTCGCTGTAGTAGCGACTGAATTGCGTGGCCTGAGGCCCCTTTTGGGAATAGCCCTCCAGGCCTTGCAGGAGCAGTGGCTGCCTGGGTTTGAAGTCAAGGTGCAGCTCGAAGGCGTCACTCTGAATCCGGGCTTCGTACTGGCTGCCCTCTTGGGTGTGGCTGACACGCCGAAACGACCAGGGGTGCAAGTGCACCTCAGTGTCTTGGGTGCCAGCTTCGGCCAAGCCCATGCCTGCGCGTGCACTGCGCTGGTCATGCCAAAGCTGTTTGCCCTGTACATCGGTCAGCGCAGCATGGGCGAACACCAGTTGCTGGGGGGAGAAGGCCGAACGTCCTTTGGGCACACCCTGCACGCGGGATCTGAAGAACGTGATCTGGTAGCCAAACATCCGCGAACCGGATTGAGCGCTGCCCGTCACGTACCACCACTCAATGCCCTGCTCTGGATGACTGCCAAAGTCTCTTGGAAATTGCAGCGGTGGTCTGGACAGCAGCGGCCCCTTGGCCAGGGCCCCCATGGGGGCACCCGCACCCACCAGACTCCAGGCCAGGGCATTGAATTGACGCCGTTTCAGCATCTGCGGTTTGGACAAAGGGTTCATGGGTGACAAGGTTTACCAATCTTCTCGCACGGCGCTCACCGCATCGCGGCTGACCGCCGCCCGCCCCGCCAGCCAGGCCGTCACCGTGCCGGCTGCGACCGTGGCCAGGCACAGGGCCAGCAATCGGCTCCAGGGGGCATGCAACTCCATGCTCCAGTGAAAACTCTGGGGATTCACCACTTTGACCAGCAGCACGGCCACCGCCAGCCCCAGCAGCAGTCCGGCCGCGGCACCGATGCTGGTCCAGACCAGCCCCTCACCGGCGACCACGGCCAGAATTTGCCGGCGGGTGAGCCCCAGGTGGGTCAACAAGCCGAACTCTTTGCGGCGTGCCAACACCTGGGCGCTGAAGCTGGCCGCCACGCCAAACAAGCCGATGCCAATGGCCACGGCCTGCAGCCAGTAGGTCACGGCAAAGCTGCGATCGAAAATCTTCAAGGAGCGCTCACGGATCTCTGCCGAGGAGGCGATCTCCAGCGCCAGCGGCCTGCTGCTGCCGCCTTGGCTGGAAGGCAGGGCCAGCAGCTCAGCTTGCACGACCGATTCAGCCACGCCAGGGCGTGGCCAAAGGGCCAGATCGTTCACTTGCGAGTCCCCGCTCAAGGCCTGGTAGTCGGCCCGGTCCATCACCAACGTACCGGACTGGCGGGCGTAATCTCGCCAGATGCCTTTCACAAAGAAGCGGGTCGCCGGCGATGTGGGTGCCGGATCCCGATGCGGGAAAGCCTTGGCCAGCAAGTCGAAGTCTTCGCCAGGGCGTGCCTGGTACAAGTCGACCATGGCCTCGCTCACGTAAAGCCCAATCGCGCCGGTCGGTGTGTCCAGAATCTTTCCTTGCAATGGCAGGCTTTTGGAGTCGTCCAGCCGGTCCTTGGCGATCAGGGTGACTTTGGGCCGCCCAGGCATCAGCTGCAGCGCGCGCACCCGCAATCGACTGCTGGCTTGTACCGAGGGCAGTGCCACCGCCTGGTTCAGCCAGTCTTCTGGCAAGGTCAGTACTTCGCTCGCTTGCTGGCTGCCTTGCAGGTGTACATACAACGGGGCTGGCAGCACCAGGTCCAGCCAGTCGATCACTGAGACCCTGAAACTGCTGACCATCACGGTCAAGGCCACGGCCAGACTCAGGCTGGCCACCACCCCACTGATGGCCGAGCTGGCCATGCCGCGCATTCGGCGAGCGCGCTCCACCGCCAGCAAGGGCAGCAGGTGTTGCTGCAGGGCCCCAGCCAGTGGACCATCGATGATGGCCATCAGGCTGGGCAAGAGCACGATGCCCCCCACCAGAAGTGCACCCACCGACACATACGCCGCCACCGGGATGCCCCACCAGGGAGGGGACAAGGCCAGCACGCCGGCCAGTGCCATCAACATCAGGCCCGCCATGCGCCCATGGGCTGCAGAGGGTGCATCTCCCAGCCCTTTCAGCGATTGAGCCGGGGGCAGCGCGGCGGCGGCGCGCGCCGGCCACCAGCCCCCTGCCAACGCCGCGGCCACGCCCAGGCTGCCATACAGCAGCGCCGCGGCCGGGCTCCAGCGCAGGCTGGGTGCCACACCGGTGAAATACCCGCCACCCAGATCACCGCCCAACCAGCGCAGGGCCAGGGCCGCCAGGACGGTGCCCGCCAGCAGGCCGAGCCCACTGCCCACGCCGCCCAGCAGCAGGGATTCAAGCAGCACCAACCGGGCCCGCTCCCTGGGTTGCAGGCCCAGCACGCCCAGCAGCGCAAACTGCCGTGTGCGCCGTGCCACGCTCAGCGACAACACCGAAAACACCAGAAAAGCCCCGGTGAACAGCGCCACCAGGGCCAGCACCGTCAGGTTGACCCGGTAGGCCCGCGACAACTGGTCAATCTGTTGACCCGCGTCGGCCGGCTCATGGGCCAGCACATTGGCGGGCAGGTTCAGGTCCGTCAGGTAGCGAACGTGGTCCACCCCGGCCTGCAGCCGCACGTCGATGCGACTCAACTGACCGACACGGTCAAACAAGTCCTGCGCTGCGGCCATGTCCATCACGGCGGTGGCTGGTCCCGTCACAGCCAGCGTGCCCGCGACCTGAAGCGCCACCGGGCCCGCCTCGGTCTGTACCTGGACCTGGGTAGCGCCGGAGACTTGAGCCTGGGCCGCCGCATTCAGAAAAACACGTCCAGGTCGCAAGATGTCCAGGCGGTCTGCGCCAGCCAGGGGGCGTGGGATCAGGTCGGGTGCCACGCCAGCCAGGCGGAACGCATCCACACCCAGCAGTCGCAAGGGCACACCGCCCGGGGCCTGTGTGGTGAGCAGCAAGGTGTTGAGCTCCAGCACGGGTGAGGCCTCGGCCGTTTCGGGGTGTTGGGCCACCCGGGGGTACAGCGCTTCATCGAAGGTTCCCCGCACGGCGCGCAGTTCCAGATCGGCCTGCCCATTGACCGAGCGCACGGCCTGCGAGAACTCGTCCAGCGCCGAGGCATTGATCAGATGCACCGAAAAGGCCAGGGCCACGCCCAGCAGCACGGCCACGATCGCGGCCAGTGATCGCCAGGGGTGACGGCGCAACTCTTGCCACGAAAAAGTGCAAAGCAAGGCCCAGAGGGGCGATTGGTGACGGGGTGGCGGTGGCATCAGCCGCCATTGTGCACAGCTCTTTCAAGACCCTTCGCATCACCCGTCATCGCGACTTTTTGCGCCAGATCAAACAGGGATGCGAGGGTCTGTCTTGAACCCCAAAGCCGCTCTTGATGCGCCGCGCAGACCCCCTATTTTCTGAACGGGGGGCCCGCATGGGCCTGTCCCGTCATCAACCAGAAGGAGTTTCGACATGAATTCACTGATCCCACGCGGGGGCCTGCTGCTCGATGAGTTTTTCCGCGATGCCGCCCCCGGTTTCTACATCCGCCCCTTGCACGGGGACAGGCTGCCCACGCCGGCCCAGATCAAGGTCGACGTGACCGAAAGCGACGCCGCCTTCACCGTGCACGCCGAGGTGCCCGGTGTCGCCAAAGAAGACCTGCATGTGACCCTTGAGGGCCAGGTTTTGAGCCTCAGTGCCGAGGTGCGGCAGCAGGACCAGGCCACCCGCGATGGCAAGGTGTTGCGCAGCGAGCGCTACTTTGGTCAGGTGGCTCGCAGCATCCAACTGCCCACCGAGGTGGACGTCAGCCAGGCCCGCGCCCGGTACGAAGACGGGGTTCTCACCCTGACCCTTCCAAAGCGTCAGGCCGGCAGCGCCCAGCGGCTCAAGATCGAGTGAAGCGGCACCCGCCGGGGCGTGGGCTAGGCCGCGATGCCCTGAGCCGTCAGCCGCAGCACCCGGTCGGCCTGGGCCGCAGCGGCTTCCGAGTGGGTGACCAGCACCAGCGCGGCCCCTTGTTCACGCGTCTGCTGCAACAGCAGGGCCATCACTTGGCTGGCGGTTTGCGGGTCCAGGTTGCCGGTCGGTTCATCGGCCAGCAGCAGACCGGGCCGGTGCACCAGGGCGCGGGCAATGGCCACGCGCTGCAACTGGCCGCCGCTCAGTTGCTGTGGCAGGCGCTCGCCCAGCCCCGCCAGCCCTACGGCTGCCAGCATCTCCGAGACCCGGGCCTGGGCAGCCGTACCGCTTTGGCCCAACAGCATCAAAGGCAAGGCCACGTTTTGTCGCACGTCCAGGTGGGGCAGCACATGAAAGGCCTGAAACACAAAGCCCACATGCTGGCGTCGCCACAGGGCGCGCGACGTTTCGTCCAGCCCGGCCAGATCGGTGCCTTGCACATCGATTCGGCCTTCATCCCAGTGGTCCAGGGCCGCCAGGCAGTTCAGCAAGGTCGACTTGCCCACGCCAGACTCACCGATGATGGCGACAAACTCCCCGGCACTGACAGTCAGGCTCACGTGCTCGAACACCGGGGCGCCGGCATAGCGTTTGCCCAGGCCCTGAACGCAGATGGCGGGCTTGGTCATGAATGGGCCAGGGGCGTTCATGGTGTTCGTGTCCTCAGCCCAGCTGTCCGCTCTTGCGCAGCAGGGCCTCAGCCAGGGCCAGCACCTGCGGCAGGGCATCGGGTGCATCGCAGGCCACGGTGTGGCGTCGAGGCATGCTGCGCAGCCAGGTCAGCTGCCGCTTGGCGAGCTGGCGTGTGGCAAAGATGCCGCGATCGCGCAACTCGTTCATCGGTTCTTGGCCTGACAAGGCCTCCCAGGCCTGGCGGTAACCCACGCAGCGCATCGATGGCAGGTCCGGGTGCAGATCGCCGCGGGCCCGCAATCGGCAGACCTCGTCGATGAAACCCTGTTGCAGCATGGCGTCAAAGCGTTGTTCGATGCGGTGGTGCAGCCATTTGCGGTCCTTGGGTTCCAGCGCGATCAGTTCGATGGGCAGGCCCCGGGTCGTGTCGCCGTGCTGTGCGGCATGAAAGCTCGACAGCGTCTGCCCCGATACCCGGAACACCTCCAGCGCACGCTGGATGCGCTGGGCATCGTTCGGGGCCAGGCGCTGAGCCGTGGCGGGGTCCACACGCGCCAGTTCGGCGTGCAGGCCAGGCCAGCCGCGCTCGGCTGCCTCAGCCTCCAGCGCGGCACGCACCTCGGGGTTGGCGGGGGGCATCGGGTCCAGTCCATCCACCAAGGCCTTGAAGTACAACATCGTCCCGCCGACCAGCAGCGGCAGGGCGCCGCGGGCGCGGATGGCCTGGATCAGCCCAGCCGCGTCTTGGGCAAACTCGGCGGCGCTGTAGGCTTGCAAAGGGTCGCGGATGTCGATCAGGTGATGGGGCACCTGCGCCAGCTCGGCCGCGCTGGGCTTGGCCGTGCCGATGTCCATGCCCCGGTACACCAGTGCCGAATCCACGCTGATGATCTCCATCCGATGATGGGGCGCGAGGTGCGCAGCCAAAGCCAGTGCGGCAGCCGTCTTGCCGGAGGCGGTCGGGCCTGCCAGGGCCAGGCAGGGAAGGGTCGAAGTCGTCATGCAAGGGGTCTCAGGTGGCGGCCGGTTCACCGTATTTGGGGACCAGTGTCCAGGCGGTCAGGGCGATGCAGGCGCTCCAGAACCAGACGCCCAGGGTCAGAGGGTAGATCGTGCCGTCCATGTGCTGCCCCAGCCAAGCCCCGATCCCAAAGGCCACCACCATCATGCCGAAGCCATTGAGCGCCGAGGCTGCGCCGGCGGCCTGGGGGAAGGGGCCCACGGCACCGCTTTGCCCACAAGGCTGGTGCACCCCGTGAGCCAGCATGAAGATGTAATAGGGCAGCATGATGGCCCAGCCCTGGTGCACGCCCGCCAGGGCCAGTGTGCCCATCAGCGTGCCGCCCAGCAGGGTCATCCCGCCGGCCACGGCCACGCTGCGTCGCAGACCCAGGCGCGGCAGCATCCAGCGGCACATGAACGTGCCCAGAAAGTAGGCAAAAGACATCGAACACATCAACAGGCCATAGGCGGTCTTGCTCAGCCCCAGGACTTTGATGAAGACGAAGGACGACGAGGCCAGAAAGGTGAACAGCCCGCCATACGAGGCCGCGGTCAGCACCGAGAAGGTGATGAAGGTCGGGTGGCGCAGGATCTGCCCCCAGGTGCGCAACACCACTGAAGGCTGGGTGGCACGCGGGTTGCGCTGGGCCAGGCTCTCGCTGAAGCGCCAGCCCAGCAGCCCCAGGGTGGCGGCGCCGAACACGGCCAGGGCCAGCATGGCGGCCCGCCAGCCCATCCAGTCGGACAGCAGGCCCCCCAGGGGAGCGCTCAGGCAGGCGATCACACCCAGGCCGGACAAGCCCTTGGACATGACCCGTGCGCCTTCCAGTGGCTTGTACAGGTCACGCACGATGGCCCGGGCGCACATCACGCCAGCCCCCATGGCCGCCCCCTGCACCATGCGGCCCAGGATCAGCATCTCCATCGAGGTGGCCAGGGCACAGCCCAGGGCCGACACGGTGTAGGCCACCATGCCGATCAACAGCACGGGGCGGCGTCCGATCCGGTCCGACAGCGGGCCCCAGGCCAGTTGCGAGCAGCCGAAAGCCAGCAGAAGCGCCGACAACGTCAGTTGGGCTTGCGTCATCGTGGCGCCAAAGCCCTCTTTCATGGCCGGCAGGGCGGGCAGGTAGAGGTCGGTGGTCACCGGCTGCAGACCCAGCAACAGAGACAGGATCAGGACCACCAGCCCGGGGCTCATGGCGGGGGTCTGGGGAAGGGCCGCAGAGGCGGCAGAACGAGAGGCAGGCATCCGGGCGAGCGTATCAGAAAGCACCCCGGGCCCTGCCAGGGCGAGGGCACTCCGGTCAGTCGCCTGGGTGACGGAATCGGGCCGGTGTATCCCTGACAGGACATACCCGCAGCACCGTCCTGGGGCGCCTCCGCCTTTGCTAAGGTGGCTGGTTAACCCCGTTCACTCAGCGATCCCTGGATCGGCACGCCTGGAGGCTAGTCATGACCGCATTTCCCGCTCTTCGATGTTCCCTGAGCACCTTTCGCATGGGCCTGCTGGCGGTGCTGTGTGCCCCGTTGCTGGCGACGGCCCAGACCCCGCCACTGCCCCCTCCCGACAGCGTGAACCTGGACCGCCTCGGCTACATGAGCACCTTCCCGCCCGAGCCCGCCCAGCGCGTCACCTTGGCCAACAGCTACCAGTATCCGCAGCTGCGTTGGGTGGTGCAGCATGTGCGCGAACTGCAACCCACGCACAACATCCGGCGTGGCACGGGCCCGGCCTCCAGCTTGCCGGCCGATCCTCGACCCCTGGGACCAGTGAGCTTTGAAGATGCCAAGGGCCAGTCGCTCACCATCGATGAGTGGGCACGCAGCACCTACACCGACGCCTTGGTGGTCTTGCACAAGGGGCGGGTGGTGTACGAGCGCTACGACAACCAGATGACGCCGCATTCGCCGCACCTGTTGTTTTCGGTCACCAAATCGTTCACCGGCCTGCTGGCCGCCCAACTGGCCCAGGAGGGCAAGCTTGACCCGGCCGCCCTGGTGACCACCTATGTGCCCGAACTGGCCGGCTCGGCCTGGGGCGACATGACGGTGCGTCAAGTCATGGACATGACGGGTGCGGTGCGCTTTCGTGAGGTCTACACCGACCCCAGCACCGAGATCTTTGGCTACAGCTGGGCCAGTGGCCTGCTGCCCAGGCCTCCGGGTTACCAGGGCCCCACCACGGTGTACGACTTCCTGAAAACCCTCAAGAAAGAGGGCGAGCATGGTGAGGGCTTTGTCTACCGAACGGTGCACTCCGAGGTGCTGGGCTGGATCGTGTCGCGTGTCACAGGCCAGCATTGGGCCGAACTCATGAGCCAGCGCATCTGGCAGAAACTGGGCATGGAAGAAGACGCCTATGTGATGGTCGACAGCGTGGGCACGCCCTTACAGGGGGCTGGCCTGAACGCCACCGCCCGCGACCTGGCCCGGGTGGGTGAGATGTTGCGCCTGGGCGGCACCTTCAATGGCCAGAAGATCCTCGACAAGGCCGTCATCGAGGACACGGCCCGAGGTGGTGACCGCGAAAAGTTCAAGTTCCAGGGCCTGCAGGCGGCCCGACCGGGCTACAGCTACCGCAACCAATGGTGGGTGCTGCACAACGCCGATGGGGCCTACGAGGCCGCCGGGGTGCACGGGCAGTTCATCCACATCAACCCGGCCGCCGAAATGGTGGTGGTCAAGCTGTCGTCGCACCCCGTGGCGGGCGCCGCTTTCACCCACCCGACCACGCTCAAGGCCTGGGCCGCGCTGGCCAAAGCCGTGCGCTGAGCCCGGGCATGGGCCGCGGTGGCGCGGCACAGGCCCGCTTTCGCTGACAATCGGCGCGCTCCCGCAGGCTTTGCGGTGGCTTTTCGTGACTCGTGAAAGGCTGCGCCGTGGCGCCCCGATTTTCTGTTGGCCCTGCACCCGGGTGCGGGGCCATTGTTTTGTCTGACGCTGATTTTTTCAAGCGGCCTGGCGCCTGTGCTGCGGAGGCCCCATGCCTTTCGTAGTCACTGAGCCCTGCATCCAGTGCCGTTACACCGACTGTGTCGAGGTGTGCCCCATGGACTGCTTTGTGGCCGGCCCCAATTTTCTGGTGATCGACCCGGCGGGCTGCATCGACTGCTCGGTGTGTGTGCCCCAGTGCCCGGTGCAGGCCATCGTGAACGCCGCCGAGGTCACGCCAGAGCAGGCCCCCTATGTGGCCCTCAACGCTCACCTCGCCAAGTCAGAGGGCTGGACGCCGATCCGCCAGCGACAGGCGCCCTTGCCAGAGCATGCGCACTGGGCCCAGGTGGCGGACAAGCGCCACCTGCTGCCGGCCTGAGCTTGGCCTCTTTTGGGGCGGCTCGGGCGGGTCAGACCACGCCCTGGGCCCGCATCGCGTCGGCCACCTTCACAAAGCCCGCCACGTTGGCGCCGGTCAGGTAGCTGACACGGCCTGTCGCATCTCGCCCATGGTCCACGCAGGCCCGGTGGATGCCGCTCATGATCTGGCGCAGGCGCAGGTCCACCTCCTCGCGCGGCCAGCTCAGGCGGGCGGCGTTCTGGCTCATCTCCAGGCCTGAGGTGGCCACACCGCCTGCATTGCTGGCCTTGCCTGGGGCATACAGCACCCCGGCCGCCTCGAAGGCCTTGGCGGCTTCGATGGTGCTGGGCATGTTGGCGCCTTCGGCCACGCACAGCACCCCGTTGGCGATCAGGGCCGCCGCATCCAGGGCGTCCAGTTCGTTTTGTGTGGCGCAAGGCAGGGCCACATCCACCGGCACTTTCCAGGGCCTGGCATCGGGCTCGAAGCGGGCCCCGATGCGCTCGGCGTAGTCGCTCACGCGCCCGCGGTGGTGGTTCTTGATCTCCATGAGCAGCGCGAGCTTCTCTGGGGTGAAGCCTTGCTCGTCGATCACCGTACCGCCCGAGTCCGACGCGGTCAGTACCAGGGCGCCCAGCGTCATGGCCTTCTCGATGGCGTACTGAGCCACATTCCCCGAACCCGACACGCTGACCCGCAGGCCCTCGAACGAGCGTCCCCGGGAGTGAAGCATCTCTTCGGCAAAATACACCGTGCCATAGCCCGTGGCCTCAGGGCGCATCAGCGAGCCGCCAAAGCTCAGCCCCTTGCCGGTGAACACGCAGTCAGCCCGGTTGCTGAGCTTTTTCATCATGCCGGCCATGAAGCCCACCTCGCGCCCGCCCACACCGATGTCACCGGCGGGCACGTCGGTGTCCGCGCCAATGTGGCGGTAAAGCTCTTGGACGAAGGCCTGGCAGAAGCGCATCACCTCGCCGGGGCTGCGCCCCTTGGGATCGAAGTCGGAGCCCCCTTTGGCACCGCCCATGGGCAAGGTGGTGAGGGCGTTCTTGAAGGTCTGCTCGAAGGCCAGGAACTTCAGCACCGACAGGTTCACTGAGGGGTGAAAGCGCAGGCCGCCCTTGTAGGGCCCCAGCGCCATGCTGTGCTGGATGCGGTAGCCGCGATTGACCCGGACCTGGCCCTGGTCGTCCACCCAGCTGATCCTGAACATCACGATGCGCTCGGGCTCGACCAGGCGCTCCAGCAGGGCGTGTTCCGCGTAATGGGGGTGGCGTTGCAGAAACGGCCACAGACATTCCATCACTTCCGTGACGGCTTGCAGGTACTCGGGTTGGTGGGGGTTTTGGCGGTTCAGCCGTTGCACAAAGCTGGCGGCATCGAGATGCTTCATTCAAGGGTCCCTTCGCCTGCCGCACAAACCGGCAGGGGGGATGATCTTGCGGGCAGGCCGCCCAGCGTTCGTCACCAAATGTAGCCCCTGTGCCCGCCCCCTGGCGGCGGCGCTGGACGGCTTGCTGCCCTCAGCGCCCGCGCAGGAACAGGGCGTCCAGTTCGCGCATGGGCAGTTGCCGCCAGGTGGGGCGTCCATGGTTGCATTGGTCGGATCGCTCAGTCTCTTCCATCTGGCGCAGCAGCCCGTTCATCTCGTCCAGGGTCAGGCGGCGGTTGGCGCGCACCGCACCGTGGCAGGCCATGGTGGCCAGCAGTTCGTTGCGAGCCCGCTGCACCACCGTGCTGGCATCGTGCTGGCCCAGTTCGGCCAGCACGCTGCGGGCCAGCTCCACCGCATCGCCCTGGGCCAAGGTGCTGGGCACCGACCGCACGGCCAGCGTCTTGGGCGAAAAAGGCACGATCTCCAGGCCCAGCGTGGCCAGGGTGTCGGCACATTCCTCGGCCGTGGCCACCTCTTGGGGCGTGGCGGCGAAGGTGGCCGGGATCAGCAAGGGCTGACTGGCCAGCGGGGCCTCGTCAATCTGGGTCTTGAGGCGCTCGTACACGATGCGTTCATGGGCGGCGTGCATGTCCACAATCACCAGGCCATGGGCGTTTTCCGCCAGGATGTACACCCCTTGCAGTTGCGCAATCGCACGCCCGAGCGGCCAGTCGTCGGCGGTGTCGGGCAGGGCCGTGGGCGCCGGCTGGGCAGCCAGGCTGGCCTGATTGAAGGGCGAGGGGGCCCCGAGCGCCGGATGGACGCTGGGGTTGCCAACGGGGGGCTGAGCGAGGGCCGGGCGCCCCACCGTGTCGGCCCACAAGGGCGGGGTGGTCCCGTTGGCGGTGGCGGCGCCAGGTTGCCACAGCGCGGCCAGGTCGTTCACGCGGTGACCCACCGGATCGGGGCGAAAACCCATGCCGGCCTGGGTCCAATGGGCGCTGAAGGGCGCTGGCGCGGTGGCGTGGGTCCCGGCCAGGCCTGGCGCCTGATCCGGGCCGGGCTGGAGGCCCGTCAACTCCGGGGGCTGGGCGGCGGCGGCCGCGGCCGCCGCCAGCGCAGCGCGCGGGGCAGCCAGGGCATTTTCGACCGCATGGCGCACCGCCTGATGGACCTCACGGCTCTCCCGGAAGCGCACTTCGATCTTGGTCGGGTGCACGTTCACGTCGACGCGGGTCGGGTCAATCTCCAGCGACAAGGCATAGACGGGCTGGCGTTGGCCATGCAGCACGTCTTCGTAGGCACTGCGGGCTGCATGGGTGAGAACTTTGTCGCGGACGTAACGTCCGTTCACATAGCAGAACTGGTGGTCGGCCCGTGAGCGCGACGCATCCGGCACCCCGGCCCGGCCCGTTACCCGGATCGGCCCCACATTGAAGTACACGGCCACCGATTGGGTCAGGAACTCTTCGCCCAGCACATCGGCCAGGCGGCGGTCATGGGCTTCGGGACCGTGGCAGGCGCGCCACTGCTCCACCAGCTTGCCTTCGTGCCAGATCGCAAAGCCGACTTCGGGGCGGGCCAGGGCGTGGCGGCGCACCGATTCCACGCAATGCGCCAACTCGGTGGCGTCGGTCTTCAGAAACTTGCGCCGTGCGGGCGTTGAGAAGAAGAGCTCTTTGACCTCCACCGTGGTGCCGGTGGCCCGGGCGGCCGGCTTCAGTTCGCCGGTGCGTGCATCCAGCAGGAAGGCATTGGGTTGCCCTTCGGTGCGAGACAGCAAGGCCATTTCAGAGACAGAGGCGATGGCGGCCAGGGCCTCGCCGCGAAACCCCATGGTGCCCACTGATTCCAGGTCGTGCAGGTTGCTGATCTTGCTGGTGGCATGGCGCTTCAGGGCCACGGGCAACTCTTCGGGGGGGATGCCCATGCCGTTGTCCTCGACCGAGATCAGCCGCACGCCACCGGCCAGCAGACGCACGGTGATCTGGCTGGCGCCTGCGTCCAGCGCGTTGTCCACCAGTTCGCGCACCACCGAGGCGGGGCGTTCGACCACTTCACCTGCGGCGATCTGGCTGATGAGTTCATCGGGCAGCTCGCGGATGGGGCGGCGCGCGGAAGTGGCAGATGGGGAGGATGGGGGGAAGGGCTCGGTGTTCACCCCGGGATTCTAGAGGCCCGGCAGCTCATGGGTCCTCAGCGGGGCTTGTCACGACGTTTGCGGTTGGCGGCTTCATAATCTGCCGCCAAAGGATGCCCATGGAAATCATTGCCTCATTGATCGACTTCATCATTCACGTCGACAAATACCTCGAGTTCTTCGTGCAGAACTACGGCCTGTGGGTCTATGCGCTGCTGTTTGCCATCGTGTTCGTCGAGACCGGCCTGGTGGTCATGCCCTTCTTGCCGGGCGACTCGCTGCTTTTCATTGTCGGGGCCATGGGCGGGGCGGGTTTGCTGAACCTGCCCTTGGCTGCCGTGGTGTTGGTGGTGGCCGCCATTCTGGGCGACCAGTGCAATTACCAGATCGGCCGGTTTTTCGGCCCCCGGGTGTTCCAGTGGGAGAACTCGCGCTTTTTCAACCGGGACGCGTTCAACCAGGCCCACGCCTTTTATGAGCGTTACGGAGGCATCACGGTGATCCTGGCGCGCTTCATGCCCTTCATTCGCACCTTTGCCCCCTTTGTGGCGGGCGTGGCGGCCATGACCCGTCGCCGTTTCACGGCTTATAACGTGGCGGGGGCGGTGATCTGGGTGGTGGGGGTCTGCGCCATCGGCTACCTTTTCGGCAACCTGCCTTGGGTGAAGCAGCATTTCGAGAAAATCATCTGGGCGATGATCCTGCTGCCGGGCCTGCTGGCCCTGTGGGGCGCCTGGAAGGGCCGCCGCTCCGGTGGGGCGGCCCAGGCCTGAGAACGTCGGTTCGTTCCAAGGGGCCGTTGCACCACACAGGCTCGCCGGCTGTGTGCGTGAACGGCGCTCAGCGTCAGCGACGGCCCTTGCTGAGTTCGTTGCCTGCCAAGGCGCCTGCTGCCGCGCCGGCCACCACGCCCAGGGTGCTGCCGAACAGCACGCTGCCGGTGGCGCCACCCACCACCGCGCCAGCCACCGTACCCACTTGCTGGTGGGTGGGGCGGGAGGCGCAGGCGCCCAGGGACAGGCTCAGTGCCAGCACGGTGAGCAGGGTCAGCCGACGGGAAGAAGGGAGCGCCAGGCTGGGGGCGGTCCGAAGGGTGTGGTTTTTCATGGGATTCCTTTGAACAGGTCGGGAGGGCGGTGGATCCGCCAAGACTCTGTTCGGAACTTTACAAACATGAGCCACCACCATCTGTTTGAAACTCGGCATTGATGTGTTGCCAAGGTTTCAAATAAGTCCAGATGTTTCAAAAATAGGCCTATTCGGTCATTAATGACGAATTGCCGGCAATTTGATCGACTCACCGCGCCCCATGGCGGGCGCTTCAGGCACTGCGGTTGCGTGCCAGTGGCGGGTTGCGCGAGAAATAGCGCTCGATGCCCCGCATGACGGCATCGGCCAACTGATTCTGGTACTCAGGGCTGCGCAGGCGGGCTTCTTCTTCGGGGTTGCTGATGAAGGCCGTCTCGACCAGCACACTGGGGATGTCGGGCGCCTTGAGCACGGCAAAGCCGGCCTGCTCGACCTTGGGCTTGTGCAGTCGTCCGACGGCGCTGATCTCACCCAGCAGGGCGGTGCCCAGCTTCAGGCTGTCGTTGATCTGCGCCGTGGTGCTCATGTCGAGCAGGGCGCGTTGCACGGTGGCATCCTGCACCTTCACGTTCAGGCCGCCCACCTGATCAGCCCGGTTCTCCTTGTCGGCCATCCAACGGGCCGCCGCACTGGAGGCGCCACTCTGGCTGAGCGCGAACACACTGGCTCCGCGGGCCGCCGGGGTGATGAAGGCGTCGGCATGGATGCTCACGAACAGGTCGGCCTGCACGCGCCGGGCCTTGTCCACCCGCACATGCAAGGGCACGAAGAAGTCGGCATCGCGGGTCATGAAGGCCCGCATCGGGTTGCCCTTGACCGTGGTGGCGTTGATGCGTTCACGCAGCAGGTGGGCGATGCTGAGCACCACGTCCTTCTCGCGCGTGCCCGAAGGGCCCGTGGCGCCTGGGTCTTCGCCGCCGTGGCCCGGGTCCAGCGCGATGATGATGAGGCGGTCGGTGGCCTGGGTCTCGGCGTTGTCGTTGGCCGGGGGCCTGGCAGGGCGCGGCGCGGGGCCAGGGGGGCTGGCGTTGGCTGAAGCCTGGGTTGTTGGGCTCGTGCCAGGGCCGCTGAGGCTGGGGCTGGGCTTGAGCTCCGGGCGGCCTGGGGGGCTCACGGGGGCGGAGCTTGCGGAGGGCGCGGTTGCATGGGGGTTGCGCTGCGCAATCAATTCTCCCAGGGGGTCGGGCAGTGGCGCGGGCTTGCCTGCGCTGCCACTGGGGGGGGCGGTGGTGACGGCGGTGGCCGGCGCATGCACCGCTTGTCGGCTGTCCTGAAGGCGTTCTGCGATCAGGGCTTCCAGTGGGTCGACTGTCACCGTGGGGTACAGGTCGAAGACCAGCCGGTGCTGGTAGGCGGCCACCGGGGGCAGGGTGAAGACCTGGGGCAAGGCTGCCTGTTTGAGGTCAATCACCAGCCGGACCACCCCTGGGGCGTACTGGCCGACCCGGATCCCGCTGATGAAGGGGTCGTCGGCCTTCACCTTGGCCACCAACTCCCGAAGGGCCGGGTTCATCTCGATGCCGTCGATGTCCACGGCCAGTCGTGGCGGGTTGGCCACAAAGGTCTGCCGCGCGGCCAGTGCGCCATCGGATTCGATGGTCACCCGGGTGTAGTCTGGCGCGGGCCACACCCGCACGGCCACGATGCTGGCACCCCAGGCCAACTCGGTCAGCCCCATCAGCAGCACCACGCCACCGGCCTGCAAGGCCTGGCGGCGGCGCAGCAGGACGGGTACCTGTGGGGTCTCTGCGTGCGCGTTCAGGTGGGGGTGGCGGCTCATGCTCGCAAGGCCTCCAGCAAGGTCTGGCCCAGCGGGGTGGCGGCTTGCAACACGACCTGGCGGGCGGCCGCGGGGGCCTCGGCCGTGTCGGCGCTGTCATCATCCGGCGTCTCGTCCGATCCCAGCACCGTCAACTGCAGCACCAGGTCGGGCACGGGCAGCATGCCCTGGGCCTTGTCGGGCCATTCGGCCAGCTTCAGGCCCGGGCTGGCAAACAGGTCCCGAAAGCCGGCCTCCTCCCATTCACGGGGATCGTTGAAGCGGTAGAAATCAAAGTGCCAGATGCGCAGCACCTGCTCACCCTGGCGGGCTTCATGGGGCTCAACCACGGCGTAGGTGGGGCTTTTGATCCGTCCCTGCACGCCCAACTCGCGCAGCAGGTGGCGCACAAATGTGGTCTTGCCGGCGCCCAGATCCCCCTGCAACTCGATGAAGGCATGGCGCACACCAGGCAAGGCGGCCAGACGGCGGGCGAAGGCCTGGGTATCGGTTTCGTGGCTCCAGATCAGCGTGGCAGAAGACAGGTGGGGCGACATGGGCGACATGGACAACAGGGTTCCTACAATTCCGGGGTGCAAATCAATGGCCATCAACTTGTATCCGACATCCAGGGCTGGGCCCGGGCGCTGGGATTTTCTCAAATCGGCGTCGCCGGCATCGATCTGGCGAGTGCCGAGCCAGGCTTGGAGGCCTGGCTGGCTGCCGGGTTCCACGGCAGCATGAATTACATGGCGGCGCACGGGCTGAAGCGGGCCCGGCCAGCCGAACTGGTGCCGGGCACGGTCAGCGTGCTGACCGCGCGCATGGATTATCTGCCCGCCAGCACCCCAGCCGACTGGACCGGGCATGAACTGGCGCGATTGCAGCGTCCCGGCGAGGCGGTGGTGTCCTTGTATGCGCGGGGCCGTGACTACCACAAGGTGTTGCGCAGCCGATTGCAAAAACTGGCCGAGCGCATGGCCGCCGAGTTGGGGCCTCTGGGGCACCGGGTGTTCACCGATTCGGCCCCGGTGCTGGAGGCCGAACTGGCCGCCCGCAGTGGCCAGGGCTGGCGCGGCAAGCACACCCTGGTGCTGAACCGCGACGGGGGTTCGATGTTCTTCCTCGGTGAGATCTACCTGGACATCGCCTTGCCGCCCACTGAACCGGTCACGGCGCACTGCGGCCAGTGCAGCGCCTGTGTACAGGCCTGCCCTACGCAGGCCATCGTGGCGCCCCACCGGGTGGATGCGCGGCGCTGTGTCTCTTACCTCACCATCGAGCACGATGGCCCGATCGACCTGGCCCTGCGTCCGCTGTTGGGCAACCGCATCTACGGCTGCGATGATTGCCAACTGGTGTGCCCCTGGAACAAGTTTGCGCAACGCTCGCCCTTGCCCGATTTCGACGAGCGCGCCGGCCTGTCAGGCCAGACGCTGGCGCATTTGCTGGGCTGGTCCGAGGGCGAGTTTCTGCGCCGCACCGAGGGCAGTCCGATCCGTCGCATCGGCCATTGGCGCTGGGTGCGCAATCTGAGCGTGGCGGCCGGCAATGCCCTGCAGGGTGGCCTGGCGGGTGACGAGGCCGTGGTGCTGCGCCAGGCCCTGGCGGCACATCAGGCCGGTGCCGACGCGGTGTTGGCCGAGCACCTGGCCTGGGCGCTTAGCGCAGCACCCCCAGGGCAAAGGGCAGGCTCGCCATGCCCAGCAGGGTCGACAGGGTGACCAGGCCAGCCACATAGGGGCCGTTGTAGCCCATGCGGGCGGCCAGCACATAGCAGGTCGAGGCGGTGGGCAGGGCTGAAAACGCCAGCAGCACCGTGGTCTGCACGGTGTCCAGCCCGAAGGCGCGGGCCAGGCCCCAGGCCAGCAGTGGCAGCACCAGGTGTCGGATGGACAGAACGGCCACGGCCAGGGTGCGGGCCTTGGCCAGTTGCCCGATCTCCATGCCTGCGCCGGCCGACATCAAGCCCAGTGCCAGCGAAGCCGCGCCGATGCGGCTGACCGTCGGGTCCAGCCAGACCGGCATGGTGAAGCCCGCCAGATTGGCCAGCAGCCCGCTGGCCGTGGCCAGCACCAAGGGGTTGCGCAGAATCTCGCCCACGAAGCCGCGCTTGGCGTGGCGTGCCATGGGCCAGACCGCAGCCACGTTGAAAATCGGCACGCAAACGCCGATCAACACCGCGATCAGCAACATGCCCTGGGGCCCGGCGAGCCGGTCGGTGATGGCCAGGGCAATGAATGAATTGAAGCGGAACGCCACCTGCACGCTGGCCGGGTGCTCACGCCCGCGCATGAAGCGGCCCACGAACGGCAAGTGAGGCAGCGCATACGACAGCCCAATGCCCGACACCCCCATCAACACCCCGGCCGTGAGCAGCGAGGACGCCTCGCCCAGGTTCAGCGGGCTTTTCACGATGGAGTGGAACAGCAGCACCGGAAACAGAAAGAAATACACCAGGCTCTCGACCTGTTGCCACACGGTGCGGTTCAGCGCGGTGTATCGGCACAACAGAAAGCCGCAGAGAATCAGCGAAAAATCGGGGAAGAGCAGTTGGGCGTAGTTCACCGGTCGAGAATAACAGTCAGGGGGCAACAGGGTTTGTCACTAGCTGCTTTCCACAGGGGCAGAGGTCGGGCTAGCCGTTACGATCTCGCACTCATTCAAGAACGCGTTGACTAGGAGAATTCAAATGCATCGTCGTACCTGGATTGCTGCACTCGCTGTGAGCACATTGACCGGTGCCGTGTGGGCGCAGTCTTACCCGACCAAGGCCATTCAGTTGGTCGTTCCGTTTGCGCCAGGGGGCACGACCGACATCATTGCCCGCACCATCGCTGACCCGCTGGGCAAGGTGCTGGGGCAACCCGTGGTGGTGATCAACAAGGCGGGCGGCGGCGGCGTGGTGGGGGCCACCGAAACGGCGCGTGCGGTGCCCGATGGCTACAGCCTGGGCGTGGCCACGGTCTCGACCACGGCCGCCAACCCCGCCATCAACCCCAAGATCCCGTACAACCCGCTGACCGACTTCAGCCCCATCGTCAACGTGGCGGCCACGCCGAACGTGATTGCGGTGCACCCGAGCTTTCCGGGCAAGGACTACAAGAGCTTTCTGGCCGAGGTGAAGAAGTCGCCCGGCAAGTACTCGTACTCGTCGTCGGGCACCGGGGGCATTGGCCACCTGCAGATGGAGCTCTACAAGAACCTGGCGGGCGTGTTCGTCACCCACATCCCTTACCGGGGTGCGGGTCCGGCCTTGAACGACACGGTGGCGGGTCAGGTGCCGATGATTTTCGACAACATGCCCTCGGCCATGCCCTTTGTGCGTGAAAACCGGCTGATCCCCATCGTGGTGGCCGCCCCCACGCGTTTGGCGGCCTTGCCCAATGTGCCCACCTTCAAGGAGGTCGGGCTGGAGCCGGTGAACCGCATGGCCTACTACGGCATCTATGGCCCCAAGGGCCTGCCCAAGGAGGTGGTGGACAAGATCAACGCCGGCGTGCGCAAGGCCCTGGAAGATCCGGCCGTGCGCAAGCGCATCGAAGACACCGGTTCGATCATCGTGGGCAACACCCCCGAGCAGTTCGCCGACCAGATCAAGGCGGAGTTCGAGGTCTACAAGCGCGTGGTGCAGCAGCAGAAGCTCACCCTGGATTGAGCTTGTGAACCTTCGGGCTCGGCGAGGCCTGTTCGGGCCCTGATGCCACAGGCCGGTTGCTTGCCACAGCAACCGGCCTTTTTTGCGTCTGGGGCATGGCATAGTTCGGGCTCTGCCTGCCCTCATCCATGTCCACGCTGACCCAGCCCACATCGACGCCTGTCCCCACGCCACGCAGCCAGGGCCTGATCGACAGCTTCATCGATGCCCTGTGGCTCGAAGACGGCCTGTCACAGAACACCCTGGCGGCCTACCGGCGTGATCTGAGCCTGTTTGCTGGCGCGCTGGCCCAGCAGGGCTTGTCGCTCGATGGGGCTGGCGAGGCGCACATCCAGCAGTACTTTGCCCAACGCCATGCGCAGAGCCGCATCACCACTTCCAACCGGCGGCTGACCGTGCTGCGCCGGTATTTCCATTGGGCCCTGCGCGAGCGGCACATCTCGGTGGACCCCACGCTGCGACTGCAGGCGGCGCGTCAGCCGCTGCGCGTGCCCAAGACCCTCAGCGAGGCCCAGGTCGAGGCCTTGCTGGCGGCCCCTGATACCAGCACTCCGCTGGGTCTGCGCGACCGGGCCATGCTGGAGCTGGTCTATGCCAGTGGCCTGCGGGTGTCCGAGCTGGTGGGCTTGCGCCTGCATGAGGTGGGCCTGGCTGAAGGCGTGCTCAAGGCCCAGGGCAAGGGCGGCAAGGAGCGGCTGGTGCCTTTCGGCGAAGTGGCGCGCGACTGGCTGCAGGCCTACCTGGCGCAGGCCCGGCCGGTCATCCTGGGGGGGCAGCTCAGTGACGACCTGTTTGTCACCCAGCGTGGGCAGGGCATGACCCGGGCCATGTTCTGGGTCATCGTTCGAAAAAATGCCGAGCAGGCCGGCATCCGATCGCCGTTGTCGCCGCACACGTTGCGCCACGCGTTTGCCACTCACCTGCTCAACCACGGGGCCGATTTGCGCGCCGTGCAGATGCTGCTCGGCCATGCTGACATCTCGACCACCACCATCTACACCCATGTGGCCCGGGAGCGCCTGCGCCAGCTGCATGCCCAACATCACCCACGGGGCTGAGGCCGGCGAATATGCTGATGCTGAGCCCTCCAGCCTGGTCCCCACCTCTTGCTTTGGAGTTTTCATGTTCCTGAACTCACGCCGCCAATTGCTGGCCCGGTCCTCTGCCCTGGGCCTGTTGCCTGTCGCCCGAGGGGCCTGGGCGCAGGCCACGCCGGCCTGGCCCACGCGCCCGGTGCGCCTGCTGGTGGCCTATCCCCCCGGCGGCGTGAGCGATGTGGTGGCCCGCCTGCTGGCCGAGCGCCTGCAAGGCCCGTTGGGGCAGCCTGTGGTGATCGAGAACAAGGCCGGTGCCAGTGGGGCGATTGCCATGGACGCGGTGGCCAAGGCCGCCCCCGATGGCTACACCCTGGGCTTCAGTGCCATCAGCCCGCTGACCCTGAGCCCCCACCTGGGCAAGCTGCCCTATGACCCGGCCCATGACCTCGTGCCGGTGGTGAACGTGATGGCTTCGCCGGTGCTGCTGTTGGCCACGCCAGGGTCGGGTTTGAACGATTTTGCCGGGCTGCTGGCGCAGGCGCGCAAGCAGCCGGGGCAGGTGCGTTGGGCCACGGCCGGTCAGGCCTCACTGGGCCACATCATGCTGGAGCAACTGCGGGCTGCGGCCCAGGTGGACATCACGCACGTGCCGTACAAGGGCGGCGGGCAACAGATGACGGACGCCTTGAGCGGCCAGTTTGAGGTCTTGTCGACCAATGCCAGCGCCGCCGTGCTGCAGCATGTGAAGAGCGGGCGCCTGCAGCCTTTGGCGGTGGGTGCAGCCAGCCGCCTGGAGGCCCTGCCCAAGGTGCCCACACTGGCCGAGTTGGGCTACCCCGCAGCCAACCTGGCGTCGCAGTTCGGGTTGCTGGCTCCGGCCCGCACGCCGGTGGCCGTGGTGGAGCGCATCAATGCCGAGGTGAACCGGGTGCTGGCCCAGCCCGATGTGCGCAGCCGGCTGCTGGCCAGCGAAAACCTGCCTGCAGGGGGCAAGGCCAGTGATTTCGCCCGCTTGATTGCCCAGGAGTCCGAGGCCAACGCCCGCATCATCCGGCAGGCTGGCATCAAGGCAGATTGAGGCCCAGGGCCCGCCCATCCACCCGCCGCTGCGGTGGGTGGGGCCGAGAGCCTCAGTCGTTGAGCGACTCGGCCCAATCCAGGGCTTGAAGGTGGGCCCAGTTGACCTGGCGGTTGGACAGGTGCAGTTCGGTGGCCACGCGGGCAAACACCGCGTCATCCCCTGATTCGCAAGCGATGGTCAGCTCCAGGAAGGGCCAGAACACACCGGTCTTGTTCAGCAGGGCATCGACCACGTTCTGCGGCAGCGAAACCGTGTTGAGCGCCTTGTCCAGCGAGATGCCCAGCATGGTGTCGAGCAGCGAGAACACCCCCACGATGAAGGCGTTGTCGCATTCCTCGGCGGGCAGCAGTTCGGCGGCCAGCAACTCCATCAGGCGCCCACGCACCACGGCGGTGGTGCCCACCGCGGGCGGTGCACCATCCTTCGACGTGGTGAGCAGCAGGGCGGCCCAGCGGAACAGCTTTTTCATGCCGAGCATCATCACGGCATGGCGGAACGAAGTGACCTCGACCTGCAGGCCGAAGCCGGCCGAATTGATGAAGCGCAGCAGGTTGAAAGACAGGGTGGGGTCTTTCTTGAGCAGTTCCTCGATGTCGCCCGCGTCGGCCTGTTTGCGTACCAGGTTGATCAACTGGATGATGGTGGCCTGCGAAGGGCGGATGGTCTTGGCCTGAACCAGCGAGGGCTTGGCGAACCAGAAGCCCTGGAAAAGCTTCACGCCCAGCTTGGCCATGCGCTCGAACTGTTCGGCGGTCTCCACCTTCTCGGCGATCATCTCGGCCTTGGTGTTGGCTCGGGCGAACTTGACCAGGGGCTCGGCCAGCTCAGGCTTCAGGATGTTCATCTCGATCTTGATGAACGAGGCCAGCGGCAGCCACGAGGCATAGGCCCGGCGCAGCATCATGTGCGGAAACGCCAGCCGGAAACCACGCTCGCGCAGGTCTTTCAGAATCAAGGCCCGCTGCTCGATCAGCTCCACGTCATCGGTGGGCATGGGCGGCACTTCCAGCACCACTTTTTCGGGGCTGATCAGCTCCAGGTGTCCCCCGGCCAGGCTGTCATGGGTGCAGTTGATGAACACCGTCTTCTTGCCCACCAGGGCTTCGGTGCCGGCATAGGACAAGGCATTGAACAGCAAGGCCGCGTCGCTGGCGGCGGTGTGGCTGGCACCGCGGGTGGAGCGGTCAAAAAGCTCGTAGCCGTAGACGGCACGGTGTTCGTCCACGATGGCCTGGCGCGCGATCACCGAGGCGTTTTCGTCTTCGGCCGGGTTGCCCGCCGCGTTGTCGGCGATTCTGTCCAGTGGCGACAGGGCACTGTCGCCCGGCGGGGCTTCGTTGGAACTCATGGGGTGTCCTTCCTGCATTGCTTTGATCTGTGTCGGGCCGATGGCGCCAAGCTGACCCGCTCAGGTCTCATTGACCATCTGGTCGGCCCAGGCCAAGGCCTGCAAATGAGCCCAGTTGGCTTGCTGGCCGCTCAGCTTGAGGGCTTGACAGGCCAGGTTGAAGCGCACTTCGTCACCCAGCTCGCAGGCTTCTGCCAGCTCCAGCAACGGGGCGTAGGGGCCTTCCTTGTTCAGCAGCACGTCTGTCACGGTGTGGGGCAGGGTCAGGGTTTCCAGGGCCTGGTCCAGCGGCACGCCCAACATCACGTCGAGCAGCGAGAAGATGCCCACCACGAAGGCGTTGTCGGCATCCTCGGGGCTCATCACCTGTTCGGCCAGCAGTTCCATCAGGCGCCCGCGCACCACGGCCATGTTGCCGATGGTGGCCGGCGAGTTGTCGGCGCGGGTGGCTGTGAGCAGCAGGGCCGCCCAGCGGAACAGCTTCTTGAGGCCCAAGAGCATGACGGCCTGACGGAAGGAGGTGACTTCGCGGGCGTAGCCAAAGCCTGCCGAGTTGATCAGGCGCAGCAGGTTGAAGGCCAGGCCCGCGTCCTTTTTCAGCACTTCCTCGATCTCATCGGTGCTGGCCTGGTTGCGCACCAGCTTGAGCAATTGCAGGATGTGCGCCTGTGACGGCGACACCATGCGGGTCTTGACCAGCGTCGGGCGCGCGAACCAGTACCCCTGGAACAACTGCACGCCCAGGCTGGACACGCGGTCGTATTGCTCGGCCGTTTCGACCTTCTCGGCAATCAGGGCGGCATCGGTGCTGCGGCGGGCGTTCTTGACCACCTCTTTCAGGTCATTGTTGGCAATCAGTGCCAGATCCAGCTTCACGAACGTGGCCAGCGGGCGCCACAGCGCATAGGCCGGTTCGAGCACAAACTGCCCGAAGGCAAGCCGAAAGCCCCGCTGACGCAGCTGGGCCAGGATGGGCAGGCGGTGCTCCACGTTCTGGGG
Source organism: Curvibacter sp. EU05-FHT14A10 (assembly GCF_058791075.1). Taxonomy (NCBI): domain Bacteria; kingdom Pseudomonadati; phylum Pseudomonadota; class Betaproteobacteria; order Burkholderiales; family Comamonadaceae; genus Curvibacter; species Curvibacter sp. EU05-FHT14A10. The sequence continues at coordinate 23,918 of NZ_JBYTDE010000010.1, forward strand.
GGCCGGGTCGTCCAGGGGCGGGATTTCCAGCACCAGGCGCTCGGGGTTGACCAGATCCAGGTGACCGCCCGCCAGACTGTCATGGGTGCAGTTGACAAACAGGAACAGCTTGCCGAACAGGTCCTCTTCACCGACGTGCGAGAGGGCATTGAACACCAGGGACACGTCCGAAGCCGCCGTGTGGTCGCCGCTGGCCTGGCTGCGGTCGAACAGTTCGTAGCCCACGACATTGTGGGAGGCATCGACGATGGCTTGGCGGGCAATCATGGGCGCCTGGGTTTGTCCGTTGGCCATTGATGGAGCCCCGCCGGCAGCAGGGGCGTTGTTCGGACGTACAGCAGTCATGTGGGGAGGCCTTTCACGGCCGCTATTTTAGAGATGAACGGGGCTCAAGACGCTCTTGACGGACTCCCAAGCGGTGCTTTACCCGTTTTGCAGCCATTCCATCTCGATTTCCGTGAAACCTGCCGCACGCCGGGCCTGGTCGTTGAAGGGGGGGCGCATGCGCGGGGCCTCGTGGCGGCGCGTCAGCTCGGGGTAGAGCGCCACCGGGTCCAGGCCCTGACGCTCGCACAGCCAGCGGTACCAGTGGTTGCCGATGGCCACGTGACCGACTTCGTCGCGCAGGATGATGTCCAGCACGCTGACGGCCTCGAGCGCGTCGGGTGTGCCAATGCGCCGCAGCTTGGTCTGGATCAGCGGAGTGGCATCCAGGCCCCGAGCCTCCATGGTGCGAGGCACCAGGGCCATGCGGGCCACGATGTCGTCCGCAGTCCGCTCGCACATGGACCACAGGCCCTGGTGGGCCGGAAAGTCGCCGTAGTCCCAGGGGTGCCCGTTGTGGGGCATGCGTTGCAATTGTGCACGCAGCAGTTCGAAGTGGTAGGCCTCCTCACGGGCCACCCGCAGCCAATCGGTGTAGAAGGCCTCGGGCATGTCCGCAAAACGCCAGACCGCATCAAGGGCCAGATTGATGGCGTTGAATTCGATGTGTGCGATCGAGTGCAGCAAAGCGGCCCGCCCTTCCACCGTGCTGGGCGACCGTTTGACCACTTCGGTGTGCTTGACCAAGGGTGGGCGGTCGGGGTGGCCGGGCAGCAGGGCGCCAGCGGGGGCTTGCAGCCGGGTGTTCACGGCCAGGGCCAACGCACCAGCCTGCTCGTGCAAGGCCACGGTGGCCGCCACTTTTTGGGCGGGATCGGTGAGGCACAAGACCTCCAATGCACGTTGACGTAGCTCCATCTCTACAATTCTAGGCTGCGCCGCCGGGCCTGCCCGGCACTTGATGGCTGACAAAGCGGCCCCAAATGAACCCACTGGAGACAATGAATGGCAGTGTATGAACTCGACGGGGTGGCCCCGGAAGTGGCCGAATCGGCCTGGATTGCAGACAGCGCACAGGTGATGGGCCGGGTCAGCCTGGGGCAGGACGCCAGCGTCTGGTTTGGCACGGTGGTGCGTGGGGACACCGAATCCATCACCATCGGTGAAGGCTCCAACATCCAGGACGCCAGTGTCTTGCACGCCGACATCGGCAAGCCGCTGGTGGTGGGGCGCCATGTGACCGTGGGGCATCAGGTCATGTTGCACGGGTGCACCATTGGCGACGAATCGCTGATCGGCATCGGTGCGGTGGTGCTCAACGGGGCCCGCATCGGCAAGAACTGCCTGGTGGGGGCCGGCTCGCTGGTCACGGAGGGCAAGGAGTTCCCGGACGGTTCGATGATCATCGGCAGTCCGGCCAAGGCGATCCGCCAGCTCAGCCCCGAGCAGATTGAAGGGCTTCGCCAGAGTGCGAAGCATTACATCGACAACGCCCGCCGTTTCAAGGTGGGTTTGCGTCGCGTCGACTGAGCTCCCGGGCTTGTTCGAGGTGGCGATTTTCAGGATTTTTTTGCGTGTCTGAACTTCATAAATTTCTTTTTGATGGCCTGCCGGTGCGCGGCATGATCGTGCGCCTGACCGATGCCTGGACCGAGGTCCTGGCCCGGCGTGCCGCCAACTCGGCCACCGGGGCCTACCCGGTGCCGGTGCGCGAGCTGTTGGGTGAGATGGCCGCGGCCAGCGTGCTGATGCAGTCCAACATCAAGTTCAATGGGGCCTTGGTGCTGCAGGTGTTCGGCGACGGACCCGTGCGTGTGGCCGTGGCGGAAGCCCAGCCCGACCTGAGCCTTCGTGTCACGGCCACCCTGGTCGGCGAAGTGCCCGAGCAGGCGCGCCTGAGCGAGATGGTCAATGTCCACAACAAGGGGCGCTGCGCCATCACCCTGGACCCCAAGGACAAGTTCCCGGGCCAACAGCCCTACCAGGGGGTGGTGCCCCTGTTCGATGACCATGGCCACAAGCTGGAAAAGCTCAGCTCGGTGCTGGAGCATTACATGCTGCAAAGCGAACAGCTCGACACCTGCCTGGTGCTGGCGGCCGACGACAAGGTGGCTGCGGGCCTGCTGATCCAGCGGCTGCCGCTCGAAGGCGAGGGCAACTTGGCCGGCAGCCTGCGCTCTGCAGCCAATGAGGACGAGATCGGCCTGAACGAGCACTACAACCGCATCGCCCTGCTGGCCGGCAGCCTCAAGCGTGAGGAACTGCTGACGCTGGATGTGGACACCATCCTGCGTCGTCTGTTCTGGGAAGAAAAAGTGGTTCGCTTTGAACCCCTGAAGGGGGACACTGCACCGCGCTTTGCCTGCAGCTGCAGCCGCGAGCGCGTGGGCCAGATGATCCGTGGCCTGGGCACGGAAGAGGTCGAAAGCATCCTGGCGGAGCAAGGGCAGATCGAGGTGGGCTGCGAGTTCTGCGGCCAGCAATACCATTTCGATGCGGTGGACGCGGCCACGCTGTTCACCCGCACCGAGCATCACCTGGCGCCTGGCACCAAGACCGTGCAATGAAAAGAAGGCACCAGATGGGTGCCTCAGGCTGCCAAAATGCCCCTTGATGGGGCGTTTTTGTTTCAGGACCCGCGTGCCAGCAAGCCCGAAAAGAGCTTGTGCTCACAGGCACCGTCGCTGCAATGCTCGCAGCGCCAGGGGCGGTTCAGCACGTTTTCGTCGCGCAGGCTGGCGATGCGTTCGAGCAGGCGGTTGCGCTGGGGCAGGCTGGGCAATCGGGTCAGTGTCAGCAGCGCGTTCTGCAGGCGGCGCTCCCCCGTGCCGTACACCACCTGGTAGGGCAGGCTGTGGCTGCTCAGAGCCAGGCGCAGCCGGGCATCCACCGGTTCACGCACCTGAGGGCCGTCCCGCTGCAGGCCATCGGCCACCCAGGGCAGGTCCAGGCCGGTCAGCAGGGTGAGTGCATAGCCCTGCTGATGGCGCGCCGCGTCGGCGTACAGGCGGATGTCCTGGAACAACAGGTCGCTGTACACCGCGGTCATCAGGGGGGTGGTGTCGGCCAGCACCAGCGCAGTGTGGCGGGCGGCCTCCACGATGCGCCGGGCTTGTTCCCGGGCAATGGCGGCTTGTTCGTCGGGACGGGGGGTGCGGGCCTCGTGCTCACACCATTCGCGCAGGTATTCCGGCACCACGGTGCAGGCGATGCCACAGTCGTTCAGGGCCTGGCCCAGGGCCAGGCTCAGGGCCGTCTTGCCGGTGCTTTCTGCACCCAGCAGGGCCACGCGCAGCCCGGTTTCAGCCATGGGCTTGAACCACGGTCTGGTGTTGCTGCCCTTGCTGTTGCCGCCAGGCCCGCCAGCCCACCACGCTCAGGGCGCTGAACAAGGCGTACAGCACGGTGGTCAGCCACAGGCCCTTGTAGGCAAACAGGCCGATGCAGACCAGGTTGACGATCAGCCACACCAACCAGTTTTCGGTCAGCTTGAGCCCCAGCAGCACTTGCCCCACCAGGCTGGCGGCGGTCGGGAAGGCATCCCACCAAGGCACGTCGGAGTCGGTGTAGCGCTGCAGGAACCACCCGGTCAGCGGCCACAGGGCCACACAGGCCACCACCACGCCCAGGCGTCCGCGCGTGCCCATGGAGCTGATGCGCAGCGCCTGGCGCGGTGTGCCGTCTGGGGTTTGGCGGCCTTGCAGCCATTGCGACCAGCCCCACAGCGCCAGCGCCACAAAAAAAGCCTGCAGCAAGGCATCGCCATACAGGCGGTTGCGCCAGAACAGCAGCAGGTAGAGGGCCGAGCTCAGTATCGCCAGCGGCCAGCCCCAATGAATTTCGCGGATGTTGCAGGCCACCATGGCCAGGGCGAGGGCAAATGCCACGACCTCAAGCCAGCTGGTGGGGGCGCCCCAGAGTTCAAACGCGGTGGTGAACAGGGCATCCATGAAGAGGAGGCGCCGCAGCCATCAGGCCGGGCGCTTATTTGGTGATCTGGACGAAGATCTCGTTGGGCCTGACCATGCCCAGCTCGATGCGGGCACGTTCTTCGACCATGGCCAGCCCTTCCTTGAGGTCGTTGACCTCGGAGGCGAGCTGGTCGTTGATGCGCTGCGCCGCCGCGTTGCGGGCCTGCTGCTCGTCGATTTTCTGCTGCAGGCTGGCGACGTTGGGAATGCTGCCGCGACCCAGCCAGAGCTGGGCATGCAGCAGGCCCAGCATGGCCAGCAGGATCAGCGGAAGCAGTCGAAGGCCCATGGCGGTCTCAGCCCATCAGCGCCGTGGCGGCTCAGCGCAGGTTGTAGAACGCAGCACGGCCCGGGTAGACGGCCACGTCGCCCAGGTCTTCTTCGATGCGAAGCAGCTGGTTGTACTTGGCCATGCGGTCGCTGCGGCTCATCGAACCGGTCTTGATCTGGCCGGCGTTGGTGCCCACGGCGATGTCAGCAATGGTGGAGTCTTCGGTTTCGCCCGAGCGGTGCGAGATCACGGCGGTGTAGCCGGCGACCTTGGCCATTTCGATGGCCTGGAAGGTTTCGGTCAGGGTGCCGATCTGGTTGATCTTGATCAGGATCGAGTTGGCGATGCCCTTGTCGATGCCTTCTTTCAGGATCTTGGTGTTGGTCACGAACAGGTCGTCACCCACGATCTGAACCTTCTGGCCCAGGCGTTCGGTCAGGTGCTTCCAACCGTCCCAGTCGCCTTCGGCCATGCCGTCTTCGATGCTGATGATGGGGTACTTGTCGCACCAGGTGGCCAGGATGTTGGTCCATTCTTCGGCCGACAGCACCAAACCTTCGCCTTCGAGGTGGTACTTGCCATCCTTGTAGAACTCGCTGGCAGCGCAGTCCAGGCCCAGGGCGATCTGCTCGCCGGCCACGAATCCGGCCTTGTCGATGGCTTCCAGGATCAGCTGGATGGCGGCCTCATGGCTGGCCACGCTGGGGGCAAAGCCGCCTTCGTCGCCCACGGCGGTGCTCATGCCCTTGTCGTGGATGATCTTCTTGAGGGCGTGGAACACTTCGGCGCCGTAACGCACGGCTTCACGGAAGGTGGGGGCGCCCACCGGGATGATCATCAGCTCTTGCAGGTCGAGGTTGTTGTTGGCGTGCGCGCCACCGTTGATGACGTTCATCATCGGCACCGGCAGTTGCATGCCACCCATGCCGCCAAAGTAGCGGTACAGGGGCAGGCCCGATTCTTCGGCCGCAGCGCGGGCCACGGCCATGGACACGGCCAGCATGGCATTGGCGCCCAGGCGGCTCTTGTTGTCGGTGCCATCCAGATCGATCAGGGTCTTGTCCAGGAAAGCCTGCTCGGAGGCGTCCAGGCCCAGCACGGCCTCGGAGATCTCGGTGTTGATGTGTTCGACGGCCTTGAGCACGCCCTTGCCCAGGTAGCGCGACTTGTCGCCGTCACGCAGTTCGATGGCTTCACGGCTGCCGGTGGAGGCGCCCGAGGGCACGGCGGCGCGGCCCATCACGCCCGATTCGAGCAGAACGTCGCATTCGACGGTGGGGTTGCCGCGGCTGTCCAGGACTTCACGGCCGACGATGTCTACGATTGCACTCATGTTGTCTTCTTTCAAAACAAAACAAAAACGGTTTGCAGTCGGGGCGCTCAGACCCCTTCAACCACGATCATGCGCATGATGGCCGCGCCCTCACGGGCCGCACGGGCTTGCCCGTATTCGGGCGAATCATAAAAGACCCGGGCGGCGGCCACACTTGCAAACTTCAGGACGACCAGGCGTTCTGGCGCCCAGTCACCTTCCAACACCTCGACCTGGCCTCCGCGCACACACACCTCGGCCTGGTGGGCCTGGATGGCGGCGGTGGACCATTGGCGGTACTCGTCGTACTGCGCAGGGTTGGTGACCGTGACGTTCGCAATGATGTACGCACTCACTGGAAATCGCTCTCCAGGAAGGGTGTCTTTTTGGTGACCAAATCCAACGCGAGCAAGGTCTCCAGCAAGGCCTTCATGCGCTTGAGCGGCACGGCATTCGGGCCGTCGCTCAGGGCTTCGCTGGGGTTGGGATGGGTTTCCATGAACAGGCCGGCCACACCCACCGCCACGGCAGCACGGGCCAGCACTGGCACCATTTCACGCTGGCCGCCTGAGCTGGTGCCCTGGCCACCGGGCAGCTGAACGCTGTGGGTGGCATCGAACACCACCGGGGCGCCGGTTTCACGCATGATGGCCAGGCTGCGCATGTCGCTGACGAGGTTGTTGTAGCCGAAGCTGGCGCCGCGTTCGCAGGCCATGAAGCTGTCCTCGGGCAGGCCGGCGTCGCGGGCGGCGGCACGGGCCTTGTCGATGACGTTCTTCATGTCGTGGGGCGCGAGGAACTGCCCCTTCTTGATGTTCACCGGCTTGCCGGACTGGGCCACGGCGCGAATGAAATCGGTTTGCCGGCACAGGAAGGCCGGTGTCTGCAGCACATCGACCACGGCGGCCACGGCCGGGATCTCGGCCTCGCTGTGCACATCGGTGAGGATGGGCACGTTCAGCTCTTTCTTGACCTTGGCCAGGATCTCCAGGCCGCGCTCCATGCCCGGCCCCCGGAAAGTGGTGCCCGAGGATCGGTTGGCCTTGTCGTAGCTGCTCTTGAAGATGAACGGGATGCCGAGTGCCGAGGTGATTTCCTTCAGCGTGCCGGCGGTGTCCATCTGCAATTGCTCGGACTCGACCACACAGGGCCCGGCGATCAGGAAGAAGCGTTGGTCAAGACCGATGTCGAAGCCGCAGAGTTTCATGGTGTTTCCCAGGCCTTTCAGGCCGCAGTCTTGTGGTCCAGTGCCGCCTTGATGAAGGCGTTGAACAGCGGGTGGCCGTCCCAGGGGGTGGATTTGAACTCAGGGTGGAACTGCACGCCCATGAACCACGGGTGCACGCTTTGCGGCAGCTCGACGATTTCGGTCAGGTGCTCACGCTGCGTCAGGGCCGAGATCACCAGGCCCGCTTCGCGCAGCTGGTCCAGGTAGTTCACGTTGGCTTCGTAGCGGTGGCGATGGCGTTCGGTCACCACGTCGCCGTAGATCTTGTGGGCCAGGGTGCCGGGGGTCACGTCGGAGCTCTGGGCGCCCAGGCGCATGGTGCCGCCCAGGTCGGAGTTCTCGTCGCGCTTCTTGATGGTGCCGTCGGCGTCTTTCCACTCGGTGATCAGGGCGATCACGGGGTGGGGCGAGTCGGGTTCGAATTCGGTGCTGTTGGCATCGGTCAGGCCGGCCACGTGGCGTGCGTATTCAATGGTGGCCACCTGCATGCCCAGGCAGATGCCCAGGTAAGGCAGCTTGTGCTCGCGAGCGTACTGGGCCGCACAGATCTTGCCTTCGACGCCGCGCTTGCCAAAGCCGCCCGGCACCAGGATGGCGTCGTATTGGCCCAGGCGCTTCACGTCCTGCGGGGTGATGGTTTCAGAGTCGACGTAGTCGATCTTGACCGCGACATGGTTCTTCATGCCGGCATGGCGCAGCGCTTCGTTGAGTGATTTGTAGCTGTCGGACAGGTCGACGTACTTGCCCACCATGGCGATCTTGACCTCGCCCTTGGGGTTCTCGGTCTCGAACACCAGATCGTCCCAGCGCTTGAGCTTGGTCGGCGGCGTGTTCAGGCGCAGCTTGTCGCAGATCAGGCCGTCCAGGCCCTGCTCGTGCAGCATGCGGGGCACTTTGTAGATGGTGTTCACGTCCCACATGGAGATCACGCCCCATTCGGGCACGTTGGTGAACAGCGAGATCTTGGCGCGTTCGTCTTCCGGGATGCGGCGGTCGGCACGGCACAGCAGCGCATCGGCCTGGATGCCGATTTCGCGCAGCTTCTGCACGGTGTGCTGGGTGGGCTTGGTCTTGAGTTCGCCGGCCGCAGCGATCCAGGGCACGTAGGTCAGGTGCACGAAGGCCGCGTTGTTCGGGCCCATGCGCAGGCTCATCTGGCGTGCGGCTTCCAGGAAGGGCAGCGATTCGATGTCGCCGACGGTGCCGCCGATCTCGACGATGGCCACGTCCACCTCATCCGGGGTGCCGATGCCGGCGCCGCGCTTGACGTATTCCTGGATCTCATTGGTGATGTGCGGGATCACCTGAACGGTCTTGCCCAGGTAGTCACCGCGGCGTTCTTTTTCCAGCACCGACTGGTAGATCCGGCCGGTGGTGAAATTGTTGGTCTTGTTCATGCGCGTTTCGATGAAACGCTCGTAGTGGCCCAGGTCGAGGTCGGTCTCTGCGCCGTCATCGGTCACGAACACCTCGCCGTGCTGGAACGGCGACATCGTGCCCGGATCGACGTTGATGTACGGATCGAGCTTGATGAGAGTGACTTTGAGGCCTCGCGATTCGAGGATCGCGGCGAGGGAGGCTGAGGCGATTCCCTTGCCCAGGGAAGACACCACACCGCCGGTGACGAAGACAAATTTGGTCATGTCGGGGGGTCGGGAGCAGTTGTCCCGGGAGGTGGTAAACGGAGATTATAAAGGTGCCGCCGGTGCGACACCTTCATGCAGCAGGGGTGACTTGGATGGGGCCTGCAGCGCAAACCCGCCAGCCAGAGATTGTCGCAGGTGCTGCACCAGTGCGCTGACCGCTCGTGGCACATGGGCCGAATAGGGGCGTATCGCATACAGCTGCCGGGCAAATGGACCGGCATTGGCCCAGTGGGCCAGCACCTGAACCAGTTGCCCGTCGCGCAGACCGGCCTGGGCACTGAAGTCGGGCAGCAGGGCGATGCCGATGCCAGCCAGGGCGGCATCGCGCAGGGCCTCGCTGTTGTTGGCGGCCAGGGGGCCGGCCACCGGGACCGTGACCCGCTCCCCTGGCTGGCCGGGCGGGGCGGAGGGGGCTTCGGTGGCCGGGGGCTCGAAGGTCCAGGTGGGGGTGCCGCCACGGCGCGGGTAATGCAGGCAATCGTGCTGGCGCAGGTCTTCGGGGTGGCCCGGCGTGCCGCGCCGGGCCAGGTAGGCGGGGCTGGCCACCAGCACCGAGCGGGTCGGGCACAGGTTCCAGGCCACATGGGTTTCCGGCACCTGGTCGCTGTGGCGGATCGCCAGATCCAGCCCCTCCATGGCCAGTGAGGCCATGCGGTCCGACATGTCCAGCTCCAGGCGCACTTCAGGGTACTGCTGCAAGAAGGTCGCCAGGCGGGGCACCAGTTGCTGGCGCGCCAGCGCCACCGGTGCGGTCAGGCGCAGCAGGCCGCGCGGGGTGCCGGCCAGGTCGCGCACGCTGGCAAAGCTGTGGGCAATGGCATCGAAGGGTGCACGGGTATCGTCGACCAGGCGCTGGCCGGCCTCGGTCAGGCGCACGCTGCGGGTGGTGCGCTGCACCAGGGGCACGCCGGCCAGCTTTTCAAGCTCCGAGATGCGCTGGCTCATGGCGGCCTTGCTCACCCCCAGTCGGGTGGCGGCGGCGGTGTAGCTGCCTTGCTGGGCCAGCACCCCCAGCCAATGCAGATGGCCCCAGAGGGTGTGGATTATTTGGTCGTCCATGTTCGTATTGTTCATCAATTTGAACAATGAGTTCAGCGGCGAGTGCTAGGCAGGGGCGGGGGCGCTGCCTAGACTGCAGTCCTGCATTCATTCTTTCAACAGCGAGGCACCATGAGCCAGACCCTTTCTTCCGCCGACGTCGGTCATTACATCGGTGGCGCCGCCACGGCAGGCGTCAGCACCCGCCGCCAGCCGGTCTACAACCCCGCCACCGGTGAAGTGGCCCGCCAGGTGCTGCTGGGCAGCACCGCCGACGTGAATGCCGCCGTGGCTGCCGCCCAGGCCGCCTTCCCGGCCTGGTCCGACATGCCGCCGATCCGCCGTGGTCGCGTGATGTTCAAGTTCCTTGAGTTGGTCAACCAGCACAAGGACACCCTGGCCCGCATGATCACGCTGGAGCACGGCAAGGTGTTCACCGACGCCCAGGGCGAGGTCAGCCGTGGCATCGACATCATCGAGTTCGCCTGTGGCATTCCTCAGTTGCTGAAGGGTGACTACACCGAGCAGGTGTCCACCGGCATTGACAACTGGACGATGCGCCAGCCTCTGGGCGTGGTGGCCGGCATCACCCCCTTCAACTTCCCGGTGATGGTGCCGATGTGGATGTTCCCGGTGGCCATTGCCGCCGGCAACACCTTCGTGCTCAAGCCCAGCCCGACCGACCCCAGCGCCAGCCTGTTCATGGCCGATCTGCTCAAGCAGGCCGGCCTGCCGGACGGCGTGTTCAACGTGGTGCAGGGCGACAAGGAAGCCGTGGATGCGCTGCTGGAGCACCCTGATGTCAAGGCGGTCTCCTTTGTCGGCTCCACCCCGATTGCCAACTACATCTACGAAACCGGTGCCCACCACGGCAAGCGCGTGCAGGCCCTGGGCGGCGCCAAGAACCACATGGTGGTGATGCCTGACGCCGACATCGACCAGGTGGTCGACGCCCTGATCGGCGCCGGCTATGGCTCGGCGGGCGAGCGCTGCATGGCGATCTCGGTGGCCGTGCTGGTGGGTGACGTGGCCGACAAGGTCATCCCCAAGCTGCTGGAGCGCGCCAAGAGCCTCAAGGTGCTCGACGGCATGAACCTGGACGCCGAAATGGGCCCCATCGTCACGGGCGCGGCCCATGCCCGCATCAGCGGCTACATCGATGCCGGCGTGAAGGAGGGGGCCCAGTTGCTGCTGGACGGCCGCAACTTCGACGGCAAGAGCGCTGGCCCCGGCTGCGACAAGGGCTTCTGGCTGGGCGGCACCCTGTTTGACCATGTCACCCCCGAGATGAAGATCTACAAGGAAGAAATCTTCGGCCCGGTGCTGTCGTGTGTGCGGACCAAGGACTTTGCCGAAGCCGTGAAGCTGATCAACGACCACGAATTTGGCAACGGCGTGAGCTGCTTCACCCGCGACGGCAACGTGGCGCGCGAGTTCAGCCGCCGCATCCAGGTGGGCATGGTCGGCATCAACGTGCCGATCCCGGTGCCCATGGCCTGGCATGGTTTTGGCGGCTGGAAGAAGAGCCTGTTCGGCGACATGCACGCCTATGGCGAAGAGGGTGTGCGCTTCTACACCAAGCAAAAGAGCGTGATGCAGCGCTGGCCCGAAAGCATCGGCAAGGGCGCCGAGTTCGTGATGCCCACGGCCAAGTAAGCGGCAGACACCCGCTCTGACGGCCCAGGCCACCTTCGGGTGGCCTTTTTTTCGTGACCACCTTCGGGTGGCCTTTTTTCATGGCCACCCGCGTGACCCGAAGGGCGTTGCGGGTCTGCTACATTGCCGCATTCTTTGCCAACCGGGCCCGCTCAGCCGGGCCCTTGTCACCATGGACCTCCAGGGAAAACACATTGTGCTCGGCCTCACCGGCGGGGTGGCCTGTTTCAAATCGGCCGAACTGTGCCGCGAACTGATCCGCCAGGGCGCCACGGTGCAAGTGGTGATGACCGAGGCCGCCTGCCAGTTCATCACCCCCGTCACGATGCAGGCCCTGTCGGGCCGGCCGGTCTACACCTCCCAGTGGGATGGCCGCGAGGCCAACAACATGCCCCACATCAACCTCAGCCGCGAGGCGGATGCCATCGTGCTGGCCCCGTGCAGTGCCGACTTCATGGCGCGCCTGGTGCAGGGACGTGCCGACGAGTTGCTGAGCCTGCTGTGCCTGGCCCGCCCCATCGAGCGCGTGCCGCTGCTGGTGGCCCCCGCCATGAACCGCGAGATGTGGGCTCACCCTGCCACCCAGCGCAATCTGGGCCAGTTGCAGGCGGATGGCGCCGTTCTGCTGGGGGTGGCGCGGGGCGACCAGGCCTGCGGCGAAACCGGCGACGGTCGCATGCTTGAAGCGTTGGAGATCACCGAAGAGGTGATTGCCTTCTTCCAGCCCAAGACGCTGCGCGGCCAGCGGGTGCTGGTCACCGCGGGCCCCACGTTTGAGTCCATCGACCCGGTGCGCGGCATCACCAACCACTCCTCGGGCAAGATGGGCTTTGCCATTGCCCGAGCCGCCCGCGAGGCGGGGGCTGAGGTCACGCTGATTGCCGGCCCGGTTCACCTGCCCACCCCGCGCGGGGTGCGCCGCCTCAACGTGGTGTCGGCATGCGACATGCTGGCCGCCACCGTGCCGGCCAGCGAGCAGGCCGATGTGTTCATTGCCACGGCCGCCGTGGCCGATTGGCGGCCGGCCAGCGCCAGCGACCAGAAGATCAAGAAAGACGGTTCGGGCCAGACGCCCCAACTGAGCTTTGTCGAAAACCCCGACATCCTGCACACCGTCGCCCAGGGCGATCGTGCCCGCAGCGGGGCACTTTACTGTGTCGGTTTTGCGGCCGAGAGTCACGACCTGGTGGCCCATGCCCAGGCCAAGCGTGCGCGCAAGGGCGTGCCGCTGCTGGTGGGCAACATCGGGCCCACGGCTTTCGGGCAAGACGACAATCAGCTGTTGCTGGTGGATGCGCAAGGCGTCCAGGAGCTGCCCCGGGCTTCCAAGCTGGCGCTGGCGCGCCAGTTGGTGGCCGAGATTTCCCGCCGCAAGGCCTGCTGATGCCTGTTGAATTTACCCAATGAACATCGACGTCAAGATCATCGATCCGCGCATGGCGGACCAACTTCCTGCTTACGCCACCCCGGGCAGTGCCGGCCTGGACCTGCGTGCCTGCCTGGCCGAGCCGCTCACCCTGGCACCCAACGCCTGGCAACTGGTGCCCACGGGCATCGCCATCTGGCTCAAAGACCCCGGTTATGCCGCCATGATCCTGCCGCGTTCGGGCCTGGGGCACAAGCACGGCATCGTGCTGGGCAACCTGGTGGGCTTGATCGACAGCGACTACCAGGGCCAGTTGATGGTCAGCGCCTGGAACCGCAGCGACGTGGCCTTCACCATCGAGCCCATGGAGCGCATCGCGCAACTGGTGATCGTGCCGGTGCTGCAGGCCAGCTTCAACGTGGTGACCGAGTTCCCGCCCACCCAGCGCGGCGAGGGCGGCTACGGTTCGACCGGCAAGGGCTGATCCGGCCTGCCTGGCAGGCATGACAAAGCCCGTGGCCCTGGCAGGCACACGGGCTTTGTTTTTGATCGCTCAGGTCAGTGCAACTGCTGATTGCCGGGGGCCAGGGGCTGTACCCGGAAGAAGCCGGTGCCCGCCGTGCCGCTGCCGATCTCCTCTTCGGTGGCTTCGCGCACGGCGTGCACCTTCAGGTGCAGGCGGATCGCGATGCCGGCCAAGGGGTGGTTGCCATCCAGCACCACATGTTCGGGGTAGATCTCGGTCACGGTGTAGAGCGCATCACGGGGGGCGTCCGGGTTGCAGCCTGTGGGCAGGGCCGTGCCGTCGAAGGTCATGCCTTCTTCCAGCTCTTTCGGGAACAGGGTGCGCGGCTCCAGGAAGATCAGGTTCTCGTTGTACTCGCCAAAGCCTTCTTCGGGTTCGATCTGCAGCTTGACGCTGGCGCCGGGCTCATGGCCTTGCAGCACCTCTTCAATCTTCTTCAGCAGGTCGTCGCCACCCACCAGAAAGTCAACCGGCTCGTCGAGCACGTCGAGTTCTTCATTCAGGGTGTCAGTGAGGGTCCAGGTCAGTGCGACCACGCATTGTTCAGTGATTTCCATGGCGTCTGCCTTGATAGATGCAGTGATTGGGGGGCGGGCGGGCTCGTTGCGGGCGGCCCGGGGCCGGGGGCGCCGGGGCCCTGCAGGTGCTGCAGGGCAGGGGCGTGACCGGCGTCGAGGGCCCGAGTGTATGCGACGGGCCCGCCTGCGGCAGGCACAGCAGGCCCGGCGCCGGGTTTTCTCGCACCTGCCATGAGTCGGGGCTACCATGGTGGGTGCTGGGTGCAACGTGCTTTTCATGCCTTAGCCGTGGCCTTTTATCGCTAGGTTGTCCACCTATCCACCGATTTGTGCATGTTCAAGGTTTTTTCTTTTCTGTCTGGGCTAGGTGTCTTGCTGGCCCAGCGCGGCCGGTGGGCGTTGGCCATGCTGTGTCTGATCACCGCCCCCTGGCAAACCCAGGCGGCACCCCTGTTGCTGCAGAACTTGGCAGACGGGCAATCCCTGACGGGGCAGGTGCAGGTGCTGATCGATCCGACCGGCCAGGCTGATCTGCCGGCGGTGCAGGCTTCTCAGGATTTCGCTCAACCCGCTCAGGTGCTGCGCACTCCCGGCGATCATCAGGTGCTCTGGCTGCGCTTGCAGGTGCAGCAGAAAGAGGCTCAGGGTGACTGGCTGCTGCTGTTTCCCAGCACGGCCATGCATGCCTTGGCCTTCCATGGGCCTTTCAATCAGGCCGGCGAGGCCCTGGATGAACCGGTCTACACGGGCCTGAGTCTGCCCTACGGCACCCGGCCGCTGGCCAGCGAACGGTATGCGCAGCGCCTCAGGCTGCCGGCACCCGGGGTCTACACCGTCTACCTTCGGGTGCAGACCAACACCGCCAAGACCTTGAATCTGCGGATCTGGGACACGGCCAGCTACCTGGCCACCCGACCGCAGAAGCTGCTGTTCGATGGCCTTTGCTATGGCGTTTTGCTGGCGCTGGTGCTCTACAACCTGGCCCTGGTTCGAGGCTGGCGTGACCGCAGCACGGTTTACTACGTGCTGACCGGTGTGGCCGCCTTTCTGACCCTGGCCACCTACAACGGCCACACGGCCCACTACTTCTGGCCCGATTCACCTTGGTGGATCGAGCGCAGCTATGTGTTGGCGCCGGCCCTTTGGGTGGGTTTCAGTGCTTTGTTCGGGGCCGCTTTCCTGGAGGAGGGCGCGCCGGCCCGCCGGACGGGGTGGGTGGCACTCAAATCAGGGCTGGTGGCATGTGCCGTGGCCATCCTGGCCAGTGGCGTGGCGGGCTGGATGGAGACCGCGCAGAACCTCCTTGAGGCCTCGGCTGTGGTGGGGGTGGTCCTGCTCACGGGCCTGGCCTTTGTGCGATGGCGGCGTGGCTTTCAGCCAGCCTTCTGGTACCTGGCCGGCCGTCTGACGCTGTTTGCCTCGGTGCTGCTGACGGTGGCCATCAGCCGGGGCTGGTTCAATTTGCCATTCTGGTTGGCCAATGGCATGCAAATGGGGGTCTGCGCCGAGACGGTGGTGTTTGCCCTTGCCCTGAGTGCCCGGGTGCGTGAGCTGCAACTGCAGCGGGCCGAGTTGCGCATCCACGCCGAACAGATGGCCCTGGTGGCCGCCACCGACCCCCTGACTGGCCTGGCCAACCGCCACGGTCTGGAGCAGGCCGCCGCTGGCCTGCTGGATCGGCCGGGGCAGCAGGCGGTGCTGATGATCGATCTGGATCGTTTCAAGCCCATCAACGACACCCTGGGTCATGAGGTCGGCGACCAGGTGTTGGTCGAGGTGGCCGCGCGCCTGCGCACCGCTGTGCGTGAGTCGGATGTGGTGGCCCGGCTTGGCGGCGACGAGTTTGTTCTGCTGCTGGCCCAGGTGTTGGACCTGGCTCAACTGGAGGCCTTGGCGCGGCGCCTGGTGCAGGCCGTCTCGCGGCCCATGGTGCTGGGCGAGGCCCATGTGCAAGTGGGGGCCAGTGTGGGGGTGGCCCTGCCGCCTGGTGACGGGCGGGCTCTGAAGGAGCTGATGCTGGCGGCCGACCGGGCCATGTACCAGGCCAAGCGCCTGGGCAGCGGCTACGCCTTTGCTGTCCACTGACGCGGCAATCGCCCTTCCTTGCGGCGCGTCACGGACCGCGATGTCGGTTCCGTAGGAAAATCGCGCCACTTGGAGCAACCATCCGGCCCGACCGGAGTCTTTTTTCTCATGGACATCACCCAACCTCTCACGCTGCTGGGCGGCCTCAGCCCGCAGCAATTCATGAAGCGCCACTGGCAACGAAAGCCCTTGCTGGTGCGCCAGGCGGTGCCGGGCTTCCAGCCTTTGCTGGACCGCGCCGAGCTGTTCGAGCTGGCGTCGCGCGAGGAAGTGGAGTCGCGCCTGGTGCGCCAGACCCACCCGGGCTGGGACGTGCGCTCTGGCCCCTTTGCCCGGCGCAGCCTGCCGGCACTGAACCAGCCCGATTGGACCCTGCTGGTGCAGGGCGTCGACCTGCACGATGAAGCGGTGCACCACCTGATGCAGGGGTTTCGCTTTGTGCCCGACGCCCGGCTGGACGATCTGATGATCAGCTACGCCAGCAACGGCGGCGGCGTGGGGCCCCACTTCGACAGCTACGATGTGTTTCTGCTGCAGGCCCACGGCAAGCGCCGCTGGCGCATCGGGCGCCAGACCGACCTGAGTCTGCGTGAGGACACGCCGCTCAAGGTGCTGGCGAATTTCGAGCCCGAGGAAGAGTACGTACTGGAGCCCGGCGACATGCTCTACCTGCCTCCGCGCTATGCCCATGACGGCATTGCCGAAGGCGAGTGCATGACCTACTCGATCGGCTTTCGCTCGCCCAAGCGGGGTGAACTGGCTCGCGAGGTCTTGCAACGCCTGGCCGAGGACGCGGACGACCTGGCCGGCGAGGGCCTGTACCGTGACGCCCATCAGCCAGCGGTGGCCGACCCGGCGGCCATCCCGGGCGGCCTGCATGAATTCGCGGCCGATGCGCTGCAGAGCGTGCTCAACGACCCTGACGCCCTGGCCCGGGTGATTGGTGAAGCGCTCACCGACCCCAAGCCTCAGGTCTGGTTCGAGGCCAGCAGCACCGAGGTCGATGTGTCGGCCGGGGTCCGGCTGGATCGCCGTACCCGCATGATGCACGACGAGCGCCACATTTTCATCAACGGCGAGGGCTTTCGCGCCGCCGGGCGCGACGCCACGTTGATGCGCCAACTGGCCAGCCTGCGCGTGCTGGGTGGACGCGATGTGGGTCGCTTGAGTGCTGGCGCCCGGGACCTGTTGATCGAATGGTGCGAGGCCGGCTGGCTGCACCCGCTGCCCACCGAGCTCTGAACCCCATGACGGGCGATCAGGCCTCCGGTTCCACCACGTGGCCCTTCGAAGGTCGTTTCGAGGGGCGTGAGGCCTTTGCTGAGCGCATTCGCCAGGCCCTGGCTGCCGCAGCCCGCGAGGGCTGGCGGGAACTGTTTCTGTGCGACGAAAGCTTTGAGGACTGGCCGCTGGGGGAGCGCAGCGTGATCGAGTCGCTGTCGGCCTGGTCGCGCAGTGGCCGTCGGATGCTGCTGCTGGCCGCCTCTTATGAAGAGCTCCGGCGGCGTCATCACCGCTTTGTGCACTGGCGCCAGACCTGGGACCACCTGATTGAGGCGCGTGCCTGCCGAGGTCGATCAGTCACCGAATGGCCCAGTGCCTTCTGGACACCCGCCTGGGCCCTGCATCGCCTGGATCTGCAACGCAGCACCGGGGTCTGCAGCCAGGCGCCCGAGCGTCGGGTGGCGCTGCGCGAGATGCTTGATGAATGCTGGCGCCGAGGATCACCGGCGTTTCCGGCCTCTACCCTGGGATTGTGAAGCTGGAAGTGATTCGAATCTGAGGATGGGTGACGCCGGCACTCATGGGTGCTCAGGAATGGTTCCTGAACTTTACGTAACGGATACATCCGGCCACTGAATTGCCCTTGTCAGTATTTGTTGGGATTGACGTTTCCCTTCTATAATTTGAAGTTGAGTGAAAAAGCGCGGCTAAAGCAGCGCACGCTCAGTCAGAGCCGTTCGTAGGGATGGTCTGACGCAACGGAATTCTCTCTGTCCAACAAGGAAACTTGAAATGAAGAAATCGCTCGTTTTGGCGACCCTGATCGCTGCTGCCGCCCTCGCCGCTTGTGGCAAGAAGGAAGAACCGGCTCCTGCTCCGGCACCGGCTCCCGCTGCTGCTCCCGCTCCGGCTGAAGCACCTGCTGCTGCTCCGGCCGCCCCGGCTGCTGACGCTGCTGCTGCCGCTCCGGCTGCTGCTGCCCCGGCCGCTCCGGCTGCCGACGCCGCTGCTGACGCTGCCAAGAAGGCCGCTGAAGACGCTGCTGCCAAGAAGTAAGCTCTCCTTGCTTCTCAAAAAGCCACCTTCGGGTGGCTTTTTTTCGTCTGGCTTCGGTGAGGGCTGCCTTGTGGCGTCCCGTTGAGCCTCAAAGGCTGTACCAATCCGATCCCAGGGTCGGGCTGGCGATGCCAATGGCGTCTTCGGGCCAGTCCAGGGCTTGGGCCAGCGTGTGCCGCACCAGGGCGGCCTGGTTGTTCTGCTCGCTCAGGTGGGCGGCCACCACGTGGCGCAATGAAGGGTGCTTGAGTTGAGCCAGGGCCTGCGCGCTGGCCTGGTTTTCCAGGTGGCCCCAGGGGCCACTGATGCGCCGCTTGAGAAAGGCCGGGTAGCGCGATCGGCTCAGCATGTCGGCATCGTGGTTGGCCTCCAGGTACAGGGCCTGGCATTGGGCCAGCTGGGCCAGCACATGGGGTGTGATGTGGCCCAGGTCGGTCAGCAAGCCGAGCCGCGACTGTCCGTCTTCGCAACGCAGCTGCAGGGGCTCGCGGGCATCGTGTGGCACGGTGAAGGGGTGCAGGCTCATGCTGCCGAAATCGATCACCTGCTGATCGCGCGCCAGCCGCAGGCAATCCCCGAGATCAGGCTGGCCCAGGGCCAGCCAGGTGCCCTCGCTCATCCAGACCGGCAAATGGTGGCGCGCTGACAGGCCGAGGGCGCAACCGATGTGGTCCGAATGCTCGTGGGTGATGAAAATGCCATGCAGTTCGCTGCTGCTCAGGCCTGCCTGAGTCAGCCGGGTTTCCAACTGCCTGATGCCCAGCCCGCAGTCCACCAACAGCCTGCGACAGTGGCTGCCTTCGCCAGCTTCGACCACCGTGGCGTTGCCTGTGCTGCCGCTGGCCAGATTCTTGAATCGCATCGAAAAAACAGGAGGTTCGGAGTCGGTGAGTGGGCGCGGACCACGGGTGCAGACAAAAGAAAGGGCAGGTCATCGGACCTGCCCTGCTGTCGTCCCGACCTGAGGGCCGGCGGGTCTTATTTCAGGTCGTCGACCAGCACCTTGACGATGCGCTGTGCCGTGCCGGAGGTTTCCGGTGCGCCGTTGGCATCCAGCACCGAGACGGTGGTGGCATTGCCTTCGCTGCGCACGGCGATCTGGTACTTCACCGGGGCGGTGTTGGCATCCGAACTGCTGAACAGCTTGCTGATGAAGCCGGGTTCCTTCTTGTCGGGGTTGGGGGCGACATAGCGCACAAAGTACAGGCCCTTGGCGCGGTCGCGGTCTTCCACCGTGAAACCGGTGCGGTCCAGGGTCAACCCGACGCGGCGCCAGGCGCGCTCGAAGCCTTCGTCCATCTGCACCACCGGCAGGTTGTTGACCTGGGCGGCACGAGCCATGGGGGCTGGCGCTGCGGCCGCGGTCTGGGCGCGGGCTTGTTCAGCCGTGCCGCCACCCAGTTTGACCATGAGTCGGCGCAGGAATTCGGCTTCCAGCTCAGGGTCGGCGGGCCGGGGTTGCCAGGCGGTCTGGGCGGTGTCTTTGTTGTTGGTGGTGTAGGTTTCCACCATGCCGCGATGGCTGATGTAGATCTCGGTGCTGCCGTCGGCGGCCCGCTCCAGGCGGGTGCGGAAGCGGTCACGCTCGCCGGTGTCGTACAGCGAGTCGATTACTTTGCCGAGGGTGTTGCGGATCCAGTCCTGGGGCAGCTTGGCGCGGTTTTCGGCCCAGTCGGTTTCCATGATGCCCAGGCGGGAGTCCTCGGTCACCAGGCTGAAGCCGTTTTCCACCCAGAAATCATGCACCGGGGTCCAGAGCTGGTCGGCCGAGCGCTTGACCACCAGCCAGCGCTGGTTGCCCGAGCGCTCCACGCGCACATCACCCAGGTTGCTGGCCGCGGTCTGGATGGCCGACACAGGCTGCTTGCCCATGGCGGCCTGGAACCCGGTGGCCGATACGCTGCTGCCGCCGCCCAGGGCGTAGCGGGTGTCACCGCTCAGCTGGGTCAGGTCAGGGGGGACTTCCAGCGTGGGCGCCTTGGTGGCGCTTTTGTAGTTGATCTTGTCACTCTCCAGCGACGAGCAGGCGCTGAGGGCGACAGACAGGCTGAGCAGGCTGAGCAGGCTGCAAGGGCCCAGTCGTGTGGTTGGGGTCACGGGAAGTCCTTCCAAGGCAGGAATAGGGTGTCGTTCGACGGCGGTCAGATCAGGCCGGCGGCGCGCAGGGCGGCTTCCACCACCGGCTCGTTGGCCGGTGTCAGCTCGGTCATGGGCAGGCGCATCGCGCCACCGCACAGGCCCATGCGCTTCATGGCCCATTTGACGGGGATGGGGTTGGCTTCGACGAACAGGTGCTTGTGCACGGGCATCAGCTTGAACTGGATCTCCATGGCGCGCTTCACATCGCCAGCGATCGCGGCCACGCAGAGTTCATGCATCAGGCGGGGCGCCACGTTGGCGGTCACGCTGATGTTGCCTTGGCCGCCACACAGCATCAGGGCCACGGCGGTCGGGTCATCGCCCGAGTAGACGGCAAAGCCCTTGGGCACTTCGCGGATCAGCCACTGGGCGCGTTCGATGTTGCCTGTGGCCTCCTTGATGCCGACGATGCCAGGCACCTGGGCCAGGCGCAGCACCGTGTCGTGGGCCATGTCGGCCACGCTGCGGCCGGGCACGTTGTAGAGCACGGTGGGCAGGTCGCCCACGGCTTCGGCAATGGCCTTGAAGTGGCGGTACTGGCCTTCCTGGGTGGGCTTGTTGTAGTAGGGCACGACCTGCAACTGGCAGTCGGCGCCCACGCCCTTGGCGAACCTGGCCAGTTCGATGGCCTCGGCCGTCGAGTTGGCGCCGCAGCC
This sequence comes from Curvibacter sp. EU05-FHT14A10, assembly GCF_058791075.1. Lineage (NCBI taxonomy): Bacteria > Pseudomonadati > Pseudomonadota > Betaproteobacteria > Burkholderiales > Comamonadaceae > Curvibacter > Curvibacter sp. EU05-FHT14A10. The sequence continues at coordinate 44,934 of NZ_JBYTDE010000010.1, forward strand.
GGCCATGATGGGCACGCGCTTGGCGGCTTGTTCGACCGACACGCGAATGATCTCGCAGTGCTCTTCGACGTTGACCGTCGGCGATTCACCCGTGGTGCCCACCACACCGATGCAATCGGTGCCTTCGGCAATGTGCCAGTCAATCAATTTGCGCAGGGTGGGGTAGTCCACGCTGCCGTCTTCGTGCATCGGAGTCACCAGGGCGACGATGCTGCCTGTAATAGGGCCGGTTGGGGAGGTCATGTCCGCAGTCTCAAACGGTAAAAGAGCATTCTAACTAGGCTGCCGGGCCCCCGGGCGCGCTCGGGGGTCAGGGCAGGTCGGTCAGCGCATAACGCACCAGCCCCCCATCGGGTTGTCCGGTCTCGCGAATGGCGGTGATGCGTTGCACGAAGCGCGCCGGCTCGGGGAGGAATCCGTCCTCGTAGGCCACCACCCGCAGCCCGGCGCAATGGCGCAGCAGTTCGCCGTGTTGCAGCAGAAAGTCGGGCCGCGAAGGCCTGCCCACGGTCTCGTTGCCCTGGGCAAAGGTTTCGTAAATCAACAGCCCGCCCGGGGCCAGGCTGGCCAGCAGGGTGGGCATCAAGGGTCGCCACAGGTAGTGGGTCACCACCACGGCTTCAAACACCCGACCCGCAAAGGGCCAGGGCCCTGCTTCGATGTCGGCGCACACGGCTTCGCCCAGGCCTTCGAGGGCGGCAATGGCCTCGGCATGGCGGTCGACCATGGTGACCGGATGGCCGCGCCCGGCAAACCAGTGCGCGTGGCGCCCGTGGCCGCAGGCCACGTCCAGCACACGGCCACCGAGGGGCACCAGGTGGCTCCAGCGTTGCACCCAGGCAGAGGCCGGCAGCAGGGCATGGGGTGAAGGCGCCATGGCTCAATGCCCCGGTCGCACGTCGTTGTGCAAAGCCTTGAGGGCCATCTTTTCGACCAGGCCTGGGGCCAGCAGGCGCAGCCAGCGCCCCACCTTGCCCTGCAGGCTCATGACGACCTCGCGATCACGGCGGGCCAGCCCACGCAGGATCAGGCGGGCACATTCCTCGACCGACATGGCCTTGTCTTCCTTGAGGCCGCTGCGCCCGGCAGCCTTGCCCTGCGCGTTGTAGCCGCGGACTCGGATGTCGGTGGCCACCACGCCGGGGTAGGCGGTGGTGACGCTCACGCCGCTGTGCCTGAGTTCGGCCCGCAAGGCTTCAAAGAAACCGGTCATGGCGAATTTGCTGGCGCTGTAGGCGGTTCGTCCAGGCACGCCGATCAGTCCGGCCAGCGACGACACAGCCACGATGCTGCCCTGGGTGGCTTTCAGGTGGGGCAGGGCAGCGTGTGTGCACCACACGCTGCCCCAGAGGTTGATGCGCATCAGGTCTTCATACCAATGCAGATCGTTGTCGGCCACATCCTCGAACAAGGCGTGGGCCGACATGCCGGCGTTGTTGATCAACACATCCAGGCGTCCAAAGCGTGCCACCGTGGCTTCGATCAGGTGCCGGCAGGCTTCTTCGTCCGACACATCGGTGCGGACCACCAGGGTGTCGCAACCATGGCTGGCGCACTGCAGGGCCACCTCGTTGAGCTTGGCCGCGCTGCGGGCGGCCAACACCAAGGCCAGGCCCCGGCCATGCTGGCGCGCCAGCTGTCTTGCCACTTCGGCCCCGATGCCATCGGAAGCACCGGTCACAACCATGGTCTTCATCCCATTCCCCTCTGAATCATTGAAGCGGTCCGGGCCCGGCACCCACCGGATGCACTCAGAAACAGGCCCAGAGCTGGTTGGCGAGTGTCAATAAGAAATCACTTTGAGCATAGAGGGCAAACACCGCTGCCAGCACGGCGGCCATCAACACCCAGGCCAGTGCATGGGCGGCCCGGGTCAACCAGGGGGTTCTGGTGGCAGTGTGGGGGGAAGTGGCTTCCATGGCGGCAGGCTCAGGCCACCGCCGGGCGGTGCGGGCGGTGGATGGGGGCTTCGCGCACCGGCAGGTTGACCAGGCCGGCGAACACGCCCAAGGCGATGGCCAAGTACCAGACGATGTCGTAGCTGCCGGTACGGTCATACAGGTAGCCGCCCAGCCAGACCCCCATGAACGACCCGATCTGGTGGCTGAAGAAGACAAAGCCCCCCAGCATGGAGAGGTGCTGCACGCCAAAGATCTGGGCAATCGTGGCGTTGGTGGGCGGCACGGTGGACAACCACAGGGTGCCCATCACGGCCGCAAACACATACACGCTGACGGGTGACAGCGGCACCAGCAGGAAAATGGTGATCACCACGGCGCGCGCGAAATAGATGAAGGACAGGATGTTCTTCTTGGCCATGCGCTGGCCCAGGGTGCCGGCAATGTAGGTGCCGAACACATTGAACAGGCCGATCAGGGCCAGTGCATAGCTGGCCACCTGAGGCGACAGGCCCTTGTCCTTCAGATAGCTCGGCATGTGCACGCCGATGAACACCACCTGGAAGCCACAGACGAAATAGCCCGCCATCAGCAGCTGGAAGCTGGGGTACTTGAAGGCTTCGGCCAGGGCCTGAACCACCGTCTGCTGGCGCTTGGCGGGGGCGCCACCCTGAAAGCCCGGCTCACGCAGGCCGAAGGCCAGTGGCACGATCATCAACACCAGCAGGCTCAGGGCCAGCAAGGCCTCCTTCCAACCCAGCTGGGCAATCAGCTGCCCTTCCACGGGCACCATCAGGAACTGCCCGAACGAACCAGCAGCCGCGGCCACGCCCATCGCCCACGACCGCTTTTCGGCCGATATCTGCCGACCCAGAACGCCATAAATCACGGCATAGGTGGTGCCGGCCTGGGCCGCACCAATCAAGACGCCGGTGGTCAGTGCAAAGGTCAGGGTGCTGGTTGACAGCGCCATGCCTGCCAGGCCCAGTGCGTACAGCAGGGCGCCGCCCAGCAACACCTTGAAGGCGCCCAGACGGTCTGCGGCCATGCCGGCAAAGATCCCGCACAAGCCCCAGGACAGGTTCTGGATGGCAATCGCCAGCGCAAAGGTCTGGCGCGGCCAGCCCTGGTCCTGGGTGATGGGTTGCAGCCACAGGCCAAAGCCATGGCGGATGCCCATCGACAGGGTGACGATGGCCGCTCCACAGATCAGCACCTGGGCCATCGAAAGATTTTTGGGTTGTGAACTCATGCCAGAAATGTAGCGAATTCAACGTTTGCTTGCAGATCACGCGGGTGACCGTGACAAACCTCGGCCTGGGTGCCTGTATGCACATCCAGTTTGGTCGACTCTGCACACTACAATCCGCGCCATGGCAGTCAAACCTACGACCGAATATTCCGAAGGCTCAATCCGCGTCCTGAAGGGGCTTGAACCCGTCAAGCAGCGGCCGGGCATGTACACCCGCACCGACAACCCCTTGCACATCATCCAGGAGGTGTTGGACAACGCCGCCGACGAGGCCCTGGCAGGGTATGGCAAGAAGATCAAGGTCACGCTGCATGCCGATGGCTCGGTCAGTGTGGAAGACGATGGCCGCGGCATTCCTTTCGGCCTGCACCCCGAGGAAAACGCCCCTGTCATTGAACTGGTCTTCACCCGCCTGCATGCGGGCGGCAAGTTCGACAAGGGCAAGGGAGGGGCCTACAGCTTCTCTGGCGGCCTGCACGGCGTGGGGGTGAGCGTCACCAATGCCCTGGCAGTGCGTCTGGAGGCCACCTCATACCGTGAAGGCAAGGTGGCCAAGCTGGTATTTGCGGCCGGCGATGTGATCGAGCCCCTGGTCACCCGCGCGGGCGGCGGTGCTGCTGAAGGTGACCGCAAGCAAGGCACCACGGTGCGGGTCTGGCCCGATGCCAAGTACTTCGAATCGCCCAACCTGCCGATGGGCGAGTTGACGCACCTGCTGCGCAGCAAGGCTGTGCTGATGCCCGGCGTGTCCGTCACGCTGGTGAATGAAAAGACCAAGGAAAGCCAGAACTGGCTCTACAAGGGCGGCCTGCGCGACTACCTGATGCAGACGCTGAACACCGATCCGGTGATCCCCTTGTTTGAAGGCGAGGGCTTTGCCGATGGCAGCAACGACAGCTTTGCCGATGGCGAGGGCGCGGCCTGGGCCGTGGCCTTCACCGAAGAAGGCCAGCCGGTGCGCGAGAGCTACGTCAACCTGATCCCCACCAGCAACGGCGGCACCCACGACAGCGGCCTGCGCGATGGCCTGTTCAATGCCGTCAAAAGCTTCATCGAACTGCATTCGCTGCTGCCCAAGGGCGTCAAGCTGCTGCCCGAAGACGTGTTTGCGCGGGCCAGCTATGTGCTCAGTGCCAAGGTGCTGGACCCGCAGTTCCAGGGCCAGATCAAGGAGCGCCTGAACTCGCGCGATGCCGTGCGCCTGGTGTCGAGCTTTGTGCGCCCCGCGCTGGAGCTGTGGCTGAACCAGCACGTCGAATACGGCAAGAAGCTGGCCGAACTGGCCATCAAGGCGGCCCAGACCCGTCAGCGTGCCGGTCAGAAGGTTGAAAAGCGCAAGGGCTCGGGCGTGGCGGTGCTGCCCGGCAAGCTGACCGACTGCGAGAGCCGCGACCTTGGTCACAACGAGGTGTTTCTGGTCGAGGGCGACTCGGCCGGCGGCAGCGCCAAGATGGGCCGTGACAAGGAATGCCAGGCCATCCTGCCCTTGCGTGGCAAGGTGCTCAACACCTGGGAGGTCGAGCGCGATCGCCTGTTTGCCAACACCGAAATCCACGACATCGCGGTGGCCATCGGGGTCGACCCGCACGGGCCCAACGACAGCCCCGATCTGTCGGGCCTGCGCTACGGCAAGGTGTGCATCCTGTCGGACGCCGACGTGGACGGCTCGCACATCCAGGTGCTGCTGCTGACGCTGTTCTTTCGCCATTTCCCCAAGCTCATCGACGCCGGCCACGTGTATGTGGCGCGCCCGCCGCTGTTCCGGGTCGATGCCCCGGCGCGTGGCAAAAAGCCGGCCTCCAAGGTGTATGCGCTGGACGAGGGCGAGCTGGCCTCGATTCTGGACAAGCTGCGCAAGGAAGGCGTGCGTGAGGGCAGCTGGACCATCAGCCGCTTCAAGGGCCTGGGCGAGATGAACGCCGAGCAGTTGTGGGACACCACGCTCAACCCCGACACGCGCCGCCTGCTGCCGGTGCAGTTGGGCGACCAGAGCTTTGCCGACACCGAGGGCCTGATCACCAAGCTCATGGGCAAGGGCGAGGCCGCGGCGCGTCGCGAGCTCATGGAACTGCATGGCGATGCGGTCGAGATCGACATCTGAGCCGCGCCGTCTGGCCCGGCTGCTGCTGATCGTTGGGGGGCTGGCCGCCTCCTGGCTGGCGCCCGCCCGCGCCGAGGTGTGGGGCTATGTGGACCCCCACGGCACGCCCCATTTTGCGGCCGAGCGCCTGGATGATCGCTACGCGCTGTTCTACCGCGGCAATGCCGCCCAGGAGGGCGAGCCGGCCCGGGCCGACACGCCGCGCGCGGTGGCCGTGCCCACGCTGCAGCCCCGCCTGCTGGCTTTTTTCGAGGTGTCGCCCGGCTACAAGCGCGTCAAGCTGCAAATGCGCGAGGCGGCCCAGTTGCACCGGGTCGATTTCGAGTTGCTGCAGGCCTTGATCGCCACCGAGTCGGGCTTTGACGCCAATGTGGTGTCGCCGCGCGGGGCTGTGGGCCTGATGCAGGTGATGCCTCCGACCGCCGAGCAATACGGTGTGGTGGGTGACCCTCGCCAACCGATCGAGAAGCGACTGACCGACCCACGCATCAACCTGCAGGCCGGCACCCGCTACCTGCGTCATCTGCTGGACCTGTTCGACAACCGGCTCGACCTGGCCCTGGCCGCCTACAACGCAGGCGTCAGCGCGGTGCAGCGCGCCGGCCAGCAGGTGCCCAACATCCGTGAAACCCAGAACTACGTGCGCACCGTGACCCAGTTGTATGCGCTGCTCAAGCCGCCGCCTCAGGTGGCAGAGCAACGCCGCAGCCAGGCCCGGCCTCGCCTGGAGTGGCTGCCGGTGCCCGGCGGCGCCATCGGCCGCGCCAACATGATCGAACCCCGCCTTTCCCCGGGCCTGAACGAGTTGTCGTTCGCGCCCTCGCAACCGTCTGCCATCGAGACCCCATGAGTGATCAACCGACCCTAGATTTATCCACCGGCGAAAGCGATGACGGCCTGAGCTTGGCCAACTACGCCCAGCGCGCCTACCTGGAGTACGCCCTCAGTGTGGTCAAAGGCCGCGCCCTGCCCGATGTGTGCGATGGGCAAAAGCCCGTGCAGCGCCGCATTCTGTATTCCATGGACCGCATGGGCCTGGGCTTCAGCGGCAACACGGCGGCCAAGCCGGTCAAGTGCGCTCGCGTGGTCGGCGATGTGCTGGGCCGCTTCCACCCCCACGGCGACCAGGCCGCCTACGACGCCCTGGTGCGCATGGCGCAGGATTTCAACCAGCGCTACCCCTTGATCGACGGGCAGGGCAACTTCGGCAGCCGCGACGGCGATGGTGCCGCCGCCATGCGTTACACCGAGGCGCGCCTGTCCAAGATCACCAGCCTGCTGCTCGATGAGATCGACGAAGGCACGGTGGATTTCGTCCCCAACTACGATGGGTCGACCCAGGAGCCCACCCACCTGCCGGCGCGTCTGCCGTTTGCTCTGCTCAATGGTGCCAGCGGCATTGCCGTCGGCCTGGCCACCGAGATCCCCAGCCACAACCTGCGCGAAGTGGCCGACGCCTGCGTGGCCCTGATCCGCAACCCCCAGCTGAGCGAAGCCGAGCTGTTCACCCTGGTGCCAGGCCCCGACTACCCGGGCGGCGGCCAGATCATCAGCAGCAGCACGGACATTGCCGACGCCTACCGCGGCGGGCGCGGTTCGCTCAAGGTGCGCGCGCGCTGGAAGATCGAAGAGCTGGCGCGCGGCCAATGGCAACTGGTGGTGAACGAGCTGCCCCCCGGTGTCAGCAGCCAGCGCGTGCTCGAAGAAATCGAAGAGCTGACCAACCCCAAGGTCAAGGCTGGCAAGAAGGCCCTCACCCAGGAGCAGACCCAGCTCAAGGCCACGGTGCTGGCCGTGTTGGACGCGGTGCGCGACGAATCCAGCAAGGACGCGCCGGTGCGCCTGGTGTTCGAGCCCAAGACCAGCAAGATCAGCCAGCCCGAACTGATCACCAGCCTGCTGGCCCACACCAGCCTGGAGACCACTGCGCCGATCAACCTGACCATGATCGGCCTCGATGGCCGTCCGGTGCAGAAATCGCTGCGCCAGATGTTCGAGGAGTGGATCGAGTTCCGCCAGGGCACCATCAAGCGTCGTTCGCAGCATCGCCTCGACAAGGTGCTGGACCGCATCCACATCCTGGAGGGGCGGCAGATCGTGCTGCTCAACATCGATGAGGTCATTGCCATCATCCGGCACAGCGATGAGCCCAAGGCCGCGTTGATCGCCCGCTTCAATCTGTCCGACCGACAGGCCGAAGACATTCTTGAAATCCGCTTGCGCCAACTGGCTCGACTGGAGGGCATCAAGATTGAGCAGGAGCTGTCGGAGTTGCGCGGCGAGCAGCAAAAACTGGAAGACATCCTGGCCAACCCCGGCTCGCTCAAGCGCTTGATGATCAAGGAGATCGAGGCCGATGCCAAGCAGTTTGCCGACCCGCGTCGCACCCTGATCCAGGCCGAAAAGCGTGCCGTGGCCGAAGTCAAGGTGATCGACGAGCCGGTCACCGTGGTGGTGTCTGAAAAGGGCTGGGTGCGGGCCCGCAATGGCCACGGGCATGAGCCTGGCAGCTTTGCCTTCAAGGCCGGTGACGGCTTGTACGGCACCTTCGAGTGCCGCACGGTCGATCTGCTGGTGGTCTTGGGCAGCAATGGGCGTGTGTACTCGGTCCCGGTGTCCACCTTGCCGGGCGCGCGGGGCGATGGCCAGCCCGTCACCACCCTGATCGAACTCGAAGCCGGAACCCAGCCGGCCCATTATTTCGCCGGGCCGGCCCAGGCCACGGTGCTGCTCAGCAGCTCGGGTGGTTATGGCTTCCTGGCCACGCTGGAGAACCTGGTCTCGCGCAACAAGAGTGGCAAGGCCTTTGTCACGCTGGGCGAGGGTGAGACGGTGTGCAAGCCCTCCCATGTGGCCCACAGCAGCGGCGCCCAGCCGCTGGCCCCCGCCACCCATGTGGTGTGCGCCTCGACCGGGGGGCGCATCCTGAGCTTCGAGATGGCCGAACTCAAGAACATGGAAAAGGGGGGCCGTGGCTTGATGCTGATCGATCTGGAACCCAAGGACACCCTGGCCGGTGCCGCGGCCTACACCCGCAGCATCCGCATCGCTGGCACGGGCCGCGGCGGCAAGGCCCGGGAGGAAACCCTGGAGATCCGCTCGCTCAACAACGCGCGGGCCTTGCGAGGTCGAAAAGGCAAAGCGGCCGACCTGGGTTTCAAGCCTGAAGTGATCACCAGAATCGAATGAAATTGTTATTTATCAATAAATTTCGATAAATATGATTACAATGACTGCTGTTAACAAGGTGTAAACCCCGATCTTCACCTTGGCATGGCCATCCGTCTGTTGCTTGGGTCTATGCTCACCAGAAGGTCGGCGCGTCGGACTCTGAGGAGCAGAACATGAAAATTGCCAATTTGAAGATGGCCACCAAGTTGTGGCTTGCGGTGGCCTTGATCATTGGTGCCTTGCTGGGCGTGATCGGCTTTGCGGCGTACCGCTCAGCGGCAGTCCAGGCTGAAAGCGATCGCCAGTCAGCCGCCTATGCGGCGCGCATCGACAAGGCCACGCGCTGGGCCGGCCTGACCCAGGCCAATTCGGCGCGCACCTATTCGGTGCTGTTGAGTTCGGACCCGGCGCTGGCCGGGGCTTTGAAAGAGGCCATTGCCAACACGACGGCCCAGATCGGCGAGTTGCAAAAGGCCATTGAAGCCGTGGCCGACGAGTCCTCGGACAAGGCGCAACTGGCCAAGATCGCGGCCAGTCGCAAGGTGATGCTCGGCTTGCGTGAGCAGGGGCGGCAGTTGCGGGCTGCAGGGCAGGCCAATGAGGTGGCGGAGCTGGCCAACGGACGCTTCAAGGCGGCCCTGGCCACCTACCTCGAAGACCTCAACGGTTTTGTCACGCTACAGCACCAGCACGCCCAGGAAAGCCAGCAGAAGATCGCCGAGTCCCGCCTGCTGACCGTGAAGGTGGCTGCGGTGTGCATTGCCCTCATCGTGATCTCCATTCTGTGGGGCGCCTACGGCTTGATCCGAAGCATCGTGAAGCCCTTGAGCCAGGCCAACCGCCTCGCTGCACGCATTGCCGAAGGCGACTTGAGCACCACGCTGGAGTCCGATCGGCAGGACGAGTTTGGCGAACTGTTGCGTTCGCTGGTGGCCATGAGCCAATCGCTGGCCCAGACCGTGGCACGGGTGCGCCAGAGCACCGACAGCATTGCCCTGGCCAGCAGCGAGATTGCCGCCGGCAACAACGATCTGTCGGTGCGCACCGAACAGACCTCGAGCAATCTGCAGCAAAGTGCGTCGGCACTCGACAACCTGACCAACACCGTGCAGCACAGCGCCCAATCCGCACAGCAGGCCAGCAGCCTGGCGGCCAGCGCTTCGCTGGTGGCCGAAAAAGGCGGTGCCGTGGTGCAGCAGGTGGTCTCCACCATGGATGAGATCCAGACCAGCAGCAAACGCATCGCCGACATCATCGGTGTGATTGACGGGATTGCCTTCCAGACCAATATCCTGGCCCTCAACGCGGCTGTTGAGGCGGCCCGTGCCGGGGAGCAGGGTCGTGGCTTTGCCGTGGTGGCTGGCGAGGTGCGCAGCCTGGCCCAGCGCAGTGCCGAAGCCGCGCGTGAGATCAAAACCCTGATCAGTGCCTCGGTCGAACGGGTCGAAAACGGTACCCGGCTGGTCACCGATGCGGGGCAGACCATGGGCGACATCGTGAGCTCGGTGCGACGCGTCACCGACATGATCGGTGAGATCACGGCCGCGGCCAACGAGCAAAGCGGCGGCATCGCCCATGTGAACCAGGCGGTGGCCAGCCTGGACCAGATGACCCAGCAGAATGCCGCCCTGGTGGAGCAAAGTGCGGCCGCCGCGCAAAGCCTGCGTGAGCAGGCCGAGCAACTGGCCCAGGTGGTGGGCACCTTCAAGATGGCTGGACACGGTGGTGCCAGCCTGGCGCCGATGCGAAGCGCGCCAGCCAGGGCGCCCCTGCCTCAGCCCGCCAAGCCCGTGGCCCGATCGACCCCGGCGCCGGTCTTGTCGGCGGTCAAGACCGCAAAGGCCCCGGCGCCCGCGGCGCCCCGCATTGCCTCGGCTCCGGCCGCCGGTGCTCAGGATGATTGGGAAAGCTTTTGAGCGACTGTCGCGGTCACCGGCTCCCTGCTTGAAAGTGCAAGACAAAAAGCCCGGCGATGCCGGGCTTTTTGTATGGGGCACCAGAGTTTGCGCTTACTCGATCTCGGCAATCAGTTCGATCTCGACGCAGGCACCCATCGGGATCTGGGCCACGCCAAAGGCGCTGCGGGCGTGGGCGCCGCGCTCGCTGCCGAACACTTCACCCAGCAGCTCGCTGGCGCCATTGGTGACCAGGTGCTGCTCGGTGAAATCGGGGCTGGAGTTGACCAGGCTCATCACCTTGACGATGCGCTTGACCTTGTTCAGGTCACCCACGGCGGCGTGCAGGGTGCCCATCAGGTCGATGGCCACGGCACGGGCGGCGGCCTTGCCTTCTTCGGTGGCCATGTTGCGGCCGAACTGTCCGACCCAGGGCTTGCCGTCCTTCTTGGCGATGTGGCCCGAGAGGAAGACCAGATTGCCGGTCTGGGCAAAGGGCACATAGGCCGCAGCCGGGGCGGCCACGGGCGGCAGTTGGATGTTCAGCGCTTGCAGCTTGTCGTAAATGCTCATGGAAAGGCGTCCTGAAAAGGGTTGGGCGGGCCGGCCGAAGCCGAAAGACGCATTGTGCCGCCTTGCCGCCGCAGCCGTGCCGTGAGCCGGCCTTCTGGGGCTTGAAAAGAAGTGATTGAATTTCTAAGAACGTGCAGACGATTTGTCGCGAGTTCATGCGAGATCGAAAGCACCCTCCAAGGGCTCCACGGTCACGGCCACGTTCAAACGGTGGTTGGCCCCGCCATGGATCACCCCGCGCATGGGCGACACGTCGGCGTAGTCGCGGCCGATGGCCAGGGTCACGTAGTCTTCGCCCGGAGAACGGTTGTTGGTGGGGTCGAAATCGAACCATTGGCCGAGCCCACCATCCTCGCCGGGTGAGTACACCGCCACCCAGGCATGGGAGGCGTCGCTGCCCACCAGGCGCGGCTGGCCCGGCGGCGGGGTGGTCAGCAGATAGCCGCTCACATAGCGGGCCGGCAGGCCCAGGCCGCGCAGGCAGGCGATCATGATGTGCGCGAAATCCTGGCACACGCCCTTGCGCTGGGCCAGGGCCTCGACGGCCGGCGTGTTGATCTCGGTGCTGTTGGAGGCGTAGGTGAAGTCTTCAAAGATGCGCTGCATCAGCGATTGAGCCCCATCGAGCACACTGACGCCGGCTCCGAAGCTGGGGCGGGCGTAGGTCAGAAAATCGTCGTGCCGCGGCACATAGACCGATGGAAACACGAATTCGGCGGCTGGGTCGTAGCGGCCACCGGCACGGTAGCGGAAGCGTTCGCGCACCTGTTCCCAGGGCAGGCTGCCGTCCGGCCCCAGGGGCGGCTGTGGCGGCTCGCGGGTCTCGACCACGCTGTGGGCGAGCACGCACAGTTCGGCATGGGCCGTCTGCAACGAGAAAAAGGCACGCGCATTGCCGAACACATCACGGGTCTCGCTGGTTTGCGCGGCTTCAGGCTCAATGGCCAGCCGATGGCTGACCAGGGTCTGGGTGGCCGTCTGCAGCGGCTTCAGATGCGCCATGTGCTGAGCGGTTTCCACTTGGGGGCTGTAGTCGTAGCGGGTCTCGTGGGTGATGCCGAGTCGCATGGCTTCAGGCTCCCAGGCTTTGCCGTGCTTCGCCCGAGTGGGTGAAGTACTGGGCGCTGATCTCGTCGGAGATGTTGTAGGCCGAACTGGTGCACAGGGCCAGCAGCTCGGCCAGCGGTGGCTGGGTCTCACTGGGCGCAGGGTGAGGCTCTTCGCTGCACAGCTGTTCCAGGCTCCAGATGTCGGGGTTGGGGATCAGCAGTGACAGCGTGCTCAACTGGCCCGGCGCACTGCCGGCCAGGCGGGCCAGACGTCCGCGCAGGGTCTGGGCCACCCAGGCCAGCGAGCGGGGGTTGTCGCGGTCCATCACCAGCAGGTCGAGCAGGGCAGGCAACTCGCGGCTTTGCTGGAACTGGGCGTGGAAGGTGATGGTGCTGTCGAACAGGGCCAGCGTGGCCTCAAAGCCGGCATCGTCGTGCAGGGCGCCGGCCTTGAGGCCCAGCGACAGCGCCGACGCCAGGAAGGCCAGGCGTTCGATGTGGCGCCCGATGGACAGCAGGCGCCAGCCGTCATCGCGGGTCATCCGGTCGGTCTGGCCCCCGGTGATGGCCGCCAAGTGTCCGCTGGTGATCTCCAGGGTCTGAAGCGCATCCGTCGATCCCATGGCGCCTGCGGATGCCGCCGCCTTGCATCGGCTGAAGAATTCGTCTTCGGCCTGCATGATCACGTTCCAGTGTTCTTGCGACAGCCGCTCGCGCACGGCCGAGGCCGACTGGCGCAAGGCGCGCAGGTTGAAGCCCACGCTGCTGGCATGGCTGGTCTTGTCCAGGCCATCGATCAGCGAGCGCTCGAACACGCGGCGGGCCTGGGTGGCGGGCGGCACACTGGGCAGCACCAGGCCACCGAACACGGCCATGTCGCTGAGCCAGGCCAGCAAGGGTTGGGCGGATTGGTCGTCGCCGTTCAGACAGGCCAGCGTGAGGCGGGCCAGGCGCAAGGTGTTCTCGGTTCGTTCGGTGTAACGGCCCAGCCAGAACAGGTTCTCGGCCGCCCGGCTGGTGACCAGGCGCTTGCGTTGCACCACGGCGGCCACGCCAGGGTGGGGGTTGAGCAGGCTGGTGCTGTCCACGCGCCCCTCGGTCTGCACCCACACGTCGGCACTGCTGCCGCCGCGTTGCATCGAGGCAATCTCGGCATTGGCACTGGCAATGCGGGCCATGCCGCCTGGCAACACCTGCCAGGAGCCCGGCCCATCGGCGACCGCAAAGACGCGCAGCATCACCGAGCGGCGGGCCAGCCGGCCCTGGCCCTTGACCTGGCGCCACACCGGCATCTGCGACAGCGGCAGCCGCTGCTGTACCGTGTGCTCGTCGCTCTGGCGCAGGATGCGGCCTGCCCATTCATCAAGCTGGCGCTGCGACAGTGTGGGACCCGACACCGATTCGAACCAGTGCCGGCCGGCGCTGGCCGGGTAGGTGGGCTTGATCACCGACTCACTCAGCAGGGGCAGCACCTCTTCGAGGGCTGCGCGCTCGCCGCACCACCAGGTGGGCAGGGCGGGCAGTTGCAGTTCTTCGTTGAGGAGATGCCGCGCCAGGGCGGGCAGAAAGCCCAGCAAGGCGGGGGATTCAAGGAAGGCCGAGCCCGGGGTGTTGGCCACCAGCACGTGGCCGGCGCGGATCGCCTGCAACAGGCCAGGAACGCCCAGGGTGGAGTCGGGACGCAGTTCCAGCGGGTCGAGGAACTCGTCGTCCAGCCGTTTGAGCAGGCCATGCACGGGCTTGAGGCCCTGCAGGGTCTTGAGGTAAAGGCGCTGATCGCGCACCGTCAGGTCGCTGCCTTCGACCAGGGTCAGGCCCAGGTAGCGCGCCAGGTAGGCGTGCTCGAAATAGGTTTCGTTGTACGGGCCCGGGGTCAGCAGGGCGATGTGCGAGTCGGCACCGGCCGGGCTCATGGCCTTCAGGCCTTCGATCAGCGCGCGGTAGGTGGCCGCCAGGCGCTGCACGTGCATGGCCTCGAAGGCCTGGGGGAACTGGCGCGACACGGCCAGCCGGTTTTCCAGGAGGTAGCCCAGACCTGAAGGCGCCTGGGTGCGCTGAGACACCACCCACCAGTTGCCGTCGGGGCCACGGGCCAGGTCAAAAGCGGCGATGTGCAGGTGGCTGCCCCCCACGGGTTTGACGCCTTTCATGGCGCGCAGATAGCCCGGATGCCCTTGCACCAGCGCGGCGGGCAGCAGGCCGCTGGACAGCAGGTGCTGCGGGCCGTAGACGTCAGCCATCACGCGATCAAGCACGCGCACGCGTTGCAACACGCCGGCTTCGATCTGTTGCCAGCTTTCGGGGCTGATGATCAGCGGAAACAGGTCCAGTGACCAGGGCCGTTGGGGGCCCGAGGCGTCGGCATAAACGTTGTAGGTGACCCCGTTGTCCCGGATCTGTCGCTTGAGGCTGGCCTCGCGGTGGTCCAGGTCGGCCAGGCCTTCACCGCCCAGGTGCTTGAAGAAGTCGCTCCAGGGGCCGGTGAAGCCGGGGGCTGCGCCGCCGTCGGCCGTTTCGGCTGCCGTGGCTTCTTCGCCGCGCAATTCGTCGTAATGCCCTTGGGTGGCGGGTAGCACCAGATCACGCGCCTGCTGGGGCGGGCGCGTGTCAGAGGGCTCGGACGAGAGGGGGGAGGTCGGTTCCACGGGCGTCATTGTCCCATGAGCGGCTTGTTGACCTGATGCAAGTCATGAAACCGTCATGCTGTTGAGGCAGGACGATTTCACGAAACACCAGGCCAGCTCAGCGCCGCAGGTCGAGCGTGAAGGGGAACTCACGGCTGCCCGGCACGCCCACGGTGGCTTCGGGCACCTGCAGGGTGCCCGGGGTGTGGCCCATGCGGAAGAAGCGCGACAGGCGGCGGCTTTCGGCCTCGTAGGCGTTGACCGGGAAGGTCACGTAATTGCGCCCGCCCGGGTGGGCCACGTGGTACTGGCAGCCCCCAACCGAGCGTTTCATCCAGCTGTCGACAATGTCGAACACCAGGGGCGCATGCACGCCGATGCTGGGGTGCAGGGCCGAAGGTGGGTTCCAGGCCTTGTAACGCACGCTGGCGACAAATTCGCCCTCGATGCCGGTGGGCTGCAGCGGCAGCGGTCGGCCATTGACGGTGATCACGTGCCGCGCATCGTTGAAGCCGCTCACATGCACCTCGATGCGTTCCAGTGACGAGTCGACGTAGCGCACCGTGCCGCCGGCCGAGCCTTCCTCGCCCATCACGTGCCAGGGTTCCAGCGCGTTGCGCAGGGTCAGCTCGATGCCCATGGACTGCACGTTGCCGACCAGCGGGAAGCGGAACTCGAAATGCGGGGCAAACCAGGCGTCGTCGAAGGCGTAGCCCGCCTGGCGCATCTCGGCCATCACGTCGTTGAAGTCCTGCCGCACGAAGGTGGGCAGCAGCCAGCGGTCGTGCAACTGGGTGCCCCAGCGGGTGACGGGCGCCTTGTAGGGCTGCTTCCAGAAGCGGGCGATCAGGGCGCGCAGCAGCAGTTGCTGGGCAATGCTCATGCGGGCGTGCGGCGGCATCTCGAAGGCCCGCAGTTCCAGCAGGCCGAGCCGGCCGGTGCTGCTGTCGGGCGAGTACATCTTGTCGATGCAGAACTCGCTGCGGTGGGTGTTGCCGGTGACGTCGACCAGGATGTTGCGCAGGGTGCGGTCCACCAGCCAGGGCGGCATGTCCTGGCCGTACAGCTCGCGGTTGCGCTCGATCTCGCGCAGCGCGATCTCGAGTTCGTAGAGCTGGTCATTGCGGGCTTCGTCCACGCGCGGGGCCTGGCTGGTCGGGCCGATGAACATGCCCGAGAACAGGTAGCTCAGCGAGGGGTGGTTGTGCCAGTAAAGGATCAGGCTGGCCAGCAGCTCGGGCTTGCGCAGGAAGGGGCTGTCGGCCGGCGTGGCGCCGCCCAGTACAAAGTGGTTGCCGCCCCCGGTGCCCGTGTGCCGACCGTCGGTCATGAACTTCTCGGCCGTCAGGCGCGACTCGAAGGCCGCCTGGTACAGGAACTCGGTGTGCTGCACCAATTGTTTCCAGTTGTGCGCCGGGTGGATGTTCACCTCGATGACCCCCGGGTCCGGGGTGACCTGCAGCAGCTTCAGGCGCGGGTCGCGTGGTGGCGGGTAGCCCTCCAGCACGATCTGAACGCCCAGTTCTTCGGCTGTGGCCTCGATGGCGGCCAGCAGGTCCAGGTAGTCTTCCAGCCGCGAAAGCGGGGGCATGAAGATGTACAGAAGGCTCGATTTGACGCTGGCCGCCTCGACCTTGGGGCCGTTGGCGCGCGCCGGGTTGCGCGCCTCGACACACAGGGCAGTGCGGGTGATCCAGTGGGCCGAGGTACCACGGGCGGGCGCCAAGTCCCATCGGCCGGGTTGGGGTTGGCCGGGCTGGGTGGCGGCGTCGCCATCGCCCTGGCCGTTCTGGCCCCCTGGGCCGGTGCCGAGGCCCTGGACGCGGCGCTGGGCTTCGCCCGGGCTGGCCGTGCCCGCGATGTAGGGCACGCCGCGCAGGTCGGTGCTGCCGCTGGCGTAGCGGCTGTGCAGGGCCTGGGCCGCCGGCAGGGTGGAGCGCGGGGCCATCGGGTCGGTCTCGACCATGTAGGGGTACTCGGCGCTGCTGACCCAGGGCAGGGAGTCCAGGGGCAGGCGGTAGCCCATGGGCGAATCGCCCGGGATCAGGTACATGCGCTCGTCGCGGAAGAACCACGGGCCGGTCTGCCAGCGCGGGCCGACCATGGCCGGGTTGTCGGCGTCGGGGTTCACATCCAGTGGCAGCACATAGCCCACCACCGAGTCAAGCTTCTGATCGAACACGCGGCGCAGGCGCACGCGCTCCATCTCGTCGTCGAGCTTGGAGTTGAAGGGGTCGACGTTGACGGGCAGGCGGCGCTCGCGCCACAGGTAGTACCAGGTGTCTTCGTAGCCCGCTTCGATGTACTGGTCGGTCATGCCCAACTTGCCGGCCAGGGTGCTGGTGAAGCGCTGGGCGTCGGCGGCGGTGTAGTGGGCCGTGACACGTTCGTCGGCGAACAGGGCCGGGTTGTTCCAGACCGGCTGGCCATCTGCCCGCCAGCAGATCGACAGGGCCCAGCGCGGCAACTGCTCACCCGGGTACCACTTGCCCTGGCCAAAGTGCAGGAAGCCGCCCTGGCCATATTCGTCACGCAGCCTGTGCACCAGCTCGGTGGCGTAGGCGCGCTTGGTGGGGCCCAAGGCGTCGGTGTTCCATTCGGCGCCTTCGCGGTCGTCGGTGGCCACATAGGTGGGCTCGCCGCCCTGGGTCAGGCGCACATCGCCCGCCACCAGTTCGGCATCCACCGCTTCGCCCAGGGCCAGCACGCGGGCCCATTGTTCGTCGGTGTAGGGCATGGTGACACGCGGCGATTCGTAGATGCGCGTGACTTCCATGTGGTGGCTGAACTCGACTTCACACTTGTCGACCGCCCCTTCAACGGGGGCGGCCCCCGAGGGCTGCGGCGTGCAGGCCAGCGGAATGTGGCCCTCGCCGGCCAGCAGACCGGAGGTGGGGTCCAGGCCGATCCAGCCGGCGCCGGGCAGGTAGACCTCGCACCAGGCGTGCAGGTCGGTGAAGTCGACTTCGGTGCCGCTGGGGCCGTCGAGCGCCTTCACGTCAGGCTTGAGCTGGATCAGGTAGCCCGACACAAAACGGGCCGCCAGGCCGCAGTGGCGCATCAATTGCACCAGCAGCCAGCCTGAATCACGGCAGGAGCCCGAGGCATTGCCGAGGGTTTCCTCAGGCGTTTGCACACCGGGTTCCATGCGGATCAGGTAGCGGATGTCGTTTTGCAGCTTCTGGTTCAGGCGCACCAGAAAGTCGATGGTCCGGCATTCGCTGCGGTCGATTTCGGCCAGGTATTTCTTCAGCAGCGGTGTCGGGGGCTCGGTGGCGAGGTAGGGCGCCAGTTCCTGCTTGACCAGCTCCTCATACTGGAACGGGAAGTTCTCGGCCGCAGGCTCCAGAAAAAAGTCGAAGGGGTTGTACACCGCCATCTCGACCACCAGATCGACCGTGACCTTGAATTCGGTGGTGGGGTTGGGAAAGACCAGGCGGGCCTGGTAATTGGCAAACGGGTCTTGCTGCCAGTTGATGAAATGGTTTTCGGGTTCGATGCGCAGCGAGTAGGAAATGACCTTGCTGCGGCAGTGCGGTGCCGGGCGCAGGCGGACCACCTGGGGGCCCAGGTTGACGGGCCGGTCATAGCGGTAGTGGGTGACGTGGTTCAGTGCAGCGTGGATCGACATTCGTCTTGTCTCTCTGGCAAAAGTGCCGGGAAACGGCCGCCTCGGGTTGGCAGCCTCTAAGAGCCTGTTCAATGTCTCGCACGGACCGAGGGAGACATTGAACAGGCTCCAAGCTCATCCTAGCAAGAGCCGCGCCACTGTGTGTGTCAATTCGACGGTGTCGGGTCACTTCTTTGAGTTTGATGCACTCCGGTCACCACAGTTTCCCGTGAGGGCAGGACCGGCGGCCCGACTGAGCGCACCGAGGGGGCCGCAAATGCACGGGGCCCCCCTGTGACCCCGGTGGGCTGCCGGTGGTCGTCCCTAGGATGCTTGATGAACTGGATTTCCCGGCGTGAGTCAGCGTCGTTGCACCTGAGCCGCGAGGCCGGCGCGCGCTGGCGTCTGCCCTGGCGGGCTTGGGGGGTGTTGGGGCTGGGGGTCCTGGCCGGAACCCTGCTGCAGGTGCAGCAAGGCCGGCTGTCAGCCTCTGGCGTGTATGTTGCAGTGCTGTTCTTCGGGCTGCTCGGCTTGCTTGGCGTGGCCTGGGGCCGACGCCGTGCCGCCGTGGCGTCCCCGGCCCGGCTGGCGCTGGTGGCGGCCCTGGCGGGGGCCGTGGCCTGGGGCGGCGCGGGCTTGCGGGCGGCTCAGTTGCTGCAGCAGGCGCTGGCGCCTGAGCTGGAGGGGCGGGATCTGGTGCTGGTGGGACAGGTGGCCAGCCTGCCGCAGGCGGGGCCCTGGGGTTGGCGCTTTGTCCTGCGGGTTGAATCCGCTGCACTGCAGGGGCAACCGGTGGCGTTGCCGCCCGACCTGTTGTTGGGTTGGAACCCGCTGCAACACCCCGCCAGTCCCCCGGGGGCGGACGAGGAGGGTGAGCAAGATCTGGTCGAGGGGCTGATGGGCGGTGTCGATGCGGCCTCAGGCCTGGCCGTCGCCGCGCCCGAGGCCCCGGTGCCGGGCCAGCGCTGGCGTTTCACGGTGCGGCTCAAGCGCGTGCATGGTGCGCGAAACCCGGGGGGCTTTGATCATGAACTCTGGCTGTGGGAGCAAGGCATCCTGGCCTCGGGCTGGGTGCGCGCCCGCACGGCTGCGCAGGCGCCACGTCTGCTGGCCGTGACCGCGGCCTACCCGGTCGAACGGTTGCGGCTGCGAGTGCGTGAGGCCATCGTGAGCACCTTGGGCGCTGCGGCCGACCCCGGAACCGGCGCCGGGGTGGTGGTGGCGCTGGTCACCGGGGACCAGCGATCCATCCGCCGCGAGGATTGGTTGCTGTTCCGGCAGACCGGCGTGGCGCATTTGATGAGCATTTCGGGCTTGCACATCACCCTGCTGGCCTGGCTGTCGGCGCGGGTTCTGGCCTGGCTCTGGCGCCAGACTGCGCGTTGGCCTGGCGCCTGGGGGCGGGGCTGCCTGTGGTGTCCGGCGCCGGTGCTGGGGCGCTGGGCTGGCCTGCTGGTGGCGCTGTGTTATTCGGTCTTCTGTGGGTGGGGGATTCCGGCCCAGCGCACCGTGGGCATGCTGGCGCTGGTCTGTGCGTTGCAGTCGGGGGGGCGCCGCTGGCCCTGGCCCGCGCTTTGGTCGGTGATGGTGGCGGGTGTCTTGCTGTGGGACCCGTGGGCCTGCCTGCAGCCGGGCTTCTGGCTCAGCTTTGTGGCAGTAGGTGTCCTGTTTGCCACGGATGTCGGGCGCCCCACCTCGTCGAAGGTGGCGGCCACGGCGCTGTCTCTCAGGGCGCTGAGGCCCCTGTTGGGTCTGCTGCGCGAGCAGGGCGTACTGGGCCTGGCCCTGGCGCCGCTGAGTCTCCTGCTGTTTGGCCAGGTGTCGGTGGTCGGCTTGGTGGCCAATCTGGTGGCGGTGCCGTGGGTGACGGCGGTGGTCACGCCGCTGGCCCTGCTGGGCTGCCTGCTGCCGCCCCTGTGGTGGCTGGCGCAGCAGGCGCTGCAACTGTTGCTGTGGGCCTTGCAGTGGATGGCGCAATGGCCGGGCGCCACTTGGTCGACGGCTGTGGCACCGGTTTGGGCGGTCTTGGCGGGCGGGTTGGGTGGCCTCCTGTGTGTCGGCCCCTGGCCTCCGGCCTGGCGCTGTCTGGGGCTGCCCTTGCTGGTGCCGGTGTTGCTGTGGCAGCCGGGCGTCCCAGCACCGGGGCGTTTTGACCTGCTGGCCGTTGACGTGGGGCAGGGCACCGCCGTGTGGTTGCGCACGGCCACTCGGAGCCTTCTGTATGACGCGGGGCCCCGGTACTCCCCCGACAGTGATGCGGGCGAGCGGGTCCTGGTGCCGCTGTTGCGGGCGCAGGGCGCTGACCTGAGCACTTTGGTGCTCAGCCACCGCGACACCGATCACACCGGTGGGGCTTCGGCGGTGCTGCAGGCCTACCCAGAAGCCCGCTTGCGGGCCACCTGGAGCGGGTTGGCCGCCTGGGCAGGGCGCCCGGCACAAGCCTGTGTCGCCGGTGAGCGCTGGCAATGGGATGGCGTGGGCTTTGAAGTGCTGCACCCTGCTGCAGCAGACGTGGTGCCGGGGGCGCGCAGCAATGCCCTGAGTTGCGTGCTGCGCGTGCAGGACGCGCAGGGCCAGACCGCCTTGCTGACCGGCGACATCGAGCGGGATCAGGAGCGCGCCCTGCTGGCGCGCGGGGCACCCTTGAAGGCCGATTTCCTGTTGGTACCGCACCACGGCAGCACCACGTCCTCCAGTGAAGAGTTCCTGCGGGCTGTGCAGCCCTCGGTGGCGGTGGCCCAGGCCGGTTACCGCAATCGCTTCGGTCACCCGGCCACGCGGGTGGTGGACCGATATGCCGGGCTGAACATCGCCTGGGCAGCCACCCCTGAATGTGGGGCCGTGCATTGGTCCAGCAGCCATCCGGATCGCTGGACCTGCCAGCGGGTGCTGGATCGCCGCTACTGGCAGTGGCCGCAGTTACCTTGATGTGGAAAATTTTCGTTTTGGATCAGCGCTGTGCACAAAACAAGTGCAGATTGGGCCCGGAAATTGCTATGCTGAAAGCAGGAGATGGTCCATGCTGAAATTTGACGAGATGTACACCCGTTTGCCCATCGCGGGCAGCCCCGTGCGAACCCACTACGAGGCGTATGAGCGTTGGCTGGCCCGACAGCCGGCCGAGATGATGAAGGCCCGCCGCGAAGAAGCAGAGATGATCTTCCGCCGTGTGGGCATCACCTTCGCGGTCTATGGCGCCAAGGATGAGGACGGTGCAGGCACCGAGCGCCTGATCCCCTTCGACTTGATTCCGCGCATCATCCCGGCGCACGAATGGCAGTCGATGGAAAAAGGGCTGGTCCAGCGGGTCACCGCGCTGAACCGCTTCATCCACGATGTCTACCATGATCAGGACATCATCCGTGCCGGTGTCATCCCGGCCGATCAGATTCTCAACAACGCGCAGTTCCGCAGCGTGATGATGGGCGTCGATGTGCCCAACAACATCTACTCGCAGATCTCGGGCATCGACATCGTGCGGGCCCCCAATGCCAATGGCGACGGCGAGTACTACGTGCTCGAAGACAACCTGCGCGTGCCCAGCGGCGTGAGCTACATGCTCGAAGACCGCAAGATGATGATGCGGCTGTTCCCCGACCTGTTCAGCCAGCACCGGGTGGCCCCGGTGGCGCATTACCCCGACCTGCTGCTGGAAACCTTGCGCGCCTCGGCACCTCCGGCCACGGCTGAGCCGACCGTGGTGGTGCTGACCCCTGGCATGTACAACAGTGCCTATTTCGAGCATGCCTTCCTGGCCCAGCAGATGGGCGTTGAGCTGGTCGAGGGGCAGGACCTGCTGGTGAAGGACGACTTCGTGTGGATGCGCACCACGCGTGGCCTCAAGCGGGTGGATGTGATCTACCGCCGGGTGGACGACGATTTCCTCGACCCACAGGTGTTCCGCCCCACGTCCACGCTGGGCTGTGCCGGGCTCATGAACGCCTACCGTGCCGGCAACGTGGCGATCTGCAATGCCGTGGGCACGGGCGTGGCCGACGACAAGTCGATCTACCCCTACGTGCCCAAGATGATCGAGTTCTACCTGGGCGAAAAGCCGATCCTGAACAACGTGCCCACTTACATGTGCCGCAACAAGGACGAGCTGCAGTACACCCTGGACAACCTCAAGGACCTGGTGGTCAAGGAAGTGCACGGTGCCGGCGGCTACGGCATGCTGGTCGGCCCTGCCTCGACCAAGGCCGAGATCGAAGAGTTCCGCGCCGCGGTGCTGGCCAACCCCAGTGGTTACATCGCCCAGCCCACGCTCAGCCTGTCGAGCTGCCCGACCTTCGTCGAGTCCGGCATCGCGCCGCGCCACATCGATCTGCGGCCCTTTGTGCTGTCGGGCAAGACGGTGCAGATGGTGCCCGGTGGCCTGACCCGCGTGGCCCTGAAAGAAGGCTCTCTGGTGGTCAACTCGTCGCAAGGCGGGGGCACCAAGGACACCTGGATTCTGGAAGTTTGAGAGGGGATATTGAATGCTGTCGAGAACCGCTGATCATTTGTTCTGGATGTCCAGGTACACCGAAAGAGCTGAGAACACCGCCCGGATGCTGGACGTGAACTACCAGACCTCTCTGTTGCCCCAGTCGGCCGCCGTGGCCCAGGTGGGTTGGCAGGGCCTGCTGTCCATCAGCGAGTTGTTGCCGTCCTACCAGGCTTTGTATGGCGAGGTGACGCCTGCTCGCGTGCTGGAGTTCATGGTGAAGGATGAGGACAACCCCTCGTCGATCATGTCCTGTCTGCGTGCGGCGCGCGAGAACGCCCGTGCGGTGCGCGGTTCGCTCACCACCGAGGCCTGGGAGATCCAGAACCAGACTTGGCTGGAGGTCAACCGCATGTTGCGCCAGGGCGATTTCGAGCGCGATCCGGGTCAGTTCTTCGAGTGGGTGAAGTTTCGATCCCACCTGTCTCGCGGTGTGACCGTGGGCACCATGTTGATGGACGAGGCGCTGCATTTCATGCGCCTGGGCACCTTCCTGGAGCGAGCCGACAACACGGCGCGTCTGGTCGATGTGAAGTTCCATGCCGTGCAGAGCGATTTTTTCGGCGCGGCCAGCGAGAAGGATCAGGAGTACGATTTCTACCACTGGAGCGCGATCCTGCGCAGCGTGTCGGCCTTCGAGATCTACCGCAAGGTGTACCGCGACGTGATCAAGCCCGAGCGGGTGGCCGAACTGCTGATTCTGCGTGCCGACATGCCACGCTCCCTGCATGCCAGCCTCAATGAGGTGGTGCACAATCTGGAGATGGTGTCCAACGACCAGTCGGACGAGACGCTGCGCCGTGCGGGCAAGCTGCGGGCCGATCTGCAATATGCCCGCATCGACGAGATCCTGGCCACCGGTCTGCACGCCTTCCTGACCCAGTTCCTGGACCGGGTCAATGAGCTGGGTGGGCGCATCAGCCGAGACTTCCTGATCCCGGCAGCGGCCTGAGGGGCTTCGCCGTCAGGCCCTGGGCCCTTGAGCAGGCCCGTGGCCCCAATGGCCGAAGTGCATCGCAGGAAGGTATCTGAGGTCATGGCGCCGTTCTTGGCACAGGAGGTTCGTGGGTGAGACTGTTGAAGCCCTTGATTGGCTGGCTGGGGCGTTTGAGCGTCGGGCGCAAGCTCACCCTGATTTACCTGCTGGATCTGACCGCGGTGATCTATGTGTCGGGCATCCTGATCCACGAGAAGTACCTCGCGATTGACTTCGCCCGCAAAGAGATCGTGGGCACCCGCTACAGCGTTGCGGTGCGTGACCTGTTGCTGCCGCCTTTCCGTGATGCGGCGCCCGGGAATCAGGCCGCCGCTGTTGAGCCCGCCAACACTCGCCAGGCCCGGCAAGGGCTGCTGGACGAGTTGCGCCAGCAGCACGATGAGTCGCTGGGGGCCGCTGAACTCAGCGCAGCCTGGCTGAAGGCCCTCGCAGCGGCCCAGGCCCAACCTGAGTCGCGCCAGCTGCTGGGGGCCGTGGCCCGGCAGGGGCGTGAGCTGCTGACCATGGTAGGCAACCAGTCCAACCTCATCCTCGACCCCGATCTGGACAGCTATTACGCCATGTCGCTCGGGGTTTTGAGATTTCCCGAATTGCTGGAGGTGCTGTACGACACGGCGCAAGCCCTTGATGGCGTCTCTGAGCAGGCACTTCGCTCGGGCCGACGGCGCACCGAGTTGTTGATCCTGGCCGGGCGACTTGATGCGGTCTCGCTGGGGATCGCCGCAGACTACCAACAGGCGCTGGCGGCCGGCCAGTTGCCCTTGCGGCAGGCCTTGGGCGATTCGCCCGCGCAGCTTCAGCAGCAATTGCAGGCCCTGTTGGCGGTGGTGCGAGCGCTGTCTGACGACAGCGGCCCGCCGCCTCCTGATCTGGCGGCATTCCGCGACGGCTATGGTCAGACCCTGCTGCGGCTGGATCAGGCCTGGGCCCAGGTGCTGGGCGCGCTGGACGCCATGCTTCACAAGCGCGTCGAGGCCTTGTTCCTGCGCATGTGGCTGCACCTGGGCACGGCCTTGTTGCTGCTGGGCTGCATCCTGAGCCTGGTCTATACCGTGGCGCGTCTGATCTCTCACCCGCTGCGTCACCTGGCCGAGGTGGCTGACGAGGTGAGTCGCACTGGCGATCACAGCCGGCGAGCGCTCTGGCACAGCCGCGACGAGATCGGGCAATTGGTGACGGCCTTCAATGACATGCTGGCGCAGTTGGATCGCGAGCGCCTGACGCAGCAGGAACTGGCGGCCAGTGCTCGCGCGGCCCAGACCCAGCACGACATGGTGGAGGCGATTCCCATCGCCATGGTGGTGACATCCGTGCCTCGGCATCAGGTGTTGCATGCCAACGCACCTGCGCAGCCCTGGTTGGCCGGGCGCAGCGAAGACCCCTGGGCCACCGGGCTCGAACCAGGTGTGCGGGCCCGCTTCTTCCAGCGCCTCGCTGATCAGGGGGCGGTGGACGAGTTCGAGGTGCGTTGGCTGGGCGGCGAGACGCCGTCCTGGGCCGTGCTGTCGGCGCGGCGCCTGCAGTTTCAGGGGCAGGATGCGGTGCTGACGGCCTTCACGCCGATCAACATGCTCAAGCTCATGGAGCAGCGCCTGGAGCTGTGGGCCAAGGTGTTCGAGGCCTCGTCCGAAAGCATCATCATCATGGACGAGCGCCAGCGCATCCTGAGCGTCAACAAGGCTTTCTGCCGCAGCACCTATTACGACTACTACGAGGTGATCGGGGAACAGCTCAGTCAGTTGATCCTGCCCGGCGAGGTGGAGCACTGGCCCGCCAGCCTGCCCGCCTTGCTGGGTGACCGCGATGCCTGGCAGGGCGAGGTGCATTTTCGTCGGCGCTCGGGCGAAAGCTATCCGGCCTGGCTGATGATTTCGGCGGTGCGCGACGCCTCGCGCCAGGGCGAGGTGTCGCACTACATCGGGATCTCGGTCGACATCACCGACCGCAAGCGCACCGAGGCGCGTGTGCAGTTCCTGGCCGAGCACGATGTGCTCACCGAACTGCCCAACCGTTCTCTGTGCATCACCCGGCTGGGTGAGGCCCTGAGCGCTGCCCAACAGTCGGGTGGGCGAGTGGCGGTGCTGTTCATCGACCTGGACCGGTTCAAAAACATCAACGATTCGCTGGGGCATCACATCGGAGATGGTTTGTTGCGTTCCGTGGCCCATCGCCTGACCCAGGCTGTGCGCGGTGGCGACACCGTGAGCCGTCTAGGGGGGGACGAGTTTGTGGTCATCATGCAAGGCGTGGCCGACGGCGACGAGGTGCGTTCGGTGGTCGAGCGCCGCCTGATCCCGCTGATCCGCCAGGCGCACCCGGTGGAGGGGCACAGCCTGCAGGTGTCCTGCAGCGTGGGCATGGCCATCTACCCCGATGACAGCACCGATCTGGACGAGTTGATGCGACAGGCCGATGCGGCCATGTACGAGGCCAAGTCTTCGGGGCGTGACACCGCGCGCTTCTTCAGCCCCGAGATCGACCAAAGCACCCGGGAGCGGCAAGAGATCGAGCAGTACCTGAGGCAGGCCCTGGCCCACGAAGAGCTGTCTGTTCATTACCAGCCGCGCATCGATGCCAACACCCTGGCGGTGGTGGGGCTGGAGGCCTTGCTGCGCTGGCAGCACCCGGTGCTGGGGTCGGTGTCGCCAGCGCGCTTCATTCCGGTGGCCGAGGAGACCGGCCTGATCCATCCGATCGGGCAATGGGTCATCCAGCAGGCCTGCGAGCAGATTGCCCGCTGGGGCGACGAGGGCCTGCCACCCCTGGTGGTGTCGGTCAATCTTTCTGCGGCCCAGCTCACGGATGAGGGCTTGGTGTCGCACCTGCAGACCTGCCTGCGGGCCAACCGCGTGGACCCAGGCCGGCTGGAGCTGGAGCTGACCGAGTCGCAGCTGATGGAGCATGCGGCGGTCTCGGGTCGGCTGCTGACGAACCTCAAGGCCCTGGGGGTGCAGTTGTCGATCGATGACTTTGGGACCGGCTACTCCAGCCTGGCCTACCTGAAGCAGTTTCCGATCGACAAGCTCAAGATCGACCAGTCCTTTGTGCGTGATCTGCTGACCGATCCGGCCGACCTGTCCATCGTCCGCGCCATCATCGCTCTGGGCCACAGCCTGAGCCTGGTGGTGGTGGCGGAGGGCGTGGAAACCGGCGAGGCCAGCGAACTGCTCAAGGCCCTGGGCTGCGACGAGCTTCAGGGCTATCACTTTGCCCGTCCCATGTCGCCGGCTCAGTTGCCCGCGTGGCTGGCCGACCGGGGGGTGCCCCAGGAGCGGCGGCGGTCTCAGCCTCGGGTCTGAGCGGGCAGGGCCCGAGGGCGCTCTGGCTCGCTCGTCATCAGCATCGGTAACTCGGTCTTCAGAAAGTCGACCAGGGCCCGTGCCGCGGGGGCCAGGCCGCGCCGACTCGGGAAGAGCACCACCAGGTGGCCCGCCATCGGGCGCCAGCCCGGCAGCACGCTGACCAGCCGTCCGCTGGCCAGGTCGTCGGCGCACAGGTAGCCGGGCAGTCCGCACAGGCCGAGATCGCTGCGCGCCGCCTGGCGCAGCACCCCCAGGTTGTCGCTTTGCAGGCGGATGGGCATGGGCAGCGCGTGGACCACACCTTGCTCGTCGATCAGGCGCAGGTCGGTGTCACCTTCATCGTTGGGGGTGTAGAGCAACAGGGCGGCCTGCTCCAGATCCCCCAGGCTGTTCAGCGGGCCGATTTTTGCCAGGTAGGCGGGGCTGCAGACCAGCTTCCAGGGCACGGTGCAGACACAGGCCTGAACCAGGCTGGAGGTGTCGAGCCGCAGCGCCGTGCCGACGCCGCGTACCACCACGTCAACCTGTTCGGCGATCAGGTCCACGCTGCGGTTGGTGGCCTGCACCGCCACCTGGACCTCTGGAAAGCATTGCAGAAAGCGCGGCAGCAGGGTGCCGGCAATCATTTCTGACAAACCCACGGGCAAGCTCAAGCGCACCTTGCCCATGGGCCGGGTGCTGCGCTGCTGCACGGCTGCGATCCCGGCCTCGGCCTCTTTCAGCATCACCTGGCAATGGGCGTACAGGGCCTGACCGGCATCTGTGAGGCTGAGCCTGCGCGAACTGCGTTGCAGCAAGCGGGTGCCCAGGCGCGCCTCCAGCAAGGTCACCCGGCGCGACAGGCGTGACTTCGGAATACCCAGCGCTTCTCCTGCAGAGGTGAAACCTTTGCGCTCCACAACTTGTAAAAAAAGCAACAAATCATTCCACTCGACACTCATATTTATCATATATAACAAATTTGTTCTATTGTTCCATTGAAATAAACAATTTTTGTAGATCGTTCTATATGTGGAACTTTACGTTATCAGCACGCCCCTTTTTCTTGGGCCTGAAACCTTTCACAGTCCAGTCCTGTTCATTCAACCTCTCAGGAAAACAGCATGGATCGACGACATTTTCTTGGCACAGGTTCGGTCAGCGCCGTCGCCTTGGCACCCCTGGCCGCTGGCATGGCCGCCGCCGCACTGCCGGCTTCTGCCGCTACCTCCTCCTCCAGCAAAGAAAGCAACGCCATGTCCAATGCCCAGAATGCCTACCTGAACCTGCTCAGCCGCGAGAACACCGTGCTGCTGCTGACCGACCATCAAGTGGGCCTGTACACCGGCGTGCGCGACATCACCGTGGGTGACCTCAAGCACAACGTGGTGGCGCTGGCCAAGGCCGCCCGCATTTTGGGTGTGCCGGTCATCCTGACCGCCACCATGACCGACGGCATGTGGGGCCCCGTGATCCCTGAACTGCTGGCGGCCGTGCCCGACGTGCAACCCATTGTGCGTTCCAAGATCAACGCCTGGGAAGATGCCCGCGTGGTGGCTGCCGTGGCCAAGACCGGCCGCAAGCAACTCGTGGTGGCCGGCGTGTCGCTCGAAATCTGCGCCACCTACCCGGCGCTGTCGGCCAAGGCTGCTGGCTATGACTCGCGCGTGGTGCTGGACGCTTCGGGGACCTTCTCTGAACCCAAGCGCACGGCCGGTCTGGCCCGCCTGGCCGGCGCAGGCATCCCGGTGATGGATTACGCCAGCGTGGCGGTCGAGATGCTGGGCGACAACAACGACCCCAAGGCCCATGACGTCTATGGCGCCCTCGACATGCCTTTTGCCACCCTGGTGTGGCAGGTGACCAGCTCGGCTGCCAAGAAGTAAGCCACCCAGCCCAAGAAGACGCCGAAGCCCGCTGCCCGCGGGCTTCGGCATGACAGGACCCAGCCTATGCAAGCCTCTCCCAGAATCGCCATCGTCACTGGTGGCTCACGCGGCATCGGCGCCGCCGTCGCCGTCAAACTGGCCTCCCAGGGCCTGGCGGTGGCCATCGTTTACCAGCGCAATGCCCAAGCCGCCGAACAGGTGCTGGAGCGAATCCGCGCCGCTGGCGGCGTGGCCGAGGCCTTTGCGGCCGACGTCAGTGATGAAGCCAGCGTGAAAGCCGTCATGACGCGCATCGTCGAACGCTTCGGGCAGGTGGATGCCTTGGTCAACTGTGCCGGCATGCTGGAGATGCGCACCCTGGCCGAGATGGACGCTGCCAGTGTGGCGCGGGCCTTCAACGTCAACTTCAACAGCGTGATCTACATGGTGCAGAGCGCCTTGCCGCACTTTCCGCTGCGCGGGGGGCGGATCGTGAACTTCTCCACCAACCTGATCTACCAGCCCCGGCCGGGCTCCGGTCTGTATGCGGCCAGCAAGGCGGCGGTGTCGGTGCTGACGAACGCGCTGGCCAAAGAGTTGGGTCCGCGTGGCATCACCGTCAATGCCGTGGCCCCATCGATGACACGCACCGACATGACCGCTGCAACACCGCCGGCACGCCGTGAGGCTGTGATGGCCGCCACCCCCTTGGGGCGCATCGGTGAGCCCGAAGATGTGGCCGATGTGGTGGCCTTTCTGGCCTCCGATGATTCGCGTTGGATGACGGGCCGAACCTTGCTGACGGACGGTGGTCTCACCGACGCCTTGTGATGCCATCCAGCGATGCTGCCCAGCCCTGGGTCATCACGGTGACCCTGCGCGTGAAGCCTGGTTGCCGGGACCAGCTGCTGGGCGAGCTGTTGGCCCTGCGCCAGCAGATCCTGCAAGAGGGGGTGTGCCTGGGCTTTGATGTGCTGGCCAATGCCGAAGAAGCCAACGAATTGCTGCTGTACGAGGTCTGGCCCAGCCGTGAATTCGTGCAGGAGGTGCAACTGAAGAAGGCCTATTACGACCCCTACTTCGAGCGCATCGACCCCTGGCTTGATGGCGTGCGCCCGATCCGGCATTGGCAGGCCCTGGCCCGCCAGGCCTGAGGCTGATTCAGCACCGCCGATCCGATCTTCTGCTTTCGAATCTGACTGGAGTCCTTGATGAGTTCATTGAAAATTTCCAAGCCTGTGGCGGGCCACGACATGCGGATTGGCACGGGTTTCACGGCCAAGCACCTGCCTGAAGATGCGTTCCAGGGCCTGATCGACCCGGTGGTGATGGTGGATCACTTCCACATGACCTCGCCCACCTTCCAGCCGCACCCCCACGCGGGCATTTCGGCCGTCACCTACATGTTCGAGGACTCGACCTCGCCCCATGTGAACTACGACTCGATGGGCAACAACGGGCCCATCCACCCCGGCGCACTGCACTGGTTTGCAGCCGGACGCGGTGCCGTGCACACCGAGCAGCCCGAGGGCCTGAATCCGCACGTGCATGCGCTGCAGATCTTCGTCAACCTGCCGGCTGCCAAAAAGGGCCATGCCCCGTTTGCCGTCCACCTGGAGCCCGCCGAGGTGCCCGAGATCCGCCACCCCGGTGTGCGGGTGCGCGTGGTGCTGGGCGAAAGCCAGGGCGTGGCCTCGCCAGCGACCGCCCAATTGCCCGAACCCTTCACCCTGCTGGACGGCTTTGTTCAGCCAGGCGCCCACTTCGAGCACGTGCTGCCGCGGGGCTGGGGGGGCTTGCTCTACGTGCTCGCGGGCGAGTTGCTCTTGTCTGCCGCTGGCGAGCAGCGCACCCTGACGGCCGAGCATGGCCTGGGCCTGCAATTGCCAGCCGAGTCGGCCACCGCCCAGGAAACCTTGCAGTTGCAGGCTCAGGGTTCGGCGGTCCTGCACTTTGCGTTGCTCAGCGGCCCGGCCCTGCGCGAGCCTCTGGTCAAGCAGGGCCCGTTTGTGATGAATACCGTCGAGCAGATGCAGCAAGCCATCCGCGACTTCCAGGCTGGCAAGTTCGGCCAGTTGGTCATGCCCTCCTGACGAGGGCCGTGTTCAAGAGCCGACGGCCGCTGTTCTCAGTGGGGCAGTGCGGCCTGGATGGCTTCGCCCAACTCGAGCACCGCCATCGCGTAGTAGCTCGACCAGTTGTAGCGGGTGATTACATAGAAGTTGTCGGTGCCGGCCACATAGCTGGGCTGGGCGCCGCCGTTGTGCAACTCAATCAGGGCCAGCTTGGTGCCTGGCGCCACCGGACCCTCGTCGATCACCGCCCCTTTGGCGGCAAACTGGGCCGGGCTGAACGTGGGCAGGATGTCGGGCAACAGCAGGGCCTCCTTGTCGAGCCGCTCCAGGTCGAAGTGCATGGCATAGCGCACCGGCAGGCCCGTCTGCCAGCCATAGCCTTTGAAGTAATTGGCCACCGAGCCGATGGCATCGGCGGGGCTGTTGAACAGATCGATGCGGCCATCGCCGTCAAAGTCCACCGCATAGCGCGCCCAACTGCTGGGCATGAACTGGGGCATGCCCATGGCGCCGGCGTAGCTGCCACGTGGCTGCAGGGCGTCGGTGCCGCTGCGTTGGTGGTAGGCCAGAAATTGTTCCAACTCGCCGCGAAAGTAGGCCTGGCGTTCGGCCGCGCGCGGGTGGCTGGCCGGGAAGTCGAAGGCCAGGGTGGCCAGTGCGTCGATCACGCGGTAGTTGCCCATGTGCTGGCCGTACAGGGTCTCGACCCCCAGGATGCCCGCGATCACCGACGCCGGCACGCCGAACTCGCGTTCGGCCCGTTCCAGGGTGTCGCGGTGGCGCTGCCAGAAAGCCACCCCGGCGCCGATGCGCACAGGCTCCACAAAGCGTGCCCGGTACGCCTGCCAGTTTTTGGCGCTGGGGCTGCTGGGGGGCAACATCAGTTTGGGCACTCCGGGCAGCAGCCGGGCCTGGCCCAGGGTCTCGCGCAGCACCACCCGATCCAGCTGGCGGCGATCTGCTACGTCGTCGGCAAAGGCCATGGCGTCGCTGCGTTGGGCATAGGGCAAGGTGCCGACCACTGATTCTGCCTTTTTGCGGGCTGTCGGGGTCGGCTTGACGGCCTTGACCGCCTTGCTGCCGGCGTGGTGCTTTTTGCCGGTCTTGGTCTCGTGACCCGCGATGGCCAGGGGGCTGAGAAGACTGGCGGTGATCAGGGTGGCCAGGGTTCGGGTCAGTGCGTGCATGGCCGTCATTGTCACAGCAGTCAAGCCGGCATCAAGGCGCCGCAGCCGCCCTGGGCCTCAAAAAAAGGGACTGCTGGCGCGCCGTGTCCTCAGGTGGGGCGGGGCGGCCAGTTCAACTGCCTGAGTTGCTGCTCCAGTTTTTTCAAGGGGACTGCCATGCGCGGCGCACCCGTCGATGCCGGTGCGGCATAACGCAGCCGCTCCAGTTGCAACAGCCAGTCGTTCAGGGCCTGCCCGGCCGGGCCCCAGTGCGCCAGGGCCTGCTGGCCCAGGGCGCGCGGTGTGGTCACGCCCGTGGCTGGCAGGCCGTGGACATGGGCCAGGGCCTGGGCTCGGTGCAGCAGGCGCAGCCACGGATCATGCTGGCGGCGGTCCCACAACTGCCAGCCACTGGCGCCCAGGGCGGCCGCGGCCAGCAGGCCGCCCAGGAGCATGGCCAGGTCTTCCCAACTGGGGGCTTCGAAGCCCAACTGGCGCAGCAGGTCAAGCTGGCGCCCCTGGGTGTAGTTGAGCACCCATTGGTTCCAGCGGTTGTTGGTGGCGTCCCAGATGCCACGCAGGCTTTGCATCAGCCCGGGGCTCATGGTCACCAGAGCGTTCGCCACCAACCCGCGCGGGGCCACCAGGCGTTGCATCGATCCGACGCGCCCAGGGGCGATGGCCGCGGTGGGGTCGACGCGCACCCAGCCCCGCCCCTTGAGCCAGACCTCTGACCAGGCATGCGCATCGCTCTGGCGCAGGGTCCAGTAGCCATCGAGCGGGTTGCGCTCGCCCCCCTGGTAGCCAGTGACCACGCGCGCCGGGATGTCGAGCGCCCGCATCAGCACCACGAACGATGAGGCCACGTGCTCGCAAAAGCCGGCCTTGCGGTCGAACCAGAATTCGTCGGCGGTGTCGCGCCCATACAGGCCGGGCTCCAGGGTGTAGCTGTAGCCGCCAGTGGCCAGGCGGTTCAACACCTGCTGGACCAGGGCCGCGTCGTCGGCCCCGGCCAGCTTCGGGTCGCGACGCATTTCACTGGCCAGTTGCAGGGTGCGCGGGTTGTAGCCAGCGGGTAGCTCGGTCTCCTGTCGCAGCAAAGGGTCGTTGGCCGCGGGGCCGTAGCTGAACTCGGGGTAGGCCACGGCCTGGTAGCGCAGCAACTCGGTGACGGGGCGCGCCATCACCCATTGCAGCTCGGGGGTGGCATAGGCGACCTGAGGGCCCAGGCGGGGCGCCTCGGCGGTCGCATCCAGGGTCAGCAGCCAGGGGCGGTTGTTGGGCTCCAGGGTCATTTCGTAGGGCACCGGCGTGCCCTGGGTCTTCAGGCTGGCGGGGGGGCGTCGGTAAAGCACCTGGTTCATCAGGTCTTCTGGCTGACGCGGCCTCCACTCGCGGCCATCAAAGTTCGAGAACACCGGCCCACGGAAGTAAAGCTGCCTTTGCTCCGGGGCGGCGCCGTTGGCGTTCAAGAAGCGCAGTCGGAAGGCAATGGCATCGTCCAGCGCCAGTTCGGTCACGTCGCCCACGCTCATGCGTGAGGACAGGCCGCTGCGGGCGCCTTGGGCGTCGGCCGGCAGACCCCACAGTGGCGCCACCCGTGGGAACAGCAGGAACAGGGCGACCATCACGGGCGCGCCCCAGGCCGTCATGCGCAGTGCCAGGCCGGCCGAGGTGGCCAGGGGCGGGCGGCCTACCGGCAGATTGGCATTGATGAGGGCGGTGAGCAGCCCCAGCAGGCCCAGCAACATGGCCAGCGCCACCAGCAGACTCTGAGAAAAGAAGAAGTGGGTCAACAAGGTGAAGAAACCCAGGAAGAACACCACAAAGGCGTCCCGCCGGGCCCGCATTTCCAGCGTCTTGAGTGCCAGCAGAGCCACCACCAGGGTGACCCCCGCGTCGCGTCCGAGCAAGGTCTTGTGGCTCCAGAAGGTGCCCGTCATGGCCAGCAGCAGCAGGCCCATCAGCCACCAGCGGGCCGGCAGTGGGCGGGCATGCCAGGCCAGCCAGCCACGCCAGCCCAGCGTCAGGCAGACCATCAGCAAGGTCCAGGCTGGCAGGTTGCTGGCGTGCGGCAGGACCACCCAGGCGACCACAGCCAGCAGAAAAAGGGTGTCGCGGCTGTCGCGCGGCAATTGGGACATGGGGAGTGGGTGCTTCAGCACAGGGCCAGGGCCTCCAGGCATTGTTGGCGGTGGGCCGGGCCCGTGCCGGGCGGGATCTCCCTCTGGGGCAGTCGCAGCCCGAAATTCAGGCCCAGGGTGTCGGCGGCCAGCACCCAGGCGCACAGCCTGGACCATCGCGCCTCGGGCGGCAGGGCGGTCAGGCTGGCGTGGTCCAGCCACAACTCGTGCAAGGGGGCCGGCGCACTGTCTCGGCTGACCAGGGCCGCCGAGCCCGTGGCCAGCGCCGTGGCCGCCTTCTTCCAGACCACCTGCCGCATCGGGTCGCCCCGCCGATAGGTGCGCACGCCGTCGAACTCCTGGCCGCGGGTCAGGCCGGCCGCCAAGGCTGGGGCCTGGTCTCGGGCCTGGCCCGGGGGCAGCGGGGGAGGGGCCGCCTCCGGTTGCGGGTACACCAGCACTTGTGCGGCCGGCCGCCAGATCGTCCAGACTCTGAAAGTGCCCAGGGGAAAACGGGTCTCCGCGCTGAGGACCGGCACCCGTTGCAGACCGCGCTGCCGTGGGCAGAAGGCCAGGTGCAGCACGCTTTGGCCTTGGGCCGGTACATCGGTCCACACCCAGTCGGCGCTGTCCAGCACGGCCAGTCCGATGCCGTGGCGAGCGGTTTTGCGGGGGTTGTCCAGCACCACTTCCAGGGTCTCGGCCTGACCGCAGAACGTCGGGGCCGGGGGCTGCAGGCGCATCGACAGGCCGCTCAGGGTGGCGTGGCCGACATGCATGCCTGCCACGGCACAACCGGCCAGCAAAAACGTCAGCAGGTAGCCCAGATTGAGTTGGTAGTTGATCGAGGCCAGCAGCAGGATCAGCAGGGTGGCCGCCAGCATCCAACCGGGTCGCGTGGGCAGGATGTAGACGTTGCGTTGGCTCAGCGTCATCAGATCGCTCAAGGGCAGGCGCCCCTGCCACCAGCGCCTGAATCGGGCCCGGGCCTGGCTGGCGGGGTTGAATCGGGCCCAACCGCCCGGCAAGGCTGCCTGGGGGGTGCTCATGGCAGCGGCACGGCCTCCAGCAGGGCGCGCACCTGCTCAAGGGCGCCCCGGCCGGAGGAGGTTACCGGCACCAGGCGATGGGCCGTGGTCTGCGGCAGCACGGCCTGCACGTCGTCAGGGGCCACATAGTCGCGGCCGCAGAGCAGGGCCTGGGCCTTGGCCGCGCGCAGCAGGGCCAGACCGGCGCGCGGCGACAGGCCCTGCAGGAACCAGCGGCCGTTGCGGGTGGCCGCCAGCAGGTCTTGCACATAGTCGAGCAGGGAGGGGGCAGCATGCACCGCCAGCACCTGTTGCTGCAGCGATTGCAGCTCTGGCAATGTCAGCAAAGGTTGCAGTTGTTCCAGCAGGTCGCGGCGGTCCTGCCCCGCCAGCAACGCTCGTTCGGCATCGCGCTCGGGGTAGCCGAGCGAAATTCGCATCAGAAAGCGGTCCAACTGCGATTCGGGCAGGGCATAGGTGCCCAGTTGGTCGTGCGGGTTCTGGGTGGCAATCACGAAGAACGGGGCGGGCAGGGGGCGGGTCTGGCCTTCGACCGTCACCTGCCGCTCTTCCATGGCTTCCAGCAGGGCGCTCTGGGTCTTGGGGCTGGCGCGGTTGATCTCGTCGGCCAGCAGCACCTGGGCGAATACCGGGCCCGGGTGGAAGACGAAATCCTCGCGCCCGCGCTCGTAGATCGATACGCCGGTCAGGTCGCTGGGCATCAGGTCGGAGGTGAACTGCACGCGCGCAAACTGCAGGCCCAGGGTGCGGGCCAGGGCATGGGCCAGCGTGGTCTTGCCCACGCCCGGAACGTCCTCGATCAGCAGGTGTCCACCTGCCAAAAGGCAGGCCAGGCTGTCCTGAATCTGGGCGGGTTTGCCCGCAATCACCGTGTTAAGCTGATCTTGCAGCGCCTTGAGTTTTTGCTGAGTGTGCATGGCCCGAGACGTTATCCCAAAAATATGAGAGACACGAGATCGCCTGTGAACAAAACCGGTTACTACACCCACCGTGACTGCTGGAAACACGAGATGGGCCATGATCACCCAGAATGCCCGGCCCGGCTGGACGCCATCGAGGATCGCCTGTTGATGACGGGCGTCGGTGATGCGTTGGACCGGCGTGAGGCCCCGACTGCCGCCTTGGCCGATGTGGAGTTGGCGCACGACCGCATGCACATCGCCGCCTTGCGGGGGCTGACCGATCGCCTGGTCGACGAAATCCAGGCCGGGGGCCCGCCGCACGCCCAACTGGACCAGGACACCAGCATCAATGCCTTCACCTGGCAAGCCGCCTTGCGCTCGGCTGGTGCCGCCCTGGCGGCCACCGACGCCATCATGGCCGGCGAGCTCGAGAACGCCTTCTGCGCCGTGCGCCCGCCGGGCCACCACGCCTGCCGCGACAAGGCCATGGGCTTCTGCTTCTTCAACAATGTGGCCATCGCGGCCCGTTACGCCTTGGAGCGCTACCGACTGCAGCGCGTGGCCATCGTCGACTTTGATGTGCACCATGGCAATGGCACCGAAAACATCCTCTCCGGTGACCCGCGGGCCCTGATGGTGAGCTTCTTCCAGCACCCGTTCTACCCCTATTCGGGAGACCAGCACCCGGCCGAGAACATGCTCAACATCCCCGTGCCGGCCTACACCCGCGGCATGGACCTGCGCGAGATCATCGAGATGATGTGGATTCCGCGGCTGGAGGCCTTCAAGCCCGAAATGATCTTCATCAGCGCCGGCTTTGACGCCCACCGCGAAGACGACATGGGCCAACTGGGCCTGACCGAGCAAGACTTTGCCTGGATCACCCTGCGCGTCAAGGACATTGCGCGCCGCTTCTCCAAGGGCCGGATCGTGTCCTGTCTGGAGGGGGGCTACAACCCGGCCGCCCTGGCGCGCAGCGTCGAGGCGCACGTGCGCGTGCTGGCTGACCTCTGAGCCTGGGGCCCATCACATGCCTGACACCCCGCAGCCCAGCCTGCTGCTCACCCGGCGCGATGCCCGCGGTGTGCTGACCCTGACCCTGAACCAGCCGGAGCGCTTCAATGTGCTCAGTGAGCCGATGCTGATCGCTTTGCAGGCCGCGGTGGACGCGGCCGCTGCCGACGAAGGCCTGCGTGTGCTGGTGCTGGCGGCCACTGGCCGGGCCTTTTGCGCGGGCCATGACCTCAAGGCCATGGCGGCACCCGGCCTGGCGCAGGCTGACCACCAGGCCTTGTTCGACCGCTGCAGCCGCTTCATGTTGTCTTTGCAGCGCCTGCCGGTGCCCGTGCTGGCGCGGGTGCAGGGCATGGCCACGGCGGCGGGCTGCCAGTTGGTGGCCCAATGCGATCTGGCGGTGGCCAGCACCGAGGCCAGCTTTGCCACCAGCGGCATCCGCTACGGCCTGTTCTGTGCCACCCCCAGTGTGCCGCTGGCACGCAATGTGTCGGCCAAGAAGGCGCTGGAGATGCTGTTCACTGGTGATTTCATCGACGCCCGCGAGGCCTTGGCCCAGGGCTTGCTCAATCGGGTGGCCCCGCCAGCGGAACTCGATGCGGTTTTGGAGACTCTGGTGCAAGGCCTGCTGCAAAAGCCGCGGGCCGCGCTGGCCATGGGCAAGGCCTTGTTCTATCGCCAGCGCGAAGCCGGTGTCGAGGCCGCCTACCAGTTGGCGGCCCAGACCATGGCCCTCAACATGATGGACCCGGATGCCCAGGAGGGCGCACGGGCTTTTGCCGAGAAACGGGTGCCCCGCTGGGCACCACAGGGAGATTGAAGCGTTGATGGATTTATTGGACAACCTGCAGGCCGAGTTCCAGACCTCGCGTGCCTGGATCGAATTGACCTGTCTGCTGGGCAGCCTGGTCGTGGCCTTTGGGATTTCATTCTGGGCCGGCCGGCGGGCGCGGGGCGCCGGTGACTCCGTCTGGTTTGGCCGCCGCACCCTGGACGGCCTGCTCTTCCCTGCGCTGGCGCTGGCCCTGGTCTACGCAGCCAAGGCCGTGGTGGCCCACCATCAAAGCGTCTTTCTGCTCAAGATCGCGATCCCGGTGCTGGTCTCGCTGGCCGTGATCCGCTTTTTTGCCCGGGTGCTGTCGGCTGCCTTCCCGGAGTCGGGGGCCATGCGCCTGGTCGAGCGACTGTTTTCGTGGGTGGCCTGGTTGGCCGCGGTGCTTTGGATTGTTGATCTGCTGCCTTCGGTACTCGAAGAACTGGACGCCATCCACCTGGCCTTTGGCAAGACCTCGATCAGTCTGCGCACCCTGATCGAGGGCTGCCTGAGCTCGGGTCTGGTGCTGGTGGTGGCCCTGTGG
Source organism: Curvibacter sp. EU05-FHT14A10 (assembly GCF_058791075.1). Lineage (NCBI taxonomy): Bacteria > Pseudomonadati > Pseudomonadota > Betaproteobacteria > Burkholderiales > Comamonadaceae > Curvibacter > Curvibacter sp. EU05-FHT14A10. The sequence goes on from NZ_JBYTDE010000010.1 coordinate 83,426, forward strand.
GTCTCGTCCACCCTGGAGCGCAAGGTGTTGAGCCATGCCATCAGCGACCTGTCGATGCGGCGGGTGGCCGTCAATGCCATGCGGGCGGTGCTGCTGCTCATGGGCTTGCTGTTCGCCTTGTCGGCCGTGGGGGTCGACCTGACGGCGCTGTCGGTGCTGGGCGGTGCGGTGGGGGTGGGGCTGGGCTTCGGCCTGCAGAAGCTGGCGGCCAACTACGTGAGCGGTTTTGTGATCTTGCTGGAGCGCTCGCTGCGCATCGGTGACAACGTGCGGGTCGACAGCTTCGAGGGCAAGATCACCGACATCAAAACCCGCTACACCTTGCTGCGCGCCACCAATGGACGCGAATCCATCGTCCCCAACGAAACCATGGTGTCGCAGCGGGTCGAGAACCTGTCGGCGGCCGACCTGCGATTCAACATCACGACCAATGTGGTGGTGGGCTATGACAGCGACGTGAGCCTGGTGCAACAGATCCTGTGCGATTCGGCCAAGGCACAGCCACGGGTGCTGGCCGATCCGGCGCCGGTGGCCTACTTGGTCAATTTTGCGCCTGACGGGCTGGAGTTCAGCCTGCACTTCTGGATCAATGATCCGGCCAGTGGACAGGTCAATGTCCGCTCCGCCGTCAACCTGGCCATGCTGGCGGGTCTGCGCGCGGCGCAGGTCGATATCCCCTATCCGCAGCGGGTGCTGCGGGTGCAAGGCCCCGAGGTCGCCGCGCTGGTGCCCGTTGCTGCGGCGGCGCCAGCGCCGGTGTCTGGGGGTTGAGCCCATCGCGGGCACTCGATCCATCAGGAGGTTTCTCATGAACTCAGGTCAACGCCTGCGCGAAGAGCGCGAACGGCTGGGCTTCAGCCAGAATGACTTTGCCGCCCTGGTGCCGGTCACCCGCAAGACCATGTTCAACTGGGAGTCGGGGGCGGGCCATGTGGCTACCGAAGCCCTGGCGGTCTGGGCTCGCTCGGGCCTGGACGTGTTGTATGTGGTCACTGGCGAACGCCTGCCGCAAAAAGACTCGATGCCAGGCCCGCGTCAGCAGGCCTTGCTGAGGCAATTTGATGCAGCAGACGAAACCGGCCGCCGGGCCATCGAAGCCGCCGCCGCCCAGGCCACGGCGACCCCATCCCATTGATCGGGGCCTGCCAGGCCTCCTTCTGAAAGCCCCTTCAATCTGCGCTGGTGATTGACGTAACGTCAATCTTCCCCTTGTATAATCCGAAAAAAGCACGGTCGTACTTTTTTGTGCTTGCCGCGATGGTGTCTCGAATTCGAGGACCATCTCTGTCAATCGACGTTGTGCCGCATAGAATCATCTGGTTTACGTGCACGTCAATTCAACTAATCAATTTGGAGCCGCAGCAATGAAGGTTTTGGTCCCCGTCAAACGCGTGGTGGACTACAACGTGAAGGTCCGGGTGAAGTCGGACAACACGGGTGTGGACATTGCCAACGTGAAGATGAGCATGAACCCCTTTGACGAGATTGCCGTCGAAGAAGCGGTGCGCCTGAAGGAAAAAGGCGTGGCCACCGAGGTGATCGCGGTGAGCTGCGGCGTGGCCCAATGCCAGGAGACCCTGCGCACGGCCATGGCCATCGGCGCCGACCGGGCCATCCTGGTCGAGACCGATGCAGAACTGCAGCCCCTGGCGGTGGCCAAGCTCTTGAACGCCCTGGTGGCCAAAGAGCAGCCGGGCCTGGTCATCCTGGGCAAGCAGGCGATCGACGACGACGCCAACCAGACCGGCCAGATGCTGGCGGCCTTGGCCGACCTGCCCCAGGCCACCTTCGCCAGCAAGGTTGAAGTGGCGGGCGACAAGGTCAACGTCACGCGTGAAATCGACGGCGGCCTGGAGACCCTGAGCCTGTCGATCCCGGCTGTGATCACCACCGACCTGCGCCTGAACGAGCCGCGCTATGTGACGCTGCCCAACATCATGAAGGCCAAGAAGAAGCCGCTGGAGACCGTCAAGCCCGAAGACCTGGGTGTGGACGTGAGCCCGCGCCTGAAGACCCTGAAGGTCAGCGAGCCGCCCAAGCGAGGTGCGGGCGTGAAGGTGGCCGACGTGGCCGCCCTGGTGAACAAACTGAAAACTGAAGCCAAGGTGATCTGAACATGACCGCACTCGTAATTGCAGAACACGACAACGCGACCATCAAAGGCGCCACCCTGAACACCGTGACCGCCGCGCTGCAGGCTGGTGGCGACGTGCACGTGCTGGTGGCCGGCCACAACGCAGGCGCTGCCGCTGCAGCCGCTGCCCAGATCGCCGGTGTCAGCAAAGTCATCCACGCCGACAGCGAAGCCCTGGCCCACGGCCTGGCCGAGAACGTGGCCGCCCAAGTGCTGGCCATGGCAGCCAACTACAGCCACATCCTGTTCCCTGCCACCGCCGGTGGCAAGAACGCCGCCCCGCGCGTGGCGGCCAAGCTCGACGTGGCGCAGATCAGCGAAATCAGCAAGGTCATCAGCGCCGATACCTTCGAGCGCCCGATCTACGCGGGCAACGCCATCGCCACCGTGCAAAGCGCCGACGCCACCAAAGTCATCACCGTGCGCACCACGGGCTTTGACGCGGCGGCGGCCACGGGCGGCAGCGCCGCGGTGGAAACCATCGCAGCCCAGGCCGACAGCGGCAAGAGCGCCTTCGTGGGCAGCGAGATCGCCAAGAGCGACCGCCCCGAGCTGACGGCGGCCAAGATCATTGTGTCGGGTGGCCGTGCCTTGGGCAGCAGCGAGAAGTTCAACGAAGTGCTGACCCCGCTGGCCGACAAGCTGGGGGCCGCCCTGGGTGCCAGCCGCGCGGCGGTGGACGCGGGCTACGCGCCCAACGACTGGCAGGTGGGGCAGACCGGCAAGATCGTGGCGCCGAGCCTGTACGTGGCCTGCGGCATCTCGGGGGCGATCCAGCACCTGGCGGGGATGAAGGACAGCAAGGTGATCGTGGCGATCAACAAGGACCCGGAGGCACCGATCTTCAGCGTGGCCGACTATGGCCTGGAGGCGGATCTGTTTGTGGCCGTGCCTGAACTGATCAGCGCTCTGTGAACTGAGGCCCAGGGCCCTTTTTGACAACAAGCCAAATGGGCATCGTTCGCGATGCCCTTTTCATATCCGGAGATGAACCCCATGAGTTACACCGCCCCCCTGAAGGACATGCTGTTCAACATTGAACACCTGGCCAACATCGAACAAGTCTCGCAGATCCCTGGTTTCGAGGAGGCCGGCCTGGAAACGGCCCAGGCCGTGCTCGAAGAATGTGCCAAGCTCAACGAGGGCGTGATCGCCCCCTTGAACTGGGACGGCGACAAGAACCCGTCGAGCTGGAAGGACGGTGTGGTCACCACCACCCCGGGCTTCAAGGAGGCCTTCAAGCAATACGCTGAAGGCGGTTGGCAAGGCTTGCAGCACCCGGTCGATTTTGGCGGCCAAGGCCTGCCCAAGACCATTGGCGCGGCCTGCACCGAGATCCTCAACTCGGCCAACATGAGCTTCGCCCTGTGCCCCTTGCTGACCGATGGCGCGATCGAAGCCCTGCTGACGGCGGGCAGCGATGAACTCAAGGCCATCTACCTTGAAAAGCTGGTGTCGGGCCAATGGACCGGCACCATGAACCTGACCGAGCCCCAGGCCGGCTCGGACCTGGCCCTGGTACGCACCCGCGCCGAGCCGCTGCCCGATGGCACGTACAAGATCTTTGGCACCAAGATCTTCATCACCTACGGCGAGCACGACATGGCCGAGAACATCGTGCACCTGGTGCTGGCCCGCGTGCAGGGCGCACCTGAAGGCGTGAAGGGCATCAGCCTGTTCGTGGTGCCCAAGTTCATGGTGAATGCCGATGGCTCGCTGGGGGCGCGCAACGACGTGCATTGCGTGAGCATTGAGCACAAGATGGGCATCAAGGCCAGCCCCACGGCGGTGCTGCAATACGGAGACCACGGCGGCGCCATCGGCTACCTGGTGGGCCAGGAAAACCGCGGCCTGGAGTACATGTTCATCATGATGAACGCGGCCCGCTATGCCGTGGGCATGCAGGGCATTGCGGTGGCCGAGCGCGCCTATCAAAAGGCCGTGCAATACGCCAAGGACCGCGTGCAAAGCCGCCCGGTGGACGGCAGCCTCAACGCCAGCGCGGCCATCATCCACCACCCCGATGTGAAGCGCATGTTGATGACCATGCGCGCCTACACCGAAGGCTGCCGTGCCATGGCCAGTGTGGCCGCCGCCGCCTACGACGCGGCCCACCACCACCCCGACGCCGACACCCGCAAGGTGAATGCAGCCTTCTACGAATTCATGGTGCCGCTGGTCAAGGGCTACAGCACCGAGATGAGCCTGGAGGTCACCTCGCTGGGGGTGCAGGTGCACGGCGGCATGGGCTTCATCGAAGAGACCGGCGCGGCCCAGTACTACCGTGATGCCAAGATCCTGACCATCTATGAAGGCACCACCGCCATCCAGGCCAATGACCTGGTGGGGCGCAAGACCGCGCGCGATGGCGGCCAGACGGCCAAGGGCATTGCCGCCCAGATCGAGCAGACCGAGGCCGCCTTGCTGTCTAGCGGCACCGACACGGCTGCCGTGGTGGCGAAGCGCCTGAAGGCCGCCCGCCTGGCATTCCTGGACGTGGTCGACTTTGTGGCGGGCAACACCAAGGCCTCGCCCAATGCCGTGTTTGCCGGCTCGGTGCCCTACCTGATGCTGGCCGGCAATGTGGTGGCCGGCTGGCAACTGGCCCGTTCGCTGCTGGTGGCGCAAGACCTGCTGGCCCAGGGCCAGGACGAGGCCTTCATGCGCAGCAAGATCAGCACAGCCCGCTTCTATGCCGACCACCTGCTGAGCAAGGCTTCTGGCCTGCGCGACAGCATCGTGGAAGGTGCTGACAGCGTCACCGCGCTGGCACCGGAAGCCTTCTGATCGGATGGGCCGCGCTGTCCCGAAACGGACAGTGCGGCCGACCTCCCGCCCGTCAAAATTCGCGCAGACCCATCCTGGAGACAAAACACATGTCGAAACTGCCTCCGGCGCTCGCCAACCGGCCTTTCCCGGTCATCGGCTCGCCGCTGTTCATCATCAGCAACCCCAAGCTTGTCATCGAGCAGTGCAAGGCCGGCGTGATCGGCTCGATGCCGGCGCTCAATGCCCGCCCAGCCGCCCAACTGGACGAGTGGCTGGCCGAGATCACCGAGGCCCTGGCGGCCCACAACAAGGCCAACCCCGACAACCCGGCCGCCCCATTCGCCATCAACCAGATCGTGCACAAGAGCAATGATCGCCTCGATCACGACATCGAGATGGTCATCAAGTACAAGGTGCCGGTGATCATCACCTCGCTGGGGGCCCGCACCGATGTGAACGAAGCCATCCACAGTTATGGCGGTGTGGTGTTGCACGACATCATCAACAACGCCTTTGCCCACAAGGCCATCGAGAAGGGCGCTGACGGCCTGATCGCGGTGGCGGCAGGTGCCGGTGGCCATGCCGGTACCAAGAGCCCATTTGCGCTGATCCAGGAAATCCGCCAGTGGTTCGACGGCCCCGTGGCGCTGTCGGGTTCGATCGCCTCGGGCGGGGCCATCCTGGCGGCTCAGGCCATGGGCGCCGATTTCGCCTACATGGGCTCGGCGTTCATCGCCACCGAAGAGGCGCGCGCGGCCGAAGCCTACAAACAGGCCATCGTCGACGGCAACTCGGACGACATCGTCTACAGCAACCTGTTCACCGGTGTGCACGGCAACTACCTCAAGCCCAGCATCCGTGCCGCCGGCCTGGACCCCGACAACCTGCCCGAGAGCGATCCCAGCAAGATGAACTTTGGCGGCGACGCCAAGAAGGCCTGGAAGGACATCTGGGGCTGTGGCCAGGGCATTGGTGCCATCAGCAAGGTTCAGAAGACCGCGGACCTGGTCGCCCAGCTCAAGCGCGAGTACGCCGAGGCCAAGGCCCGCCTGCTGGCCGCCTGATGGCCCGCCGCAAGGCGTTGGCACACCCACCCGCTGCGGCGGGTTTTTTTTCGCCCGAGGTACAGCGGGATCGCCCATGACGGCACAATGCGCAGCCTTTGTCATTTGAGTGCTGGAGCTCACCCATGAACCTGATCGCCGAACTGCAAGCTGCCCGCAAACGCCAGGGGCTCAAACAGCAGGAGCTGGCCGAGCAGGCAGGGCTGTCGCGCATGACGGTGCAACGCATCGAGTCGGGCGCCATCGACCCTCGCCTGAGCACCTTGGCCGAAATGGCCAGGGTGCTGGGGCTGCAGCTGGTGGCCGTGGCCTCGGAACAGCCCCATCCGCTGGTGGCCGCACCAGGTGCCCCCATCGTTGACGAGGGTCAGGCCTGAGCTGTCTGCAGGGCCGCCCGGATGAACTCAAGCCGGTCTTGTCCGAAGAACATCTCTTCGCCGACAAAACAGGTGGGCGCACCGAACACGCCGCGTCGCACGGCCTCGTCGGTGGTGTTCTTCAGTTGGGCCTTGACCTCGGCATCCGAGCACCAGGCCAGCACCTGATCCGCATCGAGCCCCGCGCCCGACAGCAGCTCGACCACCACGGCGGCGTGGCTGAGGTTGAGGCCCCGCACCCAGATGCCCTCGAACACGGCCTTCAGGTAGGCCTGCAGCTGTTCGGGCTGGTGCATCACAAAGCCGGTGGCCGCCCGCATCAGCATCAGGGTGTTGATCGGAAAGAAAGGGTTGCGCTGCAAGCTCACCCCGTAGCGCAGGGCGTAGCGCGCCAGGTCGTGGAACACATAAGCCCCCTTGGCCGGCACGGTGGCCGGCGAGGCGTTGCCGGTGGCCTGGAACACGCCGCCCAACAACATCGGGCGCCATTGCAGTTGGGCGCCGGTCTCGGCAGCCAGGGTGGGCAGCTGCGTCCAGGCCAGGTACGAGGCCGGGCTGCCCACGTCGAAAAAGAACTCCACTGTGCGACCCATGTTGTCTCCGAAGTCAGGTTGGGCGGATCGCTCACCGTAGGCAGGTGGGTGCAGGGTGTCAAGGCGGCCATCCCTGAGTGTCTCGCGCCAGGGTGACAGCGGCGGGCTTGCCGGCACGGCCGCCTTGCAGGCAAGATCGTTACCAGGCCGGTCACGGCACCCACCCTCCATGGAGATTCCGGTATGACGCAGACACAGCAGCCACGCGGCGTGGCCTTGGTGATCGGTGCGGGCGACGCCACAGGCGGCGCCATTGCCAAGCGCTTTGCCCGCGAGGGCTACATCAGCTGCGTCACGCGCCGCACTGCTGACAAGCTGCAGCCTCTGGTGGACGCCATCCGTGCCGACGGTGGCCAGGCGCACGGTTATGCCAGCGATGCCCGCAAGGAAGACGAGGTGCAGGCCCTGTTTGAACGCATCGAGGCCGAGCATGGGCCCATCGAGGTGCTGGTGTTCAACATCGGCGCCAACGTGCCCTGCAGTGTGCTGGATGAAACCGCCCGCAAGTACTTCAAGATCTGGGAGATGGCCTGTTTCAGCGGCTTCCTGAACGCCCAGGCCGCCGCGCGCCGCATGGTGCCGCGCGGGCGTGGCACCATCTTGTTCACCGGCGCCACCGCCGCCTTGCGCGGTGCGGCGGGCTTTGCGGCCTTTGCAGGGGCCAAGCACGCCTTGCGGGCGCTGGCCCAAAGCATGGCGCGTGAGCTGGGTCCGCTGGGCATCCATGTGGCCCATGTGGTGGTCGATGGTGCCATCGACACCGAATTCATCCGCAGCAACTTCCCCGAGCGCTACGCCCTGAAAGCGCAGGACGGCATCCTCAATCCCGAGCACATCGCTGACAACTACTGGCTGCTGCACCAGCAGCCACGCGATGCCTGGACCTTCGAGTTGGACCTGCGGCCCTACATGGAACGCTGGTAGGCCTGGGCAGGCGCAAGCCCCCACCTGAGCGGTGGCGGCGGGCTGTGAGCGCTCCAAGGCAGGGCGGCATCAGCTATTCACAACGGGCATACATCGCTCGGAGTTTTTCATTATTCAGGGCGCAAGGCCCTGGCTAAAGTGGCCGCGCACCGCTGCTGCCGGTCGTGCGGGCCTGCACGGACGTCTCCAGCGGAGAGCTGTCGCCCGGGTGTGTCTGTTTGCGTGAGCCCGGAGCAGCTTGGCTGCGTCATCGGCCCCTGTGCCGATCCCATCCCTGTGTGCCCGTTCCATCTAGAGAGTCGATTCATGTCTGCGAAGCAAGACCCCAACAGTCCGTTCATCCGAGAAGAAGGCGTCGTTCACCTGGGGGGCATTGACGCCCTGGTGCGATTGACGCTGGACCAGATTCGCACCGACCAGCGCCGCGGCCTGCGCACCGGCATGTTCGTGTCGGGCTACCGGGGCTCGCCGGTCGGCATGCTGGACGCCGCGTTGATCAAGCGGCAAAAGCTGCTGCTGGAGCACAACATCCGTTTCGTCGACGGCCTCAACGAAGACCTGGCGGCCACGGCGGTCTGGGGGACCCAGATGCTGGGCGCTGTGGGCCAGGAGAAGTTCGATGGTGTCACCGGCCTCTGGTACGGCAAGGCCCCGGGGGTGGATCGCAGCGGTGACGCGCTCAAGCACGCCAACTACACCGGCATGGGCAAGAACGGCGGGGTGCTGGCCGTGGTGGGGGACGACCCCAGCTGCAAGTCGTCGTCATTGCCCAGCCAAAGTGAGCCCATGTTGTTCCACCTGGGCATGCCTGCGCTGTACCCGGGCACCGTGCAGGACATCCTGGATCTCGGCTTGCATGGTTACCAGATGTCGCGCCTGTCTGGTTTGTGGGTGGGCCTCAAGATGGTCACCAATGTGGCTGATGGCAGCGGCAGTGCCGAAGTCTCGCCCGAGCGCCTGAACTTTCAGCTGCCCGACCTGGAGTTCGATGGCGTGCCTTTCACGCCGCGCATGAACCTGGGCATGAACGTGCGGGCCGAGGCCCTGGAGATGGAGCACTCGCTGTACACGCAGCGCCTGGAACTGGCCAAGCGCTACGCGAGGGTGAACAAGCTCAACAACGTGGTGCTGCCCAACCGGGACGCGTGGCTGGGCATCATGACGGCAGGCAAGACCTACAACGACCTGATGCAGGCCCTGCGCGAGATGGGGCTGGACGAGGCGGCCTTGAAGCGGCACGGCGTGCGCATTCTCAAGATGGGCATGTTGTTCCCCATGGAGCCCACCATCGTGCGCGAGTTCGCCGAGGGTCTGGAAGAGCTGTTCGTGATCGAAGAGAAGCGTCCGTTCCTGGAGATGTTTGCCAAGAACGTGCTGTACGGAAGCGCACGTGCCCCTCGCATCGTCGGCAAGTTCGATGAGCAGGAGCAGCCCTTGTTGCCGCCGGGCGGCGAGTTCGAATCCGACGTGATCGCCCGCGCGCTCTACAAGCGCCTGTCGCAGAAGGCGCGCATTGAATCGGCCGAGGCGTGGCTGCATCGCCTGGATGCGATTCACCTGCGCGACGATCCCGACACCGCAGGCCGCACCGCCTGGTTCTGTTCGGGCTGCCCGCACAACAGTTCGACCGTGGCCCCGGATGGCAGCGTGGTGTCGGCGGGCATCGGCTGCCACACCATGGCCATGTGGATGGACCGCAACGTGGTCATGGGCACGCACATGGGGGCCGAAGGCGCGCAGTGGATCGGCATGGCGCCGTTCACCGAGGTGCCGCACATTTTCCAGAACATGGGCGACGGCACCTACTTCCACTCCGGTAGCCTGGCCCTGCGCTACACCGTGGCAGCCGGCGTCAACATCACCTACAAGCTGCTCTACAACGCCCACACCTCCATGACGGGGGGCCAGGACATCCAGGGCAGCCACCCGGTGGCCAACGTGGTGTCCGAGTTGCTGGCCAACGGCGCCACCCAGGTGCTGATCACCACCGATGACCCGTCCAAGTACAACGGCGTGGCCTTGCCCGGCGGCACCGAGGTCTGGCACCGCGATCGCCTGGATGAGGCCCAGCGCACCCTGGCGGCCGTGCCTGGCACCACCGTTCTGATCCATGACCAGGAGTGCGCTGCCGAATTGCGCCGCCTGCGCGGGCGTGGCCAACGGCCCGAACCGGCGGAAAGCGTGGTCATCAACGAGCGGGTGTGTGAAGGCTGTGGCGATTGTGGCGAGCAGTCCAACTGCATGAGCGTGGAGCCCATCGAGACGGACTTCGGTCGCAAGACGCGCATCCACCAGGGCTCGTGCAACAAGGACTTTTCCTGTGTCGACGGCTTCTGCCCCTCGTTCCTGACCGTCACCCCTGCGCCCGAAGCGGCGGGGGCTGCGCCCGTGAAGAAAAAGAAGAAGGGTCGCATCCCGGCCATGGAGCATGCGTTGCTCGAACCCGAACTCAAGGTGCGGGGCGACTTTGGTGTGCACATCATGGGCATTGGCGGAACCGGCTCGGTCACGGTGGCCTCCACCATCGCCAACGCGGCCCGCATCGAGGGCAAGCATGTGATCGGGCTGGACCAGACCGGCCTGGCGCAAAAGGGTGGGGCCGTGATCTCGGACCTGAAGATCACGGCAGCACCGTTCCAGGGCGCCAACAAGATCAGCGATGGCTGTGCCGATCTGTACCTGGGCTTTGACATCCTGAACGCCACCGACCCCAAGAACCTGGACAAGTGCCATCCTGAGGTCACGGTGGCCGTGGTCTCGACCACCCGTACCCCCACCGGGCAGATGGTGTCCGACCGCCATGTCCAGTTTCCCGAACTGGACCCCTTGATGCAAGGCATCCAGCGTGTCAGCCGAGCCGCTGACAACGTCTTCCTGGATGGTCAGGGCCTGGCCGAAGGCCTGTTTGCCGACAGCATGGCCACCAACATCTTCATGGTGGGCGTGGCCTACCAGGCCGGTGCCTTGCCCTTGGAGGCCGCCTCGATCGAGGCGGCCATCGTGCAGGCCGGCGTGGCCGTCGACATGGGGCTGGCTGCTTTCCGCTGGGGCCGTCTGGCCGTGAGCCGCCGTGATCTGGTAGAGGCCGAGATTGCTCGCCTCAACCCCGTGGCAACTGCGGGCAGCGTGGTCACTTTGCACCGCCCGGCCCGCTTGAGTGCAAGCGCCCAGAAGATGGTCGATGCCTGTGGTGCCGATGGCGAGCTGCTGCGCCTGCTGCAGCGCCGGGTGCCCGAGCTGATCGACTACCAGAACGAGGCCTATGCCCGCCGATACACCCAGTTCGTGCGCCAGGTGGCCGACCTGGAGCGCCATGCCCTGCCGGGCAGCACCCTGATCGCCGAGGCCGTGGCGCGCAACCTCTACAAGCTCATGGCCTACAAGGACGAGTACGAGGTGGCCCGCCTGCACACCGCACCCGAGTTCCTGGCCCGCCTGGAGTCCGAGTTCAAACCCGGCCACCGCCTGCAGTTCCACCTGGCCCCACCGCTGCTGTCCAAGCGTGACCCGGTGACGGGCCATCTGATCAAGCGAGCCTACGGCCCCTGGGTGTTGACCGCCTTCAAATGGCTGGCCCGCTGCAAGGGCCTGCGCGGCGGCGTGCTGGATATCTTCGGCAAGACCGAAGAGCGTCGTCAGGAGCGGCAACTCATCGAGGACTACTGCCGACAGATGGTGGATGTTCTGAGCCGCCTGCGTCGGGACAACTTCGACACGGCCTTGAAGCTGGCCCAACTGCCTGATGCCATCCGTGGTTATGGCCATGTGAAGCACCGCAACCTCGAAGCCGCCCGCGCAGAACAGTCGCGTCTGCTTGCCGCGTTCAACCAGCCTGCACCACTGCGCCGCGCCGCCTGACGGGCGCGGGGTGTGTCCTCTGATCTCCTATCCATCGAAAGCCATCCATGAATGACCTCCAAGGCCATGATTTTGAAGACCTGCAGGCGGGCATGAGTGCCAGCTTTGCCAAGACCATCACCGAGGCCGACATCGTCCTGTTTGCCGGTGCCTCGGGCGACAACAACGCCATGCACATCAACGAGGAGTTCGCCAGTGCCACGCCTTTCAAAGGCCGCATCGCGCATGGCATGCTCACGGCCAGCGTGATCTCGGCGGCCATTGCCGGCAAGTTGCCCGGCCCGGGCACGATCTACCTCTCGCAAAGCCTGCGTTTCAAGGCTCCAGTGCACCCTGGCGATACGGTCAAAGCCACCGTGACTGTCAAGGAATTGTTTCCCGAGAAACGACGAGTGAGCTTGACGACTGTCTGCACGGTTGCTGGCAAGGTGGTGATTGAGGGGGAGGCGCTGGTCATGCCCACGGCACGCCAGCAGGCCACCTGATCGCCAGAGGGGGGCTCAGCCCCTAGCATTTGCTTACCCGGTCCGTACAGGACGCCTCTAAGCTGCCGAGCCACTGCGCCGCAGTGTCTGTCTATTCCGGGCAGCTCCATTCAAGAGGTCATGCACGATGCGGAACTTCAAACAGTCGCGCCTGTCTTTGGCGCGCTCCCTCAAACTCTCCCAACTGGTGGTGTTCGAGGCCGTGGTGTCAGCAGGCTCGATTCTGGCCGCCTCGCGCGAGTTGGCCCTGACCCAGCCTGCTGTCAGCAAGTCCTTGCACGAACTGGAGCGTTACCTCGACCAGGACCTGTTCGTGCGCAGCAAGAAGGGCGTGGCCCTGACCGAGTTCGGGCGCCTGTTCGAGCGCCATGCCCGCACCATGCTGCTGGAACTGCGCTGCCTGTCCGATGGGCTCAATGCCTGGCAGATGGGGGTGTCGGGCCACGTGGTGGTGGGCACGTTGATCACCGCCTCGGCGGTGTTGGTGCCCGAGGCCATCCACCGCCTGCGCGGAGGGGCGCCCGATGTGGAGGTCGAGGTGCGGGTGGGCACCAACACCACGCTCTTTCCAGCCTTGGCCCGGGGCGATCTGGACGTGGTGGTGGGTTACCTGCCGCGCGACAACGATGTCCTGCCCGGTGTCCTGCATCCCGACCGCCTGCAACATCAGACCCTTTACGACGAGGCACTGTGCGTGGTCGTCGACAGACAGCATCCGCTGGCCGCACGGCAGGGCCTCACCCTGCGTGAGCTGCATGACCAGGAGTGGATCCTGCCCACCCCCGATTCAGTGGCCTACGGCGCTGCCTGCGCCATGTTCGACAGCGAGAAGCTGCCCTTGCCGGCGCGGGTGGTGTATTCGGTGTCGGTGCTCACCAACATGGGCTTGCTTCGTCGGCGACCCATGGTGGCCTTGATGCCGCAACTGGCGGCCCAGCGCTTCGAGGAGACGGGCCTGCTGTCGCGGCTTTCGCTGGGCCCGCTTGAGGCCTTTGCCACCGTGGGCTACAGCGTCTCTTCGCATCGCCAGCCCAGCGCTGCGTGCCAGCGTTTCATCGAGGCCTTGCGCGCCTCGGTCTGAGTGCCGCCTGCCCCGACTCGAGGGTGGCGGCCGGCGCCAGCCTGAATCCCTCATGGCATCGATCTGATCTCAAGGCGTCCACCGGCCTGCGCAGGCCACGCTGAATGCCTCGGACGTGGGGCGGGTTTTCCGCTATTCCCGGGCGCTATAGATCGCGTCTTTGTTTTCATTATCCAAAGCGCGGTCTGCTCCCTACAGTGCCTCCCAGTTTCACGTCGGAGGTTTCTTTGTCCTACCCATTCATGCTGCCAGCCTCGCTGGACTCCCTGCGCAATTACGTCGATGGTGAGTTCGTCTCCACCGAGCGCCAGTTCGACAACATCAGCCCTTTGCATGGGCGCCTGCTGGGCCGAGTCCATGAAGCCGATGCGGCCCTGGTCGACCGTGCGGTACAGGCGGCCCGCAAGGCGCTGGAGGGCCCCTGGGGGCACAGCACGGTCGATGAGCGCGCCGCCTGGTTGCACAAGGTGGCCGATGTCATCGAACGCCGCTTCGACGAGTTCGTCGCGGCCGAGGTCGCCGATACCGGCCGCCCCGTGACCCAGGCCCGCAACCTGGACGTGTTCCGCGCGATTGCCAACCTGCGCACCTTCGCCGACCTGGGCAAGGTCGCCCACGGCGAGTGCTTTGAAAGTCGCACCGCTCAAGGCGAGGCCTTGCTCAACTACACCGTGCGCAAGCCGCTGGGTGTGGTGGCCAGCATCTCGCCCTGGAACCTGCCCATCCTGTCGATGACCTGGAAGGCCGCACCGGCGCTGATCTGTGGCAACACCCTGGTGGTCAAGCCCTCCGAAGAAACCCCCTCGTCGGCCACCTTGCTGGCCGAGGCCTTCCATGAGGCCGGCGTGCCCCCGGGTGTGTTCAACCTCGTGCATGGCTTTGGCGCCAATTCGGCCGGGGCCGCGATGTCGGCCCACCCGGGCATCGACGGCATCACTTTCACAGGCGAATCGCGCACCGGATCGACCATCATGAAGGCTGTGGCCGACGGGGTGAAAGAGGTGTCGTTCGAACTGGGTGGCAAGAACGCCGCCATCGTGTTTGCCGACTGCGATTTCGACGCGGCAGTGGAGGGGGTGCTGCGCTCTTCCTTTGCCAACACCGGACAGGTCTGCCTGTGCTCGGAGCGGGTGTATGTCGAGCGTCCGATCTTCGATCGCTTTGTGCAGGCCCTGAAGGCTGGTGCCGAGAAGCTGCGCATTGGCTACCCCGACGAACCCGGTGTGGACATGGGCTCACTGATCTCGCACAAGCATCGGGCCAAGGTGCTTTCGTACTTCAAGCTCGCCGTGGAGGAGGGCGCCAAGGTGGTCACAGGCGGCGGCATTCCTCATTTCGGCGACGAGCGCGATGACGGTGCCTTCATTCAGCCCACCATCTGGACCGGTCTGCCCGACACGGCCCGTTGCGTGCGCGAAGAGGTGTTCGGACCGGTGTGTCACATCGCGCCGTTCGACACCGAAGAAGAGGTGATGCGCCGAGCCAACGACTCCAACTACGGCCTGGCCGGCACTCTGTGGACGACCAATCTGCAGCGCGCCCACCGCGTGGCACGCCAGTTCGATACCGGCATCGTGTGGGTCAACACCTGGTACGTGCGGGATCTGCGCACTCCGTTTGGTGGCACCAAGCTGTCAGGGCTGGGCCGTGAGGGTGGACGCTGGTCGCTCGATTTCTACTCTGAAGTCAGCAACATCTGCATCAAGGTGGGCTGAGCATGCAGCGGCAGAACCTCAGTTCGCCGCGCTTGGCGGCGCCGCGCTTTCGCTACACGCCCTGCGTGAAGGTGGGACCGCTGGCCTGGCTGTCGGGCATGGTGGCCCTGGATCCCGCCACGGGCCAACTGGTGCCAGGGGGCGTGGGCCCCCAGACCCAGCGCATCTTCGACAACCTCGCGTTGGCCTTGCCGGACTACGGATTGCACATGGCCGATCTGTGCGTGGCACGCCTCTACACCACGGTGTTCGAGGAGTTCGGTGCCATCAATGAAGTCTGGGAGCGCCAGTTCGCCAACCTCACACCGCCGGCCCGCACGGCCTTGGGTGTCACCCACCTGCCCCTCGGGGCTCTGGTGGAAATCGAATTCTGTTTTTACCCCGCCTCAGGAGGGCTGTTGTGAATCCCACTTTGAAAGCCGTTGCGGACCTGCTCTGGTCCGCGGAGCAAACCGGTGAGGCCGTGGCCCCGGTGCGTGAACAAATCGAGCAGGGCGCCCAGGGGGGCGATGTGCTGCAAGCAGCCTACCAGGTCCAGCAGGACCTGACCCAGCGTCGACTGGACGCCGGCGGGCGCCTGGTCGGGCGCAAGATCGGCCTGACCTCGGTGGCGGTGCAACGCCAACTGGGCGTGGACTCGCCCGATTTCGGCGCCCTGTTTGCCGACATGGCCGTGGGTGATGGCGAAGAGATCGGCTGGTCGCGCCTGCAGCAACCCAAGATCGAAGCCGAGATCGCCCTGGTGCTGGGCCGGGACCTGCCGCACAGCCGTCACACCGTGGCCGACCTGATCAACGCCACGGCCTATGCCCTGCCTGCGCTTGAAGTGGTCGGCAGCCGCATCCGCAACTGGGACATCCGGCTGGCCGACACGGTGGCCGACAACGCGTCCTCCAGCCTGTTTGTGCTGGGCACCCGGCCCGTCAAGCTGAGCCGCCTGGAGCTGGCTGATTGCGGCATGGTGATGGAGCGCCGTGGTGATCAGGTGTCGGTGGGCGCGGGCTCGGCCTGCCTGGGCAACCCGCTCAATGCCGCCGTCTGGCTGGCCAATGTGATGGCGCGCATGGGCACGCCCCTGCGCGCGGGCGACGTGCTCATGACCGGTGCATTGGGGCCCATGGTGCCGGTGCAGCGCGGTGATGTGTTCACGGCCCACATCGAAGGCCTGGGGTCGATCCGCGCCGTGTTCGAACGATGAGCACCGGCCGTCACGCCACCCCCAGCCCCCAAGGAATTCAGAGAACCGACATGAACAAAATCGACAGCTTCGCCGCCGTCCTGGATGACGCGGCCCACCATGCCCATGATGTGCAGCAATTTCCGGCAGGGCAATTTGACCTTGCTGAAGCCTATGCCATCCAGCGCGCCTCGATTGATCGCCGGGTGGCGCGTGGCGAGCACCGCGTCGGCATCAAGCTGGGCTTCACCAGCCGGGCCAAGATGGTCCAGATGGGGGTGGACAACCTGATCTGGGGCTGGCTCACCAACACCATGCTGGACGAAGACGGCGGTGTGGTCGACCTGAAGCGATTCATCCATCCCCGCGTGGAGCCCGAGGTCTGCTTTCTGACCCGCCGCACCATCGATGCCCCCCTGACGGCACTTGAGGCCGCGGATTACCTGGAGGCCGTGGCGCCGGCGATGGAGATCATCGATTCGCGCTACCGCAACTTCAAGTTCACCCTGGAAGACGTGGTGGCCGACAACTGCTCGTCGGCGGGTCTGGTGGTCGGGGCCTGGAGCCGCGATTTCTCTGGCCTGCCCAATGCCGGTGTGCGCATGCAGTTTGATGGCCGCGATGTGCAGGTGGGCTCCACGGCCGCCATCCTGGGGCATCCGCTGCGTTCCATCGTGCAGGCCTCACGCCTGCTGCACCAGTCGGGCCTGAGCCTGCCTCCGGGCTCTTTGATCATGGCTGGCGCCGCCACCGCGGCCGAAGCACTGACACCCGGCTTGCACGTGCAGTGCCGCATCGGCAGCGGCGCAAGCGCCCTGGGTCAGGTGGCTTTCAGCACCCGCTGAAGACCGCCATCGGGCCCATCCAGAACAACAGACTCACAGGAGACAAGCACATGACTTCAGGTGCACAGGTGGTGGCCGGCAAGGCCACACCGCGAGGCCGCTTTCCCCACCTCAAGCGGGCCGGCGATTTCATCTACGTATCAGGGACCAGCTCACGCCGGCCCGACAACAGTTTCGAGGGTGTCCAGGTCGACCCGATGGGGGTCACGGCGCTGGACATCCGGGCCCAGACCCGGGCCGTGATCGAGAACATCCGCGACATCCTGAAAAGTGTCGGGGCTGGGCTCGCAAACGTGGTCGAGACCCAGGTCTTCCTCGTGAACATGAACGATTTCGGTGGCTTCAACGAAGTCTGGGCCGAGTATTTCGACTACGACGGGCCCACCCGCACCACCGTCGCAGTGCATCAGTTGCCACATCCCCACCTGCTCATCGAGATCAAGGCTGTGGCGTATCACCCCAGTGCCCCACAACAAACCAAGGAGACTCAAGATGTTTGAAATGAAATACGGCATGCCCCTGAACTTTGGCCAATGGCTGGGCGAACACAATCACCTGCTGCGCCCCCCGGTCGGGAATGCCCAGATCTGGCCTGATTCCGATTTCATGGTGACCGTGGTGGCCGGCCCCAATGAGCGCAGTGATTTTCACGACGATCCGGTGGAAGAGTTCTTCTACCAGTTCAAGGGCAACGCCTTCATCATCATCTGGGACCGGGACCGCTATGAGCGCGTCACCCTCAACGAGGGCGATGTGTTCCTGATGCCTCCGCACGTGCTGCACTCGCCTCAGCGGCCCGATGCAGACAGCCGTTGCCTGGTGGTGGAACGGCGCCGTCCGGCGGGCGAAGCCGACGCCTTGCAATGGGGTTGTGCAGCCTGCGGAACCTTGATCAAGCGCTATGAGATGCAACTGCAGAGCATCGTGGCCGACCTGCCGCCGGTGTATGAGCAGTTCTATGCCACGCCTGATGCCGAGCGTGTGTGCCCGAAATGTGGTCTGCAGCATCCGGGCCGTGACTTCAAGACCTGGCACCAGGACATCGCCAAGTCGTCTCACGCAAAGGTGTACGCATGATCGATATGCACGCCCATTTCTTCCCGCCGATCAGCGCTGATCAGGCCCGCGCCATGGCGCCCGAACGGGCCCCTTGGCTGGCTGTCGATGAGGGCGGACGGACCGGGCAGATCATGCTGGGTGAGAAGCCTTTCCGGCCGGTCTACCAGGCGCTGTGGGACCCTGGCTATCGGGTTCAGGAGCTGGATCAGCAAGGCATTGCCATGCAGCTCGTGTGCGCCACCCCGGTCATGTTCGGGTATGCCTGGCAGGCCCAGCGGGCGGCAGACTGGGCAGCGCGCATGAACGACATGGCGCTGGCCTTTTGCGCACCGCATCCAACGCGCCTGAAGCCGCTGGCCCAGGTGCCCCTGCAAGACCTGGAGGCCGCCTGTGCCGAGGCCTCGCGCGCCATGCAGGCCGGCTGCGTGGGCATTCAGATCGGCAACCACCTCGGGGACAAAGACCTCGACGATGAGCAACTGGTCGAGTTCCTGATCCATTGCGCCGAGCAGGACATCCCGGTGCTGGTCCACCCCTGGGACATGATGGGAGGCGACAAGCGCATGCAGAAATGGATGCTGCCCTGGCTGGTGGCCATGCCGGCCGAAACCCAGCTGGGCATGCTCTCCCTGATCATGTCGGGCGCCATGGAGCGCATTCCCGAGTCGCTGAAGATCTGCTTTGCCCATGGCGGTGGCAACTTCGCCTACGGTCTGGGTCGGGTCGACAACGCCTGGGAGCACCGCGACATCGTGCGCAAGGATTGCCCGCGCAAGCCTTCGGAATACGCACGGCGCTTTCACGTCGACAGCGTGGTGTTCAACCCGGGGGCCCTGCGCCTGCTGGTCGATGTGATGGGCGCAGACCGTGTGATGCTGGGCTCTGACTACCCTTTCCCCCTGGGTGAGCAAGACATTGGCAGCCTGGTGCGTGGGGTGGACTTCCTGACCCCCGCGCAGCGTCAAGGCATCCTGCGCGACAACGCTCAGGCCTTCTTCAAGCTGTGATGGCGGCCGGGGGGGGGGGGGGGGGGGGGGGTGGGGGGGGGGGGGGG
>NZ_JBYTDE010000010.1:102569-219000 GCF_058791075.1 Curvibacter sp. EU05-FHT14A10
AACTCTAAGGCCTTCTCAAATCGGTGGTGGTGGCCGGGCAGGGCTCCCCCCCCCGTGGCGACCCCTGGCCGATGGTCCCCGCCCCCGATCTTCTCCACTCCAGGCCCGTGGCGGCCTGGTCCGTCCAAGGAACCATCTTGTCCAAGTTGCCTACCCTCGATCTTGTCGAGGTCATCGAGCAATCGCCGCTGGGCTTTCGCCGGCTGGTGATCTTCTTCCTGATCTTTCTTTTCATCACCATCGAAGGCTTTGACACCGCCGCCATCGGCTTTCTGGTGCCTTCGATGGTCAAGGCCTTCCAACTGAGCAGCACCGAGGTGTCGGGTCTGTTTGCTGCCGGCATGGGGGGGCTGCTGCTCAGTTCCTTCGTGGGCGGCATGCTCTGCGATGTGTACGGCCGCAAGCGGGTCAGCGTGATCAGCGTGCTGATCTTTGGTGTGGCCTGCATTGGTGTCGCCATGTCCAAGGGCTACACCGAACTGATGCTGTGGCGCTTTGCCACCGGCGCCGGCATCGGTGCGGCGCTGCCTGCCTTGTCCACCTTGTGCGCCGAGCTGACACCGGCCCGCTCGCGCTCGACGATCCTGGCCATTGTTTTCAGTGGCTTTCTCACGGGCTCGGTGTTGGCTGGCCTGATCACCGGTGCCTACCTGCACCAGGTGGGTTGGGAGGGCATCATGCTCATTGGCGGGGTGGTGCCGATTGCCATGATCGTGCTGCTGGCCGCGTGGATGCCTGAGTCGCCGCGCTACATGGCCTTGCGTCCTCAACGCGCGGCAGGGGTGCCGGCGGCCATGGACAGGCTGTTCCCGGGGCGCGAGTTCAGCCGCACCGCCTTTGTCAGCCACGAGAACCCCCAGGCCGGCCCCAAAGCCCGGGTGACTGAATTGTTCCGGGGGCGCTTTGCGGCCGTCACGATGGCCCTGTGGGGCATGAATTTCACTGTGTTGCTGAGCTTCTACACGATTGCCAGCTGGCTGCCTTCGCTGTTGCACCTGGGGGGCATCGATCCAGCCCAGGCCTCGAAGCTGGCGTCCAGCTTTCAGATCGGCGCTTTGATCGGTTCAGTGAGCACGGCGCTGGCCCTGCGTCGGCTGCGCCCGGCGGTCTGGCTGGGTTCGGTGTTCGTCCTCGGTGGCTTGACCACCTGGTTGTTGACGGCCGCGGTGGGCACGACGTGGTTCATTCCGGTGACCTTGCTGAGCGGCTTTTGCGTGGCCGGTCCGGTGGTGGGCCTGCAGGCCGTGGCCGCTTCGGTCTACCCGACCTACATGCGGGGAGCCGGCGTGGGCTGGGCTGCCACCTTGTCTCGCGTGGGATCGTTGACGGGGGCCAGCATGGTGGGAATCATGATCAGCGGTGGCCTTGCCATGCCCGACATCTTCCGGCTGATGCTGGTGCCCATGCTGTTGGCAGCGGCTTGTGCCTGGTTTCTGCAGCGCGGCATGAGCGGGCCGGTGAACATGGCGGCTGGCGGCCATTGAGCTGAATCCCTGCCCGCAGCAGGGCTGACCAACGTGTCGGGCTTTCCGATAAACTGTATAAAAATACAGTTATTGGAGCCCTCATGGACGATTTCGACCCGCCCCCCATCGTGCCCAGGCCTGTGCAGGTGCTGAAGGGGCGGGGGGTGTCCAGTGCCGTGCCCCACCGCTTCAGCAAAGACCAGCGCGAGTGGCTGGATGATGGCTGGTCCGATCGTGAGGCGGGCGAACTTGAGGGCGCCCGGCCCGCCACCGAGGTCATCACCGAGACCGCACGCAGTGCCTTGAGCCGCAACGACTCCCCCGACATTGCGTTTGATCAGGCCATCAACCCCTATCGGGGGTGTGAGCACGGTTGCAGCTATTGCTATGCGCGGCCCACCCACAGCTACCTGGGGTACTCGCCCGGGCTGGACTTCGAGACCCGCATCGTGGCCAAGCACAACCTGCCCGAGCTGCTGGAGCAGGCCTTGTCCCGGTCCAGCTACCGGCCCCGCATGACCAACCTGGGCTCGGCCACCGATTGCTACCAGCCTGTGGAGCGCGAGCTGCGCCTGACGCGACGCGTGATCGAGGTCTTGCAGCGGCACCAGCACCCGTTCTCGCTGATCACCAAGGCCAGTCTGGTCGAGCGCGATCTGGATTTGCTGGCACCCATGGCACACCAGGGCCTGGTGGCGGTGTATGTGACCATCACCACCCTGGATGCCGACCTGGCGCGCCGCCTGGAGCCCCGGGCCGCGTCACCGCAACGGCGCCTGCGCACGATCCGCACGCTGGCCGAGGCGGGCGTGCCCGTGGGCGTGAGTGTGGCGCCGCAGATCCCCTTCCTCAACGAAGACATGGAGCAGGTGCTGGCCGCAGCCACCGAGGCGGGTGCGCGCTCGGCTTTCTACACGGTGCTGCGCCTGCCATGGGAGTTGCGCGAGGTGTTCACCGAGTGGCTTCAGCTGCATTACCCGGATCGGGCCGCCCGCGTGCTGGCCCGCTTGCGCGACCACCGCGGCGGGCATGATTCGGCAGGTGATTTTTCAACCCGCATGAAGGGGCAGGGCCTGTGGGCTGATTTGCTGAGTCAGCGCTTTGCCCGCGCCTGCACCCGCCTGGGGCTGAACCGCGAGCGGGTGGAACTGGACTTGTCGCGCTTCATGCACCATCCCGAGCTGGCTGGGCGTCAGCCCGGGTTGTTTGACGATGAACCCGGGCCCCTGCCTCGCCGGGTGGCGGGAACCGTGCTCGATGTGTGCGCCGAGCGGACCGGCCATTGAGGGGCGTCGGCGCCTCAGCTCAACGGTAACGGTAGGCCACGCCCAGGTTGGCGGACAGGCTGTTCGGACGCTGCGTCAATGGGCTGGCACGGGCCGGGCCCCGCAACTGGGTTCCGCCCAGGCCCCCGTAAACCAGCCATTGGGAGGTCAGCGCGCTGGTGAAACTCAGGCCGATCGAGCGGCTGTAAAAGCCCGCCCCGGCCTGGTAGGCGGGCAGTGACGAGGCGCCGGTTGGCACGCCGTAGTGGCTGTTCATGTAGGTGCCATTCCCCCAACTGGTGCCTCCGCCAAGCACCAATCGGGTGCGTGGCGTGGCTTGCCAGGTGTAGCTGAGCGAGGTGTCGACCTGGCTGCCAGCGTCCCTCCCCAGCAGATCCTGGGTCAGGCCGGTGCCCACGGCCCAGCCATAGCCCAGTGCCAGGCCCAGGCCCAGTCGCCCCGTGATGGTGCGTCGTACATCGGGCAGGCCGCTCAGACGGGGATCGTCAGAGGCGCTGCGCCCGTTGTCAAAGCCCAGCGAGGCATTGAGCTGGAGGTCGCGCAGGCTCAGCAGGGTGGCGGTGGCGCCCGATCCGCCCATTTCGGCGCCATAACCCAGCAAGGCGTTGGCCCCACCGGTGCTCAGCTTGAAGCGTCCGTACGACACCAGCCACACCGGGCTGATGCGATGCTGGCTGCCGGCTGCCCCTGAGTAGTTGGGGCTGCTTCGCAGGCCGGCGCCCAGCAGGTAGCTGAGGCGGGGTTCGGGCGGCTCAAAACCGACACCGGGGGTGCGGGCCTCGCCGGACAACACGGGGCCGCCTGGGGCCGACGCGACAGCTGGCGTTGGCGTTGCTGGCGTGGCGCCTGCTTCCGTGCCGGCGTTGGCCAGACGCAGGTCCAGGGCTTGGGGCAGGGCAGGGGCCACGGGCGGGGCGCCTGCCTCGGCCTGTGCCAATGCCAGTGCCGGCAGTAACCACAGGCCCGTCAGCAGGCCTGGCAGTGCCCCTGCCTGCCCGCAAACGGCGAGGCAGGGCCTCGGTGGGTAAGTGCTGAACGGTCGTCTTGAACGCATGAGACGCATTATGGAGGCCGATGCAACCGGCCCCTGAGCCTTGCGTCAAACCACGTGGTGCGGCAGCGCGTTCAGGCGCAAAGCGTGGCGGCGTGGTGACGCAGGTGGCTCTCGATCACGCTGCTCACGAAGTAGTAGCCGTGGTCATAGCCTTCGTGGCGGCGCAACTGCAGGCCTTGGCCCACCTGGGCGCAGGCCGCCTCGAACAGGTGCGGGTGCAATTGCTCGGCCAGGAAGTTGTCGGCCAGACCCTGGTCGATCAGGATGTCCTGCGGCAGCAGCGGCGCGTTGCGGGTGCTCATCAGTTCGGTGGCGTCGTGGGCCGACCAGTGCTGGCGGTCTGGCCCCAGGTAGCCGGTGAAGGCCTTCTCGCCCCAGGGACAGCGGGTGGGGGCGCAGATGGGCGCCAGGGCCGACAGTGAGCGGAAGCGGCCTGGGTGGCGCAGCGCCAGGGTCAGGGCCCCATGCCCACCCATCGAATGGCCGGTGATGCCGACGCGTGTCACGTCCAGCCCTTGCAGGGTGCCCAGCAAGGGCAACAGCTCGTCGAGCAGGTAGCTTTCCATGCGCCAATGGGTGGACCAGGGGGCCTGGGTGGCATCGAGGTAGAAGCCGGCGCCCACCCCGAAATCCCAGGCTTCGGCCTCACCCGGCACACCGGCGCCGCGCGGGCTGGTGTCGGGCGTGACCAGGGCCACGCCCAGTTCGGCGGCCACGCGCTGGGCACCGGCCTTGATCATGAAGGTCTCTTCGGTGCAGGTCAGCCCGGCCAGGTACAGCAGCACCGGCACCGGGCCGGTCTCGGCCTGCGGGGGAAGGTAGACCGAAAAGCGCATCGGCAGACCGATGGTGCTGGAGGCGTGGCGGTAGAAGCGTTGCACGCCGCCAAAGCAGCGGTGCTGGCTGAGGGTTTCAAGCGTCATGGCCGTTGTCGGTGTCAGTAGAGCACCACGCCGCGGATCGATTCGCCGCGCTTCATCAGGTCGAAGCCCTTGTTGATGTCTTCGAGCGGCATGGTGTGGGTGATCAGAGCGTCGATGTTGATCTTGCCCTCCATGTACCAGTCGACGATCTTGGGCACGTCGGTGCGGCCACGGGCGCCGCCGAAGGCCGAGCCTTCCCATTTGCGGCCGGTGACCAGTTGGAAGGGCCGGGTGCTGATTTCGGCGCCAGCCTCGGCCACGCCGATGATGATGCTGCGGCCCCAGCCCTTGTGGGTGCATTCCAGGGCCTGGCGCATGACCTGGGTGTTGCCGATGCATTCGAAGCTGTAGTCGGCACCGCCATCGGTCAACTGCACGATGGCGTCCACCACGTTTTCGACTTCCTTGGGGTTGATGAAGTGGGTCATGCCGAACTGGCGCGCCATTTCCTGGCGGGCCGGGTTGATGTCGACCCCGATGATCTTGTCGGCGCCGACCATCTTGGCGCCCTGGATCACGTTCAGGCCGATGCCGCCCAGGCCGAACACCACCACATTGGCGCCTGCCTCGACCTTGGCCGTGAAGATCACGGCACCGATCCCGGTGGTGACGCCGCACCCGATGTAGCAAACCTTGTCGAACGGTGCATCTTCGCGGATCTTGGCCAGCGAGATCTCCGGGGCCACGGTGAAGTTGCTGAAGGTGCTGGTGCCCATGTAGTGGAAGATGGGCTGGCCGTCCAGGCTGAAGCGGCTGGTGGCGTCAGGCATCAGGCCCTTGCCCTGGGTGCCGCGGATCAACTGGCACAGGTTGGTCTTGCGCGACAGGCAGAACTTGCACTGGCGGCATTCCGGTGTGTAGAGCGGGATCACGTGATCGCCCTTTTTGAGGGTGGTCACGCCCGGGCCCACATCGACCACGATGCCGGCGCCCTCATGGCCCAGGATGGCCGGGAAGATGCCTTCGGGGTCGGCGCCCGACAAGGTGTAGTAGTCGGTGTGGCAGATGCCGGTGGCCTTGATCTCGACCAGCACTTCGCCAAACTTGGGGCCTTGCAGGTCGACGGTTTCGATGGTGAGGGGCTGGCCAGCTTGCCAGGCGACGGCGGCACGCGTTTTCATGGTGGGCTCCGGGGGTGTTCAGGAAAGAAGAGGTGTCTGGTGGCGCACTCTACCGAAGTCGGCCGCTCTTGCGGGGGACGGGCTGGAAGTGCCGCACAATTTGGCCGCTGCCATCGCTAGATTGGCCGTCGGCCATTCAGCCCGGTCGATGGCTGCGCCGTGGCCTTGTCGTTTCACGCTGTTTTCCTGCCCGCTTGTTGCCCATGTCCTCACTGCCAGCCTCCGCTCCGTTCACCGTGGACATCGTCGTCTACCCCGGCTTCAAGGCCCTGGAGGCGGTGGGGCCCTTGTCGGTCTTTGACTATGCCAATCTGCACCTGGCCCGGCGCGGCTTGGGACCGGGCTACCTGGTGTCGGTGGTGGCCGAGCAGACGGGCCTGGTGCGTTCGGACACCGTCATGGCCCTGGAGGCGACGCGCCAGGCCGGTGTCGGGCCGGTGCCTGACGTGGCCTTGATCGTGGGTTCCAGGCACATCGAGCAGGCCCTGCAGGCCTCACCCGGCCTGGTGGCCTGGGCGGCCCGCACTGCCCCGGAGGTCGGGCGCATGGTGGCCTTGTGTTCCGGGTGCTTTTTTCTGGCGGCGGCCGGGCTGCTCGATGGCCGGCCCGCGGCCACGCACTGGAGCGTGACCGAGTTGCTGCGCCAGCGATTTCCCCAGGTGCAGGTCGATCCGGATGCGATTTATGTGCGCAGCGGCAAGTTCTGGACGTCGGCCGGGGTGACGGCCGGCATCGATCTGGCCCTGGCCCTGGTCGAAGAGGACTTCGGCCATGCCCTGGCCCTGGAGGTGGCGCGTGATTTGGTGATGTACCTGAAGCGCCCCGGCGGGCAGTCGCAATTCAGCGTGCACCTGGCCAGCCAGGCCACGCGCCACCCCGGCATCCGCGAGGTGCAGGCCTGGGTGCTGTCGCACCTGGACCAGCCGATCAGCCTGGCGCTGCTGGCCTCGCAGGCGGCGATGAGCGAGCGCAACTTCCGCCGCGTGTTCGCACAGGAGTGCGGGCAAAGCCCATCCGAATTCATCGAGACAGCCCGCCTGGAGGGGGCCCGGCGCTTGCTGGAGGAGGGCGCCGGTCTGCCCGTCAAGGCGGTGGCGGTGCGGGTGGGCTTCCAATCCGAGCAGGCGCTGCGGGCCTTGTTCATCCGCCGCTTGGGTGTGACCCCCCAGGCCTACCGCGAGCGCTTTGGCGAAGCCCCATGAAAAAAGCCCGCCGGGTGGCGGGCTTGGTCAGGCTTGAGGCCTTCAGACACGGGCCACCGAGGTGGCCTGTGCCGGGGTCATCAACGTTGGCCCAGGGGCTGGACGTCGCGACGGGGCGAGCCGGTGAACAGCTGGCGCGGACGGCCGATCTTGTACTCGGGGTCGCCGATCATTTCGTTCAACTGGGCGATCCAGCCCACGGTGCGGGCCAGCGCGAAGATGGCGGTGAACAGGCTGACCGGGATGCCGATGGCACGTTGCACGATGCCCGAGTAGAAGTCGACGTTCGGGTACAGCTTGCGCGACACGAAGTAGTCGTCCGACAGGGCGATGCGTTCGAGTTCCTTGGCCAGCTTGAACAGCGGGTCGTTTTCCAGGCCCAGGGCTTCCAGCACCTCGTTGCAGGTTTCCTGCATCAGCTTGGCGCGCGGGTCGTAGTTCTTGTACACGCGGTGACCGAAGCCCATCAGGCGCACGCCCGAGTTCTTGTCCTTCACCTTTTCCATGAACTCACCGACCTTGGCCACACCGCCCATGGCCTGGATTTCTTCCAGCATGTTCAGGCAGGCTTCGTTGGCGCCACCGTGGGCAGGGCCCCACAGGCAGGCCACGCCAGCCGCGATGGCGGCGAACGGGTTGGTGCCCGACGAGCCGCACAGACGCACGGTCGAGGTGGAGGCGTTTTGCTCGTGGTCAGCGTGCAGGATGAAGATGCGGTCGAGCGCGCGCTCGATCACCGGGTTCACCTTGTACTCTTCGCACGGGGTGGCGAACATCATGCGCAGGAAGTTGCCGGCGTACGACAGGTCGTTCTTCGGGTACATGAAAGGCTGGCCCACGCTGTACTTGTACGCCATGGCGACCAGGGTCGGCAGCTTGGCGATCAGGCGGATGGCAGCGATTTCGCGGTGCTCAGGGTTGTTGATGTCGGTGCTGTCGTGATAGAAGGCCGACAGACCACCCACCAGACCGGTCAGCACAGCCATCGGGTGGGCATCACGGCGGAAACCACGCAGGAAGAACTGCATCTGTTCGTTCACCATCGTGTGCTGGGTGACACGGTTGGTGAAGTCAGACTTTTGCGTGGCGTTCGGCAGTTCACCGTACAGCAGCAGGTGGCAGGTTTCCAGGAAGTCGCAGTTCACGGCCAACTGCTCGATGGGGTAGCCGCGGTACAGCAGTTCGCCCTTGTCGCCATCGATGTAGGTGATGGCCGACTGGCACGAGGCCGTCGACAGAAAGCCCGGGTCGTAGGTGAACATGCCGGTCTGGGCGTACAGCTTGCGGATGTCGATGACGTCCGGACCGATGTTGCCGTGGTAGACCGGCAGGTCAACGCTGGGGCTGCCGTTGCTGAACGACAGGGTGGCTTTATTGTCAGCTAGCTTCATATGCACTTTCCTAGAGTAATTTGCCCGTCTTGGGTGGGGGCTCTGCCAGGCCTTTGATGAGGCCTCAGGGGGTCAGCAGGGCCAGTACTGCACGCACTTCTTCAGTGTCCAATGTCTCGGCAAGCGGCTTGCGGCGCAGCAGCAGGTCGAGCAGATCGTTGTCTGCCAAGTCCATCAAGGCATACATGCCCCGGGCGTGGCCCACGGTGAGGTGAGCGCCGTGCCGGGTGAAGAACTTCTCGATGAACAGGTCGTTTTCCAGCAGGCCGCGACGGCAGCGCCACTGCAGCTTGCTGTAGGCACGTTCACCCAAGGGCTCGTCGGCAGCCCGCTGAGCGAGCTCGCCGTCATCTCCGAGGTGACTGGGCAGATCAAGTGTCATGCCTGAACCATCAAACGGCCCGACGGACCATCAGTTCCTTGATCTTGCCAATCGCCTTGGTCGGGTTCAGGCCCTTGGGGCAGACGTCGACGCAGTTCATGATGGTGTGGCAGCGGAACAGGCGGTACGGATCTTCGAGGTTGTCCAGGCGCTCGGTGGTGGCTTCATCGCGGCTGTCCGCAATGAAGCGATAGGCCTGCAGCAGACCGGCGGGGCCCACGAACTTGTCGGGGTTCCACCAGAAGCTGGGGCAGCTGGTCGAGCAGCTGGCGCACAGAATGCACTCGTACAGGCCGTTGAGCTCTTCGCGCTCTTCGGGCGACTGCAGGCGCTCTTTCTCGGGCGGCACGTTGTCGTTGATCAGGTAAGGCTTGATCGAGTTGTACTGCTTGAAGAACTGGGTCATGTCCACGATCAGGTCGCGGATGACCGGCAGGCCGGGCAGCGGCTTGAGCGTGATCACGCCCTTGAGCGTGTTCATGTTGGTCAGGCAGGCCAGACCATTCTTGCCGTTGATGTTCATGGCATCAGAGCCACAAACACCTTCGCGGCAGGAGCGGCGGAAGGCGATGCTGGGGTCTTGGGCCTTGAGCTTGATCAGGGCGTCCAGCAGCATGCGCTCGTGACCGTCGAGTTCGATCTCGATGGTCTGCATGTAGGGCTTGGCATCCTTGTCCGGATCGTAGCGGTAGATCTGAAAAGTACGTTTCGTCATATCGTGGGCTTTCGTGCGGGACGGATCAGAACGTGCGGACCTTGGGCGGCACGGATTCAACGGTGCGCGGCTTCAGGTTCACGGGCTTGTAGGTCAGGCTGTTGGAAGCGCTGTGCCACAGGGTGTGCTTCATCCAGTTGGCGTCGTCGCGGCCCAGCGGTGCCGTGGGGTGATCGGCCGGGTGTTCGTAGTCGTCCACGGTGTGGGCGCCACGGCATTCACGGCGGGCAGCGGCCGAGACCATGGTGGCCTGGGCGGCTTCGATCAGGTTGTCGACTTCCAGCGCTTCGATGCGCGCGGTGTTGAACACCTTGGAGTTGTCGGACAGACCCACGCTCTTGGCGCGTTCGCGCAGTTCGGCGATCTTGACCACGCCTTCATCCATGCTCGCCTGGGTGCGGAACACGCCGGCGTGCTGCTGCATGGCAGCGCGGATGTCGTTGGCCACGTCCTGGGCGTATTCGCCGCTCTTGGCGTTGTCCAGGCGGTTCAGGCGCTCCAGCGTGTAATCGGCCGCATCGGTCGGCAGCGGCTTGTGCGACTTGGTGCGGCTGGCGAACTCGACGATGTGGTTGCCGGCCGCGCGGCCGAACACCAGCAGGTCAAGCAGCGAGTTGGTGCCCAGGCGGTTGGCGCCGTGCACCGACACGCAGGAGCATTCACCGACGGCATACAGGCCATTGACGACCTGGTTGTGGACATCACCGTTCTGAACCACGACCTGACCATTGACGTTGGTCGAGATACCGCCCATCTGATAGTGGATGGTGGGCACGACCGGGATCGGCTCGCGGGTGATGTCGACGTTGGCAAAGTTCACGCCGATTTCGTACACCGAGGGCAGGCGCTTGTGGATGGTCTCGGCACCCAGGTGGTCCAGCTTCAACAGGATGTAGTCCTTGTTGGGACCGCAGCCACGGCCTTCCTTGAT
Source organism: Curvibacter sp. EU05-FHT14A10 (assembly GCF_058791075.1). Lineage (NCBI taxonomy): Bacteria > Pseudomonadati > Pseudomonadota > Betaproteobacteria > Burkholderiales > Comamonadaceae > Curvibacter > Curvibacter sp. EU05-FHT14A10. The sequence continues at coordinate 113,041 of NZ_JBYTDE010000010.1, forward strand.
TTCCTGGTCCATCGAGCGCGACACGAAGTCACGCGGGGCCAGATCCTTCAGGGTCGGCGCATAGCGTTCCATGAAGCGTTCGCCATTGCTGTTGAGCAGAATCGCGCCTTCGCCACGGCAACCTTCGGTCAGCAGCACGCCAGCACCGGCCACGCCGGTGGGGTGGAACTGCCAGAACTCCATGTCTTGCAGCGCGATGCCTGCACGGGCAGCCATGCCCAGGCCGTCACCGGTGTTGATGAAGGCGTTGGTGGAGGCTGCGAAGATGCGGCCGGCACCGCCGGTGGCCAGCAGCACGGTCTTGGCGTGCAGCACATGCAGGTCGCCGGTTTCCATTTCGAGGGCGGTCACGCCGACCACGTCGCCTTCGGCGTCGCGGATCAGGTCCAGGGCCATCCACTCGACGAAGAAGCTGGTCTTGGCCTTGACGTTCTGCTGGTACAGCGTGTGCAGCATGGCGTGACCCGTGCGGTCAGCGGCTGCGCAGGCACGTTGCACCGGCTTTTCGCCGTAGTTGGCGGTGTGGCCGCCAAAGGGGCGCTGATAGATGGTGCCGTCTGGGTTGCGGTCGAAAGGCATGCCCATGTGCTCAAGGTCATAAACCACCTTGGGCGCTTCCTGGCACATGAACTCGATCGCATCCTGGTCGCCGAGCCAGTCGGAGCCCTTGATGGTGTCGTAGAAGTGATAGTGCCAGTTGTCTTCGGACATGTTGCCCAGCGAGGCGCCAATGCCGCCTTGAGCCGCCACGGTGTGCGAGCGGGTCGGGAACACTTTGGACAGAACGGCCACATTCAGGCCTGCACGGGCCAGTTGCAGCGATGCGCGCATGCCGGAGCCGCCGGCCCCCACGATGACGACGTCAAACTTGCGGGTGGTGATGCCAGATTTCGAGTAAGTCATTTTTTACAGTCTCCACAGGATTTGAATCGCCCAACCAGCGCAGCTGACGAGCCAGACAATGGAGAAGATTTGCAGGGTGAGACGGAGACCGACGGGCTTGACGTAGTCCATGAAGATGTCACGCACGCCAATCCAGACGTGGTAGAGCAGGGCGATGATGACCGAGAAGGTCAGGGCCTTCATCCATTGGGCCGAGAAGATGCCGGCCCACTTGTCGTAGCCGATGGGGCCGGAGCCCAGAAGCACCTGAGCCAGCACGATGATCGTGAACAGGGCCATCAGGCCGCCGGTGATGCGCTGGGCCAGCCAGTCGCGCAGACCATAGTGAGCACCGACGACGATGCGCTTGGAGCCGTAGTTGACGGACATGGGTTGTTGCTCCTGTGTAATCAGTAGAGGCCGAACAGCTTGGCACCCAGCACCAGGGTCAGGCCAATGCTCAGGGTGAGGGTCACGAGGGCGGAGCTCTTGCCGAACTCTTTGCTCACGGCGTGGTTCACATCCATGTAGAGGTGACGCAGGCCGGCGATGAAGTGGTGCAGGTAGGCCCAGATGAGGGCCAGAGCCACCAGCTTGATGAACACGCCCGGAACAAAACCAAGGCCGCTGTTGAAAGCGGCCTTGAACTTCGAAAACGAAATTTCGGAGGAGACGGAAGCGTCAAACATCCAGATGATGAAAGGCATCAGCAAGAACATGATGACGCCACTGGCGCGGTGAAGAATCGACACCCAACCGGCCGGAGGCAGGCGGTAGGTGGTCAGGTCCTTGAAGGCGTTGATGTTGCGGAACTCTGGCCGCTTTTTTGCGAGTTCGGACATTGGATGTGCTTTCGTGGATGTAACTGCTCTGTAATTTCGTAAATGCGATCGACCCAAAATTCTATTGCAATGCAGCAATGGGGGGCTTGGGTCGGTGCCTATTTTCGACGTTTCTCATCAAGTTGGTGCCGCTTCTTTCTTTAGTTGAGTTCGTTCCTGTAGTGATGGGTATCAGTTCGGTAAAGACCGCGCCGCAGTTCCATGGGGGCGTTGTTGTAGGTGTAGGCCACGCGTTCCACGCTCAGCAGCGGGGTTTGAGGGCTGATCTGCAGCAGGCTGGCCTGTGTTTCGTCGGGCAGCACGGCCTTGATTTTTTCTTCGGCGCGCACCATGCGCACGCCAAATTCGAGCTCGAACATCGCGTAAGTGGCCCCATGAAACTGAGCCATTTGCTCGGCTGTCAGGCCCTTGAAAGCCTGGCCCGGCAGCCACAGGTCTTCCAGGATGGTGGGGACACCACCAAAGGCGAGGATCCTGCGCACCTGCAGCACGGCGTCACCGCTGCGCAGGGCCAGGGGGCGGGCCACTTCGGCGCTGGCCCGGGCCCGGCGGCACTCGATGATGGTGCGCTGTGCAGGGCCTTCGGCGGCGATGTCGCCCACATCGGGCTTGAGTTTCAGGAAGCGGTATTGAACATGCTGTTCGGCGTGGGTCGCCACGAAGGTGCCCTTGCCCTGGCGGCGCACCACCAGGTTGTCGGCAGCCAGTTCGTCGATGGCCTTGCGCACCGTGCCTTGGCTCACGCGGTAACGTGCAGCCAGGTCCATCTCGCTGGGGATGGACTCGCCGGGTTTCCAGTCGCCCGCCTGGAGGCTTTGCAGGATCAGGCCTTTGATCTGTTGGTACAGTGGACTGAAGGCGGGGGTGACCATGCCGCCGGCGTCCGGGGAACTGGCGTCGGATGGGCTCAGTGAGGGCGGTGGCATGGTGGTGTCGGGTGGCATCGGGCTGGGCGAGGTCCGCGTTATTTTTCAACGTGGCGCGGGCTCGCATCATATCTTATATAAGACATAAGACAAATTGACCGAGGTGCTGTAACGAGAGTACACTCTTGTGCTGTTTCGCAGGCTCGGACGCTAGTTCCTGGGACAGGTCCAGCACTGTGGCGACACCCGTTTTACACAACCTCCTGGAGTTCCTCATGAGCAAAAAGCCCGTCCGTGTTGCCGTTACCGGCGCCGCAGGCCAAATTGGTTACGCCCTGCTGTTCCGCATCGCCTCCGGCGAAATGCTGGGCAAGGACCAGCCGGTGATCCTGCAATTGCTGGAAATCCCCGATGAAAAGGCCCAGAACGCGCTCAAGGGCGTGATCATGGAACTGGAAGACTGCGCCTTCCCGCTGCTGGCCGGCATTGAAGCCCACAGCGATCCGATGACCGCCTTCAAGGACACCGACTACGCCCTGCTGGTGGGTTCGCGTCCGCGTGGCCCGGGCATGGAACGTGCCGAGCTGCTGGCCGTCAACGGCGCCATCTTCATTGGCCAGGGCAAGGCCCTGAACGCCGTGGCTTCGCGCAACGTCAAGGTGCTCGTGGTCGGCAACCCCGCCAACACCAACGCTTACATCGCCATGAAGTCGGCCCCGGATCTGCCGGCCAAGAACTTCACTGCCATGCTGCGCCTGGACCACAACCGCGCTGCCTCGCAACTGGCTGCCAAGACTGGCAAGGCCGTGTCGGACATCGAAAAATTGGCCGTTTGGGGCAACCACTCGCCCACCATGTACGCCGACTACCGCTTCGCCACCATCGGTGGTGAGTCGGTCAAGGCCATGATCAACGACGAAACCTGGAACCGCGAAACCTTCCTGCCGACCGTGGGCAAGCGTGGTGCCGCCATCATCGCCGCCCGTGGCCTGTCGTCGGCTGCCTCGGCTGCCAACGCTGCCATCGACCACATGCGCGACTGGGCCCTGGGCACCAACGGCAAGTGGGTCACCATGGGCATCCCGTCGGATGGCTCTTACGGCATCCCCAAGGACGTCATGTTCGGCTTCCCGGTCACCACCGAAAACGGTGAGTACAAGATCGTTCAAGGTCTGGATGTCGACGCCTTCTCGCAAGAATGCATCGACAAGACCCTGAAGGAATTGACCGACGAGCAAGCCGGCGTGGCCCACCTGCTCTGATCGGACTGCAATCCGTGAAGAAGCATCCGCGCGACGTCTTGCTGGAAGCCCAGGCCCAACGGGGCCTGTTGCCGGTCTGTGACCATTACAGCGGCGTTGAGCTGCGGATGCGCAAAAGCCTGCAGCTGCAGGCTGAAATGACCGCGCGCCTGGGTACCTGTGTCTTCGATGTCACCCTTGACTGCGAAGATGGTGCTCCGGCTGGTGGTGAGGCGGAACATGCTGCGCTGGTGGCCGAGCTGGCGCTGGGCGCCGCGCCCGGGGCCCGCGTGGCAGCCCGAGTCCACCCGGTCGATCACCCCTCTTTTGACGCTGACGTGCAGACCATCGTGGGTCGAGCCGGAGCCCGCCTGTGCCATGTGATGGTGCCCAAGGTGGAAACCGTGCAGGACGTCGAGCGAGCGACCCGTGCCCTGGCGGCAGCGGGTCACCCTGATCTTCCGCTGCAGGTGCTGATCGAGTCGCCTGCAGCCGTCCACCGCGCCTTCGACATTGCTGCCTGTCCCCAGGTGCAATCGCTCAGCTTCGGCCTGATGGACTTTGTTTCCGCCCACGCCGGTGCCATACCCTCTGCGGGCATGGGTGCTGCGGGGCAGTTCACCCATCCGCTGGTGGTGCGTGCCAAGCTCGAGATCGCCTCGGCCGCCCACGCCCACGGCAAAGTCCCCTCGCACTGCGTGGTCACCGAATTCAGCGACATGGCGGTGATGCGCGCGGCGGCCCAGAAGGCCTCGCGTGAATTTGGCTATGCCCGCATGTGGAGCATTCACCCTTCTCAGATCCAGCCCATTCTCGAGGCCTTTTCGCCCGACGAGCGGGAGATCGAGACCGCAACGCGCATCATCCTGGCGGCTGAGGCGGCTGATTGGGCCCCGATCAGCCACGCCTCCCAATTGCATGATCGCGCGAGTTACCGTTATTTCTGGCAAGTGCTGGAGCGCGCCCACCAGACGGGTTGCGCCCTGCCTGCCGAGGCGCAGGCGTATTTCGCGCCTAGCCATCTTTGACCCACCCCGGGAGTTACAAGCATGAAACATCTGATCGCCGCAGCCCTGATCCTGGGCGCCAGCACCCTGGCCCTGGCCCAGAACCCGACGGCTGACGCGGCCCACAAGGCCCACAGCGAGAAGAAGGCCAAGGCCAAGCCCAGCGTCAGCCGCACCGAAATCAAGAGCACCGCCAAGAACATGGCGGCGGGTGTGGAGGCCGCCGAGGCCGCCCTGTCGCCCGAGGAACTGGCGCTGGCCGACCGCGTGCACATCGGTCGCATCCCCTGCGAACTGGGCGCCTACGTGACCGTCACGGCCGACGAGAAGGCACCCGGCTACTTCAATGTGGTGGGCAAGGGCTTCAAGTACCGCATGTCGCCGGTGGCCAGCCGCACTGGCGCCCTGCGCCTGGAAGACGAGAAGGCTGGCGCCGTGTGGATCCAGATCGCCAACAAATCGATGCTGATGAACCAGAAGCTGGGCCAACGCCTGGCCGACGAATGCATGAGCCCCGAACAGGCCATTGTGGCCGACAGCCTGCGCAAGAACCCGGCCCCAAGCCTGCTTGATGCCCCGGCCACCGCACTGGCCAAGTAAACCTCAGATTTTCAAAAACCGCCCCACTATCCCCTTAGTGAACTGACAGGAGAACAACATGTTGCAAGCCTACCGCCAACACGCTGCCGAACGCGCAGCCCTGGGCATTCCTCCCCTGCCGCTGGATGCCAAGCAAGTGGCCGAGCTGATCGAACTGATCAAGAACCCGCCCGCGGGTGAAGATGCCTTCCTGCTCGATCTGCTGACCCACCGCGTGCCCCCGGGCGTGGACGATGCCGCCAAGGTCAAAGCCAGCTTCCTGGCAGCCGTGGCCCATGGCGACATTGCTGTCGGCCTGATCTCCAAGGCCAAGGCCACCGAGTTGCTGGGCACCATGGTGGGTGGCTACAACGTGCACCCCCTGATCGAACTGCTGGACGACGCTGAAGTGGCTGCTGTGGCTGCCGAAGGCCTCAAGAAGACCCTGCTGATGTTCGACTTCTTCAACGACGTGGCTGAGAAGGCCAAGGCCGGCAATGCCAAGGCCAAGGAAGTGGTGCAGAGCTGGGCTGACGCCGAGTGGTTCACCACCCGCCCCGAAGTCGAGAAGAAGATCACCGTCACCGTGTTCAAGGTGCCCGGCGAAACCAACACCGACGACCTGTCGCCCGCCCCGGACGCCTGGAGCCGTCCGGACATCCCGCTGCACTACCTGGCCATGCTGAAGAACACCCGTCCCGACGCGGCCTTCAAGCCCGAGGAAGACGGCAAGCGCGGTCCGATGCAGTTCATTGAAGACCTGAAGAAAAAGGGCAACCTGGTGGCCTACGTGGGCGACGTGGTGGGCACCGGCTCCAGCCGCAAGTCGGCCACCAACAGCGTGATCTGGGCCACGGGCCAAGACATTCCCTTCGTGCCCAACAAGCGCTTTGGCGGTGTGACCCTGGGTGGCAAGATCGCCCCCATCTTCTTCAACACCCAAGAAGACTCGGGTTCGCTGCCGATCGAAGTGGATGTGTCCAAGCTCGAAATGGGCGACGTGGTCGACATCCTGCCGTACGAAGGCAAGATCGTGAAGAACGGCGAGACCGTCTCTGAGTTCAAGCTCAAGAGCGATGTGCTGTTTGATGAAGTGCGCGCCGGCGGCCGCATCAACCTGATCATCGGCCGCTCGCTGACGGCCAAGGCCCGCGAATTCCTGGGCCTGGGCGCTTCCACCCTGTTCCGTCTGCCGCAGGCCCCTGCTGCCACCAACGCTGGCTTCACGCTGGCCCAGAAGATGGTCGGTCGCGCAGTCGGTCTGGCTGAAGGTCAAGGCGTGCGCCCTGGCACCTACTGCGAACCCCGGATGACCACCGTGGGCTCGCAAGACACCACCGGCCCCATGACCCGTGACGAGCTGAAGGATCTGGCTTGCCTGGGCTTCTCGGCTGACCTGGTGATGCAGTCCTTCTGCCACACGGCCGCCTATCCGAAGCCGGTCGACGTCAAGACCCACCGCGAACTGCCGGCCTTCATCAGCAGCCGCGGCGGCGTGGCTCTGCGTCCGGGCGACGGCGTGATCCACAGCTGGCTGAACCGCCTGCTGCTGCCTGACACCGTCGGTACCGGTGGCGACTCGCACACCCGTTTCCCAATCGGTATCTCGTTCCCCGCCGGTTCCGGCCTGGTGGCCTTCGGTGCCGCCACCGGCGTGATGCCCCTGGACATGCCTGAGTCGGTGCTGGTCCGCTTCAAGGGCCAGATGCAACCCGGCGTCACCCTGCGTGACCTGGTGCATGCGATCCCGCTGTACGCCATCAAGGCCGGTCTGCTGACCGTGGCCAAGGCTGGCAAGAAGAACGTGTTCTCGGGCCGCATCCTCGAAATCGAAGGCCTGCCGGATCTGAAGGTTGAGCAAGCGTTCGAACTGTCTGACGCCTCGGCCGAACGCTCGGCAGCGGGTTGCACCATCAAGCTCAACCCCGAGCCGGTCAAGGAATACCTCACCAGCAACGTGGTGCTGATGAAGAACATGATCGCCGACGGCTACGCTGATGCCCGCACCCTGCAGCGCCGCATCGAGAAGGTCGAAGCCTGGCTGGCCCAGCCCAACCTGCTCGAAGCCGACAAGGACGCCGAGTACGCCGCGGTCATCGAGATCGACCTGGCCGACATCAAGGAGCCGATCGTCTGCTGCCCGAACGACCCGGATGACGCCAAGTTCCTGTCCGAAGTGGCCGGCACCAAGATCGATGAGTCCTTCATCGGTTCGTGCATGACCAACATCGGTCACTTCCGCGCGGCAGCCAAGCTGCTGGGCGGCCAGCGCGACATCCCGGTCAAGCTGTGGGTCGCCCCGCCGACCAAGATGGACCAGAGCGAGCTGATCAAGGAAGGTCATTACGCCGCCTTCGGCACCGCCGGTGCCCGCACCGAAATGCCGGGCTGCTCGCTGTGCATGGGCAACCAAGCCCAGGTGCGCGAAGGTGCGACCGTCATCTCGACCAGCACCCGCAACTTCCCGAACCGCCTGGGCAAGAACACCAATGTGTTCCTGGGCTCGGCCGAACTGGCCGCCATTGCCTCCAAGCTGGGCAAGCTGCCCACCGTGGCCGAGTACCACGAAGCCATGGGCATCGTGAACAAGGACGGCGCCTCGATCTACAAGTACCTCAACTTCAACCAGATCGAAGAGTACGCAGAAGTGGCCAAGGGCGTGACCGCCTGAGGACCCCGGGCCTGAAAAGGCCCGTTTTCAGCCCTGGTGCTGAAACGTCTGTCAAAAAAAGCCCCGCTGGCGTGAGCCTGCGGGGCTTTTTGCTGATGTCTGCCTGATGCCCCAGGTTGTCTGCAGGGGGCAATGGGGATGATCAGTGCAGCAGGTCTGCAGGCACGTTGCCGCCGTTGGCCGCCAGCTTTTGCAGCACCGTCTTGTGCAGCCAGATGTTCATGGCGGCAGAGTCCTCCATCTTTTCGCTCGGGCAGCCCAGCTCGGTGGCCAGGGCCTTGCGCGTGGCCAGGCTGCTGTCCAGGCCCAACAGCTTCATCAGGTCGACGATGGAGACCTTCCAGTTGAGCTTTTCAGCGTGGCTGGCGGCCAGTGCTTCGAGTTGACCCAGGACATCGACCACGCTGATGGCCGCGGGGGCGTCTGCCGGTGCCGCTGCCGTGGGGGCGCTGGGCGCTTGCTCGGCGGCGGAGACGGCCTGTTCGCCAAAACCCAGTTTGGAAAGAATGCTGCTGAAAAAGCCCATGGGGAACTCCCGGTGTTGAATGAACCCCGGTTGTAACTGCGCTGTGTGACGGCATGGTCGATGGGCAAGGCCCAAAGTGTGACAAAAACCTCCGATGAGGCGGTCGCGAAGGCTCAGGCCGCGACCAGGCTGACGGCCACCCCGCTCAAGACCGAATTGCCCGACAAGGGATCGCGTCTTTGTTCATCCAACAAGGCGTTCAGGTTGACCCCAGGGCGCTCAGCCGCCAGGTTCAGGCGCGCCCCAGGCTGATCGTGCCCCCAGCCGTGCGGCAGGCTGACCACGCCGGGCATCATGGCGGCGCTGAGCTGAATGGGCACGAGCAGGGTGTTGGCTGGCTGGTCACTGCGGCTCAGGCGGGCCTGGCGGCCGTCTTGCAGGCCCAGGCGTTGGGCATCGTTGGGGTGGACCAGCAGGGTGCAGCGTTCTGGCCCCTTGGCCAGGATGGGCAGGTTGTGCATCCAGCTGTTGTTCGACCGCACATCGCGCCGGCCGATCAGGGTGAGGGCTGGGGCTGGTTCGCTCAGGGCGATGGCGGCACGCTGCAGGTCTTGCATCAGCGCCGGTGGCGTCAGGTCGATGCGGCCGTCGGGTGTGCGCAGCAGCTCAGGCAGGCGGGGCTGCAGTTCACCCAGGTCCAGGCCAGCCGGAGCGGCCTGCACCTGTTCCAGACTCAGCCGGTAAGGGCCGGCGCGCAGGGCCAGATCGAGCAGGCGGTCCGGGCCCTGAAGATGGCCACTGGCGGCTTGGGCGGCTTCGGCCAGCTCGGCGGGCAGGCGCTTCAATTCATCAGCAAAGTACGCGTCGTCCAGCCTCTGGCTGTCCTGCGGGCCTTGCTCGCCCTGGGCGATGGCCGCCAGCCTCAGCAGGCTTTGCCATTCGGCAGGTTGCTCTGCCGGGCGTTGAAAGACGGGCGCGCTGTAGCGCGCATGGTTGCGCCACGATAGCTGGGGAAAGGGCACGTCGTAATGCAGGTCTTCCAGCGGCGACGGCGCGGGCAGGATCACATCGGCATGGCGCGTGGTCTCGTTGAGGTAGATGTCCAGGCTGACCATGAAGTCGAGCTGACCCAGGGCCTTGGTCAGGCGTTCGCCGTTGGGCGAGGACAGCGCGGGGTTGGTGGCAATGGTGATCAAGGCTCGCACAGCCCCTTCGCCCGGGGTGTCGATCTCTTCGGCCAGGCAACTGATGGGCAGCTCGCCCATCACTTCAGGTGCGGCGCTGACTCGGCTGCTGAAGCGACCCAGCTTGACCCCACGGCCCTGTCCGGCAGGGCCGGCCGTGTTGGCGGCAAAGGCGGCCGCCTTGGGGAACATCGATCCACCGACCTGATCAAGGTGTCCGGTGAGCAGGTTCAGCAGGTCGAGCAGCCAGGTGGACAGGCTGCCGAAATCCTGCGTGCAGGTGCCGATGCGGCCGTACAGCACGGCGCGGGGGGTGGTGGCCAGTTCGGTCGCCAGACGGACAATGGTCTGTGCGGGCAGCCCACAACGTTCGGCCACCCGCTCTGGGGTAAAGCCCGCCACGGCTTGCCGAAGTTCATCCCACGGTCCGATCAGGCCCTGGACCGCCCCGGGCCGCGCCAGGCCCGACTCGAACACGGTGTGCAGCATGCCCAAGAGCAGATAGACGTCGGCGCCCGGGCGGATGAAGTGGTGTTCATCAGCCAATGCGGCGGTTTCGCTGCGGCGCGGGTCGATGACGATGAGCTTGCCGCCGCGTGCCTGCAATGCCTTGGCCTTGCCGCGGAAATCGGGCACGGTCCACATGCTGCCGTTGCTGGCCACCGGGTTGGCGCCCAGCACCAGCAGCCAGTCGGTGCGGGTGATGTCGGGCACGGGCACACTCATCCACTGCCCGTACATCAGTCCGCTGACCACATGGCGAGGCATCTGGTCGAGGGTTGCGGCGCTGAAGATGTTGCGCGTGCCCAGGGCCTTGAGCAGACGGGGGTAGTAAAGCATCAGCCCGATCTTGTGAGCGCTGGGGTTGCCGGCCACCGCGGCCACGCTGTGGCGCCCATGCTGCGCTTGCACGGCCTGCAGGCGGCGTTCGATCTCGGTGTAGGCCTCCTCCCAACTGGCCGGTTCGAAGCGTCCGTTGCGTTTGATCAATGGCTGACGCAAGCGGTCGGGGTCTTCGTGCAGGTCTTTCAGCGCGGCGCCCTTGGGGCAGATGTAGCCTTGGCTGAACACATCATCGGCCTGGCCGCTGATGCGGGTCACACGGCCCTCACTGACCTTGATTTCCAGGCCGCAGCAGGCCTCGCACAGTGGGCAGATGCGGTGGTGGGTGGTGGTGATCGGGGTGGGCGGGCTTGTCTCTGTCATGGTGTGCGCTCGGTGGGCTCTTGATCGGGGTCATGCTGCCGCAGCCCCGGCGTCGGCGCGATCACACCCGCGACAGGCCCTGTTCAAGCGCCCTTGCGGGCCGGGGCCTCCTGGTGCCGTGAGGCTGTCGCCAGCTTGTCACATTCGTCCACAGCTTCTGTGGACAACTTTGTGGGTGAGTGCATGAACAAGCCGCCAAAGCCTTGACTGGCGCGGCTTTCAACAGGCTGCTTACTGTTTGAGCAGGGTTAACCCTGTGTTGAAAAGTGCGAATTTTGCTACCGAAACAAGAGCAAAAAAGGCCTGCGAAGCAGGCCTTTCCGGTCGTTGGGGGGGTGGATCTGTGCTAGGCCTTCTGGCCTGTCACGCCACCGCTTCGGGCTCAAACACCCGGGCCAGCAAGGCACCCGCGAAGCGGGCCTCCAGCGGGATCCAGACCTTGATCGGGTTGCCCTGGGCCACATCGACGGGCTGACCGTCGCTGTTGCGCATCTCGGCGAGCTTGACCTTGTGGTTGCCACTGGGGTGGATCACCTCCAGGGTGTCGCCCACGGCGAAGCGGTTTTTGGTTTCCACTTCCACCCAGCCATCGGCCGCACCACGCACCTCGCCCACAAACTGGCTGCGGTGGGCCACCGAATGGCCGGTTTCGTAGTTCTGGTAATCGTTGGCCGGGCGTCGGTCCAGCAGACCGGTGGTGTAGCCCCGGTTGGCCAGGCCCTCCAGATCGGTGATCAATGCCGGGTTGAAGGGGCGGCCCGCCACGGCGTCGTCAATCGCACGGCGGTAGGCCTGGGCGGTACGGGCCACGTAATAGAGGGATTTGGTGCGGCCCTCGATCTTCAATGAGTCGACGCCGATCTGGGCCAGCCGCTCCACGTACTCGATGGCGCGCAGGTCTTTCGAGTTGAGGATGTAAGTGCCGTGTTCGTCTTCCATGACCGGCATCAGCTCACCTGGGCGGCCCAGCTCTTCGATCAGGTAGACCTGGTCTGCTGCGGGGTGGCGTTGCTGGTTGCCGCAGGTGCTGGTGAACTGGGCATCGGCCTCGTCGCGGGCCTGCTCGAAGCTGAAGCCCTTGTCCAGCGGCTGGGCCAGGGCTTCGCCGGTGTTGGCGTCGATGGCGGCTGACTGGGTCTTGTACTCCCAGCGGCAGGCATTGGTGCAGGTGCCTTGGTTGGGGTCGCGCCGGTTGAAGTAGCCAGACAGCAGGCAGCGGCCCGAGTAGGCGATGCACAGGGCGCCGTGCACGAAGACCTCGATCTCCATGTCCGGGCATTCCTGGCGGATCTTCTCGATCTCGTCCAGGCTCAGTTCACGCGACAGAATGATGCGGGTCACGCCCATCTTCTGCCAGAACTTGACCGTGGCCCAGTTGGTGGTGTTGGCCTGCACCGAGAGGTGGATCTCGGTCTCGGGCCATTTTTCTTTCACCATCATGATCAGGCCCGGGTCGGCCATGATCAGGGCGTCGGGGCGGCATTCGATCACCGGTTCGATGTCGCGCAGGTAGGTGCGCACTTTGTCGTTGTGGGCAATCAGATTGCTGGTGACGAAGAACTTTTTGCCCCGCGCGTGGGCTTCGCCAATGCCTTGGGCAATCTGCTCCAGGCGGAACTCGTTGTTGCGTGCGCGCAGCGAGTAGCGGGGTTGCCCGGCATAGACGGCATCGGCGCCAAAGTCATAGGCGGCGCGCATCTTTTCGAGGGAACCGGCCGGCAGCAGCAGTTCGGGGGCTTTGAGGGTCATGGTGGGGTGTCCTGAGGGGGGCCGGCTGGCTTCGCCAACCTGTGTCGTGCGACGGGCGCCGACCGCACAGGCGGCAGACGGGGGCTGTCTGCCGCTGGGCAAAAAAGGGGGCACGGTCCAGACACGTGGCCTTGACAGCACCGGCTGGAGCGGATTTTAAGGGCTGAGCGCGATTCAGCTTTCTGTCCGGTTCAAGAGCGCTTCAAGGCTGGGGGCACTCAGCATGTGTTGCGACCACTGATCAAGCTGATGCCGGGTGGCCTCGCTCAGGCGTTGCTCGGCCCAGGGCGGCAAGTGGTCAAAACGCTGCTCCAGCACCCGGCGTAGCATGAGGCTGATACCCTCTTCACGACCTTCTTCACGACCTTTCTCTCGACCCTCGTCACGCCCCTCCTGAAAGCCCGCTTGGCGACCTGCCTTGAGGCCATCCTTGTGGGCCTGTTTGAAAATGCGCTCCAGGGTGTCTTCAAGCATGGGGGCTCCTTCAAAGAGGTTGGGGATGGTGGCCAGATCGGGCTCGGCAGTTTCGGGCATTTTGCGACGGATCAGGCGGCGAAACCAGAGGTCCAGGGTGCGCCGAAGTGCTTTTTGCTCGGGGGCTTGCAGCACTCTTCCAGCCGCGAGGATCAGTCGGATGATGTCGTCTGAGGCGGTGCTGCGTTCAAGTTTGAACAGGGCTTCGACCATGTTGTGGATGTCATGGGAGGGGGACAGTTGCAGCCGGGCCTCGTCGATCAGGTGGTACATGAGTCTGGGGCGGAACCGGGCCAGGCCGGGCAGGCTGGGGGCAAAGCAGTGGCCCGCATCGGTGGGTGCCCGCCAGGGCTGTGCGCCGTTGTAAAGCACCAAGGGGATCAGTGCGGGCAATCGACCATCCTCCAACTGCCTTTCCTTGATCAGGTGCTGCGCCAGCAGGCCCACGTAGACCATCATGCGTACGGCCATCCACGGGTCATCTTGGCTCTGGAACTCCAGCAGCAGGTAGACCCAGACCCAGCGTGGCCCCACTTGCAGCCGCCACACCATGTCGTCGTGGCGTTGCTTGTCCGATTCGCTGACATAGCTCGCATTGACACGTTCTAACGTTTCGAAGCGCGCGGCCTGCAGCCAGGGCCCGGGGACGAAGCCGGTGAGCAGGTCGCGCACCATGTCGGGGTGGGAGAACAGTTGCTTGTAGCCGCTGTCGTGGGCAGTGTCTGAGGCCATGGCGGGCCATCGTGAGGGCCTTTGCCCCGCATGCAGCCGGCGCACCGCCGGACTGGCGGTGCGGGCGGACAAAGGGGCAGCCCTGGCGGGCTGGCCGCCTCAGTCCTTGGGCCGGAACACCAGCACCAGCGACGAAGGCACGGTACCGTCGGTGTCGCGTGGCAGCACCTCGGTCTTGTCGATGGCCTTGAGCACAGCGTCGTCCCAGGCCGCCACACCGCTGGATTTGCTCAGCTTGCGGCCCACGATGGTGCCGTCCGGGGCAAGTCGCACCTCCACCTCGGCCACCGGGTTGTTCGGCAGGTCGTCGGTGAAGACGATGTTGGGCTTGACGCGTGCCTTGACGCGCCCGCCATAGCTGGCAGACGGCCCGGACGAACGCAGCGCGCTGCCTGTGGCGCTGGCGCCACCGCTGGCACCGGCCATGCCGGCCATGCGTTTGAGGTTGTCGGCGCGCTGGGCTTCCAGGCGCTTGGCATCGGCGGCTTCAGCGTCTTTCTTGCGCTTGGCGTCGGCTTCGGTCGCTCGGCGTTTGTCGGCCTCGGCCTCCTGCTTCTTGCGCTCCTGGTCTTTCTCTCGCTGCTGTTGTTCCTGGCGCTTCTTTTCAGCGGCTTTCTCAGCGGCCTTCTCGGCGGCTTTGTCGGCCTCGCGCTTTTGCTGCAGGGCTTTTTCTTTGTCCAGCTTTTCCTGCTTCTCGCGCTCTTTCTTTTCCTGCGCCTTTTTCTCAAGTTCGCGCTGGTGCTCGCGTTCTTTCTTCTCAAGTTCCTTGCGCTTGCGTTCTTTTTCGAGGGCGATCTGGGCGTCCTTGAGCGATTCGTCCGGGGCCGGCGGCGGCTTGACCTCCGGCGCTGGCGGCGGGGCGGGGCGGGGCTTGACGATCTCCTCGGGCGGAGCCGGTGGAGGAGGAGGGGGGGGCGGTGGCTCGACGGCGCGCGGGGCGGCCTCTTGCGGCACGGCAGACCACAACTCGGCCTCGGCCACCGTGTCCTCGGCGTTGCGCTTCCACTGCACGCTGAAGGTCAGGCCGGCCACCAGCAAGGCATGGGCCAGCAGCGCCAAGGCCACAGCGCGGCCCATGCCGCGTTGTGGCGGCGGCGCGAATTCGTTGCGTTCGGAGAGGGCGTGCGTCATGAAGCTCGGGGGCCTGGGTCAGGGGGCCAGTTGCACCGACAGGCCCACGCGCTTGACGCCGGCGCGCTGCAGGGCGTCCATCACCTTCACCACCGACTCGTACTTGACGTTGCGGTCGGCGCTGATCACGACCGGGTTGTTGTCATCGCCCTCCTGGGCCTGGCGCACGGCGGCCACCAGACCGGCCTGGTTGATGGCCTGGGTTTCTTCGGGCTTGCCGGGGCGGCGCAGTTCCAGCTTTTCGTCCTTGCCGATCACCACCTGCACCACGCGGTCAGGCTGTTTGGCGGCCTTGCCCACGCTGGGCAGGTCGATGTTGCTGGGCGTGATCAGCGGGGCGGTGACCATGAAGATGATCAGCAGCACCAGCATCACGTCGATGAAGGGCACCATGTTGATCTCGTTGATGGTGCGGCGGCCGCGGCCGCGTGAAACCATGGCGGGCATCGTGGGGTCTCCGGACGGGGTTCAGCGGCCCGAGGCCGATGCCTGCGCAGCCTGGGCACCCAGGTTGCGTTGCAGGATGTTGGAGAACTCTTCGATGAAGGTTTCCTGGTGGATGGCCACGCGGTCGATGTCGCGCGCAAAGCGGTTGTAGGCCACCACGGCCGGGATGGCAGAAAACAACCCGATGGCGGTTGACACCAGGGCTTCGGCGATGCCGGGGGCCACGGTGGCCAGGGTGACCTGTTGCAGGGCGGCCAGGCCCGAGAACGCGCCCATGATGCCCCACACCGTGCCGAACAGACCCACATAGGGGGACACCGAGCCCACTGAGGCCAGGAAGGACAGATTGGATTCGATCACGTCCATTTCGCGCTGGAAGCTGGCGCGCATGGCGCGGCGGGCGCCATCCATCAAGGTGCCGGCATCGCTGATGCGGCGCTCACGCAGCTTCTGGAACTCTCGCATGCCGCTGGCAAAAATGCGTTCCATGGGGCCGGACTGGCGTGCGTTCTGGGCCGCGGCGGCAAACAGGTCGTTCAGGCTGGTGCCCGACCAGAACTCGCGCTCGAACTCCTCATTGAGGGCTTTCACGCGCTTGATCGAGAACAGCTTGCGGAAGATGGCCGTCCAGCTGGCGATCGAGATGCAGGCCAGCAAGGCCATGACCAGCTGGACCACCAGACTGGCATGCAGCACCAGATGCACGATGGACAGGTCTTGAGAATTCATGAGAGTACTTCCAGGATGTTCGTCGGGATGCGGGCGGGGCGCAGGCTGGCCGCATCGACCCAACCTATGCGGATCGTGCCTTCGCACAGAAGTTCCACTGGCAGGCCTGCTGCATCCTGCAGCCAGGCCTGTTGGGCAATCACCAGCGAGGCCCGGCCCGGCGTGTGCAGGCTCGCCGTGACGATGAGTTGATCGTCGAGCCGCGCCGGCCGGTGGTAGCGCAGTCGGGTCTCGCTGACCACGAACATGCCGCCCGTGGCTTCGCGCAGCGCCTGCTGGCCCACACCCAGGCTGCGCAGCCATTCGGTGCGGGCGCGCTCGAAGAACTTGAGGTAGTTGGCATAGAACACGATGCCACCGGCATCGGTGTCTTCCCAGTACACGCGCACGCTGTGGCTGTAGGCGGCACTTTGCGGGGTGGCTTGCGGGCTCATCCGGCCAGGGCCTTCAAGCGGGCAATCGACTCTTGCAGGTGCGCCATCGAGCTGGCGGTGGAGAAGCGCAGGAAATCCGCTGTCTCGGCCGTACCGAAGTCGCGCCCCGGGGTGACGGCCAGATGGCTTTCGCGCATCAGGGTGTAGGCCAGGTCCCAGCTGTCTTTCACGCCCAGGCGCTGGCACCAGTCGCGGCAGTGGGCCCAGGCGTAAAAGGCCCCGTCGGGCTTCACAGGCACAGTCAGTCCCACGCTTTCCAGCGCCGGGATGAAGTAATCACGCCGGGCCTTGAATTCGGCGCGACGGCGCTCGTACTCGGCCAGGCTGTCGGGCTCGAAGCAGGCGAGGGCGGCGTGCTGGGCCACGGTGCTGGCGCAGATGAAGAGGTTCTGAGCCAGGCGCTCGACCACCGGCACCAGGGTGTCTGGCACCACCAGCCAGCCCAGGCGCCAACCCGTCATGTTGAAGTACTTGCTGAAGCTGTTGATGCTGATGAGCTGATCGTCGATGCCCAGGCCCGTGTGGCCATAGGTGTCGTCGTAGCTCAGGCCCAGGTAGATCTCGTCGACCATCGTGATGCCGTCGTGCTGCTTCACCACCTCGTGGATGCGGCGCAGTTCATCGGGATGGATCGAGGTGCCCGTGGGGTTGGAGGGCGAGGCCAGCAACACGCCACGGGTGCGGGGTGTCCAGGCCTGGCGCACTTTGTCGGCGCTGAGCTGGTAGCGCTCGGCGGCCGTGGTGGGAATCAGCACCGCGTTGCCTTCGGCGGCACTCACAAAGTGGCGGTTGCAGGGGTAGCTGGGGTCGGGCATCAGCACCTCGTCGCCCGCATCAATCAGGGCCAGGCAGGCCAGTTGCAGGGCGGCCGAGGCGCCGGCCGTGATCACGATGCGCCGCGCCGGCACCTGAGCGCCAAACCGGTCGGCATACCACTGGCTGATGCGTTCACGCAGCGCCATCAGGCCGGTGGCCTGGGTGTACTGGGTGGCCCCATCGCGGATGGCTTTGGCAGCGGCCTCCTGCACGGCCGGCGGGGCCGTGAAGTCGGGCTCGCCGATGTTCAGGAAGATCATCGGGCGGCTGCTGTGCGCCACCTCGCGGGCCAGTTCGGAAGCAGCCTTGGCCACCTCCATGACATAGAAGGGCTCGATGCGCCCAGCTCGGGTGGAGATTTTCATGCGCGGGGCAATACAGGCAAAGGAGGCTGTGCAGGGGCGGGCGGCAGTTCAGTCGGCAGACGGCGGTGTGGCTGCTGCGTCTGGGGTCGTTGCCGGGCTGGCCTGGGGCGCCTTGCTCTTGTCGGCGGCCACTTCGGCGGCGCGCAGGCGCGGGGCCAAGCCATTGAGCACCGCATTCACGTACTTGTGACCATCGGTACCGCCAAATTCCTTGGCGAGTTCGATGCATTCGTTGAGCACCACGCGCCAGGGCACGTCGTGGCAGAACTGCAGTTCGTAGGCGCCGATCCACATCACGGCGTGTTCGATGGGCGAAATTTCGGCCAGCTTGCGGTCGAGCAGGGGCTCGATCTGGGCATCCAGATCATCGGCCTGGGCCACGCAACCGTGCAGCAAGGTGTTGTAGTGCGCAGCATCGGCCTTGTGAAAGCCCGACAGGTCGCGCGTGAAGTGGTCGATGTCGCTGGCGTCGTTCTTGCCCACCAGGAACTGGTACAGCGCCTGCAGGGTGAATTCACGCGCACGGCTGCGGTCGGATTTCGAGGCCGCCTTGCGGGCGCCGGTGCTGGTCGTGCCTTTGCGCGGGGCGCGCGGCTGGCGAGGGGCGGGGGAGGGGGTATCGCTCATGAAAGTTCGTCCAGCAGGTTGGCCATCTCGACCGCCACCCGGGCCGCATCGCGTCCCTTGTCGGTCTGGCGGGCCACGGCCTGCTCCAGGTTTTCGGTGGTGATGATCGCGTTGGCGATCGGGATCTGGTAGTCCAGCGTCAGGCGGGTCACGCCGGCGCCCGATTCGTTGGCCACGAGTTCGAAGTGGTAGGTCTCGCCACGGATGATGCAGCCGAGGGCGATCAGGGCGTCGTACTCGTCCTTTTCGGCCATGGCCTGCAGGGCCACGGGCACTTCCAGTGCGCCTGGCACGAGCACGTGGTGGATGTGCTTGTCCAGCACGCCCAATGCGGCCAGCTCGGCCTTGCAGGCGTCGGCCAGTGCATTGGTGATGCTCTCGTTGAAGCGGGCCTGCACGATGCCGATGTGGAGTTTTTTACCGTCCAGCTTGTCGGACGTGCCTTTTTCTGCGCCAAACATGTGTCTTATTCCTTGGTGAGGTAGCCGGTGATCTCGAGTCCGTAGCCGGTCATGCTGGGCATGCGGCGCGGGTTGCCCATCAGGCGCATGCGGTGCACGCCGCAGGCGCGCAGGATCTGTGCCCCCACGCCGTAGGTGCGTAGGTCCATGCGGCCCCGCTCAGGGGCCTGGGCCGCGCGGGCCCGGCCCTCGAACTGGGCCAGCAGTTCGGCAGCGCTTTCGCCGCAGTTGAGCAGCACGGCCACGCCCTTGCCGCTGGCGGCAAAGTGCGCCAGGCTGGCGTCCAGCCCCCAGGAGTGCATGCTGCGGTTGATTTCCAGGGCATCCAGCACCGACAGCGGCTCGTGCACGCGCACATCCACCACTTCATCGGCCTGCCATTGACCCTTCACCAGGGCCAGGTGAATGCCCTGGCTGGGTTTGTCGCGGAAGGCATGGGCCTGGAACTCGCCATAGGCGGTGCGGATGCTGCGCACGCCCAGGCTCTCGACCAGGGATTCGGTGCGGCTGCGGTATTCGATCAGATCGGCAATGGTGCCAATCTTCAGGCCGTGCTCGGCAGCAAACAGTTGCAGGTCAGGCAGCCGGGCCATGGTGCCGTCTTCGTTCATCACTTCGCAGATCACCGAGGCGGGACTGCATCCGGCCATGGTGGCCAGATCACAGCCGGCTTCGGTGTGGCCGGCGCGCATCAGCACGCCGCCATCGACGGCCTGCAAGGGAAAGATGTGGCCAGGCTGAACCAGGTCGCTGGCTTGGGCATGGCGGGCCACGGCAGCCTGCACGGTGCGTGCGCGGTCGGCTGCCGAGATGCCCGTGGTGACGCCTTCGGCAGCTTCGATCGAGACCGTGAAGGCTGTCGAGTGCTTGGCCCCGTTGCGGGCCACCATGGGCGGCAGCTGCAGCTTCTCGCACATCTCGCGCGACAGGGTCAGGCAGATCAGGCCGCGGGCATACCGTGCCATGAAGTTGATGTACTCGGCGCTGACATGGTCTGCCGCCAGCACCAGGTCGCCTTCGTTCTCGCGGTCTTCTTCATCCACCAGGATGACCATGCGGCCGGCACGGATGTCGGCCACGATGTCCTCCACCGGGGAGATCGCCACGGGCGTGAGTGATTTGCTTGTCATGGGTGTCGATGTGATCGGGCCAGCTCGCCGGCATCCGGCCGATGCGTGTGCAGCGGTGCGGAACGGGGCAGGGTGTGGTCCATGGGTTGATTCGGTTGTTTCCGTCGCCCCGCGGGTCAGTGCCCGGACGCCAGGGCGCGAGCCTGGCCGGCAGGCCACGGTGTGTCAGGGTGATGCGGGAAGCCTCTTGGGGAGATCCTGGATGAACCGACAAACCCCGATTATCGCCGCAAAGCCTGCCGTTCGGCATGGCGGGCGGGCACCTGCACCCGCGGAATGCCGATGCCAGCGCTTCACCGCCTGCGCCAGCGGGGCCAGAAAGCGCTGATCCAAAGCAAAACAGCAGGCCGCGGATGTCTCCGCGCCTGCTGTCTCAATGTTGGGGCCGGTCTGTTCAGAGGCCGGATCGGGCCACGCCAGTGCGCAGCCCAAAACCCATCACTGACCGATCTTTTCGGTCTTGGCGGCTTCAGCGCCGGCGGCCTTGCGCTTGGCGCGCGCAGCCTTCTTCTCTTCGGCAGTGGCCTTGGCCGAAGGAGCAGCCTTGTCGGCGCCACCAGCGGCATCACCGTTCTCGGCGGCCTTGGCAGCCTTGGCGGCTTCAGCGCCAGCAGCCTTGCGCTCGGCGCGTGCAGCTTGCTTTTCAGCCTTGGTGGCGGGGGTCGAAGCAGCAGCCTTGCTGTCAGCAGCGTCCACTTCACCAGCGGCGAAAGCGTTGACGGCCATCAGTTGAACCAGAGCCACACCCACGGAAAGAATCACTTTTTTCATACGTTTCTCCAAAAATCCGAGCTAGTCAGTGAACGTCCAGGACCGGACGCTTGCACGTTTTGCTGTGCCTGCCAGTCAACATCAGGGAGCCCATGGCCGAACTCGCAGGCGCAGTAACACCACTCTAACGGAGTGGGCGGATGTTTTTTTGCGATGAGTGGTCTAAGTGTCGGAGTTGCGACACTTTTGGCTCGGGATGGGATTTTTTGATCTGGGTGCTTGACACGAATCAAAAGTTGAAATTTTGAAAATTCAGGTGATGTTCCATCTCAGGAACATGCACTGTGTAGCGACGCAATTGGCGTGCCAATCTTGGGTGCCCTGGGCGTTTGGGGTGTTGCCAGTGGCGGCTGTGGATTCCGGCCGGGTGAGTCCGCCGCCAACCCCTGGCGACGGACTCGCCCGAGGGTGCGGGCTTATTATTTTTTGGCGCGATCGTCGGCCGATGCGGCTTCGCCCGAACCTTGCTTCTTGTCGGCCTGGGCGGCGGCGGCTCCGGCGGCCTTGCGCTTGGCGCGGGCCTCCGCCTTCTGTTCGGCGCTGGCAGGCTGGGATGCCTTGGCGTGGTCGTCTGCGGTGGCGGCTTCGCCGGAGCCATTGGCCTTGTCGGCCTTGGCGGCGGCGGTGCCCTCGACCTTGCGCTTGGCACGTGCCTCAGCCTTTTGCTCGGCGCTGGCGGGCTTGGACGCTTTGGCGCGGTCGTCCGCGGTCGCTGCTTCGCCGCTGCCGTTGTTCTTGGCGGCTTGGGCCGCGGCTTCGCCAGTCGGGTTGGCGTGGGCAGGGATGAGTGCCAATTGGGTCAAGGCCAGGCCCAGGGACAGAACAATTTTCTTCATGACATTCTCCAGAATTGAAATTGAGTGGTGCTGTTGCCATGAGGATCTGTGCATCAGCACCGTGCCGACACCTGTGATCGCAGGTCGTTCGCTGCTTTTTCGCACGCATCGGCTCGGTTGAATTTAATGGAGAAGTGATGCGAATCTGGAGGGATTTCAAAATTGAACTGATTTTGTGTGAGCAAATAATTTAAGTGTTATTTGCTGAAAATCATCCCTGTTGGGATTGGCCGTTCTGCCAGTGCCTCTCTCTGAAAGGTGTCTCAAATTTCAGCGATTTGATGCCTTGAAGGCCTGAGGATTGATATTGAGTGGCTTTATTGGAGGTATGAGTGGTGTTGATATTCTGATTTTATCTTTAATCAGATATTGAGGGGCGCCAAATAAAATCCGGGCTGCGCCCGGATTTTTACATTTCGAATCTGTTATTGCGATTCACTTGTGGGTGCTTGAGAGCATTCGTTCGACGTAGCGCGCCACGGTGTCGATTTCGAGATTGACCCGATCACCGGCCTTCAACACGCCCAACGCGGTGTTGGCGACCGTGTGGGGAATCAGGTTGATGCTGATTTCTGCGCCATCGGCCGTGTCTTGCACCTGATTGACGGTCAGACTGACGCCGTTGACTGTGATCGACCCTTTGTAGGCCAGAAAGCGCGCCAGGCTGGCTGGGGCGCCGATGCGCAGCTCCCAGCTTTCGCTGATCTGTTCGAAGCGCACGACGGTGCCCAGTCCATCCACATGGCCCGACACGATGTGGCCGCCCAGGCGATCGTTGGCCCGCAGGGCCTTTTCCAGGTTGATGGTACCGGTGCGGTCCAGGCCGCTGGTCTTGTCCAGCGATTCGGCCGATATGTCGACCGTGAACTGGCGTTCCGCCAGTTGCAGCGAGGTCACGGTCATGCACGCGCCATTGAGTGCGATGCTGTCGCCCAGGCCGACATCGTCCAGGTAGCCCGCAGGGGTCTCGATGCTCAGGCGTTTGCCGTGGCTGGCACTGCTGCCCAGGTCTTGCAAGGCCACGATGCGGCCGACGCCAGTGATGATTCCAGTGAACATGTTCAGCTTGTCCTGTCAGAAGGTTGAGGTGGAAATGGGGCTCCGGCCCGGCGCGCCAGCAGGCGCAGATCCGGGCCGACGCGATCGATGTCGGTGAATTCGAGCGTGCAGGCACCGTCCAGCTGGTTCAGCGCCGGCAGCGCCAGCAGGGGCCGTCCGGGCCCCAGCAGCTTGGGGGCCAGGTAGAACAGCCACTCGTCGGTCATGCCGGCCTGCAGCAGGGCCGCGTTCAGGATGGGGCCGGCCTCGACATGCAGCTCGTTGATCTCGCGGCGCCCCAGTTCGGCCATCAGGGCCACCAGATCGATCCGACCGTTCGGACCGGGCAAGACCATCACTTCGGCGTTGCGGGCCAGGTAAGGGGCGTGGCGCTCGGGGTTGGCCACCGTGGTGACCAGCAGGCAAGCTCGTTCAAGCGTGAGCAGGCGGGCGTTGGGCGGTGTGCGCAACTGGCTGTCCAGCACCACCAGCAGGGGCTGGCGCGCTGTAGGCACACCGTGCGCGTCGCGCACATTGAGCAGCGGGTCGTCCGCCAGCACCGTGCCCACCCCAGTGAGCACGGCACCGGCGCGCGCGCGCCAGGTCTGGCCATCGGCGCGTGCCTCAGGCGAGGTGATCCACTGGCTGACACCGTTGTCCAGTGCCGTGCGGCCATCCAGGGAGCCGGCGATCTTGCTGCGCACCCACGGGCGCCCGCGAACCATGCGCGAGAAGAAGCCGATGTTGAGCTCACGCGCAGCCACTTCGCCGGGCCCGATCTCGACCGCGATGCCGGCAGCCCGCAGGCGGGCAAAGCCTTGGCCGGCCACCAGGGGGTTGGGGTCTTGCAGCGAGGCCACCACGCGGCTCACGCCAGCGGCAATGAGGGCATCACAACAGGGGCCGGTGCGTCCGTGGTGGGAACAGGGCTCCAGCGTGACATAGGCGGTGGCTCCCTGGGTCGATTCGCCCCGCGCCTGGGCGTCGCGCAAGGCCATGACCTCGGCATGGGGGCCGCCCCTCACCTGCGTGTGGCCACAGCCGAGGACGCGACCGTCCGGGCCCATCAGCACCGCACCGACGGCGGGGTTGGGCGGGCAGATCAGCCGGGCCTGGGCGGCCAGGGCCTGCGCCAGGTCCATCGGGTGCTCATGGTGGGCGAAGGGGAGTGCGTCGGGGCGTGTCAATCCAGTGGTCCTGAGATAAAAACCGTCGTTCGTGTCGGTGTGTCGTGATCGGGCCGAAGCACGTATTTTCGTCGGATGTCATCACCTGGGTCGTCAAACGCCAAAAACAAGCCGCCACGCTCCTGCCTGGGCCTGACCCTGGTCGAGCTCATGGTCACGCTGGCGTTGGTGGGCGTTCTGGCCGGGTTGGCGGCCCCGGGCTTCAGCGTGCTGGCACAGCGCTACAAGGCCGATCTGGCGGCCAGCCAGATGGTGGCAGCCTTGAGTCTTGCGCGCCTGGAGGCCCTGCGGCGTGGCGGCGGCGTGGCGGTTCAGCGCCTGGAGGACGCCAATTGCGCTCGCCCGGATTCCGTCCAGGACTGGTCTTGTGGTTGGGTGGTGTTTGCCGATCGCGACGGCGACGGTCTGTTCAACCCAAGCACCCGCTCTGGACGCGCGACCCCTGACCAACTGATCCAGGTGTTCCGGGTGGCCGATGGCACTGCGGTCATGCGCTCGCTCAATCTTCGCTCCTTTGTCGTGAACCGTTGGGGGCAACTGGGCGGCGTCAACCTGGGGTTCACCTTCACGCCGCCCAACAACCGGCTCGATTCCACCTACCAGGTCTGCAGCGCCACTGGGGGGCGCATCCGCAAGTTGCCGACCACCGTGGCCTGCTCCGCCTCATGAAGCCTTTGCACACCTTGTCTGGCGTGGCCCTGCTGGAGGCCCTGGTCGCCCTGGGGGTGCTGGCCTTTGCCTTGTTGGGGCTGTTGGCGCTGCAGATGCGCACTGGCACCGACGGGCATTTGGCCGCGCAACGCACTTTGGCCACCCGCCTGGCACAAGACCTGTTCGAACGGGTCAAGGCCAACCCGGGTGGTGCCGCGGTGTTTCAGGCCTACCTGACCCCGACCGACCGGCCGGAAGCAGCGCTCGACCCTGTCCCAGGGCCCCTCATGGACTGCCGGGCCCAGCCTTGTGGTCCGCTGGCCCTGGCTGCCTGGGATCTCGACCAGTGGCAGCAGCAGCTTGGCCGTGATCTGCCCCTGGGGCGGGCCACCGTCTTTGTGCCAGAAGGCAGCGCTGGTCAGTTGGGCGTGCTCTTGGCTTGGCGGGCCAACGAGGCCGCCCACGACGCGCGCTATTTGGCCCCTCTGCAAATTTCGCCCCTGCCGGGTCGTCCCTTGCTGCGCTGTCCCGAGGGGCAGATCTGCCAGCTTCTTTACACAGCGCCATGAAGTGGTCGGTGTTTCATCGTCAAGCACCCGAAGTGCGCCATCGGCCTGCACACGGCGTGTCGCTGCCTGATCTGCTCACAGGTCTGGCTGTCGGCCTGCTGGTGGCGTTGGCTGCGGTGGGGTTGCTGGCCTCAACACGGGTGCTGTCGCGGCAAACCCTGGACGAGGCCGAGTTGATGGCCCAGGCCAACAACGCGATGCGTCTGATCGGCAGCCAGGCCAGGCCGGCCGGCGCGGTGGAGCTTTTGCCCCTCAACCCGACGAGCCCTCCTGCGGAGCAAAGCTTTGTTTACAGCCAACGTTTTGATGGTCTGGACGTCGACGGCGATGGCCTGGCCGACGGTGCGTATGTCTGGGGGCTGGATGGACCGACCGGCGCTGGCGACACCTTGGTGCTGAGCTTCGAGAACCGATCTGCCAGCATCACCCCCGATTGTCTGGGCGCCGGCACCGCCAAAGGCCTGCACCGGGTGGACAGCCGCTTCTTCCTGCGTGAGGGCCGCTTGATGTGTCAGGGCTCCAGCAATCCCGGCACGGCACAGCCGGTGGCTGAGTCGTTGGAAGATTTCCAGGTGCGCTATGCGCTGTTGCAGGGCGTGGGTGGCGGTGCCACGCTGCAATGGCTGGACGCTGCCCAGGTGGCTGGCCGATGGCTTCAGGTGCTGGCCATTCAGGTCTGTCTTCAGAGGGTGGGCTCGGTGGGCGGGCCCCGACTGGAGGGGCGTTCGTTCCTGGCCTGCAGCGGGCTCGAACAGGCCCACGATGGTCGCCGGCACATCGTGTTGCGCAATACCTTTGTCCTGCGCGGCGCGGGGCGTCCGCGATGACCCGGCGGCCGGGCCAACAAGGGGTGTCGCTGCTGATCGTGGTCGTGATGACCCTGCTGTGCGCCTTGCTGGTGCTGGCCGGTGCCCAGATTGTTCGTCTGTCCGAGATGCTGGCCGGCAACGACAGCGAAGCCACCCGGGGCTTCGAGGCGGCTGAAGCCCTGCTGCGCGACGCCGAGTTGGATGTGCTCGGCCTCGGGCCCCAGGGGCAGGTCTGCCGGCCCGACCCTGGCTGGGTGGGGTGCCGCAACCCGGCCACCACCACCACGCTGCCGCGCACCCTGGCAGACTTTGATGTGCTGGCCCAGCAGCTGACCCTGCGCGAGCCACCCTGTGCCGATGGCCTTTGCCTGAGCCTGGGGGCTGCCGCCACCGCCGAGTCGGGTGCCGGCTTCTGGCGCAACGAGCAGACGCTGGGCACTTTCGTGGCAGCAAGCGGCGGGGTTCCCTATGGTCGCTACAGTGGCGCCCCGGCAGCCGCGGGCGCGGGCAATCCCTTGCTGCTGTCCAGCGCCGCCCGAGGCGCCTGGTACTGGATCGAGGTGCTGCCCTACAGCACCGGTGCCGCTGCGGCCGGCGGAGACCTGGCGATCTGGTCGCCCACACCGGCGGACCCGTTCATTTTCCGCATCACCGCGGTGGTGCAGGGCCGGCGCTCAGGCGCCACCACCGTGTTGCAGACCCTGCTGGTACGGCACAGCCTGGGGGCGCCATGAGGCCCTTGATGGCGGTCGTGCGCCTGAGCGGGCATTCCAGCCTGGTGCGAGCCGTCGGGTGGCCGCTGCTGGCCCTCGCGTGGGCATGGTGGGTGGCGGTGTGCGGGCCTGCCTGGGCCGAGCCATTGCCGCTGGAGACGGCGCCCGCAGGGGCCGCAGAGGCCCCGCCCAACCTGATCCTGTCCGTGGGCGATTCCCGGCGCCTGGGCCAGGCCGGGCTGCAGGCCTTGCGGCCGGTGCTCCGATCGGCCTTCAATGCCGAGGCCGTGCCCGATGGCAGCCTGCGTCTGGCCTACCAGTCGTACGGCAGTTGCCGAGCCCAGCCTGACGGCCGCTGCGGCAAGCCCTTGAAAATCCGCAGCTTCGATGCCCGCGAGCGTGAGCCGTTCTTTCAATGGGCCGATGCGCTGGTGCCCGATCACCCCAACTCGGCGCATCTGTTGTTTGCTGAGGTCGGGCGCTTCATCCGGAGCACGGGTGTCGAGGGCCCCTATGCGGCTGTTCCGGGCCAGGCTGAGGCACCGGTGCTGGCGTGTCGCAGGTCTTACCACCTGTTCGTGGACGCGGGCGGCTGGAGTGACGAGGCGTCGGCAGGCGAACATGCGGCCGATGCCGGCTCGGCCGACGGCACCCGCCGGGTGTTGCCTGACGGCGTGGTGTTTGACCCTGAGGGCCAGACCGAGGCCCTGACGCGGGTCTTTCGCGATGGCTATCTGCCGCGAGCCAGCGCCAGCCCTGCCCACCCGGGCTGGCACCACAACACCCTGGCTGATTTCGCCTTTGACCAATGGGCCAGCGACCTGCAACCCCAACTGGCCGACCAGGTTCCGCCTCGGGTGCGGCAGCCTGGCCAGGCCGACTTCGGCACGCCGGCTGCGCCCTACAAGGTGCCCGAGTACTGGAACCCAAAAAACGATCCGGCCACCTGGCAGCACCTGAGCACCTCCACCGTAGGCATCAACCCGCGAGCCCAGGATGCCTTGCCTGAAACCGGGCCGCGGCGACGCCCCTGGTGGGCGGGCGACACCTGGTCGGGGGATTTCCAGGCCCTGGTGCGCGGCGAGGTGGGCTGGTGCAACCCGATGTTCACGGCCGGCGGGCGGGTGGATGGGGGCTCGGGGCATCTGCCGTCCTTGAAGGGCGACGGGCCGCTGCCCCCCAACCTCTGCGTCGAGCCCAGCCCTTCGGATGGCAGGCCTCTGATCGACGATGCGCTGGCGCGGGCCCGCCTGCAAGAGCTCTGGCATGTGGCCCTCAACGGGCGAGGGCGTTTTGTTCAGGCCACGGATCAGGACGGCCTGCGGCAGGCCTTCAGCGACTTCCTCGGGCAGATCCAGACCGCCAGCGGCGAGGCTGAGCTGACCCTGGCGGCCAACACCCAGACGCTGGATGCCGGCGGCAAGCTGTACTTTGCCGGCTACCGGGCGCCGTCCTGGCGTGGCGAGCTGCAAGCCATCGGTGTTGACGACCAAGGCCGGCTGCAGCCCCGGCCCGACTGGGAGGCCGGCCGGGCCCTGCAGGGCCTGGACCCCACCCAGCGCCTGATCTGGAGTCATGACGGCCAGCGTGGCGTGCGCTTTGAATGGACTGCCTTGAGTACCGCCCAGCGCGAACTGCTCAAGGGCGGGCCGCGTGCACCCGATGCCGAGGGCGAGCTGCGCCTGCTCTACCTGCGCGGCGCCCGCACGGCTGAGGCCCGGCAAGGCGGGCACCTGCGCGATCGCGACACCGTGCTGGGCGACATCGTGCATTCCGTCCCCTGGTGGGTGGGGGCGCCGGTGGCGGGGCGGCCCGAGGCGAGTTACCCAGCCTTTGTGCAGCAGCACCGCGGCCGCGTCGGCATGGTCTATGTGGGCGCCAACGATGGCATGCTGCACGGCTTTTCCAGCCTGGATGGGCGTGAGAAGCTGGCCTACGTGCCCCTGGGCGCCTGGCCTCGGCTGCATGCCCTCACCGAGCCGGCCTACACCCACCGCTACAGCGTTGATGGCCGCCTCATGAGTGGCGATGTCCTGGACGCGGGCACCTGGAAGACCCTGCTGCTTGGCACCCTGGGTTGGGGTGGTCGGGGCTATTTCGTGCTGGATGTGAGTTCCCCCGCCCAGTTTGCCGAGCAGGATCCGGCCCGGCAGGTGGTGATGGACCGCAGCGACGGGGCTGACCCCGACATCGGCCACCAGATCCTGGATCCCACCCTGGACCCGGCGCATCCTGCCAGGGTGTCGCAGTTCAGCCGGCTCAACAATGGCCGCTGGGCCGTGCTGTTGGGCAACGGCGTGAACAGCCGCAACGAGCGCGCGGTGCTGCTGATCCAGTACCTCGACGGCGCGAAGGAACTGCTCAAGCTGCCCACTGCCGTGCCGGTGCCGGCCGGGGCGGGCAATGGCCTGTCCACGCCCCAGTTGATCGACTTCAACGGCGACGGCCAGGTCGATGTGGCCTATGCCGGAGACCAGCAGGGTCAACTCTGGAAGTTCGACCTCAGCAGTGCCCAGCCTTCAGATTGGGGGGTGGCCGCGCCCGGCGGGCCGATCTTTGTCGCCGAGGACCCCCAGGGACGGCGTCAGCCGATCACGGCGGCGCCGGTCTGGCTTCCCCACCCCTATGGCGGTGTGATGCTGGGCCTGGGGACCGGCCGCTTGCTGACGCTGGGTGACCGGAGCAGCACCGACGTGCAGACCCTCTATGGCTTTTGGGACACGGCCCGCGTGGGCATGGGCGCCACCCGCGTTCAGATCGGGCCCGGTGCGCCCCTGGGTCCGGGCTGGCGGCAACTCAAGCCAGCGCCCTTGGTGGCGCAGCAACGCACCGAGGTGGTCCGGCAGGGGGCGCAGACCTTCTACCGCAGCAGCCGCCATCCGGTGAACTACCGTGGGCCCGCCGCGGTACAGGGCTGGTTCATGGACCTGCCACAGCCGCGTGAAAGAGTGGTCTCCAATGGCCTGGTGCTGGGCCGCCTGTGGCTGCAGCGCAGCCTGGTGCCGGCCCGCAGCGAGCCCGCCGACCCGGCTGCACCGAGCTGTGAGGCCCCGCTGCGCCAGGCCATCAGCGAGGAGTACCTGCTGGACCTCTTCAGCGGCGCGCCTGCCCCGTGGCCGGCATTTGACACCGACGGTGGCGGCTTCACGGGCACCGAGTTGGCCGACATCAGTGGCTGGCGATCAGGGCCTCAGGCGCGCCTGTGGCAGCGCTCCGCGGGCTCGGAGGTGCTTAGCCTGGGGCGGGGCGCGCCCCTGCGCCTGCGCGTGCTGGGCGGGCCCTCGGTGCGCATCGGCTGGCGCCAGCTTCAGTGAGTCCAAGGGGCACGCATGGCGCAATTTGTCTGTCGGGGTCGTCGATCCCAGGGCTTCAGCCTGATCGAACTTCTGATCGTGCTGGCCGTGATCGCGTTGCTGGTGAGCCTGGCCTGGCCCGGCTACCAGGCCACCCTTCAGCGCGCCCGCCGCAGCGACGCCCGCGAGGCCTTGCTGCGGGGCGCGCAGTGGCTTGAGCGCGTGGCCTCGATCCACGGGCAGTACCCCGAAGCGGCGGCCTACCCAGCCACCCTGGCCCTCAGCGCTGCCGGCCATTACCACATCCGGTATGCGCCCAGCGCCGATCTGGGGGCCTACACCCTCACCGCACTGCGCCGTGGCGCACAGGCGCAGGACCGTTGCGGTGATTTCGTGCTCGACCAGGCGGGGCAGCGGTCACTTGTGGGGCCGGCGGTCGGCAACGGCGTGGCCGATTGCTGGCAACGCTGAACGCCCGCCCCATGGGCGCGGCCCCGTTGTTGGCGGGCCGAGGGTCGCCTGGTTCATTGCTTGCGTTGCACGAACAGATTGCGCTTGGCGTCCTCGGGGTAGGCAAAGGTGACCAGCCCGTTGCGCACTTGGCCCATCACCAGCATGTTGGCCGAGATGGCTTCCTTGTCCTGAGCGCTGAACGGATGGTCATAGGTGGCCACCACGCCGTAGTAGGTCTTCATCCGTCCTTCGAGTGCAGCCTTGATGGCCGGGCCATCGGCCGGCCCCTTGTGGATGGACAGCAGGGCATACAGCAGCAGGTAGCTGGCGTCGTAGCCATTGGCCGCGGCCATGGGCACCGGGATGCGGCGGTTGTTGAACTTGCGCGCATAGCCGGCCAGAAACGCGGCGCGCCGTTCGTTGCTGGGCTCGGCGATGAAGGTCTGGGCCATCAGGGCGCCTTCTGCCGCGTCCTTGGCGCCGTCGATGAAAAACGGAAACGACAGCGTCCAGGGGCCGACCTGGGGCACTTTCCAGCCCAGGGCCTTGCGGCCTTGCGCCACCACGGCGTTCTCCGGGCCCACGGTGTAGCTGAAGATCACGTTGGCGCCCGCCGCCCGAGCGGCCTTGAGCTCGTCGGACAGGTCCTTGACACCCAGTGCGAAACGGGCCACGTGAACGGGCTTGAGGTTCTTGGCCGCCAGGGCCGCGATCACGTCCCGGGTGCCGCCTTCGCCGTAGCCCGTGGTGTCGGCAAAGATGGCCACCCGGTCCCAGCCCCGCTTGAGCAGGTCGTCCACCACGAAAGGGGCCTGCAGGGCATCACGGCCTTGCACGCGGAAGATGTAGCTTTCGGGTGCCGGGTACTGGGTGGTCAGTGCCGTGCCGGTGGCGCAAGGGACGATCAGCGGCACCTTGTTCTTCTGGAACACCTCGATCGAGTTGAGTGCCACCCCGGTGTTGCAGTAGCCGATCGTGGCCACCACCTGGTCGCGAACCAGTTCTTCGGCCAGTTGCCTTCCGCGGGCCGGGTCGGCCGTGTCGTCCTTGATCACCAGCTCCAGCGGGCGCCCCAGGTAGCCGCCGACCGCATTGATTTCGTCCATGGCCAATTTCACGCCATTGGCCATGGGCACACCGAAGTCGGCCGAGGGCCCCGTCAAGGGGCCGATCAGGCCGATGCGCAAGGGCGCCGGCCCGGCTGGGGGAGGGCCTGCCTCGGCGGCCCCTGCCGGCAGCCCGGCAAGCCCGCCTGCGAGCAGCAGGGCGCTGCACGCCCATGCCCCTGCCCGACGGCCCAAGCCGAAGACCGACCCCACGGACGCATCCGCCCGACTTGGTAAGAACTTGAAAGACACGTGACGACCCGCCCAGGTGGATGAACAAATGCCCGAATCTAGGGGGCAGTCCCCGCCTGCGGAACGGGGCTTACCCGAGTCACAGGCCTCTGACGATGGCGCGAACCGCTTGTTGCATGGCGCTCCTCGCCGGGGCGCCCGGGTTTGTCCGGCCCGAAGAGTGGGGTGTTGAAGGGGGTTTTGGCGCGGCAAGCATCCAGGCGCCGCTAACATGTCGTTTTCGGGGTCGCCGTGCGCGTTGGATGCTGGTGGCCGTTGTGCTGACCCCTGCTTTTGTGGCCTTGTTCCTGCCCCTGTGTGACTCTGTGAGCGCCTCCCGCGACATCAAAACCTATGGCATGGCCGAACGGGCCAACCACCTCGATTTCGACATCCGCGAGCAGCTGGTGCGGCCACCGTTGCTGCGCCCGCACCGGCACGACTATTTTCAGATCCAGGTCAGCCTGCAGGGGGATGGCGAGCAGACCGTGGGGGCCAGTGTGCGGCCGTTTGGCCGCGGCACGCTGAGCTTTGTGCTGCCCTACAGGGTGCATGTGGTCTCGCACCCTGAAGGTTCGCGCTATGTGATCCTGAACTTTTCGCAAGCCTTTTTGCGCCCCGACCTGCAGGCCGACCCCCTGGATCTGGAAGACGTTCCCCTGAGCCTGGCGCCCGAACTGGGCCCGTTCCTGTTCCAGGAGTACACCGACTTTGCCTTTGGACCCGGGGCATTTGCCGAGGTCGAAGCCCTGGTGCAGCGCATGCTGCGTGAAAACGCGCAGCGCCGCCACGGCAGCCTCACGCTGTTGCGGGGCCTGCTGTTGCAACTGCTGGGCCTGACCTGCCAGGTGTTCGAGGCCGACCTGGCCCGTCTGGCGGCCCAGCATGCGCAAAAGACCAGCCAGCGCGAAGCCTTGCAGCGTGTGGCCCGTTTCATCCGAGATCACCTGGCCGAGGACTTGACGCTGGCCGACGCCGCTGCGGCGGCGTTCCTGTCGCCCAATTACCTGGCCAACCTGCTCAAGAAGGAAACCGGCAAGACCTTCACCGAACTGCTCACCGAGCGCCGCATGGAGCGTGCGCAAGAGCTGCTGGCCCACACCTCGCAGCGCGTCATGCAGGTGGCCCATGCGGTGGGCTTCGCCGACGAGTCGTATTTCACGCGGCGCTTCCGCCAGAGCATGGGCCTGAGCCCGCGCGCCTGGCGCGACCAGTTGCGCCAGCGCCTGCAACACCCGGCCTGAGTGTCGCTCTGAGTGCTGCTCTGAGTGTCGCTCTGGGGGCGACACGCAGGTGCAGCCCACTTTGTGCTGGAAAACCGTAAGCCCGCGCGGTGGTGGCACAGTGCGGCGTTTTTACAGTCGGAATCTGTCGCTTTCGAACATCTTTACAGGCGGAGACTTTGATGACTGATTTGAACAAACGTGGCTGGCTGCAGGGCGGTCTGCTGATGAGTGCCGGGGCCTTGAGCGCTTGTGCCAACCCAGGCACGGCCCAGCCCGGGCGGCCGGTGGCCACCCCCTTCGAACTGAGCCACACCACCGTGCCCGTGGCCACGGCCGACGGCCAGCCCCTGGCCTTTCCGGTGCGCCGCATCTATTGCATCGGGCGCAACTACGCCGCCCACGCCCGCGAGATGGGCTCGGACCCGAGCCGTGAGCCGCCCTTTTTCTTTCAAAAGCCCAGCGACGCGATCCAGTTCGTGGCCCCGGGCACGGTGGCTGATCACCCTTACCCCAGCCTCACGCGCAACTACCACTACGAGGTCGAGCTGGTGGCCGCCCTGCACCGGGGCGGCCGGGACATCCCGATGGAGCGGGCCCTGGACTGTGTCTATGGCTATGCGCTGGGCCTGGACATGACGCGGCGCGACCTGCAGCGTGGCATGGGCGATCAGAAGAAGCCCTGGGAGATCGGCAAGAGCTTCGATCACTCGGCCCCCATCGGCCCCATCCACCCGGTGGCCCGCACGGGCCATTACACGCAAGGGGCCATCTGGCTCAAGGTGAATGGCCAGATCAAGCAACAGGCCACGCTCAACCACATGATCTGGTCGGTGGCCGAGCAGATCAGCCGCCTGTCCGAGGCGTTTGAGCTGTTTCCGGGCGACATCATCTACTCCGGCACCCCGGAAAACGTGGGGCCTGTGGTGCGCGGCGACCTGATTGAATGCCACATCGACGGCCTGCCCGAATTGAACCTGCGCATCGTTTGAGTCTGCTGACCGCGCTGCCGGGTTGAGGGACGTCAACATCAGGCCGCGGCCCTGGTGGCAGGATGAAGTCCGGTGGCATCGGGGTCGTCAGAACAGCCGGGCTCCGATTTCGGGAGCTTGTTCTATGAAGCGGCGCATTCTCATCATCCAGGGGCATCCGGACCATCGGGCCCCTCATCTGGCCCACGCCCTGGCAGACGCCTATGCCAGCGGTGCCCAGTTGGAGGGGCACGAGGTGCGGCAGATCTGTGTGGCGCAACTTGACCTGAGCCTGCTGCGCAGCCAGGAGGAGTGGGAGCGCAAGCCCATCCCGGCGGCGCTGACGTCGGTGCAGGAAGAGCTGCGCTGGGCCCAGCACCTGGTGTTCTTCTTCCCGCTGTGGTTGGGTGAGATGCCCGCCATGCTCAAAGGCTTTCTGGAGCAGGTGGCCCGGCCCGACCTGGTCCGGGTGACCGGGTCAGAGGGGCGCAGCAGCCCTGGCCTCAAAGGGCGCAGTGCCCGCCTGGTGGTCACCATGGGCATGCCGGCCCTGTTCTATCGCGCCTTTTACGGCGGCCATGGCCTGCGCTCGATGCGCCGCAGCGTGCTGGGCTACATGGGCATCTCACCGGTCAGTCAGACGCTGATTGGCCGTGTCGGGGCGATCTCGCCGCACCGTTTCGAGGGGCTGGTGCATCAGATGCAAGGGCTGGGGCGCCAGGCACGCTGAGTTTCTGATGGGTGGAACAAGCCCTAGCACAGACCTCGTCTTTACGGGGGCGCGGCACCGTGGGCAACTCCGGTATCAGGGTAAAGCCGGGGGTGTCTTCGGGCAATCTGCGACAATCCTGCCTCTCGAAAATTTTGACCGTCCGAAGAATAAATCCTAAATGAGCACTCTGACCACTGTTGAGATCCGTCCTGCCACCCTGCGAGATGCCAAGACCGTAGCCGAAATCCACACGGTGGCTGCCCAAGCCGCCTACAAAGGCATTGTTCCCGACGAGTTTCTGAAAAGCTCCTCCACTGACAAGCGCGTGGCCCAATGGCGTGAAGCCATCGAATACTGTGAACCCCAGGTCCAAGTGGCCATGGATGAAGGCAAGGTGGTCGGCTTTGTCGGCTTTGACCGCTCGCGCGATCCGAA
This sequence comes from Curvibacter sp. EU05-FHT14A10, assembly GCF_058791075.1. Taxonomy (NCBI): domain Bacteria; kingdom Pseudomonadati; phylum Pseudomonadota; class Betaproteobacteria; order Burkholderiales; family Comamonadaceae; genus Curvibacter; species Curvibacter sp. EU05-FHT14A10. Next base: position 148,078 of record NZ_JBYTDE010000010.1, read on the forward strand.
GTCCCGCCCGACCACCGGCGAAATCTGGGCCCTGTACGTGTTGCCCAGCCACTGGGACAAGGGCGTTGGCCTGGCCCTGTGGGACGCCGCCCGCGAAGGTCTGTCTGAAGAAGGCTGCACCAACGTCACCGCCTGGGTTCCGCTGCGCAATGAGCGCGCCATGCGCTTCCTGGAACTGGCCGGTTTCAAGCGCGAGCTGAACACCGCCAAGACCACGCCCATGGGCGCCATCAAGCTCGAGGAAATCCGCCTCAAGCGCGGCGACCTGAACTGAGCCTGGCGAGCCCGGCAAGAGGCTGCTGACGCAGCCCGTCGGGTGCCTCTGAAAGCCCTCGGTCTTCGGACCCAAAGGCCACCGCCCTCGTGCAGTGGCCTTTTTTTCGTGGGCGATCGGTGGGCCGTTCGCGGCCTCAGCTGCCCTTGCGGCAGGCCTGATCGACGTACTGCAGTGCGTCGGGCAGAGCGTCGCGAAACACCAGCCATTCATGATCGCCATCGATCACGCGCAGTTCGACCTGCCGCGGCTGGATCTGATGCAGGCGCCAGAACAGGTTGGCCGACATCGGGGCGATGCCCAGGTAATCGTGGTCGCCTGACACGATCCACATGGGCACCCGCGCAGCGCCGGCCCGGTAGGCGTCGAGCGCAGCCGGGTAGTTCAGCGCCTTCCAGGTGTCGGCATCGAACTGGCCGTTGCGCACGAACTGCGGCGTGCGGCGTGCGGCCGAGGTTTCGGGAGGCAGGGGATCGTAGATCGCCGGGCTGATCACGGCCGCCCCGCAGAACTTCTGTGGGTGGCGCAGCGACAGGTTCAGCGCACCGTAGCCTCCCATGGACAGGCCGCCGATGGCCCGGCCGCTGCGCTCTTTCTGCACCCGGTAATGCGTCTCCACATAGGGCAACAGCTCGTTCATGATGGCCGTGCCGGCCTTCTCGGCGGCCCCGTCGGCCCACCACGATGCGGGCCCCGCTGTCGGCATCACCACCACCGAGGGCCGGATCAGGCCGCGCTTGATCAGGCCGTCCAGGGTCTCTACCGCACCGCCCTTGGTGCGCCACTCGTTTTCGTCGCCGCCTGCGCCATGCAACAAGTACACGACGGGGTAGGGCTGTTGGGCTTTTTCATACCCATCTGGCAGGTAGACCGTGAAGGGCAGGGGGCGGCCCAGCGCAGCCGAGGGCGCCTGATCGGCCAGCACCATGCTGGCTGCGTGGCCGGGCAGGGCCGCACTCAGGGCCGCGCCCAAGGTCAGCAGGCCCAGCAGATGGGCCTGCGCCCAACGGCGGGCACGCGCGCCCAAGGGGCGCAGGGTCGGGGATGTCAATGCCATGTTGTCTCCTGTTTTTTGAGGTCTGAGCTTCGTTCCGAGGCAGAGGAACGCGCTTGATTCTGGGTGCATGGGCCAAAGAATGTGCGCTGACACGCTAAATTCGACCTTTGAGCAGGTGATTCCTCGCAATGCAGCCCACGTGGGCTGCGCTCAAGCCGCGACAATGGGGGCATGACCGATACCCCACCCAGCCTGAGCTGGACCGATGCCCAGGGCCTGCCGCAGCAAGCCCGCTGGCGCTCCGAAGCCGGTGTACCTGCACCGCGCCGCCTGCAACTGGCCGATGACACCCTGAACGCCGACACCGCCTACCGCCTGGCCTGCGAGGGCACAGGCTTGCTCTGGCAGGGTGATTTCCACAACGCCCGGCAACTGCTGCAGGCGCTGGCACGCCGGGTGGACCGCAAGCCGCGCAAGCTCAAGGCACCGGCCACCACGCTGGCCGAAGCGTTCCACCAGCATCGCCAGGGCCAGGCCCAGCGGGCTCGTGTGCTCGGTCAGGTGCTGGTGCCGGTGAATGCCGATTTCACCGTGCCGTTGCGCCGCGCACCCGATGTGCGGCAGGCTTTGCAGGAGGTGTGGGGCGAACCCGAGGCGCAACCGTCGGTGCTGAGCCTGCGCGAGCTGCTGGGCCTGGTGGGCGCGCATGAATGGCGCAAGAAGGGCGTGCCCGTGCCAGCCCTGGGGCCGGAGGCGCGCATCCACCCCTATTACGGCGTGTTTTCACCCGTGCGCGGTGAGTACGTCGATCTGCTGGCCAAGACCCCTTGGCCAGCCGGCTTCAGCACCGATCAGCCGGTGTTCGACATCGGCGTGGGCACGGGTGTGCTGTCGGCGGTGCTGGCCCGGCGTGGAGCCCGTCAGGTGGTGGCCACCGATCAGGACCCGCGTGCCCTGGCCTGTGCGCGGGCCAACCTGGCCCGCCTGAAGCTGTCGGCCCAGGTCCAGTTGCAGCAGACCGACTTGTTTCCGCCGGGCCACGCGGCCCTGGTGGTGTGCAACCCGCCCTGGCTGCCCGCCCGGCCCAGTTCCCCCATCGAGTACGCGGTCTACGACCCCGACAGCCGCATGCTGCGTGGCTTTCTGCAAGGCCTGGCAGCGCACCTGAGCCCCGATGGCGAGGCCTGGCTGATCTTGTCCGACCTGGCCGAATTGCTGGGCCTGCGCAGCCGCGAGGAGTGGCAGGGTTGGGCCCGTGAGGCGGGCATCGAAGTCGTGGGCCGGCGTGATGCCCGGCCCCAGCACCCCAAGGCCAGCGACCCCACCGACCCCTTGCACAAGGCCCGCTCTGCCGAGGTCACCAGCCTGTGGCGCTTGCGCAGGGCGGCGGCCTAACGTGGTGACCTAGGGCGGGTTTTCACCGGGTGCCCAGTGGCGGGGCAAGACACTAAGATCATGCTCTGAAACTGGTTTCAGGCTTCCCGGCCTTTCGCTGCGTCCTGATGTCGCAGGTGCTCCGGGGCTCTGGCCAGTGCTAGCTCTGCCTGATTCGACCCTGCCCGTGCCCCGCTCCACTCCCCCTTCTACCGCCATCGCCGCCGCTGCGGCCCCGTCAGGTGCCGCCGGCGCCCGCGCCACCATCGCCGATGTGGCGCGCGAGGCGGGGGTGTCCAAGGCCACCGTCTCACGCTTTCTGAACCACCGCGAAACCCTGCTCAGCCCCGACATCGCGATGCGGGTCGAGCGGGCGGTGGCGGCGCTGGGCTACTCGCCCAGCCCGATGGCGCAAGCCCTCAAACGAGGGCGTACCCGACTCATCGGCCTGGTCGTGGCCGATGTGACCAACCCCTACTCGGTGGCCGTGTTGCGCGGCGCCGAGCAGGCCTGCCAGGAGGCGGGTTACCTGGTCATGCTGTTCAACCTGGGCAATGACAGTGGGCGTGAACGCGAAGCCATGGCGGCCCTGGCCTCTTACCAGGTCGAGGGGTTCATCCTCAACACCCTGGGGCGTGATCCGGGTGTGGCTGCCGAGGCGCTGCGCCTGGGGCGCCCGGTGGTGCTGGTGGACCGGCGCCACAGCAGCATGCAGGCCGATTTCGTGTCGCTGGACAACGCCCAGGCCATGCGCATGGTGCTGGCCCACTTGCAGGCCCAGGGCTATCGACAGCTTTTGTACGTGACCGAGCCGGTGCGGGGCGTGAGTTCGCGCACCGAGCGCGAGGCGGCCTTTCGCGAGGGTTGCCACCAGTCCGGCCACGACGGCCCGGCCCTGCTGGGCCAGACTTTCGAAAACCAGGACGACGCACCCGAAGCCCAGGTGCAGGCCCTGGCCGAGGCCTTGCAGGCCTGCCGGCAGCAGGCCGGAGGGCAGCCTGCGGCGGTGCTGGCGAGCAATTCGGTGGTCATGCTTCGCGTGTGCGCCGCCCTGGCCCGCCTGGGCTGGCAGGCCGGGCGTGAGCTGGGGGTGGTGGGCTTTGACGATCCCGACTGGGCGCCCTATGTGGGCCCCGGCATCAGCACCCTGGCCCAGCCCACCCACGATCTGGGGCGGCTCGCGGCCAGTTGCCTGCTGGAGCGCCTGGGTGGCCTGAACCTGGCGCCCCGCCAGATTCTGCTGCCGGGCCAGTTGCGGGTGCGGGGCTCGACCTCGGGTCTGGCCGCGGGCGCCTGAGATTTTCTGGGCGGGGTGAAGCCAGGGTTTTCACCCATGGAAACCTGAAACCGGTTTCTTAAACTTGCTGAAAACGGTTTCAGGATGGATTTCAGGGTTTCAAATCGTGCCTGCCCCCAGTGGGCGCCGTCCGCCACCGGTTCTCTTTTCTATCGGATCGATCGTGAACTACAGCTTTCAATTTGCCGATGTGCTGGCCGCCTGGCCTCTGCTGCTCAAGGGCACCTGGATCACGGTGCAGCTGTCGATGCTGGCCATGGCGCTGGGCCTGGGGCTGGCCATTCTGTGCGCCTGGGGCAAGACCGCCGGCCCACGCCCGCTGCGCTGGGTGATCCAGGCCTACATCGAGTTGATCCGCAACACGCCGTTTCTGGTCCAGCTGTTCTTCTTTTTCTTTGCGCTGCCGGCCATCGGCCTGCGCTGGAGCGCTTACACCGCGGCCCTGACGGCCCTGGTGATCAACCTGGGGGCCTATGCCACCGAGATCATCCGTGCGGGCATCGAATCCATCCCGCGCGGTCAGATCGAGGCCGGCCTGGCGCTGAACCTCAAACGCTGGGAGATCTTCCGCTTTGTGATCCTCAAGCCGGCGCTCAAGGCCATCTACCCGGCCCTGACCAGCCAGTTCATCCTGCTGATGCTGAGTTCGGCGGTGGTGTCGGTGATCTCGGCCGACGACCTGACCTCGGTGGCGGCCAACCTGCAGTCGCAGACCTTTCGCAGCTTCGAGATCTACATCGTGGTGGCGCTGATCTACCTGGCGCTGTCGATGGCCTTCTCGGCGCTGTTCAAGCTGATCTACCGCGCCGCGCTCAGTTACCCCGACCGCCGCTGAGTCCCCATGACCCCTTTTCACGCAACCCTGATCTGCCCGCCGCGGGCGACGGAGACCTGACCCATGCGCAGTTTCGGTTTCGCCGAGTTCATGTTCATCCTCGAGGCGGCCCGCTGGACGCTGGCCCTGTCACTGCTGGCCTTTGTCGGCGGTTCGGTGGTGGGCCTGGTGGTGGCCCTGGCCCGCACCAGTGAGTCGCGTTGGGCCCAGGCCGGCGCCGGGCTGTTCATCCAGGTGTTTCAAGGCACGCCACTGCTGTTGCAGTTGTTTCTGATCTTTTTCGGGGCCCCGGTGCTGGGCCTGGACATCAACCCCTGGGTGGCCGCCGGTGCCGCACTGATCCTCAACAGTGGCGCCTTTCTGGGCGAGATCTGGCGCGGTTGCATCCAGGCCGTGCCGCGGGGGCAGTGGGAAGCCGCCGAGGCGCTGAGCCTGTCGTATGTGGACCGCATGCGCGACGTGGTGCTGCCGCAGGCCTGGCGCATCGCTGTGCCGCCCACCGTGGGCTATGGCGTGCAGATCATCAAAGGCACCTCGCTGGCCGCCATCATCGGCTTCACCGAGATCACCCGGGCCGGCCAGATCATCAACAACGCCACCTTCCAGCCCCTGCTGGTGTTCAGCGCCGTGGCCGCCCTCTACTTTGTGCTGTGCTGGCCGCTGTCCCTGCTGGCCGCCCGCATGGAGCGGCGCCAGGCCGCGGCCACCGCCCGCTGAACCCGCGCTGGCCGTCCCCCTCCCTCATCCCTTCGTTCAACAACAGCCACCCAGGAGACTTTCATGCACGATCAGACCCTCACCCTGTCGCCCGCGGGCGCCCGCCGTCGCACCTTCACGGCCGCTCTTGTGGCCTCCAGCCTGGGCCTGCTGGCCTCGGGCGCCTCAGCCCAGACCCTGGACGAGCTGAAGAAGAAGGGCGAGCTCACCATCGGCATGCTGGTCGACTTTCCGCCCTATGGCACCACCAATGCGCAAAATCAGCCCGATGGCTACGACGCCGATGTGGCCCGCCTGTTGGGCAAGGACCTGGGCCTGAAGGTCAACCTGGTGCCCGTCACCGGCCCCAACCGCATTCCTTTCCTGCTGACCAACAAGGTGGATCTGCTGGTGGCCTCGCTGGCCATCACACCCGAGCGCGCCAAGCAGGTGCAGTTCTCGCAACCCTATGCGGCCGCGACCATCGTGCTGTTTGGTGCCACCAAGTCGGCCATCAAGAGCCCTGCCGACCTCAAGGGCCTGCGCGTGGGCGTGGCCCGGGCCAGCACGCAAGACGTGGCCGTCACCAAGGCGGCCCCCGAGGGCACCGAGATCCGCCGCTTCGACGACGATGCCTCGGCCATGCAGGCGCTGCTGTCGGGCCAGGTGGACGCGATCGGTTGCTCGGTCACAGTGGCCGCCCAGATCAACAAGCGCGCCCCGGCGGGCAGCTTTGAAGTCAAGTTCAACCTGCTGCAGCAGGCCATGGGCATCGCACTGCGCCCCAACCAGGCTGAACTGCTCAAAGCCGTGAACGATTTCGTGGCCCGCAACACCGCCAACGGCGAACTCAACAAGCTCTACCGCAAGTGGCTGGAAAGCGACCTGCCCAAGCTGTCCTGAACCCCTGACACCTTCTTTTGCCCGCCGATGCCATGACCGAACACGCCACCCACGCCCTTGCTGACGCCCCGCCCATCATCCGCCTGGAACAAGTCCAGAAGTGGTATGGCGAATTCAAGGTGCTCAGCGACATCAACCTGTCGGTGCAGCCCGGCGAGCGCATCGTGATCTGCGGGCCTTCGGGCTCGGGCAAGAGCACGCTGATCCGCTGCATCAACCGCCTGGAGGCGGTGCAGCAGGGCCGCATCGTGGTCGATGGTCATGAACTGACGGCCGGCGGTCGTGAGGTCGATGCAGTGCGGCAAGAGGTGGGCATGGTGTTCCAGCAGTTCAACCTGTTCCCGCACCTGACGATTCTGCAGAACTGCACGCTGGCCCCCATGCGCTCGCGCGGCATGAGCCAGCAGCAGGCCGAGGACGTCGCCATGAAGTACCTGACCCGGGTGCGCATTCCGGATCAGGCGCATAAGTACCCCAGCCAGCTCTCGGGTGGTCAGCAACAGCGAGTGGCGATTGCCCGGGCCCTGTGCATGACGCCCAAGGTGATGCTGTTCGATGAGCCCACCTCGGCCCTGGACCCCGAGATGGTCAAGGAGGTGCTCGACACCATGATCGGCCTGGCCGAAGACGGCATGACCATGCTGTGCGTGACCCATGAAATGGGTTTTGCCCGCAGCGTGGCCGACCGCGTGATCTTCATGGCCGACGGTCGCATCCTGGAGCAAGCCCCGCCCGAGCGCTTCTTTGGCGAGCCGCAGCACGAGAAGACGCGCCAGTTCCTGGGGCAGATCCTGCCCTCGCACCAGGGCGCGTGATGATCAACTCCCAGACCCAGGTGGTACCCCACCCGACGCAGGGCTTTGCGGTGCTGATCTCGCTGGGCGCCTTTGGCGCCAGCGAGGTGCTGCGCCTGGGCCAGTTGCATTTCACCCGTGTGGCCGCGGACGCCGGCGCCGACGGCGTGGAGGTGCGCGAGGAGCTGCTGCGGGATCCCGACACCGAACTGCCCCAACTGGCCGCCGAGTTGGCCGCCCGGGGCCTGCGGGCGGTGTACTCGTGCCCCAGCGGCCTTTGGCGTGAGGACGGCACACTGGACGAGGTCACGCTGGGCGCAGCCCTGGCGGCGACCCGGCGGCTGGGGGCCGATCGCCTCAAGATGGCCATCGGCGGCTTTGGCCCCGCATCGGCGGACGGTTGGGAGGTGCTCAAGTCCTGGTTTCAGAATGGCTCCGGGCCTGAGTTGCTGATCGAGAACGACCAGACCCCCGAGGCCGGCACGCTGCCCGCGCTGCAAGGCTTTTTTGCGGCCACCCAGGCCCAGGGTCTGCCGCTGGCCATGACCTTTGACATGGGCAACTGGCACTGGGTGGGTGAATGCCCGCAAGCCGCGGCCCAGGCCCTGGGCTGGCGCGTGGGCTATGTGCATTGCAAGGGCGTGCTGCGCGAGCCTGGGCGCTGGGTGGCCGTGCCCCTGGCCCAGTCGCAAGCCCCATGGCGGGCGGTGCTGGGCCACTTGCCGGCCGAGGTGCCCTGGGCCATTGAATACCCCCTTCAGGGCGCAGACCTGACGGCCGTGGTGCAGGCCGAGCTGGCCCTGCTGCGCCGCGAAGCCCGGCGCCTGCGTGAAGCCCGAGCCGATCGGGCGCACGAGCTGGCATGACCCGCCCCTTTTTGACCTGACTCCGCCACTCCATGACTGATTCCTTGAACCCTGCAGGCGCACCAGCGCTGGACGTGATCACCTTTGGCGAGGCCATGATGATGCTGGTGGCCGACAGCCCCGGCCCTTTGGAGGCCGTGAACGGCTTTCACAAGCGCACCGCGGGGGCTGAGACCAATGCCGCCATCGGGTTGGCCCGGCTGGGCCTGCGGGTGGGTTGGGCCAGCCGCCTGGGCACCGACTCGATGGGCCGCTACCTGCTGGCCGAAATGCAGCGCGAGGGCGTCGACTGCTCACACGTGGTCTGCGATGCCACCCAACGCACGGGCTTTTTGATCAAGGGCCGGGTCGATGATGGCAGCGACCCGCCGATCGAATACCACCGCAAAGGCTCGGCTGCCAGCCAGATGGGCCCGGCCGACCTGGACCTGCCCTGGCTGACCGCGGCCCGGCACTTGCACGCCACGGGCGTGTTTGCCGCCGTCTCGCCCAGCACCCTGGCGCTGACCCGCGAGACCCTGCAGCAGATGCGGACGGCCGGCCGCAGCATCTCTTTCGACACCAACCTGCGCCCCACGCTGTGGCCCTCGGCCGAGGTGATGCGACGCGAGGTCAATCAACTGGCCAGCCTGGCCGACTGGGTGCTGCCCGGCATCGAGGAAGGGCGGGTGCTCACCGGCCACGACACCCCCGAGGCCATTGCCCGTTTCTACCTGGCGCAGGGCGCTCAACTGGTGGTGGTCAAGCTGGGGGCCGAGGGCGCTTACTACGAGGGCCGCCATGCCGGCCAGTCGGTGCAGGGGCGGGTGGCGGGCTTTCCGGTGGCCGAGGTGGTGGACACGGTCGGCGCCGGCGACGGCTTTGCCGTGGGCGTGGTCAGTGCCTTGCTGGAGGGGCGCAGCGTGGCTGACTCCGTGCGCCGCGGCGCCTGGATCGGCGCCCGGGCGGTGCAGGTGCTGGGCGATACCGAAGGGCTGCCGACGCGGGCCCAGTTGAACGAGGCCGCGCTGTGAACGCGCTGACCAAGGCGGGGGCAGGGCGCCAGCGGGTGCTGGTGTTCCGGGCCTTGCCGCCGGACCAACTGGCCCGCCTGCAGGCCCTGCACGAGGTCACGGTGGCCGACCCCCGGCAGCCCGAGCAGATCGAGGCCTTCGAGGCCGCCCTGGCCCAGGCCGAGGGTCTGATCGGTTCCAGCTACCCCATCACGCCGGCCCTGCTGGCACGGGCACCGCGATTGAAGGTGATTTCGAGCATCTCGGTGGGCGTGGACAACTACCCTCTGGCGGCGCTGCAGCAGCGCGGCATCCTGCTTTGCCATACCCCCGGCGTGCTGACCGAGACCACGGCCGACACGATTTTTGCGCTCATCCTGGCTACCAGTCGACGCCTGGTCGAACTGGCCAACCATGTGCGCGAGGGGCATTGGCAGCGCAACATCGGCGAAGACCTGTTCGGTCGCGACGTGCACGGCAAGACCCTGGGCATCCTCGGTTTTGGCCGCATCGGCCAGGCCCTGGCCCGCCGCGCGGCACTGGGCTTTGGGATGCCGGTGATCTTCCATGCCCGGCGCACGGTGGACCTGGCGGTGCAGGCCCCCGAGTTGCTGGGGCGGGTGCGTCAGGCGCCGATGGACGAGGTATTGGCCCAAGCCGATGTGGTGGCGCTGGTGCTGCCCCTCAGTGAAGAGACGCGGGGCCTGATGGGCGCGCGTGAATTCAATCGGATGAAACCGGGCGCGATCTTCATCAACGGCGCCCGGGGGGCCATCGTGCAAGAGGCCGCCTTGTTGCAGGCCCTGGCGTCCGGCCCCTTGTGGGCGGCGGGTCTGGATGTGTTCGCCACCGAACCCCTGCCATTGGACTCGCCCCTGCGCGGCCACCCGCGCATCACCGCCTTGCCCCACATCGGCTCGGCCACCCTGGAAACCCGGCATGCCATGGCCGAGTTGGCCACCACCAACCTGCTGCAGGCCTTGGCGGGTGAGCGACCGCAGGCGGTCTTTGAGGGATCGGGCGAAAGCCCGGGCTGAGCCCCGGCTCAGCCGGTGCGCAGGCCTTCGCTTTGCACGTAGGGCTTGAACATCGAGAACTTCTCGGCCTGCATGCGTTGGGTGGCGATGTTTTCCAGCGCTTCCAGCGTCTGACCATCGGTGGGCCACATGGCCATGCCCAGGCTGATGTCGAGCTGGACGGGCGTGTTGCGAACCTCCAGGGGTTGGGCCAGCAGGTTGCGCAAGCGGGCCACCGCGCCCCGCAGGTGCTCCTGGGTGGGGGTGTGGTGCAAGACCACTCCGAAAAGGTCTTCACCCAGCGGGCTGGCAAAGTCGGCATCACGGGCGTATTCGTCCAGGCGTTTGCTCAGCGCCACCAGCACTTCGTCTCGCAGGGCGCTGTCGTTGTGTCGGCCGGGGCGGTGGAACTCGTTCAGATCGACGAGCAGGTAGCTGAAACGAATTCCCGATCGCTCGCTTCGGGCGATCTCGCGTTGGATGAAATCGACCATGCGCTGGCGGCCGCTCAAGCCGGTGACGGGGTCCTTGTTCAGCATGAGCCGCAGCGAGGCCTGGGAGCGCACATAGCAGGCCATGTGCACGCTGTAGGTCCAGCCCATGATGCTCAGCACCACCACGGCCAGCGTCAGGGAGTGGATGGGGTGGTTCTGCAAGGCCTCGGGGCTGGCCACCTGGGCGGCCACCAGGCTGCGGGCTGCCATGGCGCCCGCAATGCCCATCAGGAAGAAGGCGACCAGGCTGTTGATCATCCGATCATCACCCTTCACCGGCCGCAGCATCGTGAAGGCCGCGACCAGCACCACCACCGAGTAGGCCGCATCGTGGAAGATGCGTTGCGCCAGCATCTCATCTTCGTACCACCAGTTCAGCAGCACGAACACGGGTACCAGCACCAGCCCAGCCTGCCAGCGCAGTTTGGACGGCCGTTGCATGAAGCGCAGCGATCCTTCCAGCACCATCAGCAGGGCGGCAAACACAAAGCCCCCGTTGATCAGCAGGGGCCAATCAGGGCCGTCCGTGCGGGGTGGGGGCAGGGTGGCCAGAAAGAAGCCGACTGCACCCGTGGCCCCTGCACCTGCAAACCACCGCACCCCGGCCATGTGCCGATTGGCCCGCCAGGTCGTGAACAGGAGCACGGCGGCGATGGACGCGGCCGTGACCATCAGAAAGGCGATGATCGATTGGTTCAGGAATCGCATGAGGTGAACGAGGCCATGACGGCAATGCCAGCGAAAAACGCGCCAGGGTCGGCGTGATTTTCATATCCATCAAGTTTACCGTCTTTCTCTGGATAAATGGTTAAATTGATAGGATTGCTCGTGAGCGGCGCGGGATGTGCGGCTGTCGATGCGTGGCCGATTTTTTGATGAATGCATCAATATGGTGCATTCTAGGGCCCCCGCAGGGCCCGTCAGGGCACTTCAGCGTTCGCGGTTCCGGCGCTGCCAGAGGTATTGGCCCACGAAGGCCAGGCCCAGCACCAGGCTGAACCAGCCCACCAACGATGAGCCGCCCACCGCCTGCTGCAGGGCCGGTGACTGGATGAAATGCGGAGAGATCAGCACGGCCAGGCCAATCAGCGCGCACAACACGCCCTTGTGGAGCAGCAGCTTGTTGGCCGCAGGCTGGCGACGCGACGTGGCATTGGTGGGCGCCGGGGTGGCGCGGGCAGGGGTCTTGGATTTCTTGGACATGGCGGGCGACATTGTGCGCGTCAATTCACGGGCCAGCCAGCAAGGCGGGATCGCTTTGTCACCCACGTGCACGACGGGGCCTGGGTGGGCTCTTAAACTGGCCGGTTACAGATAGATTTTTGCCGATCCACTCCAAGACAAGGAAGACATCTCATGAGCAAGCTCGATTTCACCGGCCGCGTGGCCATCGTGACCGGCGCCGGTGGCGGCCTGGGCAAACAGCACGCCCTGGCCCTGGCCCGGCGGGGCGCCAAGGTGGTGGTCAACGACCTGGGGGGCGCTCTGGACGGTGCCGGTGGTTCGGAGACGGCCGCGCAAGCTGTGGTGGATGAGATCCGTGCCGCAGGTGGCGAGGCCATCGCCAACGGGGCCTCGGTGACTGACTTCGCCGCCGTTGAGGCCATGGTGCAGCAGGCCATCGACGCCTGGGGCCGGATCGACATCCTGGTCAACAACGCCGGCATCCTGCGTGACAAGAGCTTCTCCAAGATGGAGCTGGCCGACTTCCGCCTGGTGGTCGATGTGCACCTGATGGGCGCCGTCAACTGCACCAAGGCGGTCTGGCCGCACATGAACGCCCAGAAATATGGCCGCATCGTGATGACCACCTCGTCCAGTGGCCTGTATGGCAACTTCGGCCAGAGCAACTATGGCGCTGCCAAGCTGGCACTGGTGGGCCTGATGCAGACCCTGAGCCTCGAAGGTGCCAAGAACAACATCCACGTCAATTGCCTGGCCCCCACCGCGGCCACGCGCATGACCGAAGGCCTGATGCCCGCCGAGGTGCTGGCCGCCCTCCGACCCGAGGCCGTGGTGCCCGCCATGCTGGTGCTGGCTGCCGAGACCGCCCCCACCCGCACCATCCTGTGCGCCGGTGCCGGCACCTACGAGGCCGCCCACATCACCCTGACCGAGGGCGTGCACCTGGGCCTGACCGAAGACACCCCCGAACGCCTCGCCGCCCGCCTGGCCGAGGTGACCGACCGCCACGGCGAGCAAGTGCCCCAAAGCGGCGCTGCCCAGGGCACCAACGAAGTCGGCAAGGCCATGGCCGCCCAACGCTGAGCCCTGCGGCTCCAGGCCTGCTGGCGCAGGGCTGGACAGGGCGAAGAGCGTCCGCGTCTCGCGGCCGCACGTGGGAGTGACACGAAGTGCACGACCGTGGGGGCCCCATCAGCCCGGCGCCCGGCCGCCCGAAGGCGGGCTGCGGCCCCCTTGGGGGGCAGGGAGTGACACGAAGTGCACGACCGTGGGGGCCTAATCAATCCTCATCGCCGCCACCGAGGATGCCACCCAGCAGGCTGCCGCCGGCCAGGCCACCCAGCAGCGAGCCTTCCTCCTTGGAGCCCCCGCGCTGCGGCGCAGCGGCAAAGATCCGCGAGGCCAGGCGCGAGAACGGCAGGCTTTGCAGCCACACGGTGCCCGGCCCGGTCATCTTGGCCAGGAACAGCCCTTCGCCGCCGAACAGCGCCGTCTTGATCTTGCCCACGTACTGGATCTCAAACGCCACGCTGGGCGTGTAGGCCACCACGCAGCCGGTGTCCACCAGCAGGGTCTGGCCGGCTTGCAGTTCGCGCCGAACCACGGTACCGCCCGCGTGCACAAAGGCCAGGCCGTCGCCGTCCAGCCTTTGCATGATGAAACCCTCGCCGCCAAAAAAGCCCGTGCTCAGTTTCTGCTGCACCGCGATGCCCAGCGACACGCCGCGCGCCGCGCACAGAAAGGCATCTTTCTGGCAGATCAGGGTGCCACCCAGCTGGCGCAGGTCCATCGGCAGGATCTTGCCGGGGTAGGGCGCGGCAAAGGCCACGCGCAGCTTTTGCGTGGCCTGGTTGGTGTAGATGGTGGTAAACAGCGATTCACCGGTGACCAGGCGCTTGCCGGCCCCCAGCAGCTTGCCAAAAAAACCGCCTTGCTGGGCACTGCCGTCGCCGAACACGGTGTCCATGGAGATGCCGGCGTCCATGAACATCATGCTGCCGGCTTCGCCGATGGCGGCTTCGCCAGGGTCGAGCTCGACCTCGACAAACTGCATTTCAGAGCCGCGAATTTCGTAATCGATGACGTCCATGGCCATGGCCAGATCTCCAGGTGGGTGGGGCATTGGGGCCCGGATGGGCCGACGCGCGGGGTGTTCGGCCCTGTGCGCGTGGCGATGGTACCCAAGTTGTGTGCCGCTTCCCGGGCTCAGTCACCATCCCAGAATCGACTTTCCTGCAGGCCGGGCCATTTTTGCCCCGCGGCGCGGGCTGGCTTGAGGCAGGTGGCTGCAACTGTCAGCAGACCGTGATAAGTTCCGCCGCAACACAAAGACAAGGTCCCCCGACATGAGCTCATTGCAGGCCCGCCTCAACGCCCTGACCCCCGCACGACTGGGCGGCATCCGCCGTGGCATTGAAAAAGAAAGCCTGCGGGCCCTGCCCGAAGGCGGTCTGGCCCTGACGCCGCACCCCCAGGCTCTGGGCTCGGCGCTCACCCACCCGTCCATCACCACCGATTACAGCGAGTCGCAGGTCGAACTGATCACCAGCGCCCACGCCCGGGTGGAGGACTGCCTGGATGAACTCACCCAGGTGCACCAGTTTGTGTACCGCGTGCTGCGCGAGCAGGGCGACGAGATGCTGTGGGTTTCCAGCATGCCCTGCGGCCTGCCCACCGATGAAACCATCCCGCTGGCGCGTTACGGCTCTTCCAACGTGGGCCGCGCCAAGAGCGTGTACCGAATGGGCCTGGGCCACCGCTACGGGCGGCGCATGCAGACCATCTCGGGCATCCATTACAACTGGTCGCTGCCCGGGGTGAGCAGCGAGCAGTATTTCGGCCTGATCCGCAATTTCCGCCGTCAGGCCTTTTTGCTGCTGTACCTGTTCGGGGCTTCACCGGCGCTGTGTCCCACCTTTGTGAGCGGGCGCGAGCACGAACTGCAGACCCTCAGCGACAGCGCCTTGTACATGCCGCATGGCACCTCGTTGCGCATGGGCCGACTGGGCTACCAAAGCGATGCCCAGGCCACGCTGGCCGTCAGTTACAACAGTCTGGAGGGCTATGCCGCCTCGCTGCACGAGGCCCTGACCCGCCCCTACCCGGCCTACGAGACGGTGGGCATCCGCAACCCGGGGGGTGACTACAACCAACTCTCGACTACCTTGCTGCAGATCGAGAACGAGTTCTACGGCACCATCCGCCCCAAGCGCACCATCTTCCCGGGTGAGCGCCCGCTGCATGCGCTGCGCGAGCGCGGTGTCGAGTATGTGGAAGTGCGCCTGATGGATCTCGACCCCTTTGTGCCGGTGGGCATCACGGCGCAGACCATGCGCTTCCTGGATGTGTTCCTGCTGCAGTGCTTGCTGGCCGACAGCCCGCCGGACACCCCGGCCGAGATCGCCGAACTCAAGCACAACCAGCACCACACCGCTGCCCGCGGCCGCGAGCCCGGCCTGACCCTGCGCCGGGCCGGTGGTGAGCAGTCGTTGGTCGACTGGGGGCGCGAGATCCTGGCCCAGTGCGAGCCCATGGCCGCGGCCCTGGATGCGGCGCACCGCAGCACGGATTACAGCCAGGCCGTGGCGGCTGCGCACGCCTTGCTGGCCGATCCCACGCAAACCCCGTCGGCCCGTGTGCTGCAAAGCATGGCCGCCTGCGACAACAGCTTTGTGCGCTTTGTGCGTGAACGATCGCTGGCCACCCGCGACACCTTGCTGGCCCAGCCCTGGTCGTTCGAGCAGCAGGCCCGCTTCCTGGCCTTGAGCCAGAAGTCGGTGGCCGACCAGCGCGCCATCGAGGCGGCCGATGTGCTGAGCTTCGAGGCCTACCGCGAGCAATACGTGTCGCCAGACCGGCTGGGCCTGCAGCTGCCGGCTGCGGCGGTGCTTGGGTAGGTTCTTGGGGCGGTGCCTGGTTAGAATTGCGCCCCCGTTCGTCCCGTTCGCACAGCAAGAAAGCCCTCTCATGGCCATCCAGTGGTTTCCCGGTCACATGCACCTCACGCGCAAGGCGATCGGGGAGCGCATCAAGGAAATCGATGTGGTGATCGAGATGCTGGATGCCCGCCTGCCGGGCTCCAGTGCCAACCCCATGCTGGTGGGGCTGACGGCGGTCAAGCCCGCTCTCAAGGTGCTCAACAAGAGCGACCTGGCCGACCCGGTGCACACCGAGGCTTGGCTGGCCCATTACAACGCCCAGCCGGGCACCCGGGCCATCGCCCTGGACAAGCAGAACGCGGCCCCGGCGCGTGCGCTGGTTGAGGCCTGTCGCGTGCTGGCGCCCACCCGGGGCATCAGTCTCGCCAAGCCGATGCGGGTGCTGATCTGCGGCATCCCCAACGTGGGCAAATCGACCCTGATCAACACCCTGGTGGGCAAGAAGTCGGCCAAGGCGGCCGACGAGGCCGGCGTCACCAAGACCGAGCAGCGCTATGTGCTTGAAGACGGCTTCTACTTGTATGACACGCCAGGCGTGCTGTGGCCGCGCATCATCGTGGCCCAGAGTGGCTACAACCTGGCCGCCAGTGGCGCGGTGGGGCGCAATGCCTTTGATGATGCCGAGGTGGCGCTGGAGCTGCTGAGCTACCTGAAACAGCACTATGCGCCCGCACTCGAGGCCCGCTACCAATTGGGCCTGCCCCCCGGCAGCGTGGCCGGGATGTCGGACGAAGACCTGCTGGTGGCCATCGGGCGCAAGCGGGGTGCCTTGCTGGCGGGCGGTCGCATCAACGAGCAGAAAGCTGCCGAGATCGTGATCACCGACTTCCGCACCGGCATCCTGGGCCGGATCAGCCTGGAAAATCCTGAGGAATTTGCGCGTTGGCTGGCCGAGGGCAAGCAACTGGACGCCGAACGCACGGCCCGCAAAGAGGCCTTTGACGTGGCCCGCAAGGCGCCCGGGCGCAAGACCCGCCAGCAGCGCTGGTGAGTCGTCCTGGGCTCAGCGACGCTGCGCCAGCCGCTGGTCCAGTCCCAGCGCGGCCCAGGTGCTGAGGGCCAACCCGGCGCCCAGGGTGCAGGTGCTGTGCCAGCCGCCGTGCTGCCAGGCCAGCGAGCCCAGGGCCGAGCCCGAGGCGGCTCCGATGAAATAGCTGGTCATGTAGACCGCGTTCAGGCGGGAGCGTGACGGGGGCTCCAGGCCATACACCACGTTCTGGTTGCTGATGTGCATGCCCTGCAAGGCCAGGTCGACCAGCAGCAGACCGGCCAGGAACCAGGGCAGGCTGGCTTCACCCAGCCACAGACAGCCCCAACCCAGCAGCAACAGCGCGGCTGCCACCGCCGTGGTGGCCTCCGCCCAGCCCCGGTCCGACAGCTTGCCCACCACGCTGGCCATCAGAGCGCCGGCCACAGCCACCAGGCCGCACAGCCCGATGGCGCTGTCACTCAGGCCGTGGGCGGGGCCCGACAGCAGCAGCGCCATGGTCGAGAACAGCACGCTGACCGACGCAAAGGCCAGGCCGCCGATCAGCGAGCGGCTGCGCAGGCGCGGGTGGCGGGCCAGCAAGGTGCCCAGCGAGCGCAGCACCTGGGTGTAGCTCACCTGCCCCTCGTTGCGCGACGTGGGCAACTGGCGCCACAGGGCCAGCGCCACGACCAGCATCAACCCCCCTGCCACCTTGTAGACCGTGCTCCAGCCGCCCAGCGCAGACAGCAGGCCTGCCGCACTGCGGGCGCCGAGGATGCCCGTGAGCAGGCCGCTCATGACCACGCCCACCGCCCAGCCACTGCGCCCGGGGGCGGCCAGTGTGGCCGCCATGGGCACCAGCACCTGGGCCGCCACCGAAAACAGGCCGGCCATCACCGTGCCCGCCGCCAGCCAGGGCAGGCTGGGGGCCCAGCCACTGATGAACTGGCCGGCGGCCGCCAGCAGCATCAGCGTGACGGCCAGACGCCGCCGCTCCAGCATGTCGCCCAGAGGCACCAGCAGCAACAGGCCCAGGGCATACGACACCTGGGCCAGGGTGACGGTCAGGGCCGCCTGCGCCTCGCTCACCTGCAGGCCCAGAGCGATCGAATGCAGCAGGGGTTGGTTGAAGTAATTGCCGCCCGCGCACAGCCCTGCGGCCACTGACATCAGCAGCAGCACGGGCAGGCTCAGGGGAGAGGGCGTTTTCGGGATCAAGGCAGGCATCCAGGGCAGGCATTCAGGGTTGAACCCACTGCCAGGCCGCAGGGGGGATGCCCGGGCCTTTCAAGAATCAGGCCACATAGGCCGCCACGCTGATGAACTGGCAGGCGCTGCCGGCCAGCACGAACAGGTGCCAGATGCCGTGACCGTGGCGGATCTTCTCGTCATGGATGAACCAGTAGATGCCCACGCTGTAGCAGACACCGCCCAGGGCGAGCCAGATCAGCCCACCCAGCGGCAGGGCCGCCACCAGGGGCTGGGCCGCGACCAGCACCAGCCAGCCCATCACCACGTACAGCAGCATGGACAGCACGCGGGTGCGCCGGCCCAGGGTCAGTTCCTGCACGATGCCGAACAGGGCCAGGCCCCAGCTGATGCCGAACAGGCTCCAGCCCCAGGGCCCGCGCAGGGTGACCAATGAAAATGGCGTGTAGCTGCCGGCAATCAGCAGGTAGATGGCCGAGTGGTCACATTTCTGCAGCCAGGCTTTGGCCCGCCCGCGCACGCTGTGGTACAGGGTGGACACGCCGTACAGCAGCACCAGGGTGGCGCCGTACAGGCTGAAGCTCACGATCTTCCAGGGGTCGGCCTGCAGGCTGGCCATGACCACCAGCGCCACCAGGCCGGCGATGGCCAGCACGGTGCCGATCAGGTGGGTGCTGCTGTTGAGGCGCTCTCCGGGGTACATCGTCTGTCGGGCAGGGCTTATTTGTCCTTGACCTTGCCGCGCGGAATCACGGTGGTGACCGGAGGCATGGGCCGGTCAGAAACCGAGGGTTTGCTGGTGGTCGAAGTGTCCTTCTTGGGCTTCTTCGCCATCTTGTTGCTGCGTTGCTCGCCTTTGGCCATGGTGCCTCCGTGGCAGGCATCGGAGTGACGCCTGAGGCTGCATGGTAAGGCATGGCGAAAGGGCATCCGCGCCGTGGGGCTGCCTTTCGGCCTTTGTTTGCGCAGGATCAGGCGCGGGATCCGGGCAGGGTTGCGGCGCGGATTGGGGCATGATCGGGCCTGCTTCGCCTGTTCTCAGTGCTTCCGGTCCCGCCATGAACCTGTCCTCACCCTCCCCATCGCGTCGTCGTCTGTTGACCCGCCTGTCACTCATGGTGCGGGTGCGGCCCAGGCTGTTCAGCTCGATCGGGCTGGGCCTGGTGGTGGCCGCTGCGCTGGCGTTGTTCATGCCCATGCGCACCTTGACGGCCTGTGTGATGGGCTGGAACGCGGGGGCCATTCTGTACCTGCTGCTGGCCCTGCACATGATGAGTGGGGCACAGCCGGAGCAGATCCGCCATCGGGCGTTGCGCCAGGACGAGGGCGAGATGACCATCCTGGCCCTGGTGGTGCTGTCGGCGGTGGTGTGCCTGCTGTCCATCGTGGCCGAGTTGTCGGTGGCCAAGGGCTTGGAGGGGGCCACCCGGGCCTGGCACATCGGCCTGTCGGTGCTGACGATTCTGAGCAGTTGGCTGTTCACCCAGACGATGTTTGCGCTGCATTACGCGCACCAGTTCCATGCGGCCCAGTGGCGGGGCGATCCGCCCGGGCTGCTGTTTCCGGGCGACGAAGCTCCGGCGTACAGCGATTTCTTCTATTTCGCGGCGGTCATCGGCACTTCGGGGCAGACGGCCGATGTGAGCTTCAGCTCACGGGCCATGCGCCGCATTGGTACCGTGCACTGCATTTTGTCGTTTCTGTTCAACACCACCGTGCTGGCGATGATGATCAACATCGCGGCGGGGCTGTTCTAGCCCCGCCTGCCAGCGGCGGTGGGAGCCGACTTATTCGGTCTCGGCCGAGACCACGCGGGTCTTGCGGTTGTAGCGCAGGGTGATCTTGTGCACTTCGCACAGGTCGATGTCTTCCCACACCACTTCAGAGCCATCGTCTTCGAACACCACTTTGATGTCCTGCACGCAGTTGGCGGCATCCGAGAAACGGAACAGCTTGGCCTTGCTGTTGTCCAGCGTGCCGTCGCCCATGCGGTCCTTGCCCCAGGCGTCTTTGTTGGCAGCCGAGACGTAGACCTCAGAGATCGAGTAGCCGGTGCGGTTGACCAGCGTGAAGTCGGCAGCCCCGGCGTGGGCGCCCATCGAGGCGGTGGCACCAGCCAACAGCAGGGCAGACAGAGCGAGGGTTTTGAAAGTGGAGATCATGATCGAGTTGGTAACAAAAATTTACAAACCCGATCATCCGGGGCAAACCCGGGCCTGTCCATTGACCTGACTCAAGAGTGTCGGGAAAAACGGACAAGCCGGTGTATGTTTATTTGCCCCAGCTGTCTTTCAGGCCGACGGCGCGGTTGAACACGGGCTTGCCAGCCTGGTGGTCCACCCGGTCGGCCACAAAGTAGCCATGGCGCTCAAACTGGAACTGGGTGCCTGCGGCGCAGGCCGCCAGGGCGGGCTCCACAAAGCCTTGCACCACGCTCAGGCTGTTGGGGTTGAGGCTGGCCAGGAAGTCTTTGCCGCCGGCGTCGGGCTGGGCTTCGCTGAACAGGCGGTCGTACAGCCGGATTTCGGCGGCCACGCCATCGGCGGCCCCCACCCAGGTGATCACGCCCTTGACCTTGATCGCGTCGGCGCCAGGGGTGCCGCTCTTGGTGTCGGGCACCAGCTCGGCCTGCACCTCGGTGATGCGGCCTTCGGCGTCACGCAGGGCACCCTTGCATTCGATCACATGGCCGTACTTCAGGCGCACCTTGTTGCCGGGGTACAGGCGGTGGTAGCCCTTGGGCGGGGTGTCTTCGTAGTCGCCGCGCTCGATCCAGAGTTCGCGGCCGAACTGGAATTCGCGGCGGCCCAACTCGGGGTGATGCGGGTGGACCGGCGCGCTGCAGGCGTCCAGCGTGCCGGCGCCCATCAGGGCATCCCAGTTGGTGATGACCAGCTTCACCGGGTCGAGCACAGCCATGGCGCGGGCCGCCTTGTGGTCCAGGTCGTCGCGCAGGGCGCCTTCAAGCGTGCTGTAGTCGATCCAGCTGTAGTCCTTGGTCACGCCGATGCGTTCGCAGAACAGCTGGATGGCCTCGGGCGTGTAGCCGCGGCGGCGCAGGCCCACGATGGTGGGCATGCGCGGGTCGTCCCAGCCGCTGACGTGGTGTTCGTTGACCAGTTGGGCCAGCTTGCGCTTGCTGGTGATCACATAGGTCAGGTTCAGGCGCGAGAACTCGTATTGGCGCGGCGGCGGCGAGACCAGCAGGCCGCTTTCAATCAGGCGCTCCATCAACCAGTCGTAGAACGGGCGCTGGTCTTCGAACTCGAGCGTGCAGATGCTGTGGGTGATGTTTTCCAGAGCGTCCTCGATCGGGTGCGCAAAGGTGTACATCGGGTAGATGCACCAGGTGTTGCCGGTGTTGTGGTGCTCGGCATGCTTGATGCGGTAGATGGCCGGGTCGCGCAGGTTGATGTTGGGCGAGGCCATGTTGATCTTGGCGCGCAGCACGGCAGCACCGTCAGGCAGTTGGCCATCGCGCATCTCGCGGAAGCGCGCCAGGTTTTCAGCGGGCGTGCGGCTGCGGAAGGGGCTGTCCACCCCTGGCTTGCTGAAGTCGCCCCGGTTGGCGCGCATGTCCTCGGCGCTTTGCTCGTCCACATAGGCGTGACCGGCCTCGATCAGGGCCTCGGCGGCCCGGTACATGAAGCCGAAGTAGTCGCTGGCCTGGTACAGGTGCGAGGTCGTCTTGCCGTCGATCGCGCTGTCCCAGCCGAAGCCCAGCCATTTCACGGCATCAAGGATGGAGTCAACGTACTCCTGGTCTTCCTTTTCCGGGTTGGTGTCGTCAAAGCGCATGTGGCACACGCCACCGTAGTCGCGGGCCAGACCGAAGTTCAGGCAGATGCTCTTGGCATGGCCCACGTGCAGGTAGCCATTGGGTTCGGGCGGAAAGCGCAGCCGCACCGGTGCCGGGTCCAGCGGGCCGGCGGCGTGGTGCGCCCCGTCACCCGGCGTACCGCCCCAATGACGCTGGGCATAGGTTTTTTGGGCCAGATCGTGTTCGATGATCTGGCGCAGGAAATGGCTGGGCTTGGCGGACTCTGGGGAATCGGAGGTGGGGGTGTTCGAACTCATCCGTCCATTTTAGGCGGGCGCGCCCACGGGGCTTGGTTAACGCCTGGAAACAAATAGAGGGCGATGACCTGACAACGAAGCCGGCACATGCCGCGTTGTGGGGTTCAGGGCCGCCTTTGGTCGCCCCGAATCGCTATTTGATCTGAAGGAGAGACTGCCATGCAAAACCTCAATGTCCGCCCGGATGTCCGCTCGGTGACGCGCAACTTCAGTCGCTGCGCGCGTGCCCTGGCCGGAGGCTGCAGCCTGGCCGCCCTGGCTTTCCTGGCCATGGCCACGCCTGCCCAGGCCCACGGCGTCAATTGGGCGGTGGGCGTGGGTGTTCCAGGTGTGAGCGTCGGGGTGTCCAACGGCGGGGCCCTGTATGTGGGGGCACAACCGGTCTATGCGGCGCCGGTGGCCTATGCCGCCCCCCCGGTGGTCTATGCTCCCCCGCCCGTGGCCTATGCGCCGCCGCCTGTAACCTACGCCCCGGCGCCGGTCTACTACGGCGGCGGCAGCTATTACCGCCCGGCCCCGGTCTACATGCCCCCAGTGGTGTATGGCGGCGGCTGGGGTCATTTCCACCACCACCACGGCTGGCGCTGAACCGGGCGCAGTGAGTCGGTCGAGGGGGCTGAGCGGCGGGGTGGGCCGGGTCCCCCGGCCCGGGGCAAAGCCCGGCAAAATAGGAGATGAGAGGGGCCTGCACTCTATTGGCCGGCCCCTGAACCTGTTTTTGCGAGCCCCTGATGATGGATCAACTGTTCCCCAACGCTGCCAGCCCCGATCAACCCCTGCACGAGCTGGTGCGTCGCCTGGGGGCCCAGGCGCGGCGTTGCGTCACCCCCTGCGGCCAGGGGGAGCTGGTCTGGCATGTCTGGGGTGAACCCCGTGCGGGCGTGGCGCCCCTGGTGCTGTTCCACGGCGGCAGCGGCAGTTGGACCCACTTTGTGCGCAACATCGAGCCCCTGTTGCAAGAAGGGCGCGAGTTGTGGGTGCCGGACCTGCCGGGTTTTGGGGATTCCGCGGTGTCGCCGCTCGGCGGCGATGCCGACAGCATGGTCGAGCCGCTGTACCAGGGTTTGCGCACCTTGCTCGGCGATCGCGTCTGCGAACTGATCGGCTTCTCGTTTGGGGGCATGACGGCTGGCTTGCTGCTGGCCGCCCACCCGGACGCCGCCTCGCGTCTGGTGCTGGTGGGGGCGCCTGCGATGGGGGTGGTGCCGCAGCGCCAGTTCGAGCTCAAGGCCTGGCGGCACCTGCCCGACGTGGCGGCGCAGGCCGATATCCACCGCTACAACCTGGCCGCCTTGATGTTGCATGACACGGCCTTGATTGATGGCCTCGAGGGCCTCGCGCTGCAACTTCATGTGGCCAACGTGATGCGCGACCGCCTGCCACGCCGGCGCCTGGCGCACACCGACATCCTGGCGCGTTCACTGCCGGCCTTGAATTGCCCGGTGCACGCCATCTACGGCGCCCACGATGCGCTTTACAAAAGCTGGATCCACCAACTGGAGGCTGCTTTTGCAGCCTCTGCCCGTGATTTCAGGGGCATGACCCTGATCCCGGACGCGGGCCACTGGGTGCAGTTCGAGCGCCCCGAGGCCTTCCATGCGGCCTTGATGAACGCGCTGGCCTGACGGTGAGCCGGTTCAGGCTCAGGCCCAGCCGGGCTGCATGAAGGCCTGGGCCAGGAAATCAACCATGGCCCGCACCTTGCCTGACAGGTGCTTGCGGCTGGGGTACACGGCGTGAATGTCGAGCAGCGGGCGGTGGTAGTTCGGCAGCAGTTCGATCAGCTGGCCCTGGCGCACGTCCTCTCCGACCAGGAACGCGGGCTGCATGATCACGCCCTGATCCGCCAGCGCGGCTGCACGGCAGGTGTCACCGCTGTTGGCCCACAGGCGCGGGTGCACGGTCACTGACTCGGACTTGCCGTCGGCATTGTCAAAGGTCCAGGTGGCGCCCAGTGAGGAGTACGAGTAGGCAATCACACTGTGTTCGCTGAGGTCCTGCAGGTTCTGGATGGGGCTGTGGCGGGCCAGGTAGCCTGGCGAGGCACACAGCACCATGCGGTCGCTGGCCAGGCGCCTGGCCACCAGCGAGGTGGCCTGCAGGCGGCCGATGCGCACACCCAGGTCAAAGCCTTCCTCCACCAAGTCGACCACGCGGTCGCTCAGGGTGATGTCCAGCTCGATCTCGGGGTACAGCTTGAGGAACTCGCCCCACAGCGGCGCCAGGTGCAGGTTGCCGAAGCTCAGCGGTGCATTGATGCGCAGCTTGCCTGTGGGGCGTGCCGCGGTGGCGCTGGCTTCGGCATTGGCCTCGGCCAGGTCGTCCAGGATCTGCTTGCAGCGCTCGTGGTAGGCCGCCCCCGAGTCGGTGAGCGACAGCCTGCGGGTGGTGCGATTGAGCAGGCGTGTGCCCAGGCGGGCCTCCAGTTCCAGTACCAGGCGCGAGACCACAGCCTTGGACAGGTCCAGCCGGTCGGCGGCCTTGACGAAACTGCCGTGCTGCACGACGGCGTTGAAGGCTTCGATCTGACGGAGTTGATCCATGGTGGCTCTCTGGCGTGTGGGGAGGGATTGTCAATGGGGCCGCAACAATCAATTGTTGCGCTGCCGATTGGTCTGTGAATGGCCGACGCCTAAAGTAGTTCCCGGAGCGTTAACACCATGATCACTCAATTTGACAACACCGAAAAGCCAGTGGAAACATCCGATAGGCAGAGGCTGCCCGCCCTGTTTGTGTCCCACGGGGCCCCTTTGTTTGCCCTGGAGCCCGGTGACACCGGCCCGGCGCTGACCCGCCTGGGCGCTGAGTTGCGCCGCCGCCAGCCGGTGCGCGGGGTGGTGGTGTTGTCGCCGCACTGGATGTCCCAGGGGCTGCGGGTGATGACCGGCGGCCAGCCGGCCACCTGGCATGACTTTGGCGGTTTCCCGCGCCCGCTGTACGCGTTGCAGTACCCGGCGCCCGGCGACCCGGCCCTGGCTGAAGCGGTGCTGCAGCGGCTGCAGGCAGCCGGTCTGCCCGCCCAGGCCGATGCGCAGCGCCCCTTTGACCATGGGGCATGGGTGCCCTTGATGCATCTGTTTCCGCAGGCCGATGTGCCGGTGGTGCAACTGTCGTTGCCCGCCACGGCGGGGCCTGCGGAGGTGCTGGCCCTCGGGCAGGCCCTGGCCCCCTTGCGCGATGAAGGTGTGCTGCTGCTGGGCTCAGGCAGCATGACGCACAACCTGGCAGAGTTCTTTGGTGGCGAGCGCGAACCGGCCCCCTACGTCGGCGCGTTCTCGCGCTGGGTGGAGGCGGCCCTGGAGCGAGGCGACCTGCCGGCCTTGCTCGACTACCGGTGCCAGGCGCCCCATGCCCAGCGGGCCCATCCGACCGAAGACCACTTTCTGCCGTTGTTCTTTGCCCTGGGCGCCGGTGGCGCCGCGGCCAGCCGGCCCCACTATGTGAGCCGCGAGGTCATGCACAGCATGCTCGCCATGGACACCCTGACCCTGGAAGAATCCCCCCATGTCTGATACCTCTCCTTTGAACCCTTTGGCTTCCCTTCCTGATGACCTGGGCCTGCAGGCTGATTTTCGCCCCGCCGCGCCGGGCACCGAGCCGCCCTGGCTGCTGGTGCTGATGCATGGCGTGGGCAGCAACGAGCAGGACCTGATGGGCATTGCGCCCTGGGTGCCTGCGCGCTACCACCTGCTGAGCCTGCGTGCACCGCACCCCATGGGCCCGAATGCCTGGGCCTGGTTTCAGTTCGGGGTGGCCGCCGATGGCTCGCGCGTGATCAACACCGCCCAGGAGAAGCACAGCCGGGCTTTGATCGAGCAGGCCGTCAGCCGGGCGGCGACCCAGCTGGGCGTGCCCGCCTCGCGGGTGGTGGTGGGCGGCTTCAGCCAGGGCGGCATCATGGGGCTGAGCCTGTTGCTGACCCGGCCCCAGAGCCTGCGTGCGGCCCTGTCGCTGCACAGCCGCCTGTTGCCCGAGGTGCTGCCCGAGCAGGCCCCCGCCGAGGCCCTGCAGGGCCGCAGTCTGTGGGTCAGCCATGGCACCGAGGATGCGGTGTTGCCCGCGGTTCACAGTGAGCGCATCGTGGCCCATGCGGCCACCTTGCCCTTGCAGGTGCACAGCGCAGGGTTCCCGGGTGGCCACACGCTCGGCCGGCCCGAGCTGGACGAGTTGTCGCGCTGGCTCAGCGCGCTGGCCTGAAGAAAGCGTCGAACAGCGTGAGCAGGCTCGGAAAGTGCTGCCCGAACTCGGTCCGGTTCACAAAGTAGGCCTCGCAGGCCACGGCCAGGAACTCGTCGAGCGACTGGGCGCCGTAGGCGTCCAGCCAGGGCTCGGGCTGGCCGAAGCGCTCGGCCCGGATCACCTGCTCGCAAAAGCCCTCCCAGGCCGGCGTCAGCACGGCCAGCCAAGCCTGGCGAGCGGCGCGCCCGCCTCGCTGGCCCAGAAAGCCCGGTGGCAGCGGCGGGCAGGCGTCGGCTGCGCCGTCGCGCAAGTCCATCTTGTGGATGAACTCGTGGATCACCACGTTGTAGCCCTGGGCGGCTGAGTCACCCGCGGCGGCCACATCGGGCCAGGACAGCATCACCGGACCACCGGGCATGGCCTCGCCGGCCAATTCCTCCTGCCATTGGTGGACGATGCCGTCGTCGTCGGTGAAGTCGCGTCGCGCCAGGGCCAGGCCCGGGTGCAGCACGATGCCCACAAAATCGTCGTACCAGGCCAGGGCCCTCGGGTCGCCGGGGGCCTCCGCACCGGGCCCCAGATGCAGCAGGGGCAGGCAGGCCTGGGCGGCCACCGTCAGGGCCATGGCGTCGCTCACCGCCAGCCCGTGTGCGCCGTGGAACTCTTTGCGCGCCAGAAAGTGCCCGCACAAGCGGCGCAGGCCGGCCTGTTCATCGGGCGCCAAGGCGGCCAGAAAAGGGTGGGCGGCGAGCGTGGCCTGCCACAGGGCTTCGGGTACAGGGCGGGCTTGGGGCAGGACCCGGGCGCCCAGCCAATGGCGCAGCCACTGCCAAAGGCCGGTTGTGCGGGGCAGGGCGGTGTTCACGGTCGGGCGGGCGGGACGCGATGCAGGCTGTGGGCCTCCAGGCGCAGCACCTCGGCACGCGCCACGGGCGCGTGCAGGTCCCAGTCGCTGAGCACTTCGCGGCTCAGGCCCTGGCCCAGCAGGTGGCGGGCCGGGCGGTGGGTGTGCCCATGGATCATTGTGAGGCTGTTGGCGGCCTGCAGCCAGGCCCGGGTGGCGGCCGGGTCCAGGTCGGCATAGGTGTCGCCGCTGCGTTTGCGCGCTTCGCTCTGGGCGCGCAGCTGGCGCGCCAGCGCCAGGCGTTCGGGCAGGGGGCGGGCCAGAAAGGCCTGCTGCCAGGCGGGGCTGCGCACTTCGGCGCGAAAGCGCATGTAGTCGTGGTCGTCCAGGCACAGGGCGTCGCCATGGCTGAGCAGCCAGCGCCGGCCTTCAAACACCAGCACACAAGGGTCGGCCAGCAGGGTCATGCCGCAGGCCTGCGCAAATTGCGGGCCCAGCAGAAAGTCGCGGTTGCCGGCCATGAAAAACAGCGCCAGGCGCTGGCTGGCCGCATGCAAGACCTGCTGGCAGGCGGCCTCGAAACTGCCGGGCTGCACCGCGTCATCACCGACCCAGACCTCGAAGATGTCACCCAGCAGAAACACCGCATCGGCCGGCGTATGGAGCAGGTGCTGGCGCCAGGCGTCGAAGGTGGCGGGCTCGGCCTCGTGCAGGTGCAGGTCAGAAATGAAATCGACCGTGCGCCAGGCCGCCGCAGCCTCAAGCTCGGCGATCCGGGGCACGGTCGGGGGCATGGTGGGGGAGCGCTGGCGACGCTTACAGCGCCACAGCCTTCTCGATCACCACGTCTTCCTTCGGCACGTCGTCATGGAAGCCCTTGCGGCCGGTCTTGACGGCCTTGATCTTGTCGACCACGTCGTTGCCCGACACCACCTTGCCGAACACGGCGTAGCCCCAGCCCGAGGCGGTGGGGGCGGTGTGGTTCAGGAAGCTGTTGTCAGCCACGTTGATGAAGAACTGGGCGGTGGCCGAGTGGGGGGCGTTGGTGCGCGCCATGGCCACGGTGTAGTTGTTGTTCTTCAGGCCGTTGTTGGCTTCGTTGTCGATGGGGCCGTCGGTGGGCTTTTGCTCCATGCCGGGGGCAAAGCCGCCACCCTGGACCATGAAGCCCGGGATCACACGGTGGAAGATGGTCTTGTCGTAGTGGCCCTTCTTCACGTAGTTGAGGAAGTTTTCCACCGACTTGGGGGCTTTTTCGGCATCCAGTTCCAGCGTGATGACGCCGTAGTCCAGGATGTGCAGTTCGACTTGGGGGTTGCTCATGGGGTGTTTCCTCAGGGCGGGTCTGTGGGAGGGGTTACTTGATCTGGGTGGCCGAGTTGATGGTCACCGGGGTGGCCGGCACGTTCTGGTGCGGGCCCTTGTTGGTGGTGGGCACAAGCTTGATCTTGTCGACGACGTCCATGCCGCTGACCACCTTGCCAAACACCGTGTAGCCGTAGCCATCGGGGTTGGGGGCATTCAGCATGCGGTTGTCGACCACGTTGATGAAGAACTGTGCGGTGGCCGAGTTGGGGTTGGCCGTGCGCGCCATGGCAATGGTGCCACGGTCATTGGTCAGGCCGCCCGAGGTTTCGAGGGCGACCGGCGCGCGGGTGGGCTTCTGGGTCATGTCGGCCGTGAAGCCGCCGCCCTGGATCATGAAGCCGTCCATCACACGGTGGAACACCGTGCCGTCATAGTGCTTGTCTTTGACGTATTGCAGAAAGTTTTCGACCGTCTTGGGGGCCTTGGCGGGGTACAGCTCCAGCACGATGTCGCCCTGGCTGGTGCTCAGCTTGACCTGAGGGGCCGTCTGGGCCGCAGCCATGTTGCCCAGGCCCATCAGGCCGGCGGCCGTGATGGCCAGCAGCGCGCGACGGCTGCTCAGGATTGAGCTCACATTCATCATCCGATGACTCCTTCAAAAAAGATTTTCCATTGCTGCCCCTGGCGCAGCCAGTACTGGCGCTTGGTGCTGCCGCGGTTGGTGCCGGCGACGAGTTCGCCGAAGGTTACCACCATGGTTTCGGTGTTGTCCGTCCAGCGCAGCATGGACAGGTCCTTGACCTCGAAGCCCCGGCCGCCTGCTTTGCTGATTTCCTGCTGCAAGGACGGGGTCCAGTCGTTCAGGCTCTTGCCGTAGCTGTTGAAGTCGCTGGTGTAGTAGCCCAGCAGGCGCGGCACATCGCCGGCGTTCTTGGCCGCACGCCAGGCGTTGAAGGCGTCTTCAAAGCTGCGCCCGGCCTGGCGCGCCTGGGCCTGGGGCACCCAGTTCAGCGAGGTGGCGATCACCACCGGGGTGCTGCGCACTTCGACCGTGGACAGCAGGCGCTCCAGATCGGGGTTGGCCATCACAACGCAGCCGTCGGTCGACTGCGGGGGGCGGGCGAACTGGGTCGACGGCGTGCCATGCAGCCAGATGCCGCTGCCCGTCTTGCCCCGGCGCGCATCGTAGGGGTTGGGGTAGTTGATGGGCAGGGCGCCGGCGCCGTAGAAGTCTTTCAGGGTGCGCGGGTCGAGGTTGCTGGTGATGAAGTACACGCCCAGGGGGGTGCGCTGATCGCCTTCGCTGCCCTTGTCGACGCCCAGCTTGCCCACCGAGATGTAGTAATCGGCCACCAGTCGCAGGCCGCTGCCGTTGTTCTCGAACAGATACAGGCGGGCCCGCGAGGTGTCCACTGCGATGGCATGGCGGTGCCGGCTGGTCAGGGCCACGAACTGGTCCGGCACGGTCTGGGCCGGGGGGCGCTCGCTGAGGGCCTTCAGCCGCAACAAGGCTTCATCGCGCAGGTCTTTGAGCTGGGGGGCGGCGGCTCGGGCCACGGTGTCGGGCACATCGCCTGCGGTGCGCAACGGGCGGGTCTGGGCCGAAAGCAAGTCGCCATACACCAGTTGCGCCAGCTGAAAGCCGGGGTGGTCGCGCACCAGGCCTTCGGCCAGGCGCAGCGCGTCGCGGGTGCGGGCCGCGCCGATCAGGCGGTAGATCTCGATCAGCCGAGCCTCGGCCTGGCCGTCACGCAGCACGGCACTGGCTGGGGTGGGGGCAGGGCTGTGGTGGGGCTGGCGTTTGGCCGCGTGCGCAGCGGTGCCGCCCAACAAGCCGAAAGCCAGCAGCAGGCCAGCAGCGCCTGCGCGCTGCAGAAAACGGGAAGCAAAGGCGAATCGCATCATGGTCACAACCGTGGCGAGGCCGCCAAACCCGGTGCGCGCCACCCGCACAGGGCAGCGTTCGGGGTGGCGGTCCCGCCCGGGACGATCAGCCGCCGGTGGATTCGCGAACGATCAACCAGCGGTCGCCCGCCTTGACCAGGTCCAGCGTCTTGCGGCTGGAGACATTCAGTGTGTCAGCGCTGTAGTCCTGGCGGAAGCGTGCCGTGGCCTTGCTGCCGTTGACGTTGATGGCCAGGTCATGCAGTTTGACCGCGATGCGCGCCTTGCCCAGGATGCGCGAGCGGCGCTCGTCTTCCCAGGACTTGCGGTTCATCTTGCCGGGTGGGTCGAATTCCTTGCCGTAGGCGGCCAGGTAGGCCGACACGTCACGGGCCGACCACACGCTGGCCCAATGGCGCACAGCGGATTCCACATCCTTTTCAGGGCCGGCAACAGCCGCGGCGGCTGGTGCGGGTGCCGGAGCCGGAGCAGCGGCGGGGGCTGCGGCGGTGGCCGGTGCCGCCACAGGAGCGGGCGCTGGTGCCGGTGCCGGGGCTGGGCTGGGGGCCGGTGCGGGCGCCGGAGCAGGGGCCGCCTTCGGGGCTGCTGCCACAGGAGCGGGCGCCGGTGCCGGGGTGGGCGCTGGCTTGGCCGCTGCGCCGGGCTTGCCATTGGTGGTGAAAAGATCGCGGATCAGGGCCAGCTTGGGCTGGATCGCCGGGTTGGTGTTGTCCAGTTGCAAGGCCTTGCTGTAGGCCTGGCTGGCCAGCTTGGCGTAGACGTCGCCGAGGTTCTCGTGGGCGGTGGCGTAGCTGGGGTTGGTCCGGATGGCCATCTCGAGCGCAGTGCGGGCCTTGTCGTACTGGTTCTGGCTCGCATACAGCACCGCCAGGTTGTTGTAGGGCTCGGGCAGCTCCGGGTATTCCTGGGTCAGGGCCACAAAGGTGGCGATGGCGTCGTTGGGCTTGCCGGCTTCGGACTGGATCACGCCCTTGATGAAGCGCATCTGGGGGTCTTTGGGCTTGCCTGCCAGGTATTGGTCGGCCTTGCTCAGGGCTTCGGTCGTCTTGCCCTGACGCAGCAGCTGGGTGACATCACCGTAGTCGTCGGCGTGGACTCCGAACGAGGCCCCCATCAGGGCGGCCAGGGCCAACATGCGAAGGCGGGCGGGAACGGTGCAGCGAGCTTGGGTCATGGAGCCTCGTGGGGTTTGCGCGATGGCAAGCGCCAACCGGGGCGCTTATACTGGGGCGGATTGTAGCCGAGGGGTGGAGGTGCTTTGTACCCTCCACCGTGGCGCTGCAACACTCCCATCCTCCTGATTTTTCGAAGATTTCCGGCCGTCATCCGGCTGCGGAATCGCTGTCTGCCCAATTTATCCATGAGCCTGCGCATCTACAACACGCTGACGCGTGATCTGCAAGCGTTTTCCCCCATCGAGCCTGGCCATGTGCGCATGTACGTCTGCGGCATGACTGTGTACGACCTGTGTCATCTGGGCCATGCGCGTTCGATGGTGGCCTTTGACGTCGTGCAGCGCTGGTTGCGGGTTTCGGGCTTTTCGGTGACTTATGTGAGAAATATCACAGACATCGACGACAAGATCATCCGGCGCGCCGTTGAAAACGGCGAGTCCATCCGTTCGCTGACCGATCGCATGGTCGACGCGCTGCACCAGGACGCCGATGCCCTGGGCGTGCAGCGCCCCACCCACGAGCCTCGCGCCACCGACTTCGTGCCCCAGATGCTGAGCATGATCAGCACCCTGGAGCAAAAAGGTTTGGCCTATCGCGCCGCCAGCGGCGACGTGAACTACGCGGTGCGCAAGTTTCCCCATTACGGTCAGTTGAGCGGCAAGTCGCTGGACGAGCTTCGCTCGGGTGAGCGCGTGGCCGTGAACGACGGCAAGGACGATCCGCTCGACCCGGTGCTTTGGAAGAGCGCCAAGCCCACCGAGCCGGCCGACGCCAAGTGGGACAGCGAGTTCGGCCCGGGCCGCCCGGGCTGGCACATCGAATGCTCGGCCATGGCCTGCTCGCTGCTCGGCGAGACCCTGGACATCCACGGGGGCGGGGCGGATCTGCAGTTTCCGCACCACGAAACCGAGATCGCCCAGAGCGAAGGGGCCACCGGCCAGACCTTCGCCCGCACCTGGATGCACAACGGCTTCATCAATGTGGACAACGAAAAGATGTCCAAGAGCCTGGGCAACTTCTTCACCATCCGTGAAGTGCTCAAGGTGTTTGATGCCGAGACCATCCGCTTCTTCGTGGTGCGTGCCCATTACCGCAGCCCGCTGAACTACAGCGACGCCCATCTGCAGGATGCCCGCAATGCACTGCGCCGCCTGTACACCGCACTGGACGCGGTGCCGCCCGGCGAAGGGCTGGCCGAGATCGACTGGGCCACGCCCCATGCCGCCCGCTTCAAGGCCGTGATGGACGAAGACTTCGGCACCCCCGAGGCGGTGGCCGTGCTGTTTGATCTGGCAACCGAGGTGAACAAAACCCGCTCGCCCGAGTTGGCGGCCCAGCTCAAGGCCCTGGGGGCCTGCCTGGGCCTGCTGCAGGGTGAGCCCAAGGCCTTTTTGCAGGCGGGCTCCAGCCTTGATGAGGCCGCCATCCAGGTGCTGATCGAGCAACGCGCCGAGGCCAAGAAAGCCAAGAACTTTGCCGAGGCCGATCGCATCCGCCAAGAGCTGCTGGCGCAGGGCATCGTGCTCAAGGATTCCGCTGCCGGCACCACCTGGGAGGCGGCCCAGTG
This sequence comes from Curvibacter sp. EU05-FHT14A10, assembly GCF_058791075.1. NCBI lineage: Bacteria > Pseudomonadati > Pseudomonadota > Betaproteobacteria > Burkholderiales > Comamonadaceae > Curvibacter > Curvibacter sp. EU05-FHT14A10. The sequence goes on from NZ_JBYTDE010000010.1 coordinate 180,973, forward strand.
ACCCGTGCTTGTTCAGCCTTTTCCCCGGTTGCGCGGTGCCGTTTTGTGGCGGGGCCTGACGCATGATGGTGGCCAGCAAGAAGCCCGCGGCATTCGAGGCCGTGACGCTCGACACCCCGGCCCCCAGCAGCCCGGCCGACGACCGGGCGGAAGAACTGCTCACGCCAGGCTACTGGCAGGACGCCTGCAAGCACCTGGTCAAGAAAGACCGGGTCATGAAGCGCCTGATCCCGCAGTTCGGCAACGCCTGCCTGCGGATCCGCGGCGATGCCTTCACCACCCTGGCCCGCTCGGTGGTGGGGCAGCAGATCTCGGTCAAATCGGCCCAGTCGGTGTGGCGCAAGTTTTCGGCTTTGCCACAAAGCATGACGCCGGCCAATGTGCTCAAGCTCAAGGTGGACGACATGCGCGCGGCCGGCCTGAGCGCCCGCAAGGTGGAGTACCTGGTGGATCTGGCGCTCAATTTCGACACCGGCTCGGTGCACGTCAAGTCGTGGGAGTCGATGGACGACGAATCCATCATTGCCGAACTGGTGGCCATCCGCGGCATCGGCCGCTGGACCGCCGAGATGTTCTTGATCTTTCACCTCATGCGGCCCAATGTGCTGCCGCTGGATGACGTGGGTTTGATCAAGGGCATCAGCGACAATTATTTTTCGGGCGATCCTGTGAGTCGCAGCGATGCCCGTGAGGTGGCCGCAGCCTGGGAGCCTTACCGCAGCGTGGCGACTTGGTATATTTGGCGGTCGCTGGATCCCTTGCCGGTCGTCGGTTGACGATGCCTCGCACGGGTCTTGCGTGCTGCCTGAGGGCGGTGCGCCATGCTGGCCAGACCGAAGGGGTCGGCCGGCGGAAACAACAGGAGAATGACGTTGGCGAAAAAAACCTTTCTTGATTTCGAGCAGCCGATTGCCGAACTCGAAACCAAAATCGAAGAACTGCGCTACGTGCAAAACGAGTCTGCAGTCGACATCTCCGAAGAGATCGACCAGCTCAGCAAGAAGAGCCAGCAGCTCACCAAAGACATCTACAGCGACCTGTCGCCCTGGCAGATCACCAAGATCGCGCGCCACCCCGAACGCCCCTACACGCTCGACTACGTGCGTGAGCTGTTCACCGATTTCATCGAACTGCATGGCGATCGCCACTTTTCGGACGACCTGAGCATCGTCGGTGGTCTGGCCCGTTTCAATGGCCACGCCTGCATGGTGCTCGGCCAGCAAAAGGGCCGTGACACCAAGGAGCGCGCGCTGCGCAACTTCGGCATGAGCAAGCCCGAGGGCTACCGCAAGGCCTTGCGCCTGATGAAGACCGCCGAGAAGTTCAAGCTGCCGGTGTTCACCTTTGTTGACACCCCGGGCGCCTACCCCGGCATCGACGCCGAGGAACGCGGCCAATCCGAGGCCATCGGCCGCAACATCTTCGAGATGGCCCAACTTGAGGTGCCCATCATCACCACCATCATTGGTGAAGGTGGCTCGGGCGGCGCCCTGGCCATCTCGGTGGCCGATCAGGTGCTGATGCTGCAATACTCGGTGTACTCGGTGATCAGCCCCGAGGGCTGTGCCTCCATCCTCTGGAAGACCAGCGACCGCGCCCAGGATGCCGCCGATGCCCTGGGCATCACGGCGCACCGCCTGAAGGCCCTGGGCCTGGTCGACAAGATCGTCAACGAGCCCGTGGGTGGTGCCCACCGCGACCCCAAGCAGATGGCCGCCTTCCTCAAGCGCGCCCTCAACGATGCCTGGCGTCAGGTGGCCGACCTCAAGACCAAGGAACTGGTCGACCGTCGTTACGACCGTCTGCAAAGCTACGGCCGTTACACCGACACCAAGGCCGACAGCCGCTGACAGCCCCGGGCCTGGCGGCCCGCCGGCAGGTGCGCCTGAAGACCGCAGCGTGATCACCACCACGCACCTTTCATGAGCACCTCGTTCGACGCCGCTCTGGCGTCTTTCCAACCCCTCTTGCCCCTGGGCGTGGCCTACAGCGGCGGCGCTGATTCCAGCGCCTTGCTGCTGGCCTGTGCGCGGCGCTGGCCGGGCCAGGTGCACGCCCTGCACATCCACCACGGCCTGCAGGCCGCGGGTGACGCCTTCGAGGCCCATTGCCGGGCCACCTGCGAGCGTTTGAACCTGCCCCTGGTGGTGCGCCGCATCGATGCCCGCCATGCCCCTGGCCAAAGCCCCGAAGACGCGGCCCGCCGCGGGCGATACCAGGTCTTTGACGAGGTGCTGCAGCAAGAGTGGCGCGAGGCCGGCGTACGCACCGTGGCCCTGGCCCAGCACGCCGATGACCAGGTCGAGACCCTGCTGCTGGCGCTGTCGCGCGGCGCGGGTCTGCCGGGCCTGGCCGCCATGCCTGCCCGCTGGCAGCGCGGCGGCATCGACTTTGCGCGGCCTCTTCTGGGCGTGCCCGGCCAGGCCCTGCGTGACTGGCTGCAGGCCCAGGGCGAGGCCTGGGTGGACGACCCCAGCAATGCCGATCTGCGTTACACCCGCAACCGAATCCGGCACCAACTGCTGCCCGCCCTGGAGGCCGTGTTTCCGGCCTTTCGCGACACCTTCGCCCGCAGCGCAGCGCACGCCGCCCAGGCCCAGACCCTGTTGCAAGATCTGGCTCGCGACGACCTGCAACAGGTGGGCAACCCACCAGTCATTGCCGCGTTGCGCGCCCTGGCCCCCGAGCGCCAGGCCAACGTGCTGCGCCACTGGCTGCTGTCGGTGCATGGCACCACGCCCAGTGCCGCACAGCTCAAGGAGCTGCTGCGCCAGCTGCAAAGCTGCACCACCCGCGGGCATCAGATCCGGCTCAAAGTAGGACTTGGTTACGTGCAGCGCAAGGGGGCGGTGCTCGGTTGGTACAATTAGCGGGTTTTGGTCCCCACTTTTTGCACGAAAACGGGCGGCGCACCAAAACGACTTTGCAACCTGCGCCGCTGATTTCCGAGTTTCGTACCCCGACACACCAATGGCATTGATCGTTCACAAATACGGCGGCACGTCGATGGGCTCGCCCGAGCGCATCCGCAACGTGGCCAAGCGCGTCGCCAAATGGGCTCGCGCAGGTCACCAGATGGTGGTGGTTCCGAGCGCCATGAGCGGCGAAACCAACCGCCTGCTGGGTCTGGCCAAGGAGCTGGCTCCGTCCAAGTCTTCGGCCGCCTACAACCGCGAGCTCGACATGCTGGCCGCCACCGGCGAGCAGGCTTCGTCGGCTCTGCTGGCCATCGCCTTGCAGGCTGAGGGCATGGAGTCGGTCAGCTACGCTGGCTGGCAGGTGCCCATCAAGACCAACAGCGCCTTCACCAAGGCCCGCATCGAATCCATCGATGACGACCGTGTGCGTGCCGACCTGGCCGCTGGCAAAGTGGTGGTCATCACCGGCTTCCAGGGCGTGGACGAAGAGGCCAACATCACCACCCTGGGCCGTGGCGGCAGCGACACCTCGGCCGTGGCCGTGGCCGCCGCCATGAAGGCCGCCGAGTGCCTGATCTACACCGACGTGGACGGCGTCTACACCACCGACCCGCGCGTGGTGGCCGAAGCCCGCCGCCTGCAGACCGTGAGCTTTGAAGAAATGCTCGAAATGGCCTCGCTGGGCTCCAAGGTGCTGCAGATCCGCTCGGTCGAATTTGCGGGCAAATACAAGGTGCCGCTGCGCGTGCTGTCCAGCTTCACCCCGTGGGACATTGACATCAACGAAGAAGCCAAATCCGGCACGTTGATCACTTTTGAGGAAGACGAAAAAATGGAACAAGCCGTCGTATCCGGCATCGCGTTCAACCGTGACGAAGCCAAGGTTTCCGTGCTGGGCGTGCCCGACAAGCCCGGTATCGCGTACCACATCCTGGGTGCCGTGGCCGATGCCAACATCGAAGTCGACGTGATCATCCAGAACCTCAGCAAAGACGGCAAGACCGACTTCAGCTTCACCGTGCACCGCGGCGAGTACGCCCGCACCGTCGAACTGCTGAACACCAAGGTGCTGCCCAGCCTGGGCGCCGCCGAAGTGGTGGGCGACACCAAGATCTGCAAGGTCAGCATCGTCGGCATCGGCATGCGCAGCCATGTGGGCGTGGCCAGCAAGATGTTCCGCAGCCTGTCGGAAGAAGGCATCAACATCCAGATGATCTCCACCTCCGAAATCAAGACCTCGGTCGTGATCGACGAAAAGTACATGGAACTGGCCGTGCGCGCCCTGCACAAGGCATTCGATCTGGACCAGCCAGTTTCCTGAAACAGGCCAAAAACTAGGCTAGAATAGCGGAATTGCTGGAAACGTGACCGAGTGGCCGAAGGTGCTCCCCTGCTAAGGGAGTATGGGGTGTAGAGCCTCATCGAGGGTTCGAATCCCTCCGTTTCCGCCAGCAACTTTCAAAGACGGACCTTCGGGTCCGTTTTTCGTTGGTGCTGCGTTTTCTTCATCAGGCGCGGGTGGCTTGGTGCTCAAATCGGATGGATGGATGGATGGTTTTGAGCGCCATCGCTTGCTTGGCGTGCTGCGCGTCTGGCATGTCATCGTTCAGGTCCACGCTGTCGCGGCATCAGAGGCAGGGCAACAATCTTTCCGGCCATCGCCGCCATCGCCAACAACGCCGCGAATGCCGGCCTGCTCGCTTCTTCTTCCTCTCGTTCTCCTTCTGCTCGCGTGCAATCCCGTTTTGAGCGGGTGTCGCAACCCGTGAGGCTCAGCCTGCCCCCAGCGTCGCAGGGCTTCTTCTGGGTTTGATAGGCACCGGCGCAGCTGCCTGATCTATTTCTATTTCAGAAATATTAAAAACTCGAATTCCATTTATTGTTGCGGTGATTGGCTGGTTTGTCATATTCAATCCGTGAAAACCCTGCACAGTCTGGGCTGCTGGTTGTCACAGCCCTGCCTGTCACGGGCAACAGGGTGTGGCTGGCAATTTCTCCGATCCATTCACTCCATCAATCAAGTCGCCTGCCCAAGGCGGGCGACGCTAGTAGGACACATGATGAAAAAGACCCTGATCGCACTGGCCGCCCTGGGGGCGCTCACTTCGGTGGCACAAGCCCAATCGAGCGTGGCCCTGTATGGTCTGCTGGACAGTGGCGTGCGCCATGACAGCGCTGCCCCGAAAAACAGTGCGGGCGCCACCGGCACTCAGAACATGTTCACCTCGGGCATCCTGAACACCTCGCGCTTCGGCTTCCGTGGCACGGAAGACCTGGGTGGCGGCATGAAGGCCAACTTCAACCTGGAGTCGGGTCTCAACGCCGGCACGGGCGCTGGCTCCAGCACCAGCAACATCTTTGACCGCCGTGCCATCGTGGGCATGGAAGACAGCTGGGGCCGTGTCGACATCGGCCGCAACACCACTTTTGCCTACGACCTGCAAGCCGGCTACGTGAACGACCCGCTGGGCCAAGAGCTGACCACCAACCGCCAGAACGCCGCGGTGTCGGCCACCTCGGTGAACCCTCTGGGCACCCTGGTGGGCTCGGGCCTGGACACCTCGCGCCGCGACAACATGGTTAAGTACCTGAGCCCCAAGCTGTCGGGCACCAACCTGGGCCTGGCTTACTCGTTCGGCAACGTGTCGGGCTCTACCGCGGCCAATTCGTCGGTGCAGTTCATGGCCAAGTACGATGTTCGCCCGCTGCAACTGGGCCTGTCGTATGACCGCCTGCGCGACACCGCCGGCCGCAAGCAGACCGTGCTGACCACGGGTGGCAATTACATCTTCGAAGGCTACAAGGTCACTGGCGGTTACACGCAGATGCAGGCCGATGCCGGTTTTGTGAACAGCAACACCTCGATCCTGACCAACTCGGGTTCCAGCACCTCGCTGTACAAGTTCCTGGCGGGCGCATCGTCCAGCACCACCGGCCTGAAGGCTGCGGTGTTCGACCTGGGTGTGGGCTTCAATGCCACGCCGCTGACCCAGGTGGTGGTGGCTTACTACAACACCAAGTACAGCGCCGATGGTCTGTCGTCCAACCGTTACGACACCTTTGCCGCCCGTGCCCGCTACACCCTGAGCAAGCGCACCGATCTGTACGCCGCCATCGACTACACCAAGGCCAAGGGCCTGACCGCAGCCCAGACCGCCAGCGGTACCACCAGCAACACCGGCCTGTCGGTCGGTATCCAGCACCGCTTCTGATGCGGTGAACCGGGCGGGCGCTGCCACGCCGGCCCGGCTTATCAGGTGATTTTTCATTGCGTTTCACCCGCCACGCCTGCCAGCGTGGCGGGTTTTTTCATGGGCGGTGGCTCATCGGCCCACCGTGCGCTGAAGCCCCATGAAACTGGTCCATTTGCGCTCGGCCTCATCGCGCTCGAACTCGGCCACCATGAAGTCGATGAAGGAGCGGACCTTGGCAGACAGGTGTCGCCGGTTGGGGTAGGCGATGTTGATCTGGATGCGGGGCAGGTCCCAGTCGTTGAGCAGCGGCACCAGCCGCCCGGCCACGATGTCGTCGTACACGATGTAGCTGGGCTGCACCAGAATGCCCAGGCCGCTGAGCGCGGCGGCGCGCAGCACCTGGCCGTCATTGGATTCGAGCAGGCCCTGGATGGGCACGGTCTGGGTGTGCTCGCCCCGGCTCAGGCGCAACTCGTGGGCGTTGTTGGCATGCACATAGATCAGAAAGTCGTGGCCTGCCAGCGCTTCGGGGGTCTGGGGCTGGCCGCGCTCGGCCAGGTAGGCGGCCGAGGCGCAGAGCACCCGACGGGTGGAGCCCAGGCGTCGGATCGTGATGCTGCTGTCGGGTTCGAACTCACGGTTGCGAATGGCCACGTCGATGCCGTTGTCGATCATGTCCAGGTAGCGGTTGGCGGTTTCGATGTGGATGCGCACCTGGGGATAGAGCTGGTGATAGCGCACCAGCCGCGGCGCAATCTGCTGCATCGAGAACGACAGCGAGGCGCTGATGCGCAGCACGCCAGAGGGCTTCAAGGTGCTGGAGTGGACGGCCGCTTCGGCTTCTTGCAACTCAGCCAGCAGGCCCCGGGCGCGCTCGTAAAAAGCCTGCCCCTCGCTGGTCAGGTACAGGCGCCGCGTGTTGCGCTCGACCAGGCGGGCGCTGAGCCGGGCCTCCAGTGAGGCCAGGTAGCGGCTGGCGGCTGGGTTCGACAGGCCCAAGGCCTCGGCCGCGCCGCCCAGGCTGCCCAGTTCGGCCACTTTGACAAACAGTTCCAGCTCGGTGAGGCGATCCATATTTCCATTTTATGGAAATATGATTTCCTTTTAATGCTGTTTTATTCTTTCCAATGAAATTCTAAAGTGTCGTCCAGGGCCCGAGCAGAGGCCTCAAACCCAGGAGACACGGCATGCGCAACCTCAATCAAGACAACATCACCCAGGCGGTCATCGCCAGCTTTGGCGACACCCGCGACCCCAGGCTCAAAGAGATCGTGATCAGCCTGGTGCAGCACCTGCATGCCTTTGCCCGCGAGGTGAAGCTGACCGAGGCCGAGTGGTTTGCCGGCATCGAGTTCCTGACCCGCTGCGGCCACATCACCGACGAGCGCCGGCAAGAGTTCATCTTGCTGTCCGATGTGCTGGGCCTGTCGATGCTGACCGTGGCCATGAACCAGGACAAGCCCCATGGCTGCACCGAGGCCACGGTTTTCGGGCCCTTTCATGTCAAGAACGCCCCTCACTACGAGCTGGGGGCTGACATCTCCAACGGCGCCAAGGGCACGCCCTGCCTGGTGCGCGGTCGCGTGCTCGACACCCGGGGCCAAGCGATTGCCGGGGCGCATCTGGATGTCTGGCAATCGGACGAGGACGGCCTGTATGACGTGCAGCATGAGGGCCTGACCCAGGCGCAGGCGCGCGGTACCTTGAACGCCGACGCCCAGGGCCGCTACCACTTTCGCTCGATCGTGGCCGTGCCCTACGCCATTCCGCACGATGGGCCGGTGGGGGCTCTGCTGGAGGCCACCGGCCGCCATCCGTGGCGGCCTGCCCACCTGCACTTCAAGATCGACGCGCCGGGCTACCAGAGCCTGATCACCCATGTGTTCCGGGACCAGAGCGACTACCTCGATTCGGACGCGGTGTTTGGCGTGCGCCAGTCGCTGGTGTGTGACTGGGTGCCTCAGCCCGACGGTACTTACCTGCTGGAGTACGACTTCGTGCTCAACCCGGCTTCGGTGGCGTAACACCATGCTGTACGCCTTTCACCTCATCGACCGGCCCGGGTCGGCCGCGCTGCGCCTGCAAATGCGCCCCGAGCACAAAGCCTGTCTGGCCCTGCTTCAAGAGCGCATCGCCTTTGCCGGCCCCCTGCTGCAAGACGACGGCCAGACCATGATCGGCAGCCTGCTGGTCATCGACTTCCCGAGCCGCGCGGCGGCCGAGGCCTGGCTGGCTCAAGAGCCGTTTCACCGCTCAGGCCTGTACGGCAGTGTGCAGATCCACGCCTTCAGCAACCTTTGGCCGCAGCGGATCGGATTCGCACCATGAACCCAGGCTCATCTGTTCGCCACATCGTGATGTGGAACATCGCCGGGGCCACGCCGGCAGAAAAAAGCGCCAACATCGACCGCCTGCGCCGGGGCTTCGAGCGGCTCAGGGGCCGGATCCCCGGCCTGTTGCACCTGGACATCGGGGTCGACTGCAGCGGGGTCGACTACGCCTGCGATGTGGTGCTCTACAGCGAGTTTGCATCGCAAGCGGCCCTGGACGCCTACGCCATTCACCCCGAACACCTGCAACTGAAGGCCGCGCTGGGCGGCATGCGCACGGCGCGCCATCAGGTGGACTACGCCTGGGCCCCTTTGCCCGGGCCCGGCCCGATCGAACGACAGGAGCCCGGCACATGAAACATTTCATCTACCAGGCCCAATCACCGCGCGTCGTGTTCGGTGCCGGTTCACTCCAGCACCTGGAGCGCGAAATCGACCAACTGGGGGCCCGCCGGGCCCTGGTCTTGAGCACCCCGCAGCAGGCCGCAGCGGCCCAGGCCGTGGTCGATCGCCTGGGCCACCGTGCGGTGGGCCTGTATGCCCAGGCCGTGATGCACGTACCCATCGAAACTGCCCGCGCGGCCCGCGCCGAGGCGGCCCGTTTGCAGGCCGATTGCGCCATTGCGCTGGGCGGTGGCTCGACCATCGGGCTGGGCAAGGCCATCGCCCTGGAGTCGGGGCTGCCGATCGTGGCCATCCCCACCACCTATGCCGGCAGCGAGATGACCCCGATCTATGGCATCACCGAGGCCGGGCTCAAAAAAACGGGGCGCGACCCCCGTGTCTTGCCACGCACCGTGATCTACGACCCCGAACTGAGCAGCACCCTGCCCGTGGCCCTCAGCGCCACCAGCGGCATGAACGCGATGGCTCACGCGGTCGAGGGCCTGTATGCCAGCGACAGCAACCCCATCCTGGACCTGATGGCCGAGGAGGGCATCCGCGCCCTGGCCGCAGCCCTGCCGCAGATACGGCAGCAGCCCGCCCCATCCGCCCAATCTGTCCATCAGATGGCCTCGACCCCGCTGGGCGAAGCCCGCGCCCAGGCCCTGTACGGCGCCTGGTTGTGTGGCAGCGTGCTGGGGCAGGTCAGCATGGCCTTGCACCACAAGTTGTGCCACACCCTGGGCGGCACCTACAACCTGCCCCATGCCGAAACCCACACCGTGGTGCTGCCCCATGCGCTGGCCTTCAACCTGCCGCAGGTGCCCCTGGCTGCCCAGCGCATCGCCCGGGCCTTGGGCCTGCCCCATGCGGGGCTGGCTGCCGCGGGCCTGTATGACCTGGCCCGTTCGCTGGGCACGCCCCTGGGCCTGCGTGAGCTGGGTCTGCAGGAGCGCGACCTGGACCGGGTCTGCGAACTGGCTCTGACCCAGCAATACCCCAATCCGCGGCCCCTCGAAAAGAACGCCCTGCGCCAGCTTTTGCAGATGGCCTACGAAGGCATCCGGCCAGGCGCAGCGGACTGACCCCCACAACAACCAGGAGACAACATGAAACCCCAAGCCACCGCCCCCCGATCCAGCCCCAGGCTGGCCCAGCACCTTTCCCACCACCTTTCCTACCGCTTTCCCCGCCGGCTTTGCCACCTGGCGCTGCTCAGCCTGGCTGTGGCGGCCAGCGGCCAGGGCATCGCCCAGGACAAGTACCCCAGCAAGGTGATCAAGGTGATCGTGCCGTTCCCGGCCGGAACCGCCCCCGATGTGATGGCCCGGTTCTGGGGCGAGCGGCTGGGCAAGGCCCTGGGGCAGGGCGTGATCGTCGACAACAAGCCCGGTGCCAGCACCATTGTGGGCACCCAGCAGTTTGTGGCGTCACCCCCCGACGGCTACACCTTTCTGTACACCGCCAGTGGCACCGTGGCCATCAACCCCTACGTCTACAAAAAGCTGCCCTACCAGACCAGCGATCTGGTGCCCGTGATCCAGACCCTGTCGATCCCGCTGGTGATCAGCGTGGCGGCCAGTTCGCCCTACAAGACCCTGGGCGACCTGATCAAGGACGCCAAAGAGCACCCCAACCAGATCAGCTACGCCTCGTACGGCGTGGCCACGGCGCCCCATGTGTCGATGGCCTACTTTGCCAACAGCGCCAACATCACGCTGAACCATGTGCCCTACAAGGACGGTGGCCTCAACGACATCGTGGGCGGGCAGGTGGGCACGGCGTTCAGCCCGATCGCCGACGTGTTGCAGTTCATCCGCACCGGCCGTGTTCGCGCGTTGGCCGTGTCCAGCCAGCAGCGCCTGGAATCCCTGCCCCAGGTGCCCACCGTGGCCGAGACCTTCCCGGGCTTCCAGGGCGACTCCTGGCACGGCGTGTTTGCCTTGAAGGGCACGCCGCAGTCTGTCATCGATCAGGTGTCGTCGATCTCCCAGAAAATCGTGGCCTCGGACGAGTACCGCAAATACCTGGCCAGCATGGGCCTGGTGCCCATCGGTGGCAGCCCCGAGACCTTTGCCACCGTGTTGCAGGCCGACAGCAAACGCTGGATGGCCGTGGTCAAGAACAACAACATCAGCCTGGATTGAGTCCCGGGCCTGACCGGCAGGACCGGCCGCCCGAACACGCCCAGGGCCCCTCAGCCCTTGGCCGCTGAGCCCCGCTGGGCCTGGTCTGCCTCCAGAGCGCAACTCACCGCGTCGCGGAACGAGTCCACCACCATCACGCCCGGGGGCGCCGGGCTGTGGGTGGGCTGGCCGGTCACCCAGGCGGGCAACTGCACCTGGATCAGGCTGGCTTGCGGCAGGTCTTGCTGCATCTGCAGCACCAAGGTCTGGGTGGCGGCCTCGGATTCGCCGCCCTGGATGAAGACCCGGGCCACGCTGTCGATGCGGGCCTCGGGCGGGGCGGCGTCGGTGTCGGTCACCGACACATGACGTGCATCGAGGCCGGCGTCGCGCAGCGCGCGGGTCAGCAGTTCGGTCATCAGCTCGTCGCCGATGCTGCCCTGGCCGATGCACAGGTTCAGCGAGCCGGTGGGCACGCTCAGCGGGCCTTGCCAGCGGCCCATCTCGGCCTCGCGCTGGCGGCGCAGGGCCACGCCGGGGCTGCTGAGGTCGAGCACGGTGTGGGCGTCGCCAAGCGGGCGTCGGCGCCGGGGTTTGCCGTCCAGCGCACCGATCACATCCACCACCACCTGTTGCATGCGCTGGGCCTGCTCGGGCGTGATCAGGCCCAGTTCGTGGTCGCGTGCGGCCAGTTGCAGGGCCGGCAGCAGGATGTTGTCGCAGTAGCTGGCAAAGCTCTTTTTCTTCAGGTAGGCGCGGGCCTGGGCGATCAGGTCGTGCGCGTCGCCCGACAGGGTGCGCTGGTAAAAGCGCTGCGGGCGGGTGAGCGACGGCCCGTCGCCCAGCAGGATGTCGAGAAACTTCAGCGACGGCACGTAGCGCCCGGCCACCAGCAGGCACAGGGTCAGCGGGGTGGCCAGCAGCAGGCCCACGGGGCCCCACAAGGCGCTCCAGAAGATGGCGGCAATCACCACCGACAGCGGCGACAGGCCGGTGCTGTGCCCATACAGCAGGGGCTCGACCACCTGCGCCGCCAACACCTCGATCACCAGAAAAAGGGCCAGCGTCAGCAGCATCAGCGTCCAGCCGGGCTCGACGGCTGCGCCCAGCAGCACCGCGGGCACGGCCGCGATCAACACCCCGATGTAGGGCACGAAGCGCATCAGTGCGGTCAGCACGCCCCACAGCATGGCATGCGGCAGATCGATGGCCCACAGGCCCAGCCACACCGCGGCGCCCACGCCAAAGTTGACCGCAAACTGCGACACGAAATAGCGCGACAGGCGCTCGCCCACATCGTTGAGCACCTCGGTGCTGGCGCGCAGGTCGTGCCCGCCGATCAGGCGCAGCAGGCGGTCGCGCAGCGATTCGTGCTCGAGCAGCGTGAACAGCATCACGATCAGCACGATGCCGGCGGTGGCCAGCGGCTCCCACAGCGAGCCGGCCAGGTGGGACAGCACGCTGAGCGAGGTGGGCGGCGGCGGGTAGACCTCCACCTGCACGCGTTCGCCGTTGGCATTGGCCTTGAGCCGGCTGGCGGCGCTGCGGGCGGGGGCCGGGCGCTCGGGCTCGCTGAAGTGCTTGAACAGGCGCCCGGCCGTGCCCTGCAGCGAGTCCATGCGGTCGACCGTCAGCTCTTTCACGGTGACCACCTTGGCGCGTATCGACGATTCGTACTGCGGCAGGCTGGCGGTCATGTCCACCAGCTGCAGGCCCAGCATCACGGTCAGGGCGGCCATGCCGGCACACAGGCTGCCCACAGCGGTCAGCACCGCCGGTGTGGCGGGCAGGCCGAGGCGCCGGAAGCGCCTCACCAAGGGGGCGATCAACAGGCTCAGCATGGCCGCCAGGGCCACCGGGACCAGCACCTCGCGCGCCAGGTACAACAGGCCCAGCACGATGGCGCAGGCCACCAGCGGGCTGGTGCTCAGCCCGTGGCGCAGGCGCTCGGCGGTCGGGTGAGGATGGGGGTCAACGGGGGGCGTCACGGTGTTCGATCAGATGGGCGATTTTGGTGGATGGGCGGTATCCGAGGGATGGCGGATCATAGCGAGCCACTGTGCGTCAGGTCGGGGGGCGAGGGGACTCTCGCCCGCCTTGCTTGCCAGCCATGCCCGGCTGGAATACCAGCTAGTGCACCACCCCACTGGGCTGCAGCACGGCCAAGCAAGGACAATGCCCTGCCTGGGTCAGGCTGCTTGCTCAGCCTTGCCCCCGGTTTCTTCGATGATTTTTTTGCAACACCACAAGAGCGCTGACGCATGAGCACACCCATCACCGGCATTTCCTCCATGGCCACCCGCCTGCTTCTGGCCGATCTGGCGGCCGCCTACCAGCAACAGTTCCAGGTGCCGGTGCAGTTCGAATCGCTGGGCGGTGTCGAGGCGGCCAAGAAGGTGCAGCAAGGCGAGGCGGTCGACCTGGTGGTGTTGGCCAGCGATGCCATCGACAAACTGATGGCCGGGGGCTTTCTGCTGCCGGCCAGCCGGCGTGACCTGGTGCGGTCTTCTGTGGCGATCGCCGTGCAGGCGGGGGCCGCTCTGCCCGATGTGAGCAGCGAAGCCGCCCTGCGCGCCAGCGTGCTGGCGGCCCGCAGCATCGGTTACTCCACCGGCCCCAGCGGCACGGCCTTGCTCAAGCTGTTCGAGCGCTGGGGCCTGGGCGACACCCTGAAAGACCGCCTGGTGCAGGCTCGCCCTGGCGTGCCGGTGGGCAGCCTGGTGGCCCAGGGCGAGGTGGCGCTGGGCTTTCAGCAGCTCAGCGAACTCAAAGACCTGCCCGGCATCACCTTGCTGGGCGGCATGCCCCCGGGGCTGGAGATCGTCACCACCTTCACCGGCGCGGTGCGCGCGGGGGCGGCGCAGGCCGCGGCGGCCCAGGCCGTGCTCGACTTCATGGGTGCACCGGCGCAGACCGCGCTCAAAGAGCGCCATGGCATGGAGGCCGCGCAGGCCTGATGCTGAACGAGCAGGTCAGACAGGTCAGACAGGTCAGGCCGTTCGGGCCGTTCGGGTGGGGCGGGCGAGTCCGCGCGGCTCAGTCCAGCACCTGCCCGTCGTGCTCCACATAGGGCTGGTAAGGCCCGGTGCCGCTGTGTGAGGCCACCGCCGCCGGGATGAAGGCGCCTTGCTTCACGTCGAACACGTTCACCTGCCCTTGTTCGATCACGTAGTGCCAGCCGTTCAGCGTCAGGCGCCCGGCCTCGACCTCGCGGCGCACCATGGGGTAGTCCATCAGGCGCTCCAGTTGCAACACCACCGAGCGTTCCTCGGTGCGGCGCAGGGCCTCGGTGCAGGCCTGCACCGGCAACACGGCCTCGTGCAACAACTCCAGCCAGCTGCGCAAGGCCCTGGCCTCGTCCGGCACGCCCTCGTAGGCGGCGCGGATGGCGCCGCAGTGGCTGTGGCCGCAGACGATGATGCGCTCCACCCGCAGCGCCAGCACGGCGTATTCGACCGCCGCCATGGTGCCGTGCAGGCCCCGTGAGCCATCGTAGGGCGGCACCAGGGCCCCCACATTGCGCACGATGAACAACTCACCCGGGCCGGCCCCGGTCAGCAGGTAAGGCACCAGGCGTGAGTCCGAGCAGCCGATGAACAGGGTCTTGGGGTGTTGGCCCTGGGCCACCAGGTCCTGAAAGCGTTGCTGGTGCAGCGGAAAGTAATCGGATTGAAAGTGCCTCAGGCGCAGCAGCAACTCGTCGGCCGGCGGGGCGTCTGTAGCGGTCATGGCGGTGTCTTGGGGGCCAGATTGGGTGATGAGCGGCTTTGACAGGCAAGGCCAGGGTTTCAATTGGCACCGATTCTGGCGCCCATCGGCCCGGTTCCGACCGGGCCCGGGTGGCCGTTTCTTGCCCTGGATCAAGGCCAGGCCGCGTCAGCGGCTGGCCGGGCCGGGCCTCATTCGGGCTTGATGCCGGCCTCGCGGATCACCTGGGCCCATTTGGCAATTTCGGAGCGCTGGTGCGCCGCCAGCTGGGCCGGGCCCGCCACGATGGGTTCCATGCCCAGGGCACGCATGCGGGCCTGCACTTCAGGCAGGCTGAACACGCGCATCGCCTCGGTGGCCAGCCGCACCTGGATGTCGGCCGGCAGGCCGCCCGGGCCGAAGATGGCCAGCCACGAATCGGCCTCGAAGCCCTTCAGCCCTTGTTCGGCCAGCGTCGGGATGTCGGGGGCCGAGGCGCTGCGGCGCAGGCTGGTGATGCCCAGGGCGCGCAGCTTGCCCTCGCGGATCGAGGGCAGGGCCGAGGGCAGGTTGTCGAACATCAGCCCGATGTGCCCCGCCAGCAGGTCGGGCACGGCCATGGCGCGGCCACGGTAGGGCACGTGGTTCAGCTTCACGCCGGCCATGGCGTTGAACATTTCGCCTGCCACGTGGGGCGAGGTGCCGATGCCGGGCGTGCCATAGCTCAGCTGGCCGGGCTGGGCCTTGGCCAGGGCCACCAGCTCGGCCACGTTCCGCGCGGGCACCGAAGGATGGGCCACCAGCACATTGGGGGTGGAGGCCACCAGCACGATGGGCGTGAAGTCCTTCACCATGTCAAACGGCAGGTGCGGGTAGAGGGTGCCGTTGATCGAGTGGGTGGCAATGCCGCCCATCATCACCGTGTAGCCATCGGGCTTGGCCTTGGCCACCGTCTCGCCGCCCAGGTTGCCCCCAGCCCCGGTCTTGTTGTCCACCACCAGGGGCTGGCCCAGCGAGAAATGCTCGGCCAGCAGGCGGGCCAGGGTGTCGGGCACGCCGCCCGGCGGAAAGCCCACCACGATGTGCACCGGCCGCTCGGGGTAGTGGGCGGTCTGGGCCAGGGCCGGGTTGAAAGAACTCCCCAGGGCTGCTGCCATGAGGGCCAGCCCGATTTTTTTGAATTTCATGTGTCGATGTCCGGATTGAAAACGCCTGCGGTCCACCGCGCGTCCATGCGCGGTGGCCGGGGCGCAACGATTATCCCGGGGTGATGGGCGGCCTTGACACGATCTCGCAGGCTTTTCTGCGGGGCTGCGTTCACAGCGCCCGCATCAGCCCGGACAAGCGCTGGATCAGCGGTGCAAACAGCTCGGACGAGGTGTTGCCATAGCCCAGCACCAGCCCGTTGTCGCTGGGCCCGGGCGGCAGGGCGAAGCCCGACAGCGCCGAAGGGGCCATGCCGTGTTGGCGCGCCTGCTCGGCCACCCCCTGATCGGGCCAGGCCGACCCGAAGCGCACGCACAGGTGCAGGCCGCATTGGCCACCCTCGATCTGGTGCGGCACGGCCAGGTGCTGCTGCAAGGCCTGGCGCAGTGCGCTCTGGCGGCTGCGGTACAGGCGGCGCATGCGCCCCAGGTGGCGGGCGAATTCGCCGCTTTCCATGAACTGCGCCAGCGCCAGCTGGCTGTGGCGCTGGCCGCCGCGAAGCAGCTCGCCCAGCGGCCCCTGCAGGCTTGGCAGCAAGACCTCGGGCAGCACCAGAAAACCGAGGCGCAGCGAGGGGAACAGCGTCTTGCTGAAGGTGCCCACATACAGCACCGGGGCCTGGGGCACCAGGCCCTGCATGGCGCCGATCGACTCGCCGGCGTGGCGGAACTCGCTGTCGTAGTCGTCCTCGATCAGCCAGCAGCCGTGGCGGCGGGCGTCCTCCATCAGCTGCAGACGCCTGGACGCGCTCAGCACGGCGCCGGTCGGGTATTGGTGCGAGGGCGTCACGTAGATCAGGCGGGGCGGGTGCAAGGCCCAGTCTTGCGCCGTGGCGCACAGGCCCTCGCGGTCCACGGGCAGCGGGTGCAGCGTCAGGTCAGCGGCGCGCAAGGCGGCCTTGGCGCCCCGGTAACCCGGGTTCTCCACCCAGGCCCGGTCGCCGGGGTTGCTCAGCAGGCGTGCGCACAGCGACAGGGCCTCCTGGGCGCCTTCGGTGATCACCACCTGATCGGGGCTGCAGCGCACGCCCCGCGCCACGCTGAGGTGGCGCGCCACGGCAGCGCGCAGCGCGGGCTCGCCCAGGGGCTCGCCATAGGCCAGGGCACCGGGGCCGGCCTGGGTGATGGCCCGGTCCAGCGCGCGGCGCCAGGCCGCCAGCGGAAAGTGCGCCAAGGCCGGTACGCCGGGCCGCAGCGGCAGGCCGAACTGGGTGCCGGCCCCGGTGGGCAGGATCTGGGTCTGGCGTTGGGCCAGGTGTTGGTTCGGGTGGGGTGTCAGGGCAGGGCTTGCATCTCGCCGCTCCGGCACGTCCGGCAAGTTCGGCAGCGTCGCCGCCTGCCTCGACCTGGTACTGCCGGGCCGGGCCAGGGTGGCCACCCGGGTGCCCTGCCGGTCGGGCCGCAGGTAGCCCTCCGCGCTGAGCTGTTCGTAGGCCGCGATGACGGTGTTGCGCGACACGCCCAGGCCCTCGGCCAAGGCGCGTGAGCCCGGCAGGCGGCTGCCCGGGGCCAGGCGGCCCGCCAGGATGGCCTCTTGCAGGCGGCGGTGCAACTGGCGTTGCAGCGGCTCGGCATCGGCGCCGCGTTGCAGGGTGGCTTCCAGCAGCACCTGGGGCATCAGCAGGGCGGGGCAGGGCGACGATGAGGGCATGGATCTCCGCAGGGCTGAAACGCAGGCCCTGAATGGGCCAGTCGTGGCTCTGTTAAATCTGTTTGGCGTGGTACTTTTTAAGGTGCCACATCGGGGCTACTGTAGCGTACCCGCTGGTGCTCTTCTGGTGCCGGTCGGGCTTTTCAACACGGCAATTTGCCCCTCACAAGGAACCCCGCCATGGCCCTCTGGCCCGCCCCGATCACGCTCCAAGGCAGCACCTGCTCGCTGGAACCCTTGCACCCCGACCACCACGACGAACAGGTGGCTGCCACCCTGGACGGCGAGCTCTGGAAGCTCTGGTACACCGCGGTGCCCAGCCCCGAAGGCATGGCCGCCGAGATCCAGCGCCGGCTCGACCTGCAGGCCAGGGGCTCGATGCTGCCCTTCACCACCCGCGATGCCAGCGGCCGGGTCGCGGGCATGACCAGCTTCATGAACATCGATGCGGTGAATCGCCGCGTCGAGATCGGCTCGACCTGGACCCGGGCCTCGGCCCAGCGCGGGCCGTTCAACACCGAGTGCAAGCTGCTGTTGCTGGGCCATGCCTTCGAGGCACTGGACTGCATCGCGGTCGAGTTCCGCACGCACTTCTTCAACCAGCAAAGCCGGCGCGCCATCGAGCGCCTGGGCGCCAAGTTGGACGGCGTGTTGCGCAGCCACCAGCGCGCCGCCAACGGCACCTTGCGCGACACCTG
Organism: Curvibacter sp. EU05-FHT14A10; assembly: GCF_058791075.1. Taxonomy (NCBI): domain Bacteria; kingdom Pseudomonadati; phylum Pseudomonadota; class Betaproteobacteria; order Burkholderiales; family Comamonadaceae; genus Curvibacter; species Curvibacter sp. EU05-FHT14A10. The sequence goes on from NZ_JBYTDE010000010.1 coordinate 199,166, forward strand.
CGTCTACAGCATCACCCAGGCCGAGTGGCCCACGGTCAAGGCCCATCTGCGCTGGCAACTCGACAAACCCCGGGCCTGAGCAACCCGGGCCTGAGAGAGCCCTGGCCTGCTGACGGCCTCAGCCCCCGGCGTAGCGGCCGGGGCGGTGGCTGATCCACAGAAACACGCCCATCACCACCGCGGCCAGCACCGAGTAGGCCACGCGCTCCAGCGGTACCACCCACAGGGCTGCCAGCAGCACGCTGCAATCGATCAGCAACTGCACCTTGCCGGCGCGCAGGCCATAGCGCTGCTGGGCATGCAGTGCCACGATGGTGGCCCCGCCCAGGCTGGATTTGTGGCGGGCCAGAAACAGGCAGCCCGTGCCCAGCAGCAGCCCGCCCAGCACCGCAGCGAACAGCGGGTGCAGGTAGTCCACCCGCATGACGTGCGGAAACAACTCGGTCAGCAGCGACAGCAGCGCCACCGAGCAGAAGGTCTTGAGCGTGAACTCGCGGCCCATGCGGGTCCAGGCAAACCAATAAAAGGGCAGGTTCACCACGAAGAACAGCTTGCCGAAGGACAGGCCCGTGGCGTAGTGCAACAAAAAGCTGATGCCGGCCGTGCCCCCGATCAGCAAACCCGCCTGGTTGAACAGCATCAGGGCCATGGCCACGAACAGCGTGCCGGCAAACAAGGCCTGGGCATCTTCGAAAGTGCCGTGGCGCAGGGGCACAGGCAGGGGGGTGGACAGGGCGTCGGGCGCCAGGGTCGAGGTGGACGATGAGGGTGTCATGGCAGTGTCGGGTCGGCAGCTATCGGGTGGACAGTGCACGCAGGGAGGCGCCAGGCCCCTTATGGGGGTCACGGCATCAAGCCGCCTATTGTCGCCGGAATGCGTGAAATACCTAGTAGAAACCCTAGCATTTGCCGTGCCTGAACCGTTCCTCAGTCGGCGGCTTGTGAGGCCCCGGCTTGGTGCATGATGGCCCGCCGTCCTGACCGCCCTCACCATGTCTTCCGCCCACCATCCCACCCTGAACCCCGCCCGTCTGGTCGAGCTGGCTCTGGCCAACCCGGTCAATGCCGAGCTGATGCGGCGCCTGCCGGCGCTCGACCTGCCCCAGGGGCACCTCACGGCGGGTTGCCTGTTCCAGGCCGTGTGGAATGCGCGCAGCGGCCGTGCACCGGGCTGGGGCGTGAAGGATTACGACCTGTTCTATTTCGACGACAGCGACCTGTCCTGGGCCGCCGAAGACGCCGTGATCCAGCGCGTGCAGGCCGCGGTGGCCGATCTGGGCGTGGTGGTCGAGGTGCGCAACCAGGCCCGGGTGCACCTGTGGTACCCGCAGCGCTTCGGTCTGGACTATCCGCCCCTGCGCGATTGCCGTGAGGGCATCGGCCGCTACCTGATCGCCTGCACCTGTGTCGGGCTGGACCTGGGCTCGGGCGAGCTGCATGCCCCCGATGGCTTGCAAGACCTGGCCGCCGGGCACCTGCGCATCAACCCGCGCTGGGCGCAGCCCGCGCTGTTCGCCGCCAAGGCCGCCAGCTACCAGGCCCGCTGGCCCTGGCTGACGGTACTGCCCCCGACCTGAGCCGGGGCGGGCGCTTGATCTGGCGCAAATTCGGCGCCGCCTGCTTTCATGGATCCGTCATGCGCGCTGCCCAGACTGGGCTGCATCGGCATGGATCGGTCTGAGCCGGCATCAAGGAACCCCATGGACAAGACATTGGCAGTGGCATCGTTGGGGCAGCAGCGTCTGTTGCTGCCGGTGTGGGTCAAGGCAGCGCTGGCGGCCAACGACCGTTTGAAGTTCTACCTATCCACCCTGCAGGCCGCCAGCCAGCATGCCGATCACCCGCGTGAGCCCGCGCTGGACCTGAGCCGTGAGCTGGCGGCCGCCGGCCTGGGTGGCGAGACCTGGCTGCTGGACCTGCCCGGCGGCGCCAGCCGGGTGGATGGGCAACTGATGCTGCCCGAACTGGAGCGCCTGCGCGACGCCCTGCACGAAGACCTGGGCCTGATGGCCCGCCCGGTGCTGGCCCAGGCCGAACCGGCTGCGGCCGTGTCGCCGGCCCGGGTGCAGCATTGGCTGGACACCCTGGCCGCCTTGCAGGGCGTGCGCCTGGAGGCCCTGCAATTGCGCCGCCTCACCCATGGCCAGCGCCAGGGCGGGCCCGAGGACGACAGCCTGCACCTGCTGGTGATGGACCTGCACAAGGCCATCAATCAGCTGGTGCCCCAGATGGCCAGCGAGCTGATGGCTGGCGCCCATGTCTGGCAGCTGGACGAGGCCGATCGCCCCCTGGTGCAGGCCTTCATGCGCGGCCTGCGCCGCACGGCCCCGCTCAAGTTCGATCACCCGGGTCTGGAGACGGCCGCCACCCGCGATGGCGCCCGCCTGCTGCTGCAAAACGACATCGGCACCAACGATGCCCATGTGCTGGTGATCCAGGTGCAGGAGCTGACCATCACGCTCACCTACTCTGACCTGCATCTGCGCCGCTTTGGCTTCTTTCAGGCCTTGCTGGCGCCGTTGGGCGCCAACTGGTCGGTGGTGGAAAGCCGCACCGAGGCCCAGCTCAACCAGGGGCAGGCCTACACCGTGGGCACCGCCACCTTCGCCTGTGCCGACCTGGCCCATCTGCAGGCCACCCTGGAGGGCCTGGGCGCCCGCATCGTGTTTTTGATCGACTGGAACCGGGCGCGCAAGCGACTGCTGAATTTCGTCAGCAAGCCGGCGGCAGAACAGCTGCTGCGCGCCGCGGCCGAGCAGGAGCTGGGCCACATGGCCTGGCTGCGCGCCGGGGGCGAGCGCCTGATTTTTGGTGCCATGCAGACCGTGGGCGAGGGCGTCTTTCGCCTGGGCGACCGGCTTGACGAGGTGCTGGGCCCCGACCAGGCCAGTGCCTTTCTGCTGGACGTGATGCGCCTGGCCACCGAGGCCTCGCTGCATGGCCAAAGCCCCTCGCTGGTGGCCGACGAGGCCCGATTGCTGCTGGCCCGGCAGATGCAGCGCCGCAGCGCCGGCTTTGATCTGCTTGACGAGCACGCCGCCTATTGCCAGGCCCTGGCCCAGGCCGTCAGTGATGCCCTGGACCACGGCCGCGACGGCCTGCAGGCCCAGGCGACCGAACTGGCCGCCCGGGCCAAGACCTGGGAGCGCCAGGCCGACCAACTGGTGATGCAGGCCCGTGAGCAGGCCGAACGCCAGCCCCGCTGGCAGGCGGTGTCGCGTCTGCTGGTGCTCAGCGACGACGTGGCCGATGCGCTCGAAGAGGCCGCCTTCCTCATCAGCCTGATGGCCGACCACCACCAGAAGGGCTGGAACCACGGGGTGCGCCAGGCCTTGGCGGCCCTGGCCCAGGTGGTGCAGCAGGCCACCCAGGACCACGTCAAGGCCTTGGCCATCGCCCGCAACCTGGGCAGTGACAGCGATCGCCAGGACCAGGATGAGTTTCTGACCGCCTCCTGGGCCGTGCTGCATGCCGAGCGCCGGTGCGACGACCTGCTGCGGCAGGCGCGGCGTGTGCTGCTGGCCGAGCTGCAGGATGCCGCCTCGCTGATGCTGGCCAACGACCTGGCCCAGACCCTGGAGCTGGCCTCTGACCGGCTGCTGGCCGCCGGCTACGGCCTGCGTGAGCTGGCGTTCAACCAGTCCGGGGTGCAGGCATGAGTGCGGGGGACGAGCTGTTCCTGATCGGCTGCCGTGCAGACGATGCAGCTGATTCAGCCGCGCTGGCTGGCGCTGAACGCATCGGTTTCAAGGCCTGGAACCTGGCCCGCATGGCCGCGCTCGGCCTGCCCGTGCCACCGGCCTTTGTGTTGGGCACGGCCTGGTGCGCCGATCCAGAGCGGCGCCGCCGCGCCAGTCAGGCTGCCACCTGGGGGCCGGGTCTGCAGGCCTTGCAGAGCGGGCTGGCCAGCCCGCTGCGCTTTGGCGATGCGCGCCGCCCACTGCTGCTGTCGGTGCGCTCCGGCGCGCCGGTGTCCATGCCCGGCATGATGGAGACCCTGCTCAACATCGGCCTGTGCGATGCCACCGTGCCCGGCCTGCTGCGCCAGACCGGGCAGCCCCGCCTGGTGTGGGATGCCTACCGCCGGCTGGTGGCCAGCTATGGCGAGGTGGTGGCCGGCCTGGATGCGGCCCTGTTCGAGCCCGCCGCCGCCGGCCTGGGCGGTCAGCGCGATGAACGCGAGCTGGATTTTGCCGAGCTGCGTGAGCTGACCCGGCATCACCTGCAGGCCTTTGCCCGCGCGGCTGGCCGCCCTTTTCCGCAAGACCCCCGGCAGCAATTGGCCGAGGCCATTGGCGCCGTGCTGGCCTCGTGGCAGGCCCCCAAGGCGTTTGAGTACCGGCGCCTGCACCAGTTGCCCGACAGCTTGGGCACGGCGGTCACGGTGCAGGCCATGGTGTTCGGCAATGCAGGAGGGCGTTCGGGGGCGGGCGTGGGCTTCACCCGCGACCCCTCGAGTGGTGAGCCCCAGCCGTGGGTGGATTTTCTGTTCGACGCGCAGGGCGAAGACGTGGTCTCGGGCCGGCGCAGCGCCCCCGGCCACGAGGCCCTGGCCAGGGTGCTGCCCGAGTGCTGGGCCCAGTTGGTGCAGGCCACCCACACCCTGGAGCAGCACCTGGGTGACATGCAGGATTTCGAGTTCACCGTGCAGGAAGGCCGCCTCTACCTGCTGCAGACCCGCAGCGGCAAGCGCTCGGCCTACGCCACGGCCCGCATCGCGCTCGACATGCTCGATGAGGGCTTGATCACGGCCGATGAGGCGCTGCGGCGCACCACCGGGCTGGGCCCCGAGCAGTTGAGCCAGCGCCGGGTGCTGGCCGCCGATGGCCAGGCCCTGACGCCCGCGGCGGTGGCCGCCAGCGCCAGCCCGGGGGTGGTCAGCGGTGCGCTGGCCCTGGACGACGCCGCAGCCCGCAGCCTGGTGGCGCAGGGCCGGCCCGTGGTGCTGGTGCGCCGCGATGCCGAAACCAGTGACATCGCCACCCTGGAGCTGGCGCTGGGCCTGCTGACCCAGCGCGGTGCCCGCACCTCGCACGCCGCGGTGGTGGCGCGGCAGATGGGCAAGGTGTGCCTGGTGGGCTGTGAGGCGCTGCAGATCGACCTGGGCGCGCGCCGCATCGAACTGGGCCCGGTCACCCTGCACGAAGGCGACGCCGTGTCGCTGGATGGCCATCTGGGCCAGGTCTACGCGGGGGCGGTGCAGACCCGCGATGAACTGCCCCAAGCCCTGCTGCAGCGGCTGGACAGGTTGCGGGGGGCTGGCAATCCGGGCGCAGGCGGCTAGTATTCGGGCAGAGCCAGGACGCAGTCGCCTGCTGCCCGCCACCCGTTGCCCAACCTCCACCATGACCCTGAGCCCCCCTCGACTTCCGCGTGCCTGCTGGGCTTTCTTTCTTGCGCTGCCCTGGCTGCTGCTGGCAGGCTGCTCCAGTGCTCCGCCGCGCCAGCCTGCCGACCCACTGTCTACCGTGGCCGTGCCGGCCGCCTTGTCCGAAGAGCAGAGCCAGGCTGTCACCGTCTATGCACTGGGCCTGGTCGGCACACCGTACCGCTATGGCGGCAACACGCCTGATTCGGGTTTTGACTGCAGCGGCCTGATCCGCCATGTCTACGGCCTGCAGGCGGGCCTGCCGGCACCGCGCACGGTGGCGCAGCTGCAGGGCTGGGGTCATGCGGTGCCCATCGAGGCCTTGCGCACCGGCGACCTGGTGCTGTTCTCGAAGGGCGGGGCGCCGTCGCATGCGGGCATCTATGTGGGCGAGGGGCGCTTTGTGCATGCCCCGTCCACTGGTGGCCAGGTGCGGCTGGACCGCCTCAAGTCGGGCTACTGGGCGCAGCAGCAGGTGGCGATCCGCCGGCCTTGAGCCGGGGCCGGCGCGTCAGGGCCTCAGGGCCTCAGATTGACGCCGACCAGCGGTCGTTCCAGTCGCGGTTGGCTTCGATCTGGCGGCGATCGCGTTTGGTGGGGCGGCCCTCCTGCAGGCTGGCGGCCGGCTCGGGGGCCAGGCGCCGCTGCTCCTGGGCCCGTTCACGCGTGGCGATGCTTTCGGGGGTTTCCTGGTACAGCTGCTGGGCCACCGGGGCGGGGCCCCGCTGGGCACTCAGGCCCATCACCACCACCGTGCGGTGGATGGGGCCCTGGCGCAGGTCCACCGTGTCGCCGCAGCGCAGCTCGCGCGAGGGTTTGGCGTTGGCGCCATTCACCGAGACTCGGCCTTTGCCGATCTCTTCCACCGCGAGGCTGCGGGTCTTGTAGAAGCGGGCGGACCAAAGCCATTTGTCCAGCCGCAGGGAGGCAAGTTCGCTCATGGCGTGATTTTGCCTTGATCCGGCCCCCCCCTGGGTGCACCGGGCTGGGCCAGCGGCAGCCGCACGCAGGCGTCCAGCCCGGCCACGCGCTCGCCGGGCCCTCCCACCTCGCCGTCCTGGCGATTGAGCAGGGCAATGCGACCGCCCAGGGCACGCACGATTTCATGGCAGATGGTCAGGCCCAGGCCCGAGCCCCCGGGCACATCGCCGGTCCAGAAGGGCTGAAACAGGCGCTCGCGCTGGGCGCTGCTGATGCCCGGGCCCTGGTCGCTGACAGTCAGCGTCGCCTGGCCTTCGTCGACCCGCAGGGTGATCTGCAGGCGGGCGCCGTCCGGGCTGTGGCGGATGGCGTTGTGCAGCAGGTTGCGCACCAGCTCGCGCAGCATCCAGTCGTGGGCCAGCACGCACAGCGGCTCGTCTTGCAGCTCAAAGTCGAGGTTGCGCTCGGCCACCAGGGGGGACAGGTCCAGCGCCACCTCGCGCACCACGTGTGACAGGTCCAGGGCCTGGGTGTCGGTCTGCTGGCGCAACTGCTCCACCTTGGCCAGGGCCAGCATCTGGTTGGCCAACTGGGTGGCCCGTTCCACGGTGGCGTTGATTTCGACCAGGGCGGTCTGGGCATCGACATCGCCGCGCAGGGCCGATTGCACCTGGACCTTGAGCACCGCCAGCGGCGTGCGCAACTGGTGCGAGGTGTCGCGCACAAAGCGCTTCTGGTGGTCCAGCAGGTTCTGCAGCCGCCCCATGAGCTGGTTGGTGGCGTCGATCAGCGGCAGCAGTTCGCGCGGGGCGTCGGGGGCCCGGATGCGCGTCAGCTCGCCTTCGGGGCGCTGCTGCAGCTCGGCACTGATGCGGCGCACCGGCCGGGTGGCGCGCTGCACCACGGCAATGACGATCACGATGACCCCGGCCACCAGCAGGCCCTGGCGCAGCAGCGAGGCGATCATGATGTCGCCCACCAGGGTCTGGCGCAGGCCCAGGGTCTCGGCCACCTGCACCATGGCCATGCCGCGCCCATGCTCGCTGACCACCGGTTGCAGCAGCACCGCCACGCGCACCGGGTCTCCTCGGTAAAAGTCGTCGTAGAAATCAACCAGCGCCGAGTAGGGGCTGGGCGGCAGGCCTTTGCCGGGCCAGGGGGGCAGGGCCTCGAAGCCACCCACCCAGTCGCCGTTCATGTCTGACACCCGATAAAACATGCGGCTGCGCAGGTCGGTTTCGAAGGCCTCCAGTGCGGCGTGCGGCACGCTCACCTGCAGCTTGGCCTGGGCGTCGTAGCCTTCGACCGTGAGCAGCTCGCCGATCGATTTGGCCGAGGCCAGCAGGGTGCGGTCGTAGGCGGTCTGCACCGCCTGCCGGGTGTCGATGTAGAGGGTGAGGCTGTTGATCAGCACATACACCCCGATGGGCAGCAGCAGGCCCAACAGCAGGTAGCGGCGCAGCGACAGGCGGGTGGGGCGCGGGCCGGGGTGTGCCGGGCTCATGGTGCGGCCTTCAGCAGGTAGCCAAGGCCGCGCAGCGTCATCAGGTTGACCTGGGCCTGGTTGAGCTTTTTGCGCAGGCGGTACACCACCACCTCGATGGCTTCGATCTGCACCGAGTCGTCGCCCGGAAACACCAGGGCGAACAGGCGCTCTTTGCTGACGGCGTGGCCGGGCCGGCTCATCAAGGCCTGCAGCAGGGTCTGTTCACGCGGGGTCAGGTCCAGCACCTCGTCGCCGAGGTAGAAGGCGCCGTTTTCTTTGTCGAACTCCAGGTCGCCCAGGCGCTGGCGGCTGGGGGGCGCGCTTTGGTCGACCGGCTGCAGGCGGCGGTACAGGGCGCGCAGCCGGGCTTCCAGTTCGTCCAGGTCGAAGGGCTTGGCCAGGTAGTCGTCGGCCCCGCTGTTGAGGCCGATCACGCGGTCGCCCACGGTGCCGCGCGCGGTCAGGATCAGCACCGGGGTGCGCAGCCCGGCGCGGCGGGCGCGTTCCAGCACATGCAGGCCGTCGAGCCCGGGCAGGCTCAGGTCCAGCACCACCACATCGGGCTGGCGTTGCAGCCACAGGTCCAGCGCGGCCGCCCCGTCGGCACAGATGCTGACCTCGATGCCATGCCTTGACAAGGCACGTTGCAGCGCGGTCTGCATGGAGCGGTCATCTTCGATCAGCAGGAGTTGCATGCGGGCACCGGTTGGCAGCAGGCCAGGTCTTTCTGGTCCGGGGCACGATCATAAACAGAGGGCGGCTGGCTCTTGGACAGCCGATTGACAGCTGCGATTTCTACGATCGCGCGGCAGTCCTCCAAGACGCATAGCCCCATAGGAGACATTTGAAATGAACAAAACAACCCTGGCCCTGGCGGCCGCTGCCCTGTTGGCCACCACGGGCGCCAGCGCCCAATCGGTCGAGATCTTCGGCCTGATCGATTCCGGTTACCTGCGCGTGAACAGCGACGGCAACGGCTCCCTCAGCAAAGCCAACAGCGACGGCAACCTGTCCAGCCGCCTGGGCTTTCGCGGCTCGGAAGACCTGGGCGCCGGCCTGAAGGCCAGCTTCTGGCTGGAAGCCGCCCTCAACCCCACCGATGGCAGTGCCGGCACCACCAGCACCACCAACCAGCCCGGTGGCTCGGCCGGCGGCGGCGGTCTGGCCTTTGGCCGTCGCTCCACCGTCAGCCTCAGCAACCAACTGGGCGAGCTGCGCGTGGGTCGCGACTACACACCGGGCTTCTGGAACCTCTCCGCCTTCAGCCCCTTCGGCACCAACGGCATCGGCTCCACCGGCTTTCTGTTCTACCCGGTGCCCAGCGCGGCGCGCATCACCCACGTGCGGGCCTCCAACTCGGTGGGTTACTTCCTGCCCAAGCTGGGTGGCTTCTATGGCCAAGCCATGGTGGCCTCCGGCAACAACCCGTCCACCGCGGGCGCCAAGAGCGACGACGGCAACGTGACCGGCTTGCGCCTGGGCTACGAAGCTGGGCCTTTCAACATCGCCCTGGCCACCAACCGCACCCAGAACGTGTCGATTGGCAACTACAAGCAGAACAACCTGGGTGCCAGCTACGACTTCGGCCCGGTCAAGACCATGGCGCTGTGGGGTGAGAACGTCACCGCCACCACCAAGACCAGCACCAAGTTGATCGGTGCCCAGGTGCCCGTGGGCGCGGGCCAGATCCGCGTGGCCTACTCGACCCTGAGCGCCAAGGGCGTGGCCAACGACGCCAACCACCTGGCCCTGGGCTATGTGCACAACCTGTCCAAGCGCACCGCGGTGTACGGCCACTACGCCCGCATCAGCAACAAGAACAATGGCACGGCCTTTGATCTGGGCCAGGGCGTGACGCGTGCCGGCGGCAGCAGCACCGGTTACGAGTTCGGTATCCGACACACCTTCTGATCGACTTCTCCCCGGCATGGGCCGGGGCACGGTTTCCCTTTCGGAGCGGGCACAATGGTCACGGGCGAGTTGCCGGGATCGTCGGCCCGTCCATGACAGAGCGGGAAACCTCATGATGCGTCGAAGCCATTTCATCCGATCGTTGCCGGGCATGGCCCTGGGCGGCAGCATGGCTGCGGGCGCAGTCCCGGCGCTCGGAGGCCTGCGCATCATGGTGCCAGCCAACCCTGGCGGCGGCTGGGACACCACCGCCCGGGCCTTCGGCAAAGCGCTGCTCGACAGCGGCGGCGCCACCTCTGTCCACTACGACAACAAGGGCGGCGCGGCCGGTGCCATCGGGCTGGCCCAGTTCATCCACACCCGCAAAGCCGACCCGCGGGCACTGCTGATGATGGGCTCGGTCATGCTGGGCGGCATCATCACGACCAAGCCCCCGGTGTCCTTGTCGCAGGCCACGCCGCTCGCCCGCCTGGCCACCGAGTACAACGTTTTCGTGCTGCCAGCGAACTCGCCATTCAAATCGATGACAGAACTGCTGGCGCAGCTGCAGAAGGACCCGGCCAGCGTGAAGTGGGGCGGCGGCTCGCGCGGCTCTACCGAGCACATTGCCGCGGCCTTGATCGCCCGGGCGGTGGGCGTCGATCCGAACCGCCTTCAGTTTTTGCCTTTCCGCGGCGGGGGCGAGGCCACGGCCGCGGTGCTGGGCGGCAATGTCACGGTGGGGGGCAGCGGTTACAGCGAGTTTGCCGAGTCCATCCAGAGCGGGCGCATGCGCGCCATTGCTGTCACCTCACCCCAGCGCCTCAAGGGGCTGGACGTGCCCACCCTCAAGGAGCTGGGCCTGCCGATTGAGATCGGCAACTGGCGCGGTCTGTACGGCGCCCCCGACATCTCGCCGGCCCAGCGCCAGGGCCTGATTGAGCAGATCGTGGCCGCTGCACGCCATCGCAGCTGGCAGGAGATGCTGGACAGGCATGCCTGGACGCCGGCCTTGCTCACGGGGGATGCCTTCAGCCAGTTTGTGGACGACGAGTTCAGCAGCCTGAGGCTCACCCTGATCAAGTCCGGCCTGCTGTGAGCTGCGCCGGCATGGGTTGACCCGCCGCATCCCTGCGACTTGCCGCGCTACCATCGCGCCATGCCAGCGCCATCCCATTCCGAGCCCGCCGAGGCCGCCGAGGCCACCATGGACCCCGTGCCTGTTCCGCCATCCCCCGATGCCTTGCCGCTGGACGGTGACAGCATCCTGGCCTTGGCGGCGCAGTCGATGTTTCACCTGTTTTCGAGCATCAGCCAGGGCATGTTCCTGGTGGACCGCAGCGGGTGCATCGTGTGGGTCAACGAGGGGTATCGGCGCTTTTTGCCGGCCCTGGGTTTTTCGTCGATCGACCAGTTTCTGGGCCACCGTGTCGAGGATGTGATCCACAACACCCAGATGCGCCGCGTGCTGGAGACTGGCGAGCCGATCCTGATCGACCTGCTGACCAACAAGGCCGGCACCTTTGTGGTCAGCCGACTGCCGCTGCGCGACGACGTGGGTGGTGTGATCGGGGCCATCGGCATCGTGCTGTTCGACCACCCCGAGACCACGCTCAAGCCCCTGATCAGCAAGTTTGCCCGTCTGCAGCAAGATCTGGACGACGCCCGCCGCGAGCTGGCCGTGCAGCGCAAACGCCAGCTCAGCGCCCCCGATGGCGAACGCCGCGCCAAGTACACCTTTGCCAGCTTTGTCGGCACCAGTGCCGCGGCGGTGGAGGTCAAACGGCAGGCACGCCGTGCCGCGCAATCGGCCAGCCCGGTGCTGCTGCTGGGCGAGACCGGCACCGGCAAAGAGCTGCTGGCCCACGCCGTGCATGCGGCCTCGTCGCGGGCGAGCGGGCCTTTTGTCAGCGTCAACATCGCCGCCGTGCCCGACACGCTGTTGGAGGCCGAGTTCTTCGGCGTGGCCCCCGGCGCCTACACCGGCGCCGACCGCAAGGGGCGCGACGGCAAGTTTCGGCTGGCCGACGGCGGCACCTTGTTCCTCGACGAGATCGGCGACATGCCCCTGAACCTGCAGGCCAAGCTGCTGCGCGCCCTGCAGGAGGGCGAGATCGAGCCCCTGGGCTCGAACCGCCTGCTGCCCTTTGACGCCCGGGTGATCGCCGCCACCTCGCGCGACCTGCTGGCCCTGGTGCGCGAAGGGCGGTTTCGCGAAGACCTGTACTACCGCATCGGCGTGTTGCCCATCCGTGTGCCCCCGCTGCGCGAGCGCGCCAGCGACATCGTGGCCCTGGTCGAGGTGCTGGGCGAAGACATGGCGCTGCGCAACGGCAGCCCCCCGCCCGAGCTCACCCCCCAGGCCCTGGCCCTGCTGCAGGCCCAGCCCTGGCGCGGCAACATCCGTGAGCTGCGCAACGTGCTGGAGCAGGCGGCCCTGCGCAGCGAGGGCGGGCCGTTGGAGCTGGAGTTGCTCAACCGTGTGCTGCAGGACTCGGGCCTGACCCCGGTGCACCCGGCGCTGGCCAGTTGCTCCCAGACCCCGACACCGTCGGCTGGCATGCCGTCCCTGGGAGGCACCTCGTCGACAGCTGTGCATCAGAGTCAGCGGCCTGCCAGCCTGCGCCCCCTGGCCGAGCAGGTTGCCGAGTTGGAGCAGCAGGCCATCGCGCAAGCCATGCAACATACGGGTGGCAACAAGGTGGCTGCTGCCAGGCTGCTGGGCATCTCGCGCGCCAAGCTCTACGAACGCCTGGGCGAGTCGCGCTGAGCGCTGTGCGCGGAAAAAGACCTGAGCCAGGTCCTAACGACGTCCCTTGTGGCTGGCGCGGCCCTGCTGCTGCCAGTAGGTGAACTCGTCTTCGTGCACCTCCAGGTCCAGCTCCATCACCCGGGCTTGCAGGCGTTCCTGGGCATCGGCCACACCCTGGTTGTAGATCGTTGGCCCGATCTCGGTCAGAAAAAAGCCCAGCAGCGCCCCGGCGGCGATATTGCCGATGGGCTCGTCCATGTTCTCCCTGAAATAGCGCTCAATCGAGGCGATGGCGAGGGTGCGGGCTTCTTTGCTGATGTCGATGGGCATGGGGGTGTCTGTGTCGGGTGGGCTGTCGGGCAGACCGCCATTCGGTAGTAGCGGTTCTTCGCTTCAATCAGCGTGTTGGTGTCCAGCAGATAGGTCATGCGTCGAGTTGTTCAGCCAATTCACGGATCTTGGCGGGCTGAACCCCAGCAACTTGCCCGCCTCACGAAGCAACAGTCGACCGCTGAGCGTCTCGGCGATCACCGCGCGGGCAAACAGGGGGCTGATCTTGGCCACGGCATTTCGGTAGAAATTGCCACCCCCCTTTTCTGCTGCGCGAAAGGCCTCCAGCTCGGCACGGTAGAAGGCCCCATAGCGCTCTGGAGCGATCAGACCCAGATCCATGGCACGCCGAAGGATGACCAGGCGGCTGACATGAAAACGACGTGCCAACTCAGCGACACGGGTGCTCAGGTCTTCTGAGGCCAAGGGCCAAAGCTTGGCAAACAACTCGGAGGGAGCCAGAAACTCGCCGGCCACTGCGTTGCAGAACACCTCTTCGCGACGGGCGTTGCCGGGTGCTGTGTCAGAGACTCCGCTGCTGCCCAGCCAGACATGGGTCAATTCGTGCAGCAGGGTGAACAAGCGCGCCGAGGGAGCATCGCTGCTGTTGATGAAGACCACAGGGGCCAGCGGATGGCTGATGGCAAAGCCCCGAAACTCGGCGACATCCAGCTTGCGGCGGGTGTTGTTGCCAACGATGCCACTGCGCATGACCAGGATGCCGGCATCCTCTGCCGCTTTGATCAGAAGGCGGTGATAGGGCTCCCAGTGGCCGACCTGGGGTTCTGGTGCCAGTTTGAGGGTCGAGCGGATGTCTTGCGCAACCTGCACCACGTTCGACTGGGTGCTGAAACGCCCTACATACGGCAGCTGCGCAGCCCCTTGCTCTTGCAGGAACTCCACGTACCAGGCTTGCCGCTGCAAGGCTCGACGAACCGTCTCCATGAGGTTGACGCTGGGCTTGCCAACCAGCATGCCACCCGGGGTGCGCAGGTCGGGCAGCAGCGGCTCATCGATCGGGGCCTGCCTCAGGAACAGGTAACCGAAGGGGGCATGCAAGCTGCTGGCAATCTGCTGCGCCTGTTTGAAGGTCGGTTGCCACTCCCCATCTTCCCAGCGCTGAAACTGTTCGGGCGCGACGCCAGCGGTCTGGGCCGTCGCGCTGACATCCAGGCCGACGCGATCACGCGCCCAGCGGAGCATCGCCGGGTTGATCAGAGCGTGTGGATGGGCCATCCAAAGATTCTAAGCAGCCAGACATCACGCCGCAGCCCTTGCAAAGCCCTGAGGCCTGCTGGCCATCGGAGGCTGCCGCCAGCATGCCCTCATTCGGGCAGGTGGCACACGGCTTCGATGTTGTTGCCCTCGGGGTCGATCACAAAGGCGCCGTAGTAGTGGGGGTGGTAGTCGGGGCGCAGGCCCGGCGCGCCGTTGTCGCGCCCACCCGCGGCCAGTGCGGCGTGGTAGAAGGCATCGACCTGGGCGCGGTTGGCCGCGCGCCAGGCCAGGTGGCAGCCCGTGGTGGCCGGCGCGCCACCATAGGGCGAGGGGCCATCGATGAACCACACGTCGGTCTTCTTGCCCTCAGGCTCGTGGGGGTCGGGGTAGGCAAAGCCCAGAATGTTCATGCCAAAGTTGCCCTCAAAACTCAGGCTGTAGCCCAAGGGGGCGAGGGCGGCGCTGTAAAACGCCTTGGCACGCGCGATATCGGTCACGCGGAAGGTCATGTGGTCGATCATGGTGGCTCCTTGACTGTTGTTTGTTCACATTGAACTGTATAAATGTACAGTTCAATGTGGAGAGTGTGCAAGGGCCAAGATCAGGAATTGGGGGGCAGCAGCAGAGCTGTAAGCCGCCGTTTGCCGACCGCCCTCGGCGGCTGCACCAAAGCTTCTCAAAGCCCCTCAAAGCGCATTCACCAGCGGCAGCAGATCTGCCAGGTGCTGCCGCCCCAGCGGCGTGAGCTGCAAGGCCCGCTCGCCGGGGTGGCGGCGCAGCCAGCCCTTGTCGAGGCATTGCGCCAGCAAGGCCTTGGGCAGCAGGCCGGCCAGGTGGTCGCGCCGCTCTGACCAATCCAGGCAGCGGTAGGCCAGGCGCGGGCGGCTGGTGGCCTGGGCCCTGGCCAAGCCCCTCAACTCAAAGCCAAGTTCCCCCAGCCCATCCTGCCCCAGGGTCGTGAGGTGGTAGGCATCGCCCACCGGCGCCAGCCATTGCCTGGCCAACAGCTCAGAAAACAGCGCCACCCCCAGCTGCCCCGCCAGGTGCCCGTAGCAGCAGCGGGCAAAGCGCAGGCGCTGGCGCGCGGGGTTGGCCCAGGTGGCCTGGTGGGTGTGGCGCTCGGCGATCAGGGCCATGGCCTCCAGGGCGTGGGCCACCTCGTCGTCTTTCAGGCGAAAGTAACGGTGCCGCCCGCGCTGCTCGCACACGATCAGATCAGCCTCCACCAGCTTGCCCAGGTGCCCGCTGGCGGTGGCGGGCGAAACCGACGCCGCCCGGGCCAACTCGCCCGCGCTGGCGTAATCACCCGCCAGCAAATAGCACAGCATGCGCGCCCGGGTAGCGTCCGCAATGATGGCGGCCACACTGGCCAGGCGAGGCTCAAACGGCGTTGCGTTCATGGGGTGGGGCAGGGGCTGGGCGGGGGCAGCAGACAAGCATTGGCGTCTGCCGGTGCCTCGCTGCGCTGGCTCAAAGTGTAGTCTCGCAGCACCTGCGCCACCCGGATGCGGTAGTCGGCAAACACCGCAGCGCGCCCCTCGGCCTGCCCCGCCCGGTGCTGGCCGTGCTGGCGCCAGGCCTGCACGGCCGCCTCGTCGCGCCAGAAGCTCAGCGACAGATACTCGCCCGGGTCGGAAAGGCTTTGGTACCGCGCCACCGACACAAAGCCATCGATGCGCTCAAGCTGCTCGCGCAGCGCCGCTGCAATGTCGAAATACCGCGCCGCCTGCCCCGCCAGCGGCCGCACCTCGAAAATCACCGCGATCATGCCGCTCCCTCCAACCACCCCGTGGGCGCCCGCAGGTAGCTGCTGTCGACCACCTCGGGAAAGGTGCGCTCCTCTTTCAAGATGAAGCGCTCGCGCTGCGCAAACGCAAAATTGGCCACGGCCTCAGCGTCTTCACGCAAGCGCTGCCGATAGGCCTCGTAGGCCGCCAGGCTGCTGAACGAGACCAGCCCCCAGGCCTCGACATTGCTGCCCTCATGCGGCAAAAAGTAGCCCAGCAAATGCCCGCCCAAGCGCGGAATGATGCGTGCCCAGTGGTCGGCATAGGCCTTGAACAGGTCTTTTTTGAAAGGGTCGATCTCGTAACGGATGAAGCAGGTGAGGGTCATGTGCAAACGCCTGGGTGGGTTGGTGATGACCAGGAGTTTGGGTGGGGGAGGGGGGTGGATGGTTTGGTGGGTGGCGAAGTGTTGGAGGGGGGCGACTACCGAGGAAGCCTCGGCGGTTCAGATCGCGGGGGGCCGCGACAGGGTCAGTGGCTGCGCCCAAACCCAACACAGTCAAGTTGGGCAGGGGCGCAGCCACTTCGCTCAGCGAAGACGCGCCTTCAGCTCCTCGCTGGCTTGATGCAGGGCGGCACGGGTGGCCGGCACGTCGGCCAGCACGTTGAGCAAGCCGAAATCGTGAATCATGCCGTTGTAGCGGGTGGCCACCACACTGACGCCGGCAGCATCGAGCTTGCGTGCGTAAGCTTCGCCCTCATCACGCAGGACATCTTTTTCGGCCGTCTGGATCAGAGTCGGCGGAAGGCCTTTGAGCTGCTCTGGCGCGGCCAGCAGCGGCGAAGCATAGATTTCCTGGCGCTGCTTAGGGTCGGTCGTGTAGGCATCCCAGAACCACTTCATCATCCCCTTGGTTAGAAAGTGGCCGTTGGCGAATTCGTCGTAAGACGCGTTCTCGAAATTGGCATGGGTGACCGGCCAGAACAGCACCTGCGAACGCAGCGTGGGCGCCCCTTTGGCCTTCGCCATGAGCGCCACGACCGTCGCCATGTTGCCGCCTACGCAGTTGCCAACAATGGCCAGCCGATTTCCATCCACGTTGATCTGTGCTCCGTTGTCGGCCACCCATTGGGTGGCGGCGTAGATTTCATTGATGGCTACCGGATAGCGAGCCTCAGGCGAAGGGGTGTAGTTCACGAAGACCCCCACTGCACCGGAGTCGGCCACCAGATCGCGAACGAAGCGCTCGTGTGTCGGGAAGTCACCGAGGATCCAGCCACCGCCATGCACGAAGACGAACGCAGGCAGCACGCCCTTGGCGCCTGCTGGGCGGACGATGTTCAGCACCACCGGCTTGCCGTCGACGGCAATCGTCTTCTCGCTGACCTCGGCGGCCGGCAGCTTTGCTCCTTTTTGGGCGCCCACAAGCACCTGTCTGGCATCAGCAGGCGACAGCGTCTCCAGAGGCTGGCCACCGCCTTTTGCCAAGGCTTCGAGGAAGGCCTGGGTGCTGTGTTCGACACCGGGACTCCCTGCTGCCAAGGACAGCGTGGACGCCAATGCCAGAGCGGACGCGGCAACGATCTTGTGTGCGAATTTCATAGGGCTCTTCCTTGAGTCAATGGCTTGAAAGTTGAGTGGTCAGAGTTGCCAAACGGCAGGAGCAACTTTATGGCTTGGGCCTGTACTAAAGGTGATGTAAAGTACTGATAAATTGATTTGGAGTACATTTCTGATGGACGAATGCACTGACCGCCTGGGTTCGTTGCTGAACCATTTCCCGGTGCGAACGCGCATGTTCCATTCGGGCGCTTTGTGTGGCATCACTGAGTTCCCAACCCAGCAGGGAGGAGGTCAGATACATCTCATCCGCAGCGGCGAGTTGGAGGTGATCTACCCCGGGCGTGCGCCGCAGCGGGTCAGTGTTCCCAGTCTGCTGCTTTATCCCCGCCGGACCTCAAGGCGCTTTGTCACCGATGCCCAGTGCGGAGCGGTCTTGGTCTGTGCAGAACTCCAATTCGACGGCGGAGACTCCAATCCTGTGTCGAGTGCGTTGCCTGACGTCATTTGCATCGCGCTGGCCGACATCGACGGCGCCGACCAAGTTCTGACCCTGCTGTTCGACGAGGCGTTCGGCCACAACTGCGGTCGGCAGGTGCTGATCGACAGTCTGTTCGAAGTCGTGTTGATCCAGGTGTTGCGACACCTGATGGAGACCGGGCAGGTCAACGGAGGCTTGATGGCTGGTTTGTCCCATCCCCGCCTTCGCAAGGCACTGGTGGCGATGCACGAGCGTCCGGGGCATGAATGGTCGTTGGAAGCGCTCGCTGGCATCTCGGTGATGTCGCGTACCGCGTTTGCCGACAGTTTTCGCAAAACCGTCGGCTGTACGCCCGGCGCGTATCTGCAGGCATGGCGCATCAGGCTGGCACAGCAGGCATTGCGCCAGGGCCGGCAGATGAAGGCCATCGCCATCGATGTCGGTTACGGCAGCGAAGCCGCGCTCTCGCGTGCGTTCAAGGCCCAATGTGGGCTGACATCGCGAGAGTGGCGAAACGCTGCGCTTTCGAACAGCGGCGACGCTCGCTGACACGGGCTTGGCGGATCAACTCGCCAGCAACGGCGCCTCGACCGGGGTGTCACAGCAAATCACCCAACCTCTTCAAGACCCGGTGCGCTTCACCTTCCCGGTACCACCGAAGCCATGCAGGCTGCCCGAAGCACCGAAAATCGCAGGGCCTTTCAGACAGACCCAGAGGCTGTCAGCGAGAGCTCCTGAGCAAGATCCCTTCAACCGACGCCTTGAAGTTCTCCATCACCTCGTCGATGGGCTGGCCCATCTGGGCATGGACGATGGCACCGTCGACCACCAAAGCCAGCAAGCGCCCCACGGGCACGGCATCGCCATCAAAGACCTTGTCCAACACAGAGGACATGTCCTGCTTGTGTTGACGCACCGTCTCCAAAATTTTCGCGTCTGACGATCCCAGCTCAGCAGCAGCATTCAGAAACGCGCACCCCCTGAAGTCGGGGCTGCTGAACCAATCCCTCAACGTGCTCACCAGGGCGTCCACGGGCGACAAGCCTGCACCTCTGGCCTGCTCCAGGCTTGTTTGAAACCAGGAGATCCACTTCTCGTGACGGAAGTCGAGGTAGGCCCGAATCAAATCGTCTTTGCTCGCGTACTGGCGATAGAAGGTGAGCTTGCTGACTGGCGCCTGTTCGATGATCTTGTCGATACCCGTTGCCCGTATGCCCTCCTTGTAGAAGAGCGCGTGGGCCGCGACCAGGATGCGCTCGCGCGAAGGCAGCAGGTCTGGAGATTCTTTTTCAGATTTCATACTTGGATTGTAGACAGGTCGTACTACATTGATTAACATCGCCCATGTAGACAGATTGTTCTACATACCAATTGGAGGTCTCACCATGGAAACTCGTCCCCCACTGCCCCCGTTCACACGCGAAACGGCCATTCAGAAGGTCCGTTTGGCTGAAGACGGCTGGAACTCGCGCGATGCCGCCAAGGTTGCAACGGCATACACCCTGGATACCAAGTGGCGCAACCGCGCCGAGTTCGCCAACAACCGGGCCGAGGCCCAAGCCTTTCTTGAGCGCAAGTGGAACAAGGAGCTCGACTACAGACTCATCAAGGAGCTGTGGGCGTTCGACGGCAATCGCATCGCCGTTCGATATGCCTACGAGTGGCACGACGATGCAGGGAACTGGTACCGGTCGTACGGCAACGAGAACTGGGAATTCGAAGCTGACGGGCTCATGCGCCGTCGCTACGCCTGCGTCAATGACCTGCCCATCAAGGAGTCTGACCGGAAGTTCCATTGGCCGCTGGGCCGTCGTCCCGACGATCATCCCGGCCTCAGTGATCTGGGCCTGTGAGCTGACTCGATCATCTGAGGAGGGACTGGTGGGGACGGTCTGAGCGCGTCAGCGTGCTACGCCTATCCTCCGGCAAAGCCGACATGTGGCTGCTGTCGACCACCTCGGGATAGGTGCGCCGCCCCTTCAAGATAAAGCGCTCGCGCTGCGCAAACGCCAAATTGGCCAAGGCCTCCGGAGTTCGACACGTTTTGCCTCATTTGGCCTGTTTTAGGCACCCTGGCCTATATGAATCAACGGCTTATCTG
>NZ_JBYTDE010000011.1:0-37619 GCF_058791075.1 Curvibacter sp. EU05-FHT14A10
GCCTTTCTTTGCTTACTTTCTTTGGCGAGACAAAGAAAGTGAGGCGCCCGCCGGGGCGCAATCCCGGCCTCCGCCCTTCAACAAAGAGCAGAAGGAACAGAGCGCAGCGGCACCACAAGATCCCTCACGGCGCCTGCAGCAAACCCCTTACCCCACCGGCCAAACCACCCCGTTGTCATTCAAGATCGCATCCAGCGGCTGGTCATGCGCCTCGGGCTCGAAGTCGGGCAGAAAGCCCTGGGTGTAGCCCAGGCCCACCGTCACCGGGCGGGGCTCCAGGGCGGCCAGGGTGCGGTCGTAGAAGCCGCCGCCGTAGCCCAGGCGGTAGCCGCCAGGGCCGTAGCCCACGCAGGGCACGAACAGCAGGGTGGGCACGATCAGCTCGGTGTCCTTCGGCTTGGGAATGCCGTAGGCGTCTTCTTCCATGGGGCAGCCCGGGTACCAGGCGTGGAAGGTCAGCGTCTTGTGCACCTTGTCCACCACCGGCAGGCCGATGCGGCGCAGCTGGGGCTCGCCCTGCAGTTCGCCGTCTTCCTTCCAGCGGTGCAAGGCGGGCAGGGGGTCGAATTCGCCCTTGATGGGCCAGTAGGCCCCAATGACCTGATCGGTGCGACCAACCAGCCAGATGCGCATCACGCGCTGCAGCAACTCGGCGCGCTGTAGCCTGTCTGGCAGGTTCAGTCGTTGCTCAATGAGTGCCTTGCGAACCGCTAACTTGTCCATAATTCCCTCATGTATCTAAAGAAGATTTTGACACCGCTTCTGGTGTCTCTGGTTTTGAGCTGTTCAGCCACTGGGGTCTGGGCGCAAACCGGGGGCCTGGCAGGGGCCTCGATGGCGGGCCAGAACCGGGCCGATGACGTGCTGGTCGACATGAGCCAGGCCTTTCGCAAAGGGGATCGCAAGAAGCTGGCCCAGTTGCTGCCGTTGGCACGCGGCCACGCGCTGGAACCCTGGGCCGCCTACTGGGAGCTGCGTGCCCGTCTGAACGAGGCCAGCCCCGATGAGGTCGAGGCCTTCATGGCGCGTTATGTCGGCACTTACCAGGAAGACCGCATGCGGGCCGACTGGTTGCAATTGCTGGGCCAACGGCGCGACTGGGAGGGCTTTGCGGCGCAATACCCGCTGTACCGCATGGGTGACGACCGCGAACTGCGCTGCTATGCGTTGGCGGTGGACTACCTCAAGGGCGTGGCGGCACCCGGTGCGGCCGAAGAGGTGCGGCGCCTGTGGCACGGCCTGCGCGAGGCCGAAGATGGCTGCACCCTGGCAGCGGACCGCTTCTATGCCGGCAAGCGTTTGACTGCGCTCGACATTTGGCGCAAGGCGCGCCTGGCCACCGAGGCCAACCGGCCTCGCGCCGCCCGCAACGCGGTGGGCGTGGTGGCGCCCGAGGTCTTGCCCGAACTGGGCCTGATCAACGACAGCCCGGTGAAGTTTTTGGCCAAGCGTGCCGCGGCCCCGAGCCGGGTACGGCAAGAGCTGGTGGTGCTGGCCCTGATCAAGATCGCGCTCAGCGACCCCGACACCGCCGCCACCCTGTTGGAAACCCGTTGGGCCGTGCAGCTGTTGCCCGAAGAAGAGCACTGGGTGCTGGGTGTGATCGGCAAGCAGGCCGCGCTCAAGCTCGATCCGTCGGCCGCGCGCTACTTTGGCAAGGTGAACCGCGACACCGACCTCAACGATGATCTGCTGGGCTGGAAGGTGCGCGCCGCGCTGCGGGCCGGCCAGTGGCGCCAGGCCCTGGGCGCTTTGCGGGCCATGAGCGAAGAGGCGCGCCAGGAAAGCATCTGGGTCTACTGGCGGGCGCGGGCCCAACTGGCCCTGGCGCGCAACGAGGCCGAGCGCCGCGAGGCCTTGCAGCCCCTGCAGGCCATTGCCGGCCCCCGTGGCTTCTACGAGCAACTGGCGCTCGATGAGCTGGGCCAGAAGCTGGTGCTGCCACCGGCACCTGTGCCCTTGTCGCCCGAAGAGAAAGAGGCGGCGCGCAACAACGCCGGCTTGAACCGGGCCCTGTACGCCATCGCCATTGGCCTGCGCTCCGAGGGCAACCGCGAATGGAACTACAGCACCAACCTGCACAGCCCGGGGGGCATGGCCGAGCGTGACCTGCTGGCCGCTGCCGACCTGGCCTGCCAGCGCGAGGTGTGGGACCGCTGCATCAACACCAGCGAACGCACCCGCAGCGTGTTCGATGCCAGCCAGCGCTACCCCATGCCTTTCCGGGATCAGGTGCTGCGGCGCGGGCGCGAGATCAACCTCGACCCCGCCTATGTGTATGGCCTGATCCGCCAGGAAAGCCGCTTCATCATGGACGCCCGCTCGGGCGTGGGCGCCTCGGGATTGATGCAGGTCATGCCGGCCACCGCACGTTGGACGGCCAAGAAGATCGGCCTGGCGGGCTTCACCCCCGACCAGCTCTCTGACCGTGACACCAACATTGCCATCGGCACGGCCTATCTGAAGCTGGCGCTGGACGACTTTGGTGGCTCGATGCCCATGGCTGCCGCGGCCTACAACGCCGGGCCGGGCCGGCCGCGCAACTGGCGCAACGGCCCCATGCTGGAGGCCGCGATCTGGGCCGAGAACATCCCTTTCAACGAAACCCGCGACTACGTGAAGAAGGTTCTGGCCAATACCACGGTGTACGCCGCCTTGATCACCGGTCAGCCCCAATCGTTGAAAGGTCGGCTGGGCCTGGTGGGCCCGCGTGACCAAGGCGTGCCCGACCCCAGTACTGATCTGCCCTGAGCGCGGGCCTGCGCGCCCGTGCCCTGGCGGGGGGCGGAACCTCCGTCCATCTGTCTGGTTTCACGCACCTGTCATCGCAGGCATCCATGCTGCGTGCTCATTCCATCTTCAAGAGCACCTCCCATGGATCGCCGCCAATTCCTGTCCCGTTCTGCCTTCTTCACCGTGGCTGCCGCCTCCTTGACCGCCTGTGGCGGGGGCGGTGGGAGTGAAGGGGTTGGCACTTACCAGTTTCCCCAGGGGGTGGCCAGCGGCGACCCGCGTGAAAGCAGCCTGGTGTTCTGGAGCCGTTGCGTGCGCGCCACGGGGGCTGGCGCTGACATCAACGTGCGTCTGCAGGTGTCTACGTCGGCCCAGTTCATCAACTTGCTGGCCGATCTGCCCCTGGTGGCCAGCGCCACCTACGACAACACGGTGCGCGCCAAGGTCACCGGCCTGCCAGCGGCCACGCCGCTGTACTACCGATTCCTGGCCGGCAATGACGTCAGCGCCGTGGGCGTGGGCAAGACCGCCCCGGCCAGCACGGCCACGCTGGCGCAATTGCGCTTTGCCTGGTTCACCTGTCAGGACTGGAGCGTGAACCACTGGGCTGCCATGAGCCTGTTGGCGGCCGAGGACCTGGACTTTGTGGTGCACCTGGGTGACTACATCTACGAGACCGTGGGGGCCGCCTTCCAGAGTGGCGCGGCCGAACCCGCGCACGCCCGCATCAGCCTGCCCGACGGCACCAAGCTGAGCGACGGCACGGTGTATGCCACCACTTTGGCCGACTACCGCACCCTCTACAAGACCTACCGCGGTGATGCACGCCTGCAGGCCATCCATGCCAAGTTCTCCATGATCGCCACCTGGGACGACCACGAGTTCAGTGACGACTGCTGGCAGGACCACCAGACCTACACCAACGCCAACCTGCAGCAGACGGCCCGCCGCCGTGCTGCCAACCAGGCTTGGGTGGAGTACCTGCCGGTCGACTTCGGCGATGTGTCTTTCGACAGCGCCAATGCGGCTTTCAACAACCTGCGCATCTACCGTGACTTCCGCTTTGGCACGCTGATGCACCTGGTGATGACCGATGAGCGCCTGTACCGGGACGACCATGTGGTGGACGAGGCCACCATTGCCACGGCCCAGGGGCATGACCCCATCAATGGCAGCGACTCGATCGGGGCCCGTTACTTTGTGCAGGTGCCGGTGCTGCAGCAATTCGAGGCGCTCAAGACCCAGGCGATGGGGCGCGTGCCGTCCATCCTCGGCACCACCCAGACCGCGTGGTGGAAGCAGACCCTGTCGAGTTCCAGTGCCACCTGGAAGGTGTGGGGCAACGAAGTGATGCTGAGCCGGCTTTGGCTGGATCTGCGGGCCAGCGCGCCGGCCCCGTACAACGCCCAGTACGTGGTGAACTGTGACGGCTGGGATGGCTACCCCAGCCACAAGGCCGATCTGCTGGGCCACATCACCAGCAACAACATCCAGAACGTGGTGGCCATCACCGGTGACCTGCACGCCTTCCAGTGCGGTGTGGTGCGCGACAAGCCCGACACCAGCACCGGTACGCCTGCCGTGGTCGATTTTGTGAGCGCCGGCATCAGCAGTTCCAGCTTCTACAGCTATGTGAAAGCCGGTGCGGGAACCACCCCTTTGGCGGCCCTGGTCACCTCGCCCGCCGTGTTTGACGCCGTGCTCAAAGGCAACAACCCCGACTTCGCCTATGTGGATCACGACGCCCAGGGCTATGCCTCGGCCACCCTCACGGCCAGCAGCCTGCAAGTGATCTACACCAAGATGAAACCCCTCACCAGCAGCGGCACGGTGCCCGACAGCCCAGTGCTCAAGCGCACCCGCATCACCCTGGCCGCGGGCAGCAAGACGCCGGTGGTGACGGACAACATCTGAGCGCGCTGGCTCAGGCGTTGAGCAGTTGCTGCCCTTGCAGTCGGGCGGCCCCCGAGGCCACCAGTTGGTCGACCAGGTCGGACAGCCAGGCCTGCGCGGAGGTGCCCCCACCGTGCCTGGCGGCTTCGGCCATGTAGGGGGTGTGCTCCATCCATTGGCGCAACTCGGTGAGGCTGATCTCCTGCCACTCGAGCAGCTTGAACTTCAGCAGCACCTTGGTGGCGTATTGCTGGTGGCGCTCAGGGGTGCGCACAAAGCCGTCCAGCCGTCGGCGTGCCGTGGCCAGTGCGCTCGTCACGTCGTGGAACACCGCGCCATGCCCCGGTATCACGGTGCAGGGCGCCAGGCGCTCGATCAGGTCCAGGGTGGCGGCCACTTCGTCAAAGGCGGGCACGCCGTCGAGTTCGGGGAAGACCACGCCAAAGCCGTTTTCCCAGAGCGCATCCGCCGAGATCAGGGTGGCGCTGGCGGGCTCGAACAGGATCACCGAGTGCGGGTCATGCCCTGGCGCCGCATGCACCTGCCAGGTCTGCAGGCCCAGCACCCGTTCGGTATCGGGTTGCAGCAGGCCGTCAAAGCCGAAGCGCGGGCATTGCTGGCCGGTGTGCTGGTAGCTCAGTCGGTTTTCGTCCCAGCTGCGCACGGCCTCGGCTTCGCCGGGTGGGATCCAGGTCTGCAAACCCGGGTATCGGGCCTGCAGCGCTGCATTGCCGCCGCAGTGGTCGCTGTGCAGGTGCGTGTTGAGCAACTGCACCAAGGGGCGCGGGCCCAGCGTCGATTCGACCAGGGCCACCGTCTGGTCGCTGTGGCTGGCGTAGCCCGTGTCGACCAAGGTGGCCCCGTCGGGCCCGTCAAGCAGGATGTTGTTGGCCGACAGCCAGCCGCGCTCGAACACGCTGACGCCCGGGGGCAGGGTGGGGCCCTCCATGGGATGCCTCAGGCTCAATGGGCCGCAGCGCTGCTGCGCAGCTCGCGCCGCAGGATCTTGCCCACATTGGTCTTGGGCAGCTCGGTTCGGAACTCGATGTACTTGGGGTGCTTGTAGCCGGTGAGGTTCTCGCGGCAGTAGCGGGCCACATCGTCTTCGGTCAGCGCCGGGTCGCTGCGCACCACGAAGACCTTGATCGATTCGCCCTGCTTGGCGTCGGGCACGCCGATGGCGGCACATTCAAGCACGCCGGGGCACATCGAGATCACTTGCTCCAGTTCGTTGGGGAACACATTGAAGCCGCTGACCAGGATCATGTCCTTCTTGCGGTCGATGATGCGGGTGTAGCCCTTGTCGTCCATCACGCCCACATCGCCGGTGCGCATGAAGCCGTCGCTGGTGAAGGTCTTGGCGTTCTCGGCGGGCTGCTGGTAGTAGCCCGTCATCACGTTGGGCCCCTTGATGCAGATCTCGCCCGATTCACCTTGCGGCACGGTGTTGCCTGCGTCGTCCTTGATGGCAATGTCGATGCTGGGCAGGGGCAGGCCGATCGAGCCTGAAAACACGGTGCTGTTGACTGGGTTGTTGGTGCCGATGGCGCAGGTCTCGCTCATGCCCCAACCTTCGATCATGGCCGAGCCCGTGGCTTGCTGCCAGGCCTTGGCGGTGCCCTCGGCCGCCGCCATGCCGCCGGCCTGCGAGATGCACAGGTGCGAAAAATCAAGGGTCTTGAACTCGGGGTGCTGCAGCAGGGCGTTGAACAGCGTGTTCACCGCCGGCAGCATGTGGAAGGGGCGCTTCTTCAGCTCCTTGATGAATTTGCCGATGTCGCGCGGGTTGGGAATCAGCGTCAGGTGCGAGCCTTGGCGGATGGCCAGCAGGCACAGGGTCAGCGCGAAGATGTGGTACAGCGGCAGGGCGGCAATGCCGTTGATCTGGGTCGGGTCGCCAATGCGGGCCAGCGCCGGTTTGAACCAGGCATCGGCCTGCAGGGTGGCGGCCACAATGTTGCGGTGGGTCAGGGTGGCGCCCTTGGACAGGCCGGTGGTGCCGCCGGTGTACTGCAGAAAGGCGATCGAGTCGAGGTTGCTGCTGGCAGGTTGCAGCTTCAGGCCGCGCCCCTCGGCCAGGGCCTGACTGAAAGCCACCACGCTGCGGCCGGGCGTCAGCGGGATCTGATAAGGCGGCACCATCTTGGCCAGGTGGCGCACGGCAAAGGTGATCCAAGCGCCCTTGAGGCCGCCCAGCAGGTCACCCATCGAGGTCATCACCACCTGCTTGATCGGCGTCTTGTCGATCACTGCCTGCAGGGTGTGGGCAAAGTTCTCCAGAATGATGATGGCTGTGGAGCCCGAGTCCTTGAGCTGGTGCTCCAGCTCGCGTGCGGTGTAGAGCGGATTGACGTTGACGCAGGTGTAGCCGGCGCGCAGCACCGCCGCCATGGTGACCGCGAATTGCGGGATGTTGGGCAGCATGATGGCCACTCGGGCCCCGGGTTCGAGGCCGCGCGATTGCAGCCAGGCGCCCAATGCCGCCGACAGGGTGTCAAGCTCGCCGTAGCTCATCCACACGTCCATGCAAACCGAAAACGGCTTGTCGGCAAATTTGCGGAACGATTCCTCCAACAGGTGGGGGACCGAACGGTATTGCTCGGGGTCAATCGTTTGGGGCACGCCGGCCGGGTAGTGCTGCAACCAGATTCTGTCCATCATGTCTCTCCTTGGCGCCCGATTTTGGCTGCACCGCAGCAAGCGTGGCTACGGGGCTTGTCCTAGGGGCGGGGCTTCAGTCGTCGCTGAGGCGACAGCCACAGACCGTTGTGCCCCCCAATGCACTGCGTGCCATCATTGGTGAATGAAATCAGATCCATCCGGGGTGATCCGCCCATGATCGCCAGATTGCAAAGAATGATGTTGTGCTGGGGCGTCCTGCTGGTGGCTTGTGCTGTTGGGTGGTGGTGGCCTCAATCGCCGTGGGCGATCGCCGCCACCCTGCTGGGGCTGCTGGCGCTGAACCCGCTGGCCCTGGGCCTGGAGTTCATGATCATGGTGCAGGTCAACCGCCGCGACCCGGCGCCCAGGGCCTCCTGGTGGCAGGTGCTGCAGGCCTGGGTGACCGAGGTGCGGGCCTCCAGCCGCGTGTTCGGGCTCTGGCAGCCTTTTCAGGCCGAGGCCTTGAGCGATCGGCTTCCGCCCGCTTGCCAGCCCGGGCCGCGCGGTGTGCTGCTGATCCATGGCTATTTCTGCAACCGGGGCGTCTGGACCCCGTGGATGCAGCATTGCACGGCGGTGGGGCGGCCTTTCGTGGCACTCAGCCTGGAGCCCCCCTTCGGCTCGATCGATGTTTATGCCGCGCAGGTGGAGCGCGCCGTGACGGCCCTCACCGAGGCCACAGGCCGTGCCCCCGTCATCGTGGCCCACAGCATGGGCGGCCTGGTGGCCCGCGCCTGGTGGCGGGCCAGCGCAGGGCCCGGCGAAGCCGCCCGTGTGCACCATGTGATCACCCTGGGCACCCCGCACCAGGGCACCTGGCTGGCCCGCTGGGCCCACACGGCCAATGGGCGCCAGATGCGCCGGGCCAGCCCCTGGCTGCAAGCCCTGGCCGCCCAAGAGCCGCCCGAACGCGCCGCCGCCTTCAGTTGTTTCTATTCGAACTGCGACAACATCGTCTTCCCGGCCCACACCGCCACCCTGCCCGGCGCCCAGGCCCACTTCGTGCCCGGCATCCCCCACGTCGCCCTGGGGACTGACCCTGGCGTGCGAGCCCGGGTGATGGCCTTGATCAAAGCGATGGATTGAGGCGTGGCGGCATTCCCAAGGGGCCGTTAGGCCCCCTTCTGAATTCAGCGAGCTTTAAACGAAGCTGTCAGGCCGGCGCCGGGCCGCCCCAAGGCGGCCTGCGGCCCCCCAGGGGGGCAGGAAGTGACGCGAAGTGCACGCCCGTGGGGGCCTCAGATCACCCCGCGCCGCATCTGATCGAGTTCGATGGATTCGAACAAGGCCTTGAAATTGCCATTGCCGAAGCCGTCATCGCCCTTGCGCTGGATGAACTCGAAAAAGATCGGGCCCAGTTGGTTTTCGCTGAAGATCTGCAGCAGCAGGGCGTCCTTCTTGCCATCGATCAAGATCTTGCGCTGATGCAGCTCTGCCAAGTCTTCGCCGTGGCCCGGGATGCGCTTGTCCACCAGTTCGTAGTACGTGTCGATGGTGTCGAGCAGCCGCACCTGGTTGGCCTGCAGGCCATCGACGGTGGCGTAGAGGTTGTCCGAGCCCATGGCGATGTGCTGGATGCCTTCGCCGCGGTACATGTCCAGGTATTCCTGGATCTGGCCAGGCTTGTCCTTGCCCTCTTCGTTGATCGGGATGCGGATCTTGCCGCAGGGGCTGGTCATGGCCTTGCTCTTCACGCCGGTCACCTGGCCTTCGATGTCGAAGTACTTGACCTCGCGGAAGTTGAACAGGCGCTCATAGAAGTCGGCCCATTCATGCATGCGCCCCCGGTGCACGTTGTGCGTCAGGTGGTCGATGTAGGTCAGGCCCACGCCGTGGGGGGCCAGGGCTTCTTCGGTGCTCAGGCCGGGCAGAGGCTCGAAGTCGACGTCAAAGAAGCCGATGTTGCCGATGGCGCCTGGCTGGGCGCCGTTCTTGCCGCGCCAACGGTCCACCAGGTAGATCAGGCTGTCGCCAATGCCCTTGATGGCGGGGATGTTCAGCTCGCCCGGGCCTGCCACGCCGGCATAGCCCCAGGCACCCAGGCCGACGGCGCGTTCGTAGGCGGCCTTGGCGTCCTGCACCCGGAAGGCAATCGCACACACGCTGGGGCCGTGCAGCCGCGCAAAGCGCTGGGCAAACGAATCCGGTTCGGCGTTGATGATGAAGTTGATCTCCCCCTGACGGTACAGGGTCACGTTCTTGTGGCGGTGCCGAGCCACCGGGCGAAAGCCCATGCGTTCAAACACCAGGCCCATGGCCACCGGATCGGGGGCCGCGTATTCAATGAACTCAAAGCCGTCGGTGCCCATGGGGTTGTCCCAAGGGGTGAAGGGGGCCACGGTGGACGTGGCGCTGGCGGGCAGGGGGGCATTCATCGGTCTGTCTCCATCCATGAGTGAGGTCTTGAAGCGATTGACTGTAGGGGGCGGGCCCAGCAGTTTTTCTGCATTCTTTGGCCGTGACATCCGTCAATTTGCAAGAATCCTGCAAAATAAAAGCCATGGAAGCATTGGATAAGCTGGATCGGCAGATTTTGCGCAGTCTGCAGGCGGATGGTCGCGCCACTTACGATCAGATCGCCGAGGCCGTGGGCTTGTCGGCCAGCGCGGTGTTGCGCCGGGTCAGGCGGCTTGAAGACAGCGGCGTGATCGACCGCTATGTGGCGCTGGTGCAGCCCGAGGCGGTGGGGCTGGGTCTGACGGCCTACCTCAATGTTCGGCTTGAGAAGCACACGGAAAGCCACAAACGCAACCCCATGGACCTGTTCCGGGCCAGTGTGCAGACTTGGCCTGAGGTGGTCGAGTGCGCGGCGCTCACGGGCGAGATGGATTTTCTGTTGCGGGTGGTGGTGGCCGACATGGCGCACTACCGTCGCTTTGTGCTCGAAAGCTTGCTCAAGCACCCCAGCGTGCAGGATTGCAAGACCAGCTTCGTGCTGGACCGCGTCAAGGCGACCACGGCCTTGCCTGTCTGACGAACGGTGCTGGATGAGGGATAACCTTCATCCCCGCAGGGCTTGAATGGGGTGGATTTTGGGTTATAGGGGAAAACCCTTATAGTTCAGCCCATGTTAGCCCCTTCCAACTGGATCCGGTCTTCGCTGCAAGCGGGGCGTGATCTGTTTCATTTCACCCTGGCCCAACCTTCGGGCTCCGAAGCCTCGGGCCCGTCGCCCGTGCTGGTGCCCATTCGTTCACTGGGCCCCAGCTACCGCTCCCGCATTGCGGCCCACCTGCTGGCCCTGGAGCCGCAAGACCGTTACCTGCGCTTTGGCTACGCCGCCAGCGACGAGCAGGTGCAGCGCTACGTGGATCAGCTTGATTTCGAGCGTGATGAGATCTTTGGCATTTACAACCGTCGGCTTGAGTTGATCGCCATGGCGCATCTGGCCTTCTCGACCGATCCCAAGTCGGCCAGTTGTGCCGAATTTGGGGTGTCGGTGCTCAAGCAAGCCCGTGGCCGCGGATTTGGTGCGCGTT
The DNA here is from genome assembly GCF_058791075.1 of Curvibacter sp. EU05-FHT14A10. Classification (NCBI taxonomy): domain Bacteria; kingdom Pseudomonadati; phylum Pseudomonadota; class Betaproteobacteria; order Burkholderiales; family Comamonadaceae; genus Curvibacter; species Curvibacter sp. EU05-FHT14A10. Next base: position 10,767 of record NZ_JBYTDE010000011.1, read on the forward strand.
TGTTTGACCGGGCCGTGATGCATGCACGCAACGAAGGCGTGAGCCTGATGTTCATCCACGCCCTGAGCGAGAACACAGCCATGTTGAAGATCGCCCGCAATGCTGGCGCGACGGTGGTGCGTGATGGCTCCGAGTCCGAGGCTCACCTCAAGCTGCCACCTGCCAGCCTGGATTCCAGGGTGGCCGAGATTGTTGAGCAGCAGTTTGCTGAATTGGATTACCGGCTCAAAGTCCAGGCCAAGCAGTTCCGTGAAACGCTGGCCAGCGTGCAGGAAATCCGCCGCGGCGTGCGCCAGGGGCGGCACCAGTCCGCCCAGTGAGGTTCACCCAGTGACGGGTTGGCGGCCGGTCCTGTTGGCCGGCTGTCACATCAATCCGCTATCCTTGAGGCTTACTCACTACCGCACGTTTTGCGCACCAGGCTGTGTCCGACCCTCACCCAGCGCGCGCTTCCGAGAAGGAAGACAAGCGCTCTTTTCTGCAAAAAGTTGCCGAATTCATCCGTCCCGGGCCCGACTCGCGTGACGAATTGCTGGATGCCCTCACCGATGCCGAGGACAACCAGGTCATAGGCGCCGAGTCGCGCGTGATGCTCGAAGGCGTGATCCGCATGGCCGACTTGACGGCCGGCGATGTCATGCTCGCCACGCCGCGCATGGACCGGCTCAGCATCGATTCTCCCTACGAGGAACTGCTGCACCAGGTGATTGAAACGGCGCATTCCCGTTTCCCGGTGTACAGCGGCGAGCCCGACAACATCATCGGCATCCTGATGGCCAAAGACCTGCTCAAGCTGCAGCGGGCCCCTGAACTCAACCTCCGGGCGCTGCTCAGGCCGGCCGTTTTTGTGCCTGAAAGCAAAGGTCTCAATGACTTGTTGCGCGAGTTTCGCGGCAATCGCAACCATTTGGCCATCGTCATCGACGAGTTCGGGCGGGTGGCCGGTCTGATCACCATCGAAGATGTACTGGAGCAGATCGTGGGCGAGATCGAGGATGAATTTGACATCGCCGAAGACGAAGGTGACATCTTCGGCCTGGCCGATCGCAGCTACCGTGTGAGCGGCGACACGCCGATCGAGCGTGTGGCCGAGGCCTTTGGTGTGCAGATCGAAAGCCGCGATGCCGACGAGCACTTCGACACCATCGGCGGCCTGATCGCCCATGAGCTGGGCCATGTGCCCCGGCGCGGCGAGCACTTCGAGCTGGCCGGCCTGAAGTTCGTGGTGCAACACACCAAGGGCGGCGCTGTGCGCTGGTTCAAGGTCACGCCCCAGGCGGACGGCGCCAGCCCCGCATGAAGGGCTTGAGCGGTCGCATGCGGCCGACCTGGGCCGCCTGGGTCTGTGCGGGCCTGGCCGGGTTGATGCAAGCCCTGTCGCTGGCCTGGCCCTGGGGGGGGCAGGCCTTGGGCACCTTGCAGGCCCTGTCGTTGGCGGCCCTGGTCGGTCTGCTCAACCGGGCGCCCAGCGCCCGGCACGGCGCCTGGCTTGGCGGGGTGTTTGCCCTGTGCTGGCTGGCCGGCACCTTTTGGTGGTTGTACATCTCGATGGCGGTCTATGGCGGGCTGGATGCGCCGTTGGCCGTGCTGGCCGTGTTGGGGCTGGCGGCTTTTCTGGGCAGCTACTACACCGTCGCGGCAGGTCTTTATGTGCGTTGGCGCCGTCGCCTCGCACTGGGCCCGCTGGCGTCGGCCGGCCTGTTTGCCGCCTTGTGGACCCTGGCCGAACTCCTGCGCGGGCATTGGTTCACGGGCTTTCCCTGGGGCGCCGGGGGCTATGCCCAGGTAGACGGTGCTGCCCGCTGGCTGGCCCCTTGGGTGGGGGTGTATGGCACCGGGGCGGTGGTGACGGCCTGGGCGGCCGGGCTGGCCAGCCTGCCTCGGCGGAAATGGCCGGTGCAGATGCTGCTGCTGGGGCTTGGGGCGCTGCTCTGCTGGGTGCCTGCGCCTGAGCAGGCGGCCTCGTCGGCCCCATTGGAAGTCAGTCTGTTGCAGGGCAACATTCCGCAGGACGAGAAATTTCAGGCCGGCTCAGGGGTGCCCATGGCCCTGGCCTGGTACCGCGCGCAGTTGATGGCCAATCAGGCCTCGCTGGTCGTGGCCCCGGAGACCGCGCTGCCCCTGCTGCCCGAGCAACTGCCCGCGGGCTATTGGGAGGGCCTGTTGGAGCGGTATGGCGTGGGGCCACAGAGGCCTGGGCCTGCAGAGAACGGGCCGCCCCAGGCGGCCCTGATCGGTGTGCCCCTGGGCAACCAGCGCGAGGGGTATACCAACTCAGTGCTGGGCCTGAGGCCTGGTGAGTCCCGGCTGTACGCCTACGACAAGCACCATCTGGTGCCGTTTGGCGAGTTCATCCCGCCGATGTTCCACTGGTTTGTGGCCCTGATGGACATGCCCTTGGGCGATTTCAACGCCGGGGCCGTGGGGCAGCCCTCCATGTCCTGGCAGGGGCAGCGTCTGGCCCCGAACATCTGCTACGAGGATTTGTTTGGCGAAGAGCTGGGCCTGCGTTTTCGCGACCCCACCCAGGCGCCCACGGTCTTTGTCAACGTGAGCAACATCGGCTGGTTTGGCGACAGCGTGGCGATTGACCAGCACCTGAACATCTCCCGCCTGCGGGCACTGGAGTTCGCACGCCCCATGGTGCGGGCCACCAACACCGGCGCCACCGCCATCATCGACCACCGCGGCCGGGTGACGGCCCAGTTGCCCCCGGTGAGCCGGGGCGTGCTGCAAGGCGTGGTGCAGGGCAGGGGCGTGAGTGCCGACCAGGGTGGTTGGGGCATCACGCCCTATGCCTGGTGGGTGTCACGCCTGGGGCTGGCGCCGCTGTGGTTGATTTGCCTGGGGGGCGTACTTTGGGCCAGGCAGCGTGAACGTTTGTCCCGCAGCCGGCTGATCGGTGAACGGCACTGAGCCTCTTCGTTATTACTGACTGGTCCAACTGTAGAAGGCGATGCCCTCATCGTGGTAGGTCGGCAGGTTCGCGTTGATGAAAGCGCGATCACTGGCGCTGATCGTGTAGAAGTGCGCGTTCGTGGCCGAGTTGTAGAAGCGGTACACCGGGGCACTGGTGCCATCACTGCTGGTTTGCGAGTACCAGCCAATCCCTTCGGCCACAAATGGGGGGGTGAGGTTGGCCGCGATGTAGCTCACGTCCGTGGTGCTGGCGGTGTAGAAGTGCCCATTGCTGGTTGGGTTGTAGTAGCGGTAGACGGGGCTCAGACCGGTGGCCGAAGCGGCATACGAGTAGAAGGCAATGCCTTCATAGGCGTACTGTGGGATGTTGTTGATCACGTAGTCGCGGTCAGAGGTGCTGGCCGTGAAGAAGTGAACGCGGCTGCTTGAGTTGTAGAAGCGGTAGACCGGAATGCGGGTGGTGGCGTTGTCCAGCCACTTGTAGAGCGCCGCGGAATAGGCCAGATCAAAGCGACCGTAGACGTCATTGGCCGTGGGATTGGTGCAGGTCGAGCTACCGCCCGACAATTGGCCCACCAGGTATTTGGAACTGCCGCTGGTGATGAAAAGGCCCGAGCCGCTGCTGCCGCCCTCGGTGACTCCGCTGCTCCAGCCCACTCGGATGTGGGTGGTGGCGCTGCTGGACGTGGAGGTGAAGCTGCACGAAAAAGTCGTGGAGCCAGAGACCATGGTGCAAGTGGCATAACCGGTGGTGCTCCCCGTGCTGACCTTTTGCAGGTCACCCGAGGGGTGATGGACGCCGCCGATGCTGGTGCCCGTGCCCGGCAGCGTGGGTGACCAGCCGGCGTAGTTCACGCCGGCCGGGGGGGTGTTGTTCATCCGCAGGAACGATGTATCGCTGGTGCTGCTGGCGTAAAGCAAAGTGGCGCCGCCGGTCACAGTCTTGCTGCCGCTGTAAAGCGTGCCGCTGCCACAGGCCGAGGCGCGGTAGAACCAGAAGGTTTGCAGGGTGCTTGCCACGGTCTGGGTCGAGATGCAATGGTTGGCGGTGAGCAGGTAGGGGGTGGTGCTGCTGGCCCGGTCGTTCAGCAGGGTGCCGGAGCACAGGTAGCTGCTGCCAGTGCTGGCATCGGAGAACAGCAGTCGTGCCACGCTGTTACCGGTGCTGCTCCAGTCGCTGTTGCAGGCCACGTCGACTTCGCAACTGCCCGAGTTGTTGATCTTCAGCGTGAGTTTGGCGGCCGTGGGTGACTGGAACAGGTGCGACAACTGCGGCACATTGATTTGCAGTGTCGAAGTGGCCACACCAGCGGGCAGCTCGATCTGCATCGTCAGGTCTTCGCCTTCCACATAGGGGGCAAAGTAGAGGTGGTTGCCGCTGGCGCCGGCCTGGCTGAGCTCGTTGACGGCCAAGGCGTCGATCACCTGGGTGCCGGTGACTTCAGTGGCGGTGCTGGCACCTTGCGCATAAAAGCGCAGTTTGGTGCGAGCGTCGATGTGGCCCACCTCCAGCATCAGCCGGGTGCCGGCGGCGCCGCTGGAGACAAAACGGATGGCGGCGCGCTGGCTGCCGTCGCTGTTCGGTGTCCATTGCAGGCGGCTGGCAAAGGTGCTGGCGGAATCCAGTTCGGCAATCTTGCGGCCCAGACCGATCTGGGGCGCTTGTCCGATGCTGCGGATGTCAACAGTGGTTTGCAGTTTGGCGACCTCGGTGCCGGCACTGCCCAGGCTCACCTTGTAGCTGGGGGCCGGGTCGTTGGTGCTCAGGGTGTAGTCGCTGTTCAGCTCTGCAGATTTGGCCGCGGCGGGGGTGAAGCTGTCCACCGGGGTGCCCAGGGCGGTGGTGGGCAATTGGCGTTCTGCCACTGCGCCGCTGCCATTGCCGCCACCGCAGGCACTCAGCAAGGCGGCGACGCCCAGGGCCAGGCCCCATCGAACGAGGTTAGCTTTCATCTTGTCGGATTCCGTGTGTTGTTGAGGTGTCCGACGGCCCCCTGGGCATGTGTGCATCGGCTTTGCTCACTTCTGGGGGGTATTTTGCATGGGCTTGGTGTCAATTCGTACCCCTTTTACATTGGAGGGCTCGTCCTGCGGCGCTGTGTCGCGGCTTGCACCGTGGTCGCCCCAGGCATGCAGGCCCGGTGGGCCGTAAAATCACGGGTTTGCTGCGCAAGTGCCTGCTTCCCATGCAGCCACGCCGGCCCCATCCACCCCTTTTGTCCAGACCCCGGTCCACCGGGGCCCAACGTCATGTTGACCTTTCAGCAAATCATTCTGAAGCTGCAGTCCTACTGGGACGCCCAGGGCTGCGCGCTGCTGCAGCCCTACGACATGGAAGTGGGCGCAGGCACCTCGCACACCGCCACCTTCCTGCGCGCCCTGGGCCCTGAGCCCTGGAAGGCGGCCTACGTGCAGCCCAGCCGCCGCCCCAAGGACGGCCGCTATGGCGAGAACCCCAACCGCCTGCAGCACTACTATCAATACCAGGTGGTGCTCAAGCCGGCCCCGAGCAACATCCTCGAGTTGTACCTGGGCAGCCTGGAGGCACTGGGCTTCGACCTCAAGAAGAACGACATCCGCTTTGTCGAAGACGACTGGGAAAACCCTACGCTGGGTGCCTGGGGCCTGGGCTGGGAGGTCTGGCTCAACGGCATGGAAGTGACCCAGTTCACCTATTTCCAGCAAGTCGGCGGCATTGATTGCAAGCCCATCACCGGTGAGATCACCTACGGCCTGGAGCGTCTGGCCATGTACCTGCAGGGCGTGGACAACGTCTACAACCTCAAGTGGACCGACACCTTGAGCTATGGGGATGTGTACCACCAGAACGAGGTGGAGCAGTCCACCTACAACTTCGAGCACAGCGATGCCGAGTTTCTGTTCACGGCCTTTGGCGCCCACGAAAAGCAGGCCAAGTACCTGATGGAGCAGCAACTGGCGCTGCCGGCCTATGAGCAGGTGCTCAAAGCCGCCCACACCTTCAACCTGCTGGATGCCCGGGGTGCGATCTCGGTCACCGAGCGTGCTGCCTACATCGGCCGCATCCGCAACCTGGCCCGCGCTGTGGCCCAGGCTTATTACGAGAGCCGCGAGCGCCTGGGTTTCCCCATGGCCCCGCGCGAGTGGGTTGAACAGATGGCCAAGAAGGCCGCCTGAGCGGGAGTACAAGACATCATGAGCCAACAAAATCTTCTGGTAGAACTGTTTGTCGAAGAGTTGCCCCCGAAGGCACTCAAGAAGTTGGGCGAGGCCTTTGCCGGCGTGCTGGCCGAGCAACTCAAGGCCCAGGGCCTGGCCGCTGCCGACAGCGTGACCACCGCCTTTGCCTCGCCACGTCGCCTGGCGGCGCACATCACCCACGTGGCCGCCAAAGCGGCCGACCGGGCCGTGCAGCAAAAGCTGATGCCTGTCAGCGTGGGGCTGGATGCCGCTGGCAACCCCACCCCGGCCCTGCTCAAGAAGCTGGCCGCCCTGGGCGCCGATGCCTCAGCCGTGGCCGGCCTCAAGCGCGCCCCGGACGGCAAGGCCGAAGCCCTGTTCTATGACAGCGTGGTCAATGGCGCCACGCTCGATGTGGGTTTGCAAAAGGCGCTGGAAGAATCGCTGGCCAAGCTGCCGATTCCGAAGGTCATGACCTACCAGCTGGAGACCGATTGCGAACTGCCCGGCTGGAGCAGCGTGCATTTTGTGCGCCCGGCGCATGGGGTGATCGCCTTGCACGGCAGCAGCGTGGTGCCGCTCAAGGTGCTGGGCCTGAAGTCGGGCAACACCACCCTGGGCCACCGTTTTGAGGCCGCCAAGCCCGTGGTCACCATCGAACACGCCGACGCCTACGCCGACACCCTGCGTCGCGATGGCGCGGTGATCGCCAGCTTTGCCGAGCGCCGTGCCGAGATCGTGAGCCAACTGGCAGCGGCAGCGGCCCAGGTGGGCAACGGCGTGCGCCCCATCGAAGACGACGCGCTGCTCGACGAGGTGACTGCCCTGGTCGAACGCCCCAATGTGCTGGTCTGCGCCTTCGAAACCCAGTTCCTGGGGGTTCCGCAAGAATGCCTGATCCTGACCATGAAGGCCAATCAGAAGTATTTCCCGCTGCTTGACGCCGCCGGCAAGCTGACGCACCAGTTCCTGGTGGTCAGCAACATCAGCCCGGCCGATGCCAGCGCCGTGATCGGCGGCAACGAGCGCGTGGTGCGCCCGCGCCTGGCTGACGCCAAGTTCTTCTTTGACCAGGACCGCAAGAAGACCCTGGCCTCGCGGGTCGAGGGTCTGGGCAAGGTGGTCTACCACAACAAGCTGGGCACCCAGGGCGAGCGCGTGGAGCGTGTGCGCGCGATTGCTCAGGCGATTGCTGCCCAGTTGGGTGACGCCACCCTGGTGGCGCAGGCCGATCTGGCTGCCCAACTGGCCAAGACCGATCTGGTGACCGACATGGTGGGCGAGTTCCCTGAGCTGCAGGGCACCATGGGCCGTTACTACGCCCTCAACGACGGTCTGCCCGAAGCCGTGGCCGACGCCATCGAGGACCACTACAAGCCCCGCTTCGCGGGCGACACCTTGCCGCGCGGCACCGTGGGCGTGGTGGTGGCCCTGGCCGACAAGCTGGAAACCTTGACCGGCATGTTCGGCATCGGCAACCTGCCCACCGGCGACAAAGACCCGTTTGCGCTGCGCCGCCATGCCCTGGGCGTGGTGCGCCTGTTGATCGAGAACCAGTTGCCGCTGGCCCTGGGCACCCTGCTGCAAAGCGCTGTGCCCGCCTTTGGCGACAAGATCAGTGATGCCAGCGCCGCTCTGGCCGACTTCATCTACGACCGCTTGGCCGGCAGCCTGCGTGAGCAAGGCTTCAGCGCCCAGGAGGTGGATGCCGTGCTGGCGCTGCGCCCTGAGCGCCTGTCCGATGTGGCCCAGCGCCTGGAGGCCGTGCGTGCCTTTGCCAAGCTGCCCGAGGCGGCCGCCCTGGCTGCGGCCAACAAGCGCGTCAGCAACATCCTCAAAAAGGCGGGCGAGGTGGATGCCCACGTCAGCCCGGTGCTGCTCAAGGAAGCCGCTGAGCAGGCTTTGTACGCGGCCCTGCAAGCCACTGCACCGCAGGCCAAGGCCCAGTTCGATGCCGGCGACTACACAGCCTCTCTGCAGACCCTGGCGGCCTTGCGCACCCCGGTCGATGCCTTCTTCGAAGGCGTGATGGTGAATGCCGAAGAGTTGGACTTGCGCCTGAACCGCCTGGGCCTGCTCAAGACCTTGCACGACGCCATGAACCGCGTGGCCGACCTGTCCCGGCTGGCCAGCTGAGCCCCCACGCCAAACCCACGCCACCCCCAGGATGCTCCCCATGAAACTCGTCATTCTCGACCGCGATGGCACCATCAACGAAAGCAGCGACGACTTCGTGAAGAGCCCGGAGGAGTGGCTGCCTCTGCCCGGGGTGCTGGAGGCGATTGCTCGGCTCAACCACGCTGGCTTTCAGGTGGTGGTGGTGTCCAACCAGGCCGGCCTGGGACGCGGCCTGTTCGACATGGCCCAGGTCAATGCCATGCACGCCAAGATGCACAAGCTGTTGGCCGCTGCCGGCGGCCGTGTCGAGGCGGTGTTCTTCTGCCCCCATGCGCCCGACGAGGAGTGCCGGTGCCGCATGCCTTCTCCCGGGCTGTTCGAGCAGATTGCCGATCGCTATGGCATCAGCCTGCAGGGCGTGCCCATGGCGGGTGACAGCCTGCGCGATCTGCAGGCCGGGTATGCGGCGGGTTGCGAACCGCACCTGGTGCTCACCGGCCTGGGCGCCGAATGGCGCGACCGGTCCCTGCCCGACACCTTTCCGCCAGGCACCCGCGTGCACGCCGACGTGGGCGTCTTTGCCGATCACCTGATCGCGCGCGATGCCGAGCGCCAGCGCGTGGCGGCCTGAGCCGCCCTCTGTTTTCAACAAGGCCCTACCCATGCACCTGCTGCGCTCCCTTTTGCACACCCTGTGGATGATGGTCACCGTGGTGCCCTGGGCCCTGATCATGTTGGTGGCCTCGCTGTGGCGCCGCGGCACCCCGCTGTGGTGGATGGCGGTGCGCTGGCTGGGCTGGGCCGTGGCGGGGGCCCGCGTGCTGATGGGCATTGAGGTGCGGGTGAGCGGACGCGAAAACCTGCCGCAGGGCGAGACCAGCCCGGCCATTCTGCTGGTCAAGCACCAGTCGACCTTCGAGACCTTTCTGATGCCCACACTGATGCCGCACCCGTTGGCCTATGTGTTCAAGAAAGAGCTGCTGTATGTGCCTTTCTTCGGCTGGGCCATGGGCCGGCTCGACATGATCCACATCGACCGCAGCCAGCGCGCCCAGGCCTTCAACAAGGTGGTGGCGCAGGGCAAGCGCCTGCTCGCGCAGGGCATCTGGATCATCATGTTCCCCGAGGGCACGCGCACGCCCCGCGGCCAGAAAGGCCAGTACAAGAGCGGTGGCACCCGTCTGGCCATCGAGACGGGCGCGCCGGTGATCCCGATTGCCGTGACCTCGGCCAAGTGCTGGCCGCGCAAGGCCTTCATCAAGCACCCGGGTGTGGTGGATGTGTCGATTGGCAAACCCATCCCTTCGGCAGGGCGCCAGCCCGACGAATTGATGCGCGAGGTCGAAGCCTGGATCGAGGCTGAAATGCGACGCCTGGACCCCGAGGCCTACCCGCCCGCCCAGGGCTGAGCACACGCGTGCCGGGGGCCATGAACCGACTGCTGCAATTCACGCTCGACCTGTTCGAGCGTGAGCCGACGCCGGCGGCCCCCTCTGCGCCGCCCAAGCGCAGGGCCGCGCCACCCCGACGGCCCAAGCCGACGCCGAAGCCGGATCCTCAGCTGTTCGAGCCAGCGCGCCCCATCCCGTCGGCCCCTGGTCCCGTCGGCCCGCCTGCGGCCCCGCTGACCGAGGTGATCACACCCATGAGCTTTCGCCATCCGCAGGCCAACCGCGAGTTGCAACTGCAAGGCAGCTGGGTGGCCTACCGCTTTGAGCGGGCACGTCGGCGCAGCATCGGTTTTGTCGTCGGGTCCGAGGGCCTGGTGGTGAGGGCGCCGCGCTGGGTGTCTCAGGCCGAGGTGGACGCTGCTCTGCGTACCAAAAGCGCCTGGATCGTGCGCAAGCTCGACGAGGCGCGCGAACGCCAATCCCGTCAGGCCTCTGCCAGCGTGGCCTGGGCCGATGGGGCCGAGCTGCCGTTTCTGGGCGAACCTCTGCGTGTGCGCCTGCAGCCGGGGGCTCTGGCGGGCGGCATGTTGCACCGCCTGGCCCCTGAGGCCGCAGCCGAGCAAGGCGTGCGCCACCTGCTGAGCCTGGGCCTGCCGCCTCAGGCGGAAGCCAGCCAGATCAAGGATGCCGTTCAGGCCTGCCTGATGCGAGAGGCCAAGGCCTTGTTCGCGCAGCGGCTCGACCATTACGCGCCCCAACTGGGCGTGCAGTGGAACAAGCTGGCCCTGAGCAATGCCAGCACCCGTTGGGGCAGCGCCCGCATTGACGGCAGCATTCGGCTCAACTGGCGCCTGATCCATTTCAGCCTGCCCGTGATCGATTACGTGGTGGTGCACGAGCTGGCCCACCTGCGCGTGATGGACCACAGCCCCCGCTTCTGGGACACGGTGGCCGCAGTGGTGCCCGACCACGCCGAACGCCGTCAGCAGCTGCGCCTGGGCGCCTTGCCCCGTTGGTGAGGGTGCGCGTGACGCTTGCCTCTGCAGCTGCGGCCGCCTTGCATGACAATGGCGACCCCCCGGGCCGACTGGAGATCCCACCATGATTCACGGACTGACGCTTTTGTTTTTGATGCAGCTGCTGGGCGAGGGCCTGGTGTTCTGGCTGCACCTGCCTCTGCCCGGGCCGCTGCTGGGCATGCTGATTCTGGCGGGCTGGCTGATGTGGCGGGGTACGGTGCCCGAAGGGCTGCGCCAGGCCTCTGGCGGGCTGTTGCAGCACCTGATGCTGTTGTTCATCCCTGCGGTGGCCGGCGTGATGATGCACTTTGGCCGAGTCGCCCACGAGTGGTTGCCGTTTCTGGCGGCGGGTGTTGGCGGCGCGGCCGTGACGCTGGTGGTGACAGCCTTGACCTTGCGTTGGATGCTGCGGCGCAGTGACCAGCCATTGGCAGATGAGTTCCCTGAGGAGGGCGCATGAACCCCGGCGGTCTGTTCGAGATCTGGGTTTTCCTGGGCCGCTCGCCCTTGTTGTGGTTGGCGTTGACCCTGCTGGCCTACCTGGGGGCGGTGGCGCTCTACCGGCGTTCGGGGCACAAGCCCTGGCTGATTCCGGTGCTGACCTCTGTCAGCCTGGTGATTGCCGTGTTGTGGGCCACTGGCACGCCATACCCCACTTATTTTGAGGGCGCCAAGTTTGTCCACTTCCTGATCGGTCCGGCCACTGTGGCGCTGGCCGTGCCTTTGTTTGGACAGCTTGAGCGCCTCAAACGAATCTGGCGCCCGGTTCTGGTGGCGTTGTTGGCGGGGTCGGTCACGGCCATGGTGTCGGCTGTGGCCATCGCCTGGGCGCTGGGGGGCTCGCGCGAGACCTTGCTTTCGCTGATGCCCAAATCGGCCACGATGCCCATTGCCATGGCATTGGCCGAGCGCTGGGGCGGGCTGCCCTCGTTGGCTGCGGTGGCTGTGGCGGTGACGGGCATCAGCGGGGCCATCATGGCTCGCCCGTTGCTGAACTGGGTCGGCGTGCATGACCCGGCGGTACGGGGCTTTGCCGTGGGCATTTCGGCTCACGCCATCGGGACCGCCCGGGCCTTGCAGGTGCATGAGACGGCTGGGGCATTTTCTGCCTTGGCCATGGGGCTCAACGGGGTGGCCACGGCGGTGTTGATGCCCTTGCTGGTGGCTCTGTGGCAAGCAACGCCGTGGTGGTGAACTTTTTTTGATCCTGGGTATCTGCCCATTTTTTGTGTCGTCCAAACTGAGAATCGTTATGAAACTGACCCGAACCTTGATTGCTCGTGCCGCGGGGGCTTCTCTCGTTTTGACCTTGGCCGCTTGCGCCGGCCCTGGTGCCAACGGTGTGCCCGGCGCCTTGAATTCCACGTCGATTGCGGCCATTGTCGCCAACCCGGATCGCTCAGCCGAAGACCGGAAACTGGACGCGGTGCGTCAACCGGAGAAACTGCTGGCGTTCATGGGTGTGCGTCCCGGAATGCAGGTGCTTGATCTGAATGCCGGGGGCGGCTACACCAGCGAGTTGCTGGCTCGCAGTGTGGGTGCCACCGGGCGTGTCTATGGCCAAAGTGCGCCGCCGGCAGATGGCAAGAACGAGGCGCCTCAGGCAGGCACCGCCGGTTTCAGGGCCGGGCCGGAGCCGGCCCGCACACGCTCCTTTGCCGCCTTGCTGCAGCGAGCCCGCCAGTCTCAGTTGGGCGCGCTTGAACCTGTCGTGCTGCCTTTTGAGTCTCCTGTCCCCGATGCTGCCACCCGCAAGGGGCTGGATCTGGTGACTTTCATGTTCAATTACCACGACCTGGGGCACTGGGGGGTGGACCGCACCAGCCTGAACCAGGCCATTTTTGCAGGTCTGAAGCCGGGCGGCGTCTATGTCATTGCTGACCACGCCGGGCGCGCCGGAACCGGCATCACGGAGTCGAGCAGCCTGCATCGCGTTGAAGAAGCCCTGGTGCGCCAGGAGGTCGAGGCCGCTGGCTTCCGATTTGTGGCCGCCAGCGAAATCTACCGCAATCCGGCCGACCCACGGGATCAGAAGTCAGCGCCAGATGGCCAGCGCACGGACGGCTTCCTGCTGAAGTTCGTCAAGCCCTGAACAGGGGGCGCCGGTCCGGCGCCCTTCCATCTCACCCCCGGGCGATCGTCACCCCACCGTCCACCGTGAGGGTGTGCCCCACCACATAGTCGCCCGCCCGTGAGGCCAGGTAGATGGCCGCGGCGGCCATGTCTTCGTCGGTGCCGATGCGGCGTGCCGGAATGCGGGCCGACACGGCCTCGCCGTTGTCACGGGCGTCGCGGTTCATCTCTGAGGCAAAAGCGCCCGGGGCGATGGCGTTGACCACGATGTTGTCCTCGATCAGGCGCAGGGCCATGCGGCGGGTCAGGTGGATCAGGCCTGACTTGCTGGCGGCGTAGGAGTAGGTCTCCAGCGGGTTGACTGAGATGCCGTCGATCGAGGCGATGTTGATCACCTTGGCCGCGCGCTGCTGAGCCGCCTGGCGCAGTAAGGGGGCCAGCGCCTGGGTCAGGAAGAAGGGGGCCTTCAAGTTCAGGTCGACCACCTTGTCCCAGCCGCTTTCGGGAAACTCATCAAACGGGGCTCCCCAGGCGGCGCCGGCGTTGTTGACCAGGATGTCGAGCGAGCCCTCATGCTGCCCGTAGGCGGCGGCCAGGGCCTTGGCGCCTTCCACGCTGGACACATCGGCGGGCAGCGACACGCAATGCCCGGCCTGGGCCAGTTCGGCGGCCGTGGCGTCGCAGGCCGTCGCCTTGCGCGCCGAGATGTAGACGCGTGCGCCCTGGGCAATGAAGCCCGCCGCGATCATGCGGCCGATGCCGCGTGAGCCACCGGTGATGAGGGCGGTGCGGCCTTTGAGCGAGAAGAGTTCGCTGGTGTTCATGGTGTTGTCTCCTGTGAATGGGGTTTCTGAAAGTCTCAGCCCGCTTCAGCCGAAGTGGCGTTGCTGGCTCATGGCGCCCAGTCGGGCGGTGATCTCTTCGAAGCCGCGCAGGGTCTCATCGATGATCTCCTGCGCCGTCTTGACGCCGTCGATCAGGCCCACGCTCTGGCCGGCCAGGGCCGGGGCGGCTTCCATGTCGCCCCCAAAATAGACCTGCTGCAGGCCCTTGAAGGTGTCGGCGGGCATCAATCCCTCCTCGTGGATCACCCGGGTGCGTTCGGACTTGAGTGCTCGGATGCAAGGCGAGGCCTTTTTGTTGAGCACCCAGGTGCCGGTCTCGCGGGACTCCACGATGGCGTTCTTGTAATTGGCATGCACCGGGCTTTCGGCGCAGCACACAAAGCGCGTCCCCATCTGGATGGCCTCGGCCCCCAGGGCGAAGGCGGCAGCCATGCCGCGCCCGTCGACGATGCCGCCCGCGGCAACCAGTGGCACATCGACCCGGGCCCGGATGGCCTGCAGCAGCACCAGGGTCGACACCTCTTCAGGGTTCTTGAAGCCGCCGCCTTCGGCGCCCTCGACCACCAGGCCGTCGATGCCGGCGTCCACGCACTTGAGTGCGGTGTCCAGCGTGGGCACGGCGTGGTAGACCGTGATGCCCGCGCTCTTCAAGGGGGCGATGAACTTGGCCGGGCTGCCGGCCGAAGTGGTGACAAAGCGCACCCCGCTGTCGCACACGAAGCGCAGCATGGCGTCGTCTTGCAGAAAGCGGATCGGCAGGTTGACGCCGAAGGGCAGGCCCAGAGCCAGCATCTGCCGGATCTCCTGCTGGCAGTTGGCGGTTTCGCCGGACGAGGTCTCGATCACCCCCAAGCCGCCGGCGCGCGACACGGCCGAGGCCAGCGGGGTGCGGGCGATCCAGCCCATGGGGGCCTGGATGATGGGGACGCGGGCGCCGGTGTGGGCCAGCACGCGGTTGCGACCGGGCGTGAATGCGGTGCTCATGGGGTGGGTAAGTGCAGATGGAACATGGGCTTGCAGCGTAGCGGCGCTGCTGCGGCCTGTCGGTCACCTGCGGGTCAGCCCCAGCGGCCGACCTCCGTCACCCCCGGGGGTGGCGTCAGCGCAGCCAGCGGCGTGCCACGGCCATCCCGGCCAGCATGGCGGCCACGAAGACCGCGGTGTCCAGCCCGCCGCTCAGCAGGGTGCTCAAGGCGGGGCCCGGGCAGTACCCCGCCAGCCCCCAACCGATGCCGAACAGGGTCGACCCCAGCAGCAGCAGGGTGTCGATGTCCTGCCTCGTGGGCAATTGAAAGCGGTCGGCGAACCAGGGGCGGCGCGCTGGCCGGATCGGCTTGGAGGGCGTGACGGCAAAGGCGATCAGGGTGACCATCAGCGCCCCGCTCATCACGAAGGCCAGGCTGGGGTCCCATTGGCCGTTGGCGATGCCGCCCAGGTTCAGAAATCCGATCACCTTGGCGGGTTGGGTCATGCCAGATAGGGCGAGGCCCGCTGCAAACAGCAGGCCGGCAGCGGCGGCCGTCAGCAGGGCTGGCAGACGCGACAGCTCGGGGTCTGTGGTGGATGGGGTCGCGGGTGTGGATTGCGTGTTCATGTCGGGCACCGGGGTGATGGGCAAAGCCTCAGGCTTGGAACAGCTTCAAAATGGCCACCGTGGCCATACCCGATCCCATGAAGGTGGCGGTGGCCGCCAGCGAGCGCACGGAGCGTCGGCCCAGTCCGCAAACGCCGTGCCCGCTGGTGCAGCCGGAGGCCATCACCGTGCCCAGTCCGACCAGAAACCCGGCTATCAGCAGCAGCGGCAGGGGGCGCAGGGCTGTGGTTGGGGTAGGCATCAACCGGGCCCAGAGCGCACCACCCAGCACCAGGCCCGCGATGAATGCAGCCTGCCAAGCTCGTTCCGGCCGGGCGTCGCGTCCGGGCAATAGCGCGGCGGCGATGCCGCTGATGCCAGCAATGCGGCCCAATGAAGCCAGCAGCCACCAACTGGCCAGTCCGATCATCAGGCCGCCCAGAGCCGACTGAAGGTAGGGGTGCAGTGCAATCATCGTGGGGTTCCTGGCAATGAAATCTTGTTCCTATATACCTGCCGGAGTATATTGGTGGGCTACTACTTTTGCCCGAATGCGGCGTTCTGACCATGCCCCCTTCATCGCCCCTGGCCGATGCGGCCCACAAAAAAGCACTCAAAACCCGCCTGGCTCGCGTGGAAGGCCAGTTGCGTGGCGTGCAGCGCCTGATCGACGAAGAAGTGGATTGCGAACAGATTGCGCAGCAACTGGCCGCTGCTCGCAAGGCGCTCGACAAGTCGTTCTTCCACATGGTGGCCTGCATGATCGAGCAGGGGCGTGTGCCCCCTGATCAGATTGGCCGCCTGTTGGCCAAGTTTGCGTGACCTCACTTCGTGAGCTCGCACGTGCGACCGCTGGGCTGAGCCGCGCAGGGGTGCCGTTCGACTCGTTCTCTGTTTTTTCCACTTTCCGTCTGTTTGCCGCAAGGAACCGACATGCAACCCATTCAGTTGTTTGATACCGCCTCCAGCACCTACACCTACCTGCTGGCCGATCCTGTCACCCGCGACGCCGTGATCATCGACCCGGTCGAAGAGCAGTTGGAGCGTGACCTGCAGGTCTTGCGCGACCAGGGCCTGAGCCTGCGCTGGATCATCGAAACCCATGCCCATGCCGACCACATCACCAGTGCCGCCGCACTGGCCGAGCACACCGGCGCCCACACCGTGGCACCCCAGGGCTGTGGCGTCGGCACGGCGGCCACCCAACTCAGCGATGGCCAGAGCCTGGCTTTTGGGGGCGAAAGTCTGCTGGCCCTGCACACCCCGGGGCACACCGCGGGCAGCATGAGCTATGTGTGGCGTGACCATGTCTTCACGGGGGACACGTTGTTGATCAATGGCTGTGGCCGCACCGATTTCCAGTCGGGCAGTGCCGAAGCGCTGTACCACAGCCTGACCGAGGTGTTGTTTCGCCTGCCCGACGCCACCACCGTGTGGCCGGGGCACGATTACCAGGGCCGCACGCGGTCGAGCATCGGTGCTGAAAAAGCCAGCAACGCCCGCGTGGCAGGTCGCAGCCTGGCCGAGTTCGTGGCGGTGATGGAGGGCCTGCAACTGCCCAAGCCGCGCCGCATCGACGAGGCCGTGCCGGCCAACCTCAGCTCTGGCTTGCGGCACGATGCCGCAGGGGCCCCGGTGGGCGGGGTGCGTGCGGCACACGGCTATGCGGGCGATGTCTCGCCCCTGCTGGCCTGGCAGTGGGTGCAGTCGGGCGAGGCGGTGTTGGTGGATGTGCGCACCGATGCCGAGCGCGAATGGGTCGGTTTTGTGCCGGGGGCCACCGGGCTGGCCTGGAAGCAGTGGCCCGGCATGGCCATGAACCCCGGCTTTGACGAGGGCGTGCTCGCCGCGGCGGCCGGGCGCAAGGTGGTGTTGCTGTGCCGCAGCGGCGTGCGTTCGGTGGCGGCGGCCAAACGTGCGACCGAGTTGGGGCTGCAGGCCTACAACATCCTGGAAGGCTTTGAAGGCGATCCGGATCAACACGGCCAGCGCGGTCGCAAGGGCGGTTGGCGCTTCCGTGGCCTGCCCTGGCGCCAGGGTTGAAACCGTTCGATCGGTGATGGCGGGGCTTCAGCGCCCCATGTCCGGCAGGCGCACCGGACCGGTCTTGCGGAGTCGCCACAGGTAGCGGTAAAGCGTGGGGGTGGTCCACAGCCGCCACAGGCTGCGCAGGTGCAGGCTCACGTAGCGCCACTGGCGGTGGCTGGTGCGCTGGGCGTGGTGCGTCATGCGCACGTCCGCCCGTTTCAGTTCCAGCCCGGCCAACTGCACGCGCAGGCAGAAGTCCACGTCTTCGCAGTACAGAAAATACCCTTCGTCAAAGCCGCCCAACTGCTGCCACACCTCGCGGCGCAGTACCCAACAGGCCGCATTGGCCCAGTCGCGCCGCGGCACGGGCGGGCGATGGGTGTAGCGCTTGAGCAGGGCCAATGGCGTCGGCACCTCGCGTTCGCTGTCTTGCACCGTGCCGTCTAGGTTGAGTAACACGGGGTAGGCCAGTCCGGTGTGGGTTGGGGCGGCCAGTTCGACCAGGCGTGACCAGAGTTGGTCGGGCAGGTGGTCCAGATCCGGGTTCATCACGCCAAAGAAGGGCGTGCTACAACGCTCAAAGGCTTGGTTGTGGTTGGCGCCAAAGCCGCGTGGCTCGGCGTTGCGGATTTCGCTGACTTGAAAGGGCCAGTCGGGCGAAACCGTCAGGCCGGGGCCCGGCAGATTGTGGGTAACGATCAGGTGCCGCAGATTGCTGGGGCCTTGGGCTGTCAGTTCATCCAGTAGCACTTGCAAGCAATCGGCATGGCCGTGGCTGACCACCGAAAGCGTCAAATCCCATTCACCACGGCTCAGGGAGTCCGGCCCGCTGTCCCTGTTTGTCATTTAGATGAAGTTATCCCAACGCTGCATGGCGTGCATGTTAACTGTTCGGCTGGGGTGTAATGGCGCCGGCTGCAGCCCGGCGGCTGGGTGATTTGGTGCAAAATCGCAGGCTGGGTGGCAGTGACTAGCTCGGTGCTCAGGCCTCCGCTCCCGTTTCAGACGTCTGATGGGCGTCGCATCATCGCTTTACTCCCCCACATGAGCACAGAATCCTTGCCTACCGTTGAACCCGTCCTGACGCAGGACGAGCCGCGCCTCCGGATCGGTGAGGTGCTGGTTCAGTCGGGCAAGCTCACGCCTCGGGATCTGGAGCGTGCCCTGTCAGCCCAGCAGGAACTGGGCGACATGCTGGGACGGGTGCTGGTTCAGTTGGGCCTGGTGTCCGAACAGGATGTGCTACAGGCGCTGTCCAGGCAACTGAACCTGCCCGTGGTGGGGGCGGACCAGTTTCCCGAGTTCCCGCTGGAGGTGCCTGGCCTGCTGCCGGCCTACCTGGCAGCCAATCAAGTGTTGCCCATTCGCTTGCAGGACGATCGGCTTGACGTGGCGATGGCGGTGCCACAAGACCGCTACGTGCTCAAAGCTTTGCACCTGGCCACCGGCCTGAGGTTGCAGCCTCACCTCTGCCTGGAAAGCGATATCGAAAAAGCCTGGGCACAACCCGTCGAAGCCGAACCTGAAGACGACACCACTGGCTTTGACGATGACAGCCTGGGGGGCGACTTTGTCGAACACCTCAAAGACCTGGCCAGCGAGGCGCCAGTGATCCGGCTGGTCAATAGCATCATCAGTCGGGTGATCGAGTTGCGCGCCTCGGATATTCATCTGGAGCCATTCGACGATGGATTGCATGTTCGCTACCGGGTGGACGGCGTCATCCATGCGGGCGATGTGGTTCAGCCCAAGCTCAGTGCGGCCGTGAATTCGCGGGTGAAGTTGCTGGCCCACCTCGACATTGCCGAGCGCCGCCTGCCGCAGGACGGTCGGATCAAGACCCGGGTCAAGGGCCGGGAGCTGGACCTGCGGGTGTCCACGGTCCCGACGGTGCACGGCGAAAGTGTGGTCATGCGGGTACTGGACCGCGCCAGCGTGCGGTTCAGCCTGGAAAGCATGGGCTTTGCCAGCGACACCCTGGGGCGCTTCAACACCCTGCTGGCCAAGCCGCACGGCATTCTGTTGGTCACCGGGCCGACCGGCTCGGGCAAGACCACCACGCTGTATGCGGCCTTGTCCAAGCTGGATTCGACCACGCAGAAGATCATCACGGTGGAAGACCCGGTGGAGTACCAGTTGGAGGGCATCAACCAGATCCAGGTGCACCCCCAGATCAACCTGACCTTTGCCAGTGCGCTGCGCTCTATTTTGCGACAAGACCCGGACATCATCATGATCGGCGAAATGCGCGATGGTGAAACCGCCCAGATCGCGGTTCAGTCTGCGCTTACGGGCCACTTGGTGCTTTCCACGCTGCACACCAACACGGCAGCAGGCGCCGTGATCCGGCTTAAGGACATGGGGGTGGAGGGGTACCTGATCACCTCTTCGGTCAATGGCGTGCTGGCGCAGCGTCTGGTGCGGGCACTGTGTGGCCACTGCAAGCAGGCCGAGCCGCCGTCATCCGAGGTGCTGTCCAGCACGGGGCTGCATCGTTTTCTGCCGCTGGGTCAACCCATCTACAAAGCCGTGGGCTGCGATCATTGCCGCGGCACGGGTTACCAGGGTCGAACCGGCATCCACGAACTGTTGGTGCTCGATGAAGCCATGCGCCGCGCCATCGTGGCGGGAGATGATGCCAGTCGCCTGCACAGTCTGGCCTGCCAGTCGGGCATGCTGACCTTGTACGAAGACGGCTTGCGCAAGGTCGCCGCTGGCGTGACCAGCCTCGATGAATTGCTGCGCGTGACGGAGGATCAGGGCGATGCCTGAGTTCTTCTGGCGTGCGGTGGATGCACAGGGGCAGGTGCAGGAGGGCCGCCATGAGGCGGCCTCCGTGCCTGCCACCCAGAAATGGCTGCGCGGCCGCCACCTGACCCCCCTGGAAATCCGGGAGCCTCAGGCCAGCGATGCCAGCGCGCGCGAGGGTGCCAAGGCATCGGGCCTGGCTTCTTTGACCAAGGGCAGTGGGCGTCGCGTGGGCAAGGGACCCGTGACGCAGGCCGACGTGCTGCTGCTGACCTCCGAGCTGTCGATCATGCTGCGCGCCGGGCTGGCCCTGGACAATGCCCTGCGGGTGTTGATCGGCATGAGCCACAAGCCTTCGGTGGCGGCCTTGACCCAAAGCACACTGGAGGATGTCAAGGGCGGCACGCCTTTCAGCAAGGCTTTGGGCAAACACCGTGCCCTGTTTGGTGATTTCTACATCAACATGATCCGTTCGGGCGAGGTCAGCGGCCAACTCAGCTCGGTGATGGATCGCCTTGTCGAGCACATGGAGCGCCTGCGTGCGCTGCGTGAGAACGTGGTGTCCGCCACCATCTACCCAGCCATCTTGCTGGGTGTGGCGGTTTTGTCCTTGATTGCCATGCTCGGCTTCGTGGTGCCGCAGTTCGAGAAGTTGTTCAACGACATGGGCGATGCCCTGCCTTTGCCCACCCGCCTGGTGATGGGGCTGGGCCATGCGTTTACCAGCTACGGGCTGGTGATTGGCGCCGTGGCATTTTTTGTGGGCACTGGCGTCTGGCGCTGGTTCAAGTCGCCGGTCGGGCGCAACTGGTGGCAACACAAGGTGTTGCGCCTGCCTTTGCTGGGGCGGCTGACCCTCAAATATGAATTGACGCTGTTCTCTCGCTCGCTGGGCACCCTGCTGGGCAACGGTGTGCCGCTGCTCACGGCCTTGCGCATCGCCACCGATACCGTCACCAACGATGTGCTGCGTGGTGCCTTGGCCGGCGTGGGGCCCATGGTCAAGGAGGGCAGCAAGATGGTCGATGCGATTTCTGCCACCGGAATTTTTGAACCCTTGGCGATCAACTTGATCCGAGTGGGGGAAGAGACGGGGCGCATCGGGCCCATGATGCTTGAACTGGCCAACATCCTGAACCGGGACGTTGAGGTGGGCATCAAGCGTGGCTTGACCCTGCTGGAGCCACTGCTGATCATCGTGCTGGGCCTCATGATCGCCTCGATCATCGTGTCGATCCTGCTGGGCATTCTGTCCATCAATGATCTGGCTGTTTGAGTTGTTACTTTAAGGATTTGATATGTTGAGCTTTCGCCAGCGCCGTGCGAGCCCTCGTGCCCGTGGCTTCACTCTGATTGAACTGCTGGTCGTGTTGGCCATCCTGACCTTGCTGGCAGGCTTGGTGGGGCCTCGGGTGCTGAGTCAGCTCGGAGGAGCCAAGTCCAAGACGGCGGGTGTGCAGATTGCCGACCTCGAAAAATCGCTCGAGCTTTACAAGCTCGATGTTGGGCGCTTCCCGACCACTGAAGAGGGGCTGAACGCGCTGGTGGCCAAGCCTGCCTCGGCCAATGGCTGGAATGGCCCCTACTTGAAGGGCGGCGTGCCCAACGACCCCTGGGGCAAGCCTTACAAGTACACCCTGAATGGCGCCAACGTCGATTTGCTGTCTTACGGTGCCGATGGCGCAGCCGGTGGAGAAGGCGAGAACGCCGACGTCGTTAACGCCAAGTAAATCCATCACGCATGAACCGGTTCCGGCGCTTCCATGCTGCCCGCGAGCGGGGCTTCACCCTGATCGAGTTGCTGGTGGTGTTTGCCATCCTGGGCTTGTTGATGGCGGTGGTGCCTATCGCGCTGGGCAAGATGCGGGAAGGCGCCGAATACCGGAGTGTGCTGCGCGAAATGGTGTCTGAGATGCGCGCCGCCCGCAACCGCGCCCAGTTGCAAGGGGCCGAGACCCGCTTTCGGGTTGATCTGGAGCGACGGCTTTTTGGGGTGGATGATACCCCTGCCAAACCTTTTCCGGCTTCGGTGGCGGTCAGGGCCACCGTGGCAGGTATGGAGCTCGGGCAGTCAGGTGCGGCGGCTATTCGGTTTTTGCCTGACGGTGGCGCCACGGGGGGCAGTATTGATGTGTTTCGCCCCTCTGGCAGTGGCACACGTTTGCGCATTGACTGGATGTCCGGTCGTGTCAGCACGGAACCCATCGAACAATGAGGGCCGGCCTGTACTCCCGGCGTGCCTCGGCGCGCGGGTTCTCTCTGCTGGAGTTGTTGGTCGCTATGGCGATTCTCGGCATGTCCTTGGGACTGATCTACCGGGCCAGCGGCAGTGCCGCCCGGGGCATGGCCTCGGTCGAGATGCAGTCGCGCGCAACGGCCGAGCTCGAATCGTTGCTCGCTTGGCACGACACCGTGCCGGAAGGCGGCTGGCACGACGCCGGTCGTCGCGGTGGCTTTGACTGGCGCATCGATTCGGCACCTTGGGCCGGCTCGCTCAATGATTCACGCACGGTGCCCTTGCATGAGGTGCAGTACAGCGTGAGTTGGTTCAATGGCGACCGGGTGCAAAGCCTGCAGGTCACCACCTTGTTGCCCCAGGCCTTGCCGTTGCCTGGTCAGGTGCGCTGACATGGTGTGCGCAAGCCGAATCAGCCGTCGCAGGGGCTTCACGCTGGTGGAGTTGCTGGTGGCCATGTCGCTCATGTCGCTGATCCTGCTGGCCATGAGTTCAGCCCTGCACACCATGGGGCAGACCGAGTCGCGCATCGACGAGCGATCCACCCGCCTGGATGACTTTCGCTCGGCCACGGCCTTCATCCGGTCCACGCTGGGTCGGGTCTCGATGCGGCTTCGTCCTGGGGCGGGCTCGGTCGATCAGAGCAATTACCTGTTTGAGGGGCGCAACGAAGGTATTGCCTGGGTGGGCACCATGCCCGCGCGTTATGGTGCTGGGGGGCGGCATTTCTTCCGACTCATGGCCGAACCCTCGGGCCAGAGCTATGCCTTGGTGTTGCGTTACACGCCCTGGACCGGTGCTGCTGGCTTTCCGGATTGGTCGCAGGTAGACGGCCGAGCTCTGGTGGGGGGGGTGACCGGCTGGAGCATCGAGTACGAAGACCCACGCGTGGCGCCAGGCCGCTGGTTGCCTGAGTGGTCCATGGCGATGGGCGATACCAATCAGGACCGGCGCAGCCGACTGCCCTCGCGCGTACGCCTGCTGATTCAGGTCGCCGGCAGCGACTGGCCCGAGATCGTGATCCCCCTGCGTCAACTGCCCTCTCAGGTGGGTGGCAACGGCAGTGGTTTTGCCATTGGGGGGAGTGACGAATGAAGCCGCGGCGCCTCCCCACGCTGTCGGTCTGGCGCCGCGCCCGACCGCGTCAAACTGGCATTGCCCTGGTGGGTGTGTTGTGGATGGTCGCCGCCTTGAGTCTGATTGTGGCTGGCATGGTCAAGGTCACCCGGCAGGACGCTCGCACGGTGTCGGCCAGCAAACAAGGCGTGCTGGCCGAGGCGTATGGGCAGGCGGCAATCGTGCAAACGGTGCAGCGCATGCAGATCGACCCCACGCAATATGTGCGCTACATCCAGGTGGCGGTCAACTACCAGGGGGCACCGATCCAGGTCACAGTGGTTCCGTTCAATGGCTTGATCAACCTCAACGGAGCCCCGCTGGGCTTGTTGTCCAAGGTGTTTCGGGTTGCTGGGGGCTTACCCCCCGCAACTGCCGATGCTTTGGCCCAGCAGGTGGTCACCCTGCGCGATCGCCCGGATTCAAAGGGGGGCGCCGTTGGCTTTGACGCGGTGGAAGACCTGCTGCAGGTGCCAGGGGTTGACTATGACCTCTATGCTAATATCGCCCGCCTTCTCGTCGTAAACCGGCGAGCTGCGGTACGGGTGAATGCCCTGGCAGCCACACCCGAGGTGCTGATGGTGCTGGCAGGGGGCGATGCTTCAGTGGCCAATCAGATCGTGCAGACTCGCCAAGTCGCGGGTTCGACCTCTGACACCACACGGCTGGATGCCACGTTGGTGGACAACAGTTCGGGGTCGCGTTACCGGCTGATCGCCAGCCTGTCGCTGGATTCGGGGCGTCGTTGGTATGTTTCCCGGGACATCGACCTCAATCGAAATGCCCCGGACGGCCAGCCCTGGCGCATTTTTGGGGCCGACCGCCGGGTGGCCTCCGCGCCATGAAACTTTTTATTTTCCTGAATGGTGTCCATGGTCACGACCAACACTGATTTGCGTCTGTTCGGTCTCGACTTGCGAAAGTTGGGGGCAGAACTCGCGCGCCCTTGGCAAGGCATGCTGGACCGGCCTTGCCTGCTTTGGCTGACCCCGCTGCTGCCGGTTCGCCTCATCCGCGCGGATCGCAGTGAATGGATTCAGCGTGGCGACTTGCTGCAGCCTGCCGCCGAATGTCCGGCTAAAGTACGGACTGCCGCCAGCCGCACCACTGCAGTCGAGCTTCCTGAAGACAGCGTGCTGGTGCGTGAACTGGTGCTGCCCCTGCTGGCTGAGGCCGATCTGGCCCGCGCCGTGGCGCTCGAGGTGGCGGCTGCCAGCCCCTTTCTGCCTGACGACACCGCGCATGGTTTTGTGGTGCTGTCGCGCCAGGGCCAGAGTCAGCGTGTGGCCCTGGCCCTGGCCTCGCGGGCTTCGGTCGTCCGTTACCTGGACGACGTGATGGCCGCACCAGGTCGGCCAGCCGAGCCTGCTCTGCAGGCGCCGGAGATCTGGGTGTCTCTGAGCGCCACGACCTCACAGCCGGGACCTTACATCACTCTGGCCGGCTTTGGTGAAGCCAGTCGACAGCGGCGTCAGCAGCGTGGGCGCACCCTGCGCGTGGGTTTGATCCTGATGGCCTTGTTCTGGTTGTTGCCGGCGCTCACGGCTTCTACCTTGCAACTGACTCATCGTGCACGCCAGGCCGAAGGCCAGTTCGCTACTCTGAGCAAAAAGGCGGCGCCCGCCGTGGCCCAGCGCACTGAACTGGTCACGCAACTGGACGGGCTCAAAGACCTGAACGAGATCCTCCAGGAGCGCGTCGAGCCTTTGCGTGTGATTGCCTTGATGACAGAAACCTTGCCAGACGACACCTGGCTGCAGTCGCTGCAGATGCAGGGCAGCAAGATCACCTTGCAGGGCCTGACCCCCAGTGCCGCCGCGCTCATGCAAAAGCTCAGCACTGAGCCGCTGTTCAAGGATGTCAAAGCCCCCTCGGCGGCGGTGCGTCAGCCCGGTGCTGCCAAAGAGGCCTTTAACATTGAATTCACCCTGGACACCAAGGCCATGCGTAGCAGCGACCCGGAGCAGGAGGCGCCGCCGCCGCGACCGCGCGAGAGTCGCCCGCAGCCTGGGGTTGACGGCAAACCTGCTGCTCCCAGCGCGCCCACCGTTGCAGCTCCGGCCAATACCGCATCCACGGCGCCCCCGCCAGCACCGGTATCGGCGGCCTACCCGCAGGGCGTGCCGCCCACTGTGCTCAAGGAAGCAGGGCCCTTCGGTATTTTGCTGGGCGCCACCCCCAAGGTGGCTCAGCCGGCGCCGGTGGTGCCGCCTCCGCCGCCCCCGACTCAAGCCCCCGCAGCGCCTGGTAGCGCAGCCCCTGCTGCAGCGCCTACGCCTGCAGCACCTGCCAAGCCTGCGGCCGGCGCTAGCCCGTTCTCGATCGGAGGTGGCAAATGAAATCCATCAAACAATTGCAGAACCTGCCCGGGTTGGTGCTTGGGCTGTTGCTGTTGTCGTTGCCTTTGATCGGTTTGGCCGGGTATGGCTACGTGCAGCATCAAAGTGCCCAAAAGCGCCTGTCCGATCTGGAGCCACGCTACGCTCGGCTGCTTGGCCTGGTGGGGCAGCAAAGCCAGATCGAAGACGCGGTAGACCAGGCACGTCAGTTGCAAGATCTGTATATCTACCCATCCACCCAGGACGTATCACAGGTGGGCAACGCAGCGCAGCAGCGTATTCGCGACTTGTTCACCAGTGCTGGTCTGGATGTGCAGTCCAGCCAGGTCTTGCCCGCCAAGTCAGATCATCGTTTTGACCGGATTCCCATCCAGGTGCGCTACGAAGGTGAAATGGTCAAGCTGCAGGCCTTGTTGGTTGCCCTTGGCACCCAGCCGGGGCCGACGGTGCTGGTTGAGGGGATGACGGTTCAGATCCTGACCTACGCCACCAACCAGGCGCCGGCCCGGTTGGCCGGCCAAATCAACTTTTTTGTGCTGAGGTCGCCATCGTGAAAGCACAACTCTGGAAGATTCGCCTCGTGATCCGGCAATATGCACCGTGGCTGCTGCTGGCCCTGAATCTGCTCTTGGTACTTGAGGTGGTGCACCTTTGGGTCAATCGCCAAGGGCAGTTGCGTGATTGGCTGTGGCATGAGCCGGCCGCGCAGCAAATCACCTTAGACAAAATCAGCTTGCCCCGAGGTGCCGCGGGCGGCGATGCTGATCTCAGCCGCTTTGTTCAGGTGCTTGATCGTCCGCTTTTCACGGCCACCCGCCGCCCGCCGCCGCCGCCTCCGCCTCCCCCGCCCCCGAAGCCGGTGGACCCCTTGGCTGACTTTGAGCTGGTCGGTCTGGTGGATCAAGGGGCTGAAGGCAGTGTGTTGGCCAAGCAGGGTGGCAAAGTTCGGCGCTTCCGTGTGGGTGATGCGGTGGGTGAATGGCGTTTGGCCGCAGTCAAAGGGCGTGACGTTGTATTCAAGAATGGCACCGAATCGAGAACTATCACGCTGATCCGGAGTCGCAAGCCCTGAGGCTGTGTCTCATAAGCTGTCGGTGGCGGCATTGAATAACTAAGAAATATGAATCACAAACAATTTGTGCTCACTTCGGTGGTGTTGGCGGTCAGTCAACTGAGCTGGGCAGCCAGTGACGATGCGTCGGCCACCAAGCCGGCGGCAGTTGGTTTTTCAATTGGTGGTGGTGCAGCGGCATCTGCCAAAACGGCCCCCGCTGCGGTCAAGGTCGCTC
>NZ_JBYTDE010000011.1:37717-191302 GCF_058791075.1 Curvibacter sp. EU05-FHT14A10
TCCAGCTCCAGCTCCAGCTCCAGCTCCAGCTCCAGCTCCAGCTCCAGCTCCAGCTCCAGCTCCAGCTCCAGCTCCAGCTCCAGCCGCGGCCGCGGTCTCAGCGCCTTCTGCGTCGGCAGGTGCTGCTTCTGCTGTGCCTCCGGGGATGACGTCGAAACCGGTTGAATCCACGCCTGCGGCCCCTCCTCAGCCTGTCGAAGCTCCGGCTACAGCGGGCAGCGGCCCTTTGCCGGCCATCGCGCAGCCCAGGGCAAGTGATTCCAAGGGCTCAGCCCTGGCTCCCCAGGTCGATACCGAGCCTCGTCTGGATCGTGGCACCGGCGTGATCACGGCTCCCAGCTTATTGGCGCCGCCTCCTGACGGTTCAGCCACCTCGTTTGGTTTTGAAGAGGCGCCGATTCTCGACGTGGTCAATGTGCTGATGCGCGACATCTTGAAGGTGGATTTCGTCATTCACCCACCCTTGACCGGTAGCGTCACACTGGCCACGCGTGCCAATGTCAGCACCGATCAGGCGGTCTATCTGCTTGAAAGTGCGCTGCAAGCGGCGGGCCTGCAGATGGTGCGCGACACCCGGGGCATCTTCCATGTGGGCAAACCTGAATCGCTCAAGGGTATCGGTGGCGCTGTGCGCCGCTTTGAAGCCGGCAAGGCCTTGCAACCCGGTTACGGCGTGATCGTGGTGCCGCTGGAGTTCATTGGCGCTGCTGAAATGGCGAGCATCCTCAAGCCCTTGTTGCCGCCTGATGCCCTGGTGCGCACCGACACTACCCGCAACATGCTGGTGCTGGTGGGCTCGCGCACCCAGGCCGAGGGTTGGTTGGACTTGGTGCGCACCTTTGACGTGAACCTGCTCAAGGGGATGTCGATTGGCCTGTTCCCGCTCAAATACATCACCACCAAAGAGGTGGAAGACACCCTCAAGATGCTGGCGGCTTCAACCGGCACCACCTTGGGCACCTCCACCGCGGGGGGGACGGGTGTGGCTTCGGCCGCTCCTGCTGCCCCGACTATGAGCCTTGGGGCTGCGGTCGCCGCGGGGGGGTTGGGCGCGTCGTCGAGCACGGCCAACCGCACCGGCGGTGTCAGTGAGGCGTTTCCCTTGTTTGGTGCCATCCGCATGATGACGGTGGACCGGCTCAATGCTGTGCTGGTGGTCACGCCGCGCGCGCCCTATCTGGACGAGGCCAAGCGCTGGCTTGATGGCATTGACAAGCCGGGCCTGAACGGCGGTGAGCCCCAGCTTTATGTGTACCCCGTGCAAAACGGCAACGCCAAACACCTTGCCAGCGTGATCAGCGGTTTGTTTGGTGGCAACACGTCCGGTACCACCTCCAATACAGGGGTGGCCCCGAGCCTGGGCAGCTCCAGCACGGGTTCGACCTTTTTGGGTTCTTCGGGCACCAGCAACTCGGCGTTTGGCAGCACCAGCTCCAGCACAGGCTTGGGCGGCAGCTCCTTTGGTTCGGGCAGCAGCAGCACCAATGCCGCCAACAGCGCCAACAACGTGCAGGCCGTGGCCCTGGGCAACAGCGGGGTGCGCCTGATTGCCGACAACCTCAACAACGCCATCTTGGTATGGGGCACCCGAGCCGACTTTGCCAAGATCGAAAATGCCCTCAAGCGCCTGGACGTGCCTCCCACCCAGGTGTTGATTGAGGCCAGTATCATCGAAGTGACCCTCAGCGACACCTTGAGCTACGGTTTGCAATGGGCCTTCAGCGGTGGCACGTCCGGTGGCCGCACGGGCAAGGGCGTGCTCAGCTCGGCCTCAGATGGCTCGATTGCCACCGCCGCCCAGGGTTTTACCTATGCCCTGTCCAATTCGGCGGGCAGCGTGCAGGCCGTGCTCAATGCGCTGGCGGGCGAATCGCTGCTCAAAGTGATCTCTAGTCCCACCCTCATGGTGCTCGACAACCACACGGCCAACATCACCGTGGGCACCCAGCAGCCGGTGCAGGCCGGTAGCAGCGTGACCAGCACGGGTACCACAGTCAGCTCGATTCAATACAAAGACACGGGTGTCAACCTCACTGTGACCCCCTCGGTCAACGCCGGCAACATGGTGACCATGGAATTGCAGCAAACTGTCAGCGACGTCGGTGCCACGCAAGACAAGGCCACCGGGCAGTACCCCTTCAACCAGCGCCAGATCACCAGTAAGGTGGCCGTGCGCTCGGGCGAAAACATCGTTTTGGGGGGGCTGATCCGCGACAACAACAGCAACGGCAGCTCGGGCTTGCCCCTGCTCAGTTCGATTCCGGTGATCGGTGGGCTGTTCGGTGCCAAAAACTCCAGCACCAACCGAACCGAGCTGTTGGTGGTGCTGACGCCCCGCGTGGTGCGCTCCGAC
Organism: Curvibacter sp. EU05-FHT14A10; assembly: GCF_058791075.1. NCBI lineage: Bacteria > Pseudomonadati > Pseudomonadota > Betaproteobacteria > Burkholderiales > Comamonadaceae > Curvibacter > Curvibacter sp. EU05-FHT14A10. The sequence goes on from NZ_JBYTDE010000011.1 coordinate 40,071, forward strand.
CAGGAGATCCGCGACGTCAGCGAGGAGGTTCGTGACAAGCTCAAGGGGTTGTCAGGTTTCAAGAATCTGGCAGTGACCCCGGCGGGCAAGGCACCCTTGACGCAAAGCACGTCCACCCTTAAGTAAGCAGTTTGTTTCTTCTATATATAGAGAGAAAGTCTTCGCATCATGACCCTTGCATCTTCTTTCAATACACGCCGCTGGGCCTTGGCCGCCTGTGCTGCGACGGCCTTGACTCTGGCCGGCTGCGCCAGCCTGCAACCCCAGACGCCTGAGCAGATGGTGGAAGCCCGTGCCAACCAGCGTTGGCAGTACCTGATTGAGGGTGATATTCAAAAAGCCTACGACATGTTGATCGACAGCTACCGCCGTGTCACCCCCTATGAGCGCTATCGTGGACGCATGGCCAATGGGGGTTGGATCAAGGCCAAGGCAATTTCCGTGGCTTGCGCCGATGAAGTGTGTTCTGTACGCATCAGTTTGGAGGCAAAACCTCCCCTGGGCGCAAGGTATGGCGGTAACATCAATACAGGGCTCGATGAGAGCTGGGTGCTGGAAGAGGGGCAGTGGCGAATCAAGCCGCAGCTTTGATTGACAATCCCAGTGCTCAAAGAGCACTGCCTTGTCTTACAGGAGGAACGTCAACCAGGTATTGGATTTTGTTGCTTTTCTTCAACATGATGGGCTAGCCCACAATCCACTGGATGAGCCCGTTTCTTTCTGTGCTACGATTCGTAGGCGTTGACAATCTTGGTAGTTGCGCTTACCAAATTTTTTCTAAACAGGAGTTTTCATGAAAAAAAGGATTTTGTCCTTGAGCATTGCTGCCATGATTGGCGGTGTTGGTCTGGCTGGCGGTGCTTCCGCTGCTGTGTTTAGCCAAGGCGGCACCACCCTGACTAACGTCGGTAATGCTGCTGGCCACATCTTGTTGGTTCCTTACTTCAGCACCCAAGGTGGCAACGCTACCCTGCTGAACATCACCAACACTGACACCGTGAACGGCAAGGCTGTCAAGGTTCGTTTCCGTGGCGCTGCCAACTCTGACGACCTGTATGACTTCCAAGTTCTGCTGTCGCCGGGCGACGTGTGGACTGCTTCCGTGTCGCAAGATGCCACCACCGGCATCAGCACCCTGAGCACCACCGACGCAACCTGCACGCTGCCCACTTCGGTCAACGGCGCATTCCAAACCGGTCGCGTTCAGCAGTTCAGCACCGCATCTTCGATCGCTAACCAGACTCGCGAAGGTTACATCGAAATCCTGAACATGGCTGACATTCCGAAGTTCGGTCTGTTCGACCAAGGTACCATTTCGGGCACCACCCTGACTGCACCGACCACCAACCCCCTGTACACGGCTATCAAGCACGTGAGCGGCGTGGCTCCTTGCTCGACCACCACTGCTGGCGCTGCTGCCATCAACCTGCTGGTGCAAGATCCGACGGCTTACTCTGCCACCGGTACGTTCAGCACTGGCGCCGCCAATGCTGGCACTATCTCCGTGGGCACTGGTGTTTCGGGCACTACCAGCTCGACCACCGCTCAAGGCCTGGGCTTGGTGTTCCCCACCGGCAAGCTGCTGGCTGACTGGACCATCATCAACGTGGCTAGCACCACCGTTCTGTCGGGTCAAGCTACCGCCATCACTGCTGACACCGCTAACCTGGTGTTCTTCCCGCAGGTTGGCACTGCCATCCCGACCACCAACAGCACTGCTGTGACGGCTACCACCGCCATCGTGAGCGGTACTGCTGCTACGCTGGCTGTTTCTACGCCCACTCTGGACGCTGTGACGGCTGACCCGATCTTCCGTACCACCAACCTGGCTTACAACCAAGGCACGGTTCTGGCTAACGCTAACGTGAACAACGGTAGCGCTGCCAACACCGCCAACGGTACGATCCAGAACGCTGCTTCGTCGACTGCTGCATCTTTGGCTGCTCCTGCCGTTGCTGCTGCTTACTACGATCAGCCTGACCTGTCTACCCCGTACGTGGGTGTGGTTGTCGCCACCGGTACTGCTGCTAACAACATCTCTGCCTTGAACCAGTCGCTGTCTGTGACCGCTCTGCTGGCCAAGTCGTCGGTGACCAACTCGTACCTGACCACTTCGGCTCTGAACGCTGCAACTGACTGGGTGTTCTCGATGCCCACCCGTCGTTACCACACCGCTTACGCTTACAGCTACGCTGGCGCCACTGGCAACGGTCAGATCTACACTGACTACACCAACGCTTCTACTGTGGCTAACGCAGGTGCTACCGGCTCTGCTTACCGTTTCTTCAGCCCGAGCAACACCTCGGTGTCGTCGACCAACGGTCTGCAGATCTGCACCAAGCTGGCTACTGGCGTGACCGCCTTCGGTCGTGAAGAGCAAGTCGCTGCTGTGTCGAACCCTGGCTTCGTGGTGTCGCCTGGTACCGTGGCTGCTTCGGCAACCCTGAGCCTGTGCGGCGAAACCTCGGTGCTGTCGTTCGGCAAGGCTTCGGCTCTGTTGAGCGCCACCGTGGCCAACACCGTGTACCCGTCTGCTAGCCTGCCGGCAGTTGACGGCTGGGCTACCTTCTCGACCAGCTCTGGTGCTGCCAACGTGGTTGGCACGCTGCCTATCCTGGGCTTCGCTGCTCAGAAGGCTGTGAACAGCGCCGTGTCGGCTGGCGTGTCGGGCAACTTCGGTCTGTCCTACACCCACCGTTAATTGCGGGCCGGCTCGCCGGTTCTGTCAGGTCTTGCAAAAGGCCTGCGCAATTCAAAAAGGCGGAGACTTCGGTCTCCGCCTTTTTTTTGGGTAAAGCCCGTGGGGCTGCTTGAACTTCTGTACAAGGACAGACTCAAGCCAAGTTCTCTTAATTCCATTTCGATCGAATCACACCACCATGTTGCCGTTTCAATTCAAGTCGTCCTGGATGTTGTCTTCTCTGGCCGCCGTTTCGTGCGGGGTTCTACTGAGTGCTGCCTCGTTCAGCGCGCAGGCACAAGATGACGTGTTCATTCAAAAGCCCGAAGTGCTGTTGATGGCCCCGGGCATTGAAGTGACCACCCTTGATGTGCTGGCCGAGATGCAGCGAGTTCCTGCCGATCAGCGTGCGGGCATGCTGACCAAGCCCGAGACTGTGGGCCAAATCGTGCAGAACATCTTTTTGCGCCGCGCAATCACACAGACGGCCGACAAGGAAGGCATTGGTCAAACACCTTTGTTGCAACGCCTGAATCAGCTCAACCGCGAGCGCCTGATCACTGATGCCTACCTGGAATTTCTAGACAAGAAAAACGAATTGAAATTGGCCGATGCCGAGAAACTGGCAGCCGTGGAATACAAGGTCAACCCGAAGAACTTTGAAGCCCCCGAGGAAGTCGAGGCCAGCCATATCTTGATTCGCTTTGGCGAAGACAAAGCGGCCGCCAAAGCCAAGGCTGAAGCCATTTTGGCCGATCTGAAAAACGGTGCCGATTTCGCCACCGTGGCTAAAGAAAAGTCAGAAGATCCAGGCAGCGGAGCTAAAGGGGGCGATCTGGGCCGTTTTGGCCGTGGTCGCATGGTCAAGCCTTTTGAAGATGCTGCTTTTGCACTGAAGAAGCCTGGCGAACTGTCGGGCTTGGTTGAATCGCAGTTCGGCTATCACATCTTGAAGCTCAAAAAGCATGACATGGTGCGTGTTCGCGCCTACGCCGATATCAAGGATGAATTGGTCAAGAACGTGCAGCAAAAGGCGATTGTCGATGGCCGTAAGCTGGAGGCAGAACGCCTGAACAATGAGGCCAGCATTCAGGGCGACGCGCTCAAACGTTTTGTCGATGCCTACAAGCCTGCAGAAGCCGCAGCCGCACCTGCAGCCGAGTCCAAGCCTGCCGAAGCCGCGGCAGCAGCCGACAAGAAGTAAGGCCGTTCCAGACTCGTTTCTGACCTCCTCCCCCACTCGGATCTGTAGTACAGATAATCGCACTGGGGGCAGCCAATCAAGGCTGAACCCAACCCGAGGCGCCCTGTTGCGACCTCGGTTTTTTGTTTGTCAATGAAACAAGAAAGGCTGCCGTGCAGGCCCTGCTAGACGATACGCGCCAACTGTGGCGAAACCGCTCTTTGCTGCGCACGCTCGTGCGGCGTGAAATCGCGGCCCGTCATGCCGGTACGGCAGCCGGCGCGCTGTGGTCTTACATTCAGCCCTTGCTGACGGTGGCTGTGTATTACCTGGTGTTTGACATCGTTTTTGCCATGCGCCTGGGCGAGCAGGCCCCGGTGAGGGCTGTGGGCACCTTCTTGATCGTCGGATCTTTGCCCTGGATGGCCTTTTGCGAATTCGTCAACCGGGGTATGACCAGCTTGATTGATGCTGGGGGCCTGTTGCAGAAAAACGCATTGCCACCGGTGTTGTTTCCCGTTCGCTCGGTATTGGCCAGCTCAGTGGTTTATGGACCTCTGATATTGGCCTTGATCCCTTTGTACGGGGCGCACCATCAATATCAAACGGCATTGTTGGCGCTACCGCTGCTGATGCTGTTGCAAACCTTGCTGGCTTTGTTCATGGCCTATTTGTTGGCCATATTCGCTGCGGCACTGCGCGACACGGTTCAGGTCGTTGGTTTCTTGTTGTCACTAGGGGTGTTTATCTCGCCCATTTTGTTCCCTCTGTCGCAGTTTCCTGAAAACTGGCGATGGGCTTTGTGGATCAATCCCATCACGCCTTTTGTATTGGCCTATCAGAGCGTCTTCTTGACTGGCCAATGGCCACCCATAGCCCATTGGGGGGTGATGCTGCTGTGGGTCATGGGTTGCGGCAGCTTGCTCTCGCTGGTGCTGGGCCGCAGTCGTGACCATTTGGTGGATTGGCTGTGATGAATCCCTCACGACCCAACGATCAGCCCGTGCTGCGCGTGCAGCAACTCAGCAAAGAATACCGTCTGTACGACTCGCCCGGTGCGAGGCTACGCTCGCTGCTGTGGGGGGGCGCTGGCTACCGCACCCAGCGGGTGTTGCAGGATGTGAACTTCGAGCTCTACCGCGGTCAATGCCTGGGGGTGGTGGGCAACAATGGCGCAGGCAAAAGCTCGCTGCTCAAATTGGTGGCGGGTACCTTGCAGCCTAGCCAGGGTGTGTTGGAGCGGCGTGGCCGCGTCACGGCCATCCTGGAGTTGGGTGCGGGTTTTCACCCCGACTTTACAGGCCGCGACAATCTGTTTTTTGGTGGCCGCCTGATTGGCTTGTCTGACGCTGAGATCCATCAACTGGCGCCCAGCATCATCGAGTTTTCCGAGCTGGGTGATGCCATCGACCGGCCGGTCAAATCGTATTCATCGGGCATGGTGGTGCGCCTGGCTTTTGCCTTGGTCACCGCGATCGAGCCTGATGTGCTGATCATTGACGAGGCCTTGGCCGTGGGCGATCAGCATTTTCAGAAAAAATGCATCGAACGTATTGATGCATTTCGCCAAAACGGCTGCACGATCTTGTTTTGCTCGCACAGCATGTACCACGTGCGCAGCATCTGCAACCGGGCCATCTGGCTGGAGGGCGGGCGGGTGCGCGCCTTTGGCGAAACCGAGGCAGTGCTGAGTGCCTATGAGGCAGAACTACCGCCCACCGTCACCCAAACCGCCCGGGGTACCGAGGTGGTGCCGGTGGCCAAGCAGATGGCTGCCAGCCATGCCGCAGTGCCGGTTTCCCGAGAAGCCCCAGACCTTCCGGCCTTGATCGAAGGCACCCGTGCGCGCATTCTGCAGCTTGAGCTCGGTGGCATGGGGGAGGGGGAGCCACCCCTGTTGATCCAGCAAGATTTGCTGGTCACCGTGACCGTGCGTGTGGCCGACGACGAGCAACCGCAGATCGGCATCATGCTTGAGCAAGCCAAGGGCGCTGGCATCACCGTGGTGGCCACTCACACCGATGGTGTGGCACCACGCTCACTGGGCAATGGCTGCTGGCAGGTGCAGCTGCGTTTCACCGATCTGCCCTTGTATTCCGGCGAATACGTGGTCAGTGCCTATCTGTTTGATCATGCTGGCCTGGTGGTGTACGACGAGTGGCTGCACCATGCCTACTTTCGGGTGGTGTACGCGAGCAAGCTGCCGGGGCTGGTTCGTTTGCCTCACCGTTGGGAATAAGAGCAGGTATGGGGGCTCGGCTGCAGCGCTACCGCCATTGGTGGCGCGTTCAATTGCGTGACGCACTTGAGTTGGTCTGCATCCCCGCGCTGGCCATTGTTTTGCCCTGGCCCCTGTGTTTTCGTCTGTTTCGCTGGATTGCGGGCTTTGGCTTGCTGTATCGCATGCCCGTGCGACGTGGACTGGAGCAGGCCCTTCAGCGGGGCTGGATGTTGCCTCAAGAAAAGTCCCGCTGGGCTCGCGATCTGCGCCTGGTCCGCTTGGTAGACCATGCCGATTTCTACCTGTGCGCCACGCGAAGCGTGGCCTGGCTGCGCCGGCATGTGACGGTGGAGGGGGCCTGGCCTGAACCTGGGCAACCCGGCCTGTTGTGCACCTTTCACTGGGGTGCAGGCATGTGGGCGCTGCGCCATGCCCGTGCCGAGGGGCTGCAACCGCACATGATGTTGGCGCGTTTCAATCCAGACCATTTTGCGGATCATCCCGTGTTGCTTCGCTACGCACGGGCGCGCACGGCGGGCGTGGCGCGCGAGGGCGGCCATGCCACCATCGACCCCTTGCAGTCAAAAGAGCCGATTCAGGCTGCCCTGGTGGCACGCGAGCAGATCATGGCGGTGATGGACGTGCCCTCAGATTCGGTGCGTTCCACACGCGTGGTCGAGTTTCTGGGTCAAGCCATTGCCATGCCCAGTGGCTTGCTGCGTGTGGCGGTTGAACAGCAGGTGCCTGTGACGGTGTTCAGCATGGGCATTGACCTGAACACGGGCCACCGGCGCTTGAGCATTCGTCGCGTCAAAACGTCCAATGATCTGTCGACTTTGATGCCAGACGTGTTTCAGCACATGGATCGCCTGGTGCGAGAGTCTCCGACTCTGTGGCATTTTTGGGGTGAGGCTGAGCGCATCTTTGCAACTGTGCCCACCCAAGCACAGGTTTGACTGCGTTGAGCGTTGTTTGTCGATTGAGTGGGCCCACAAGCCGTAAAGTGCAGTCCGTCGTCTGGATTTTGTGAGTTTCACTGTTGATGTCTTCACCTGCCAAAACCCCTGCCGCCCAGCCCACCATGAGTCGCAGTCTGGGCCTGGATTGCCTGCGCAGCCTGGGCATCTTGATTGTTTTGTGCAATCACGGCCTGATCGGTTTCATCTTCAGCCAAGGAATTTTGCCGTTCAAAGGGTGGGTGGCTCAACTCAGCGCCAGCGCCGTTCTGTCGATTGAGTGGTTGTTTCTGCTCAGTGGTTATTTGATCGGCGCCATGATGATTCGCAGTTTCGAATCGGGGCGCACCTGGTCGGCCTGTGCTCGAGATTTTTGGCTGCGTCGTTGGTTTCGCACGCTGCCCAATTACTACCTGTTCTTGATTTTGAATCTGGCCCTGGTGTCCTGGGGGTGGATGGATGGGGTTTTTGAATGGAAGTTTCTGGTCTTCTCGCAAAACCTGGCGTGGACCGAAGCCACTCCCCATTTTTTCGGTGAATCATGGTCACTCGCTTTGGATGAATGGTTTTACTTCTGCATGCCTTGGCTTCTTGGGATCGCAGCCTTCCTGGGGGTGAAGAGCAACCAAAAGCGATTCATGCTGGTGTCGCTGTTCTTGATCTTGGGTCCAACATTTTTGCGGGCCTGGCATGCACCTTCGGTCGAGTTCTTTGGCTGGGATGCTGATATCCGACGTGTCACGATTTACCACCTCGATGCCACAGGCTGGGGTGTGTTGGCCGCTGTGATGAACAAATGGTTCAAGCCCTGGTGGCGCTCCCATGAGGGGGCCAAAGCCTGTCTTGGGGTGGGCTTGATGGGGTTGGGCCTGTATGGCGTGTGTGACTTGTTGCAGCCCGTCACGCCTCTCATGGGTCGTGTCTGGAACGTGGCCGCGATTGCGTGCATGGCCGCGGGCACATTCTTTGTCATGCCGTGGTTGACACGCTCATTCAGTGCCAAGCCCCGATGGGCTGCCTTCACGGGCAGGCTCAGCATGTACGCCTACTCGATTTACCTGAGCCATTTTCCGATGATGTTCGTGTACTTGCACGTGTTGAAGGTGCAAGGGCCTGTCAGCGCATGGACACTGGCCGCTGCCATGGTCGGGTGGTTGGTCAGTGTGCTGCTGATTTCAGCCTTGGTGTACCACGGGTTTGAAGGCCCGGTAGCAGATTTGAGAGAGCGATTTACCCGCAAAGTGGATGCGTCACCGTTTTAATCAGCCTGACGCGGATCGGCCGAGGCAGTGCTGCCTGCGGGTATCAGGCAAGCACTTTCAGTCCTTGGTTCAAGTGGCACTTCCTGCCTTGGTCGCGCCTGGTAGATATTCGTCCTGATAATCAAACGGGGTCGCGCGGAAAGTTTCGAAAGGGCCTGAATCCCCGCACGGCAACGCTGGTGGTTGCCCCAAACTGAAATGCTGCGCCATGAGTGCCTGAAAAACCCCCAGCCATCCCGCAGCATCCGTGTTCCAAGGCAGCACCCATGTCCAGGGGCGCCCCGTCAGCCGAGCCGGGAACGCCCCCAGATCGGGCGCCACGATGGGTAGACCAGCCTGCAGGCAGGCGCTGAGGGTGTAGCTGTAGGTTTCGGGCGCCTGCACCGGAAACCACACCAAATCGGGCTTCAACCAACCCAGCAAGGCGGGCAGCTCATCGTTCTGGTAGCGTCCATGCACGGTCAGGTGGGCTCTTGGCTGGGTGCTGAGGTCTCGATAGGCGTGGCCAAGCAGGTGAAAGTCGATGGCCACCCCCTGGCGGGCCGCCAGCAAGGCCGTTTGTTCCAGCAGGTCGGCACCTTTGAGCACGTTCAAGGCGCCGATCACGGCCACCTTGAGCCGAGCTCCCTGGGGCAGTGCCTGGGGGTTCGGGTTGGGCAAGGACTGGCCTGCCGGCAGGTCGGGGTGCGGGGTCAGGCGCAAGTCGGCCTGGGGTACGAAGCTATGCATGCGGCGGGCCGCGTCGATGCTGGGGGCCAGTACATGGCGCATGCGCTGCAAGAGTGCGCGGTGATCACGGCGCCACACTTCGATGGTCTTGTGATCGGGGGCGGGGCGTTCCTTCAGGCAAGTCGTGCATTGACTGGGACCCTGTTCGCCGCAGTAACGCCCGTTGGCATCGACCAGCGACACCTGGGGGCACAGGGTGTAGTAATCATGCGCGGTGAAGTCGGCGGGCACGCCCAAGTCTCGGGGGAGGTTCAGCACTTCGCTGCCGTGGTCCATCAGGTGATGGTAGTGGACCAGTACCACGCTCAGTTGTTTCAATCGGTCAAGTAGCGCCGGTGCCTCGTCGGGCAGTTGAAACGATTCCAGATAGCCTTCGCGGGGGTCCACGCAGCTCAGCTTCAGCACGCCACCTTCATAGGGGCGCAGCAATAGAAAGTCGGCCCGGTGACCCAGTTGGGCGGCCAACTCTCGGATGTGTTGCAAGGTGCCGCCGGCAGCGTTGTGGCTCACGGCCAGCACCTTGGGGCGACCTGTGGCCCGCAGGCGCAGCAAGTCGATCTGTCGACGGGCCGGGCGGGCCGGGTCGGCCTGCACAAAGCGTTGAACCTCGGCTTCATAGCCGGGGTGCAGGCGGCGCAGGGTGCGCATGGCGGCCCGTTCACGATCGTTCTTGCTGTCGCCAAAGCTCACACCGCCTCGGTGAAGCACAAAGGTGTCCAGGGCATGCAGATGGCGCCAACCCGTGGCGCTGGCGCGGCAGCAAAAGTCGTTCTCTTCGCCGTAGCCCTTGCCAAAGTGCTCCACGTCAAACAAGCCTACCGCCTGCAGGCAGTCACGCCGGATGTACATGCAAAACCCGATGGCCGTCGGAATGTCAACGGTTTGCCCGGACAGATGCCGGGCCAGCATCTGGTCAAGAGCCGACGTGTCCAACCCTTCGGGCAAATCATTGGCTTCGCAAAAACGGGGGTAGCTGCAAATGGTGGCGTTGTTCGAAAACGGGGTCACTGAGGATACCCGGGGCTCGCTGTAGGCAGCACGCCGCATCCGGTCTAGCCAATCATTGGCCACCTCGGTGTCGCTGTTGAGCAGCAGGACATCGTGGGCCTCGCTCAGCGTCATGCCACGGTTCACGGTGGCCACAAAGCCCAGGTTGCTTTCGTTCTCCAGCAGCATCACCTCGGGGTGGGCCGAGGCCCATTGGCGCAACCACTCGCTGAGTGCTGGCTCGGGGCTGGCGTCGTTGATCACGATCAGGCGGGTGGGGGTGCTTTGGCGGTGAGCCAACACGGATTCAAGGCATTGCCGGGTGTCGCTCAGCCCGCGATACACCGGCACGATGATGTCCACCGTCGGCGACAAGGGTTGATTGGCATTGGTATTGGCAGCGGCTTGGCTGGGTGCTGTCGAAGAAACTTGCCGTGGTGTCGGGCCTGAGATTGCTTCAGGAGGTCGGGCTTGAACGGGCGCTTGGGGGGCCGTGGCCTGCGCTACGGAGGGGTGGGGGGCGGTGCCTTGCGGCGCTCGCGAGGGCAGGCACCGTCGGGCCACGTTGAACAGGCGCCGCAGTGGACTGGCATGGGCGGCCTGCAGGGCCACCTGGCTTTGTTGCAAGGTTTGCAAGGTGTGCTCGTGCTCGGCTTGCAACTGTTGCAGGCGCTCATGCCGCGCCACTGCTTGCCCATGTTCGTGGCGCCACTCGCGCTCCATGGCGGTCAGTTGTTGTTCCAACTGCTGCGTGTGCTCCTGATTGACCGACCAGGCTTCGCGCAGGCGTGTCATTTCTTGCTCGCTGGGTTGGCATTGGCGCAGGTGCGCCAGCAAGGCCAGGTAGTCGGTCGAGGCCGGCCAGCCCAAACTGACCTGCAGGCTGCCGCCCATCAGAGTCTGCCAGGGCAGTTGACGGGGCAGTTCCAGCCAGGGGTCTTTCCCCTCCAGCACCGACAGCACCCCGGACTGTGCATCCACAGCTGGGGCCAGGCTGATCTGATGCAGGGCGCAGCCGGTCAGCGCGGCCGGGCCGAGTTGTCGGCAGTCGGCCTCCCAAATGCGCTGGCCTTCAGCATCCAGCAGTTCCAGTCGGTGCCAGCGCATGAAGCCGGGCCGGTCTGCAGGGTCCAGCCGCAGCCCGCACAGACCCGTCTGGGCGGGCAGGGGGTAGCGCAGGGTCTGAAAGTCCTGGCCGATGACCCCACTGACTTGAAGTTTCTGGGCCTCTTGGAAGCCCTGGCCCAGGTCCCAGTAGAGCGTGGTGCCGAAGCTGGGCGGCAAGGGGGCGGGCGGCGCCTGCAAGGTGGGCGAGTGCGGCGCATCGGGCACGCAGGCGGTGATGAACTGGTAGGTCAGGGCATCGGGCAGGTTGCACAGGTAGTGAGACACCGCAGGTGGCAACAGGTCAAAAGCCACCTCGAATTCGGTTTGAGGCACATCCCGTTGAATGCCCTCCAGTCGCGTGGCCCCCCAGCCTTGGTCGGCTAAAAAGCCAAGCCAGCTGTTGCGGGTGAAGAATCGCAGGTGGGTTCGGTCCAGCAGGCCTTCGTCTCGGTACTCAAGTCGCCCGCCCATCAGCTCGCCGATCAGGCCCGCGTGGCCTGCATTCGGGATTGAGGCCAGTAGCTGACCGCCTGGCGCCAGGTGTTGGCGACATTGGGCCAGCAGGCGCTCGGGCGAGCGCAGGTGTTCCAGCACATCGGCACAGACGATCACGTCGTAGCGTTGCTCGCCCAGCAGGGTGGCCAGCTCGCACTGGTCCAGGTCGGCCACTGACACCTGCTGGTACCACTGCCGTGCTGCTTCGGCCTCCGCGGGGTTGTAGGTGATGCCGTCAATGTGATCTGTGCCCCGCTGGCGCAACATATGGCCCAGAGCCCCTGCACCACAGCCCAAGTCCAGCACGCGGGACCCAGGGGCAACCCACTGTGCCAGTCGCCCGAGTGAATGGGCGGCGTCAAGGCTGAGGTCGCGTTGGTAGACGTGGAGGTTGGAGGGGGCGCTTTGCATGCGTGAATTATCTCGCCCTCTTGAGGGCGAGAAGTGGGTGTTGGTAAAGGGGGCGCCCCTCCGATTTAGAATCGCGCTTTGTCCATTCATTGGTACCGGCCTGGGCCGCCCATTCAATTCGATCAAAGGTCATTCATGCAGGCACTGAAAGCCGTCACCCCCGAAGCATTTGCGGGCAAATATTGGAAGCACCCGGGTAACTATCTTTATGCCGCTGGCTTGAACCTCATTCCGGTGGTGGCCGCCGAATTGTCCAAGGCGGCCGCGCACATGCCGCTGGCGTTTGTTGAGTTTGGTGGTCGTTGGCAATTGATGGCCGTCACCTCGCTGATCCCTGGCACCAATTTGCTGGTAGGCCCGCAGGGCCAATGGGTGGGCCAGTACATTCCGGCCTCGATGCGTGGCTACCCGTTTGCGTTGGCCCGCCCGCAGGGCACTGACACGCTGGTGCTGTGTACCACCGAAGAGGGCGACCACATTGTGGAGGCCAACGAGGGGATGCCGTTCTTTGATGCATCGGGTCAACCCAGCCCGCAGACGCAGCGTGCCATGAACTTCTTGGTCGACTTCAACACCAGCCGCACGCAAACCTGGCGTGCCATTGATGCCTTGGTGGCCGCGAAACTGCTGGTGCCTTGGGAACTGACCTCCACCCACAACGGGCAGGTGCAGCCTGTGGAAGGTTTGTATCGCCTGGATGATGTGCGCTTTGCTGCACTGTCGCCCAAGGCCTTGGCCACGCTGCATGCCGAAGGCGCCGCGCTGGTGGCGTATGCGCAGTTCTTCTCCCGTGAGCAGTTGGGCCGTCTGCAGGCTGCTGAGCGTGAACAGGCGCGTCTTCGTGGCGTAGACGCTGCGGCGCAGGCTTGAGGCGCATTTGATCATCTCGATCGATGGTGATCTGAGCCAGCGACGGCATGGAGGTTGAGCGCGCATGGTGGTGCTGACCTCGATCGCCTTTTTGCTAGCCGTGTTCCTTGGGGGCTGGCTGGTGCTGCGCATGCCGGCCAGTGCCTACAGCGACGACAAGCCTCAGCGCTTTCATGAGGGTGAGGTGTCACGCCTTGGTGGTGTGGCATTGGTCGTGGCGTTGGTTTCTGCTTGGCTGGTGGGCGCGGGGCTGGATGGCTGGTTGTTGCAACTCAATCTGCATCTGCCTTTGAAAACCGTGTTGCTGGCTGCTTTGGCCCTGATGCCAGCCATGGCGGTTGGTCTGGTCGAAGACCTGACCCAGCGGGTGTCGGTACGTCGGCGCATGGTCGCCACACTCCTGAGCGGCGCTGTGGCTTGCTGGTCGTTGGGCTTGTCGATCAATCGCATGGGTGTTGGGGGCCTGGATGCCTGGCTGCAGGCCTGGCCCTGGCTCGGCATCGGCTTGGCCGTCTTGGCGATCACGGGGCTGCCACATGCCTTCAACATCATTGATGGCTACAACGGTCTGGCTGGGGTGGTCGTGACCTTGATCGCACTGGCCTTGGCCCATGTGGCCTTGCAAGTGGGGGACCGGGCCGTGGCCGCTTTGATGATGGCACTGGTGGGCGCCACGGCGGGCTTTTTGTTCTGGAACTATCCCCGGGGGCAGTTGTTCGCAGGTGATGCGGGGGCTTACCTTTGGGGCGGGGTGATTGCGCTTGGCGCCATCATGCTGGTGCAGCGCAATCCCCAGGTCTCACCCTGGTTCCCGGTTTTGCTCTTGATGTACCCGGTGTGGGAGACCCTGTTCTCGATCTATCGAAAGGCGGCCCGAGGACATTCGCCGGGCTTGGCGGATGCGCTGCATTTTCACCAGCTGATTTTCCGCCGTCTGGTCAAAGGGGTGTTCCACGATGGCCGGGTGCGGCATTTGTTGATCCGAAACAACCGAACCTCTCCTTACCTGTGGGGGTTTTCAGCATTGACAGTGCTGCCGGCCGTGTTGTTCTGGAAGTCGACTTTGGCGCTGATGCTGTGCTGCGCGCTTTTTGCCGTTCTGTATGTCTTGGCCTACCTGGCGATTGTTCGTTTTAAGATTCCCCACTGGCTGAAGCACTGATTCAAGCGCTGAAGGCCTTTCAGATCAAATAGATGCCCCAGCGCAGGGGCATCTTCTCAATGTCAATTCAGCGGCTGGACGTCCCAAGCGTCAACACGGCAGGTGGCAGACTTTGCAGATGACGTTGGTACATCTGCTCGTACAAGGCTTCCAGGTTTTGGGTGAACAGAGCGTTGTCATAGAGCGGCGCCTGGGCTCGCCCGTCGGCCAGTTTCTGCTTGAGCGCTTGGGCACGGCCTGGCGTAGTGGCGATCTCAATGGCCAGGCGTTCAAATTCGCTGCGTTCAGTGCATGCCAGCTCGGGCAGCCCTGCGGCGCTCACCAGGCTGCCGGCCACCCGGCTGGCAAAAGTCTGGCCCATGCAGGTCAGTACCGGTAGTCCTGCCCACAGGGCATCCATGGCCGTGGCATGCGCGTTGTAAGGGGCGGTATCCAGGAACAGGTCGGCCAGCGCGTAGCGAGCCAGGTGATCGGCCTGGCTGGGAACCCGGCCGGCAAAAACCAGCCGATCGCCAGTCACGCCACGTGATTCAGCATGCTCACGCAAGGTGTTCTGTACCACGCCCCCGGCCTGAAGCCAGAGCACCGAGTCGGGCACGGCCAGCAGGATGCGCATCCAGCTGTCAAAGACCTCCGGGGTCAGCTTGTTGAGGTTGTTGAAGCCGCAGAACACAAAGCCCGATTCCGGCAACTGCTGGCTGGCCCTACTGGGCGGCGCATGGACAACCCGGCGTGTGTCATTGGGCATGAACTGATCTGGCAGGTAGGCGATCTGCTCGGTGTAGGCCGGGCGCAGTTCGTCCGGGATCACCACCGGGTCGGCAATCATGTAGTCCATGTAGGGCGCCCCCAGCGTTCCCGGAAAGCCCAAGTAGTTAACCTGCACAGGCGCGGCACGATTCGCAAAAATACCGGGGCGGCTGTGGGCTGTGTAGCCGGTCAGATCGATTGCAATGTCGATGCCCAGTTGGCGCGCCATGTCGGCGATGTCGGCGTCAGAGGATTCGTGCACATCCAGAAAGCGGTCAAAGCACTCGGTGATGCGCCGGTTCATCTGGTCATCGTGCAGAGGGCCTAGCGAGAAGGCATACAACTCAAAGCGATCTCGATCATGCCGGGTCAGGGTTTCGAGCAGCAGCAAGGCCACGGGGTGCTCGCCAAAATCGGCCGAGACATAGGCGATCCGGATTTTCTGGCGGCGTGGGTCGCGGCGAGCAAATTTGGGCTTGCCCTCGTCGGTGAGTGTCAGTCCTTTGCCGACTTTTTCGGCCCCATGCTTGAGCAGCATCGGGTCATTGAATACCTTGGCCAAGGTCAGGGGCTGGTTTTGAATGTGTTCGGACAGCACGGCCTGTTGAAGATCCTCGATCAAGCTGTCCAGATCTTGCCACTTGGCGCTGGACAGCTTGATGTCAATCAACGATTCCAGCATGCCGTTTTGCTCTGGTTCCAGTTCTCGGGCTTTTTCCAGCATGCGAAGGCCTTCTTCAAAGCGCTTGAGCTGGCTCAACATCTGGCCCGCGTACAGGTGGGCCGGGCCAGAGGTGGGTGCCTTTTCGACGGCCTTTCGGTAATGCACCAGAGCCTCTTCGTAGAGGCCCTCGCTTGAGACCAGATGCCCCTGAACGAGCAATGCTTCAGTGTTGGATGGGTCCGCCCTCAGGGCCTTGTCCGCAAAAAGTCGGGCCTTGACAGGGTGCTTTTTGACATGGTGCGCAAAGGCCAGCTTGGCCAGCCCAGCAGCGTTGCCAGGTTCGCGGGCCAGCAGCTGTTCACAATGCGCTATGGCCTCTTCATACCGGGCCCAGTCCACTGCCAGCGTGGCCGCAATCAGCAGGAATTCCGTGTTGTCCGGTTGGGCTTGCAAAGCCGGCACGATGGCCTGCTTGGCTTGTTCGTACTCGCGCAAGTGGCTGTACGACACCGCCAGTCGGGCCAGGGCCTGGGCTTGCCCGGGCGCCAGGGCCAGCACCTTGTTCAGCCCCTCGATGGCTTCGGCGTGCTTTTGCACGCTTTGCTGAGCCACGGCCATGTTGTACAGGGCCTCGGCATAGCTTGGGTTCAAGCGGATCGCCTCGGCATAGTCCTTCAATGCCAGATCTGTCAGCTTGAGGTCTTGCTGCACATTGCCCCGATTGTTGTAGGCCTCGGCGTAGTCTGGCTTGAGCTGGATGGCCCGGCTGCAGCTTTGCAGCGCTTCCGGCAGACGCCCCAGCAGGCGCAGCATGTTGGCGCGGTTGTTGTGGAAGGCGGGCTGCTGGGGCGCCAAGGCAATCGCTTGGTCCAGCATCTGCAAGGCCTGGGGCAGTTCACCCATCTGGGCCAGGCACACTGACAGCAGTTGCAAGGCATTGATGTCACCAGGGTTCATTCGGCGCCATTGCTCGTAGCGCTGGCGGGCCTCGGGCAGACGCCCCTGTTGGTGAAGTGAAATGGCCTGATTGAAGAGTTCCATGGACTGCGCTGAAATGAGTCTGCAAGGCGCCCGCAGGCGCGAGGCCGCCATTATCAGCGCTGCTGACACGCAAGGAGCGTGTCGCTTGCGGCACAATTCCACCTTGTCAGGGTGCTTTGGCACCGACTGGCCTTGTTTTCGCCACCCCGTTGCGGCCTGTTGGGGCCGGACCTCCACAATCCAGTTCAGACCATGACCGAACTCCAATCCATTGCCCCGCGCGACAAGGCCGAGATCCTGGCCCAGGCGCTGCCCTACATCCGCAAGTTCCACGGCAAGACGCTGGTCATCAAGTACGGTGGCAATGCCATGACCGACCCGGCCCTGCAGGCCGACTTTGCCGAAGACGTGGTGCTGCTCAAGCTGGTCGGCATGAACCCGGTGGTGGTGCATGGCGGCGGCCCGCAGATCGAGACGGCCCTCAACCGCCTGGGCAAGAAGGGCGAGTTCATCCAGGGCATGCGGGTGACCGATGCCGAGACCATGGAGGTGGTCGAGTGGGTGCTGGCCGGCGAGGTGCAGCAGGACATCGTGGGTCTGATCAACCAGGCCGGCGGCAAGGCCGTGGGCCTGACCGGCCGGGATGGCGGCATGATCCGCGCCCAGAAACTCAAGATGCTCGACAACCAAGACCCCAGCAAAGAGTACGACGTGGGCCAGGTGGGCGACATCGTCTCGATCGACCCCAGCGTGGTCAAGGCCTTGCAGGACGATGCCTTCATCCCCGTCATCAGCCCGATCGGGTTTGGCGAGGACAACGAAAGCTACAACATCAATGCCGACGTGGTGGCCAGCAAGCTGGCCACGGTGCTCAAGGCCGAAAAGCTGGTGCTGCTGACCAACACGCCCGGCGTGCTCGACAAGTCGGGTCAACTGCTGACTGATCTGACGGCCAAGCGCATCGATGAGTTGTTTGCCGACGGCACCATCTCGGGTGGCATGCTGCCCAAGATCGCGGGGGCTCTGGATGCTGCCAAGAGCGGCGTCAATGCCGTGCACATCATCGATGGCCGCGTGCCGCACGCCATGCTGCTCGAAATCCTGACCGATCAGGCCTACGGCACCATGATCCGCTCGCATTGAGCGGCGCATCCCCCCTTCTGTTGAGGATGGCATCGCCATGAGACTGTTGCTGGTCGAAGACGATGTGATGGTGGCCAGCGGCATCAAGCTGGGCCTGACGGATGCCGGCTATGCCGTCGACTGGGTGGGCAGTGGTGAGCGGGCCGAAGAAGTGCTGCGCGACGAAACCTTTGACGCCGCCATCATCGACATCGGTTTGCCGGGCATGAGCGGCCTGGACCTGACTCGGCGTCTGCGCCTGTCGGACGTGGCCAGCCGGACCATGCCCGTGTTGATCCTGACCGCCCGCGACGCGCTGCAAGACCGGGTACAGGGCCTGGACCTGGGGGCCGACGACTACATGGTCAAGCCCTTTGAACTGCCGGAGTTGCTGGCCCGGTTGCGCGCATTGCTGCGCCGCTCGCAGGCCGCGACCTCGGCGGTGCTGAGCTTCGGCCCGCTTGAAATGGACACGGCCAGTCGCCGAGCCACGGTGCGCAGCGTGGTGGAAGGCCAGGTCAGGCAGCAAGTGATCGAACTGGGTCCGCGTGAGTGGACGGTGATGGAGTACTTGCTCATCAACGCCCCCAAGCCCGCCAGCAAAGACAAGCTGCTGGCAGCGTTGACCGGGTGGGACAAGGAAATCACGCCCAACGCGGTCGAGGTCTATATCTCGCGCCTGCGCAGCAAACTGGAGCCGCATGGTCTGGCGCTGCGCTCGATCCGGGGCTTTGGCTACCGGCTCGAACAGCAGGAGGTCTGAGCCCCATGGCCTCAGGCTTGCGCAACCGGTTGCTGGTGCTGCTGCTGGGGCCCTTGTTTGTCTTGGGCCTGGTCAACGTCTGGGTGGATTACCGCTCGGCCGACAGCGCGGCCGTGCAGCACGACCGGCAATTGCTGCGCTACGTACCTTTGCTGGCCGACTCGGTGTTGGCGCCGGGGGTGCAAACGGGCGACCCGCCAGTGCTGCTGCTGGCGCCGCCGGTGGAGGATTTCCTCAAGAGCCGTGGCGGCTTGGCCGGTTACAGCATCAATGACCTGGAAGGCCACCTGCTGCATGGCGACCTGTGGTTGCCCAGTGCCGTTGTGGCCACTGCCGAACCCGAGTTTCACAGCACCGAGTACGACGGCGTCACCTACCGCATTGTTTCGCAGCGGATGCACACCCGCGCAGGCGATCTGATGGTGCAATTGGCCGATGGCTCCGATCCTCGTCAACAGTGGCTCAGTGCCTTGTTGCGTGTGCTGCTGCCCAATGGCGTGCTGATGGTGGCGGCCGCCCTGGCCGTGAGCTGGGCCGTGGGCCGCGCCTTGCGGCCCTTGACGGAACTCACAGAGGCGGTCAGCAAGCGATCGCCCCAGGATTTGAGTGCCATTGACGTCGAAGCTTCTCCGGCCGAGGTGCGGCCACTGGTGGCCTCGCTCAACCGGCTGTTTGATCTGGTGAATGCGCAGTCGGCCAGTCAGCGGCGCTTCATTGCCGATGCCGCTCACCAATTGCGCACCCCGCTGGCGGGCCTGCAGGCTCAAGTGGAGGCCTGGGCCCAGGTGCTGCAAACGAAGCAGCGCTTGCGGCTCAGCGGGGCTGCAGTCGATTCGACTCCCGCCAGCATCACCCTGAATGCCGAGCAGCTCGACAAGCTGCGCCAGGCCACGCGGCGCACCTCCCAGTTGGCCAACCAGCTGTTGGCCCTGTCGCGTGCCGATGCGCGCGCCATGGAGGCTCAACCCATGCAGCGGGTTGACCTGCTGGCTTTGTGCGAATCGCTGTTGGAGGCCCATCTGGACGCCGCCACGGCGCGCGGCCTGGACCTGGGGCTGGCAGCCCAGCCGGCTCACACGACAGGGCATGAGTGGCTGCTGCGCGAGTTGCTGGGCAATCTGATCGACAACGCCATCCGCTACACCCCGCGCGGCGGCAGCGTGACCATCCGCTGCGGTTTGCTGAGCGGGAGGGATGCGCCGCTGCCGTACCTGGCGGTGGAGGATGACGGCCCAGGCATTGCGCCGGCTGAACGCCACCGGGTCACCGAGCGTTTTTACCGAGTGCCGGGCACTCAGGGCGAGGGCAGTGGGCTGGGGCTGGCCATCGCCCATGAAATCGCCCGCGTGCACCACAGCAGCCTGGAGCTGTTGAGCGGCCCGGGGCAGTGTGGTCTGCTGGTCAGGCTGGTGCTGCCGGCCCAGCTGGCCTAGCGGTCGCGTTGGGCCGGTGTGCGAGAATCGTTCGAGCCCATCTTCCATGCCGATGACTGAACCGCACGAACTCCCTGCCGCACCCGAAACCGGCGCTCACCTGGTCGGCACCGAGCCCGATGTCCCGGCCACCCGCAAACGACCACGCCCCGGCGAGCGCCGGGTGCAGATCCTGCAGACCCTGGCCAGCATGCTGGAGCAGCCCGGTGCCGAGCGCATCACCACGGCGGCGCTGGCGGCCCGCATCGGGGTCAGCGAGGCGGCCCTGTACCGCCACTTCGCCAGCAAGGCCCAGATGTTCGAAGGCCTGATCGATTTCATCGAGCAGACCGTGTTCTCGCTCTCCAAGCAGATGATCGAGCGCGAAGCCAGCGCCAACCCTGATCCAGCCACCCTGGGGCGCCGCCAGGCCACCCGGGTGATGTACCTGCTGGTGCAGTTTGCCGAAAAGAACCCGGGCATGGTGCGCGTGATGTGCGGTGATGCCTTGGTGCTGGAGCACGAGCGCTTGCAGCAGCGCATGAACCAGTTCTTTGAGCGGCTGGAGTTGACGTTTCGCCAATGCCTGCGCCCGCAGGCCGAGGCCGCAGGCTCGTCCAAGCCCTCGGTGCGCTCACAAGCCCAGGCCGCGATGCTGACGGCTTTCGTCCAAGGGCGTCTGCAGCGCTATGCGCGCACGGGTTTCAAGCGATTGCCGTCGGAGCAGTTGGAAGGCGTGCTGGACTTGCTGCTGGCTTGAACACCCCGGGCCTCTCTCAAGGCATGATCTCAAGGGTCAGGTCGTCGACCCACAAGGCGCCGTCGTCTTCCAGCATGACCGCTGATTCGAGCATGTAGCCGTTGTCCGGAATCCGGAGCTCGATCGCGTAGAGCTTCCAGTCCTGGGTACCTTTCACACGTGCATCGTTCATGTGGTTCCACTTGAGGATGCTGCTGCCGTCCGTGACATGCAGCACGAGTGCGCCGCCAGCGCCCATGGCCTTGTCTGTGCGCAGGAAGCCTGACAACCTGGCCAGCTTGCCCTTCCAGCAGGCAGGAATGAGCGTTTCTTGCTTCAACACCCCGAAGTCTTCCGTGCTGACCTGGCGGATCTGCGCGCTGCAGGGGGCTGAGTGAAAGATTTTGGTGTCGAGCTCAAAGACGTAGTTGCCGCTGACTCGGTGTTCGATGGCCTTCCAGTCCTTGATGCGACCGTCTTCGGTTTCGCTGAAGGAGGGGTTGCTCAAGCCCACCTTGACGGTTTCGCTGGCGCTGGGACATGCGGGCTGCGCCTGGGCTGTGCTGGGGATGCCGGCCAGAAACGTCAATGCCGAGAACAGCACGAGGGGGGGGGCGTTATGAAGTACAGCGATCATGGTGCAGAGGAGAGGAGGCAAGTACCCGATGGTAGCTGGGCCAGTTTCGGTCGGAGGGGCAGGGAAGTCTACCGCCCTGCTGGGGACTGTCCGAACCGGTGTCGCCTGAAGCGGATGAGGCCTTTATCGATAATGAGGCCAGCCCGTCGCATTGACGGCGTGGACCATTTTTGAAAGGACACCATGAAACTCGTACGCTACGGCAACCCCGGCAAAGAAAAACCCGGCCTGATTGACGCTGACGGCAAACTACGCGACCTGAGCGGCGTGCTCAAGGACCTGGGGCCCGATCAACTCAGCGACGCCGCCCTGGCCAAGCTGGCCAAGGTCAAGGCTGACAAGTTGCCGTTGGTGCGTGGCAAGCCGCGTTTCGGCACGCCGGTGGCCGGCGTGCGCAAGTTCATTGCGATTGGTTTGAACTACGCCGATCACGCGGCCGAAGCTGGCCTGCCGGTGCCCAAGGAGCCCGTGGTCTTTACCAAGGCCATCAGCTGCTTGCAGGGCCCCAACGATCCCGTCATGTTGCCCAAGGGTTCCAAGAAGACCGATTGGGAGGTGGAACTGGGCGTGGTGATTGGCAAGCAGGCACGCCATGTGTCGCAAAAAGAGGCCCTGAACCATGTGGCCGGCTATGTGCTGGTCAACGATGTGAGCGAACGCGAGTTCCAGATCGAGCGTGGCGGTACCTGGGACAAGGGCAAGGGCTGCGACACCTTCGGTCCTGTGGGCCCCTGGCTGGTGACACGCGACGAGGTGCCCAATCCGCAGCGCCTGGATCTTTGGCTGGACCTGAACGGCCAGCGCATGCAAAGCGGCAGCACCAAGACCATGATCTTCAGCGTGGCCAAGATCATCAGCTACCTGAGCCAGTTCGTGACCCTGGAGCCGGGCGACATCGTCACCACCGGCACCCCGCCCGGCGTGGGCATGGGCGTCAAGAAGGACGGCCAGCCGGCACCGGTGTTCCTGAAGAAGGGCGATGTCATGACCCTGGGCATCAGCGGCCTGGGCGAGCAACGCCAAGAGGTGGTGGCCTTCAAGCTCTGAAGCGGCTCCTCAGAGAAAAGCCCCGGCGCGCAGGCCCCGGGGCTTTTTTGTGGGCCAAGCCTCAGTCCACTGTCGCCCCCGAATCTTTCACCAGCTTGCCCAGGCGCACCGACTCCTTCTTGATCAGTTCGCCAAACTGTGCCGCGCTGCCGGCCACGACCGGCGTACCGATGGCCTCCCACTTCTTGCGGAACTCGGGCTGGTTGAAGATCGCGTTCAGGGTGCTGTTGAGCTTGTCGATCACGGCAGGCGGCGTGCCGGCCCGCACGGCGATGCCGTGCCAGCCCGTCATTTCGTAGCCGGGCATGCCGGCTTCGGCCATGGTGGGCACATCGGGCAGGGTGGGCACGCGCTTGGGGGTGGTGACGGCCAGCGCGGTGAGTTTGCCCGATTGGATGTAGGGCAGTGAGCTGCCCAGGATGTCGAACATCACGTTCACCTGGCCGCCCAACAGGTCGTTCAAGGCCGGGCCCGCGCCGCGGTAGGGGATGTGCGGCATCTTGGTGTCGATCTGGGTGTTGAACAATTCGCCGGCCAGGTGCTGGGGCGTGCCGTTGCCGGCCGAGGCAAAGGCCAGCTCGGTGGCGCGTTTGCTTTTGAGCGCGGCGATCAGTTCCTTGACCGATTTGATGCCCGTCTTGGGGTTGACCTCCAACACCAGCGGGAATGCCGACAGCTGGATCACCGGCGTCAGGTCGGCCAGCGGGTTGAAGGGCATGCTGCGGTACAGCGTCGGGTTGACGGCCATGGGGCCGCTGGCCGCCAACAGCAGGGTGTAGCCGTCGGCGGGCGCTTGCTTGGCCACTTCGGCGCTGCCCAGGTTGCCGCCGGCGCCGCTCTTGTTGTCGACGATCACCGACACACCCAGGCGGGTTTGCATCTCGCCTTGCAGCAGGCGCGCCATCAGATCGGTGGGGCCGCCGGGCGGGTAGGGCACCACAAAGCGGATGGTCTTGTTGGGCCAGGGCTCCTGGGCCTGGGTGCCTGTGCTGAACAGCGTGGCTAGGGCGGCCAGGGCCAGGCCACCGAGGGCCCGAGTGAATTGTTGGCGTTGCATGTTGTTTGTCTCCGGTCTTGGTCTTGTGGGGGCTCAGCCTGCGAACAGTTCGCGAATGTGGCGTGCCGTGGCCAGCGGGCGGCCCAGGCTGGCGGCCGCTTCGGCCGCCTGGGCCACCAGGGCCGCGTTGTGCGGGGCCCGGCTGCCACCCTTGAGCTGCAGATTGTTCTCGAAGCCCACTCGAACATGCCCGCCCAGGGCGGCGGCGGCGGTCACGCAGGCGTGTTCGGTGGCCCCAAAGGCGCACACGGCCCAGGGCTCGGGCCCGGTGTGGGCGTGCACAAAAGGCACCAGGTCGCGTGGGCTGGAGGTTTGCCCTGCGGTGTAGCGCCCCAGCACAAACAGCAGGAACCAGGGCGCCTCGGGCACCACACCGCGTTCGCGCAGCGATTGCCAGCGCAACAGGTCGGCATTGTCATAAAGAATCACCTGCGTCATCACACGCTCGCGGGCCAGCCAGCTGAAGAAGTCGGCCAGGCCTTGCTCACCGATCTCGGGCTGATCGAGCTCGCGCAAGCCTACGGACACGGCCTCGGGCCGCAGCTCGCGCACCATGGCGATCTGGGCCGGGGCGTGGTAGACCCGGGCGGCCTCGCTGGTGACCTGCAGCACCATCTGGTCGCCCACGGCGGCGCGCACGGCGCTCAGTGCATCGCGGTAGCCTTCCACGTCCAGGCTGTGGTGACCCTGGGCGTCGCGGATGTGCAGGTGCAGCATGGCTGCACCGGCATCCAGGCACTGGCGTGCGGTGACCGCCAGGGCGGAGGGGGTCAGCGGCACGGCGGGGTGGTCGCTGTGCAGTTTGTAGGCCCCGTTGGGGGCCGAGGTGATGATCAGTGGCGTGCTGGGCATGGGGTTCTCCGGTCAGGGCTGGGAGTGCGTGGTGTGGGCTCAGTCGCGCTCGATAGGCGGCAATTCGGACGCCAGCAGGGCGAGGCCTTGTTGCAGCAGGGTGTCGTAGCGCTGGCGCTCGGCCAGTCGCCGCTCTTCGGGCCATTCGTAGAAGCCCGCCCCGGTTTTCATGCCCAGGCGGCCGGCGGCCACCTGCTCGCGCAGCACCCGGGCCGGCTCGGTGTTGGCGGCCAGCGAGGGGTACATGGTGGCCGCGGCGGCGCA
This sequence comes from Curvibacter sp. EU05-FHT14A10, assembly GCF_058791075.1. Lineage (NCBI taxonomy): Bacteria > Pseudomonadati > Pseudomonadota > Betaproteobacteria > Burkholderiales > Comamonadaceae > Curvibacter > Curvibacter sp. EU05-FHT14A10. Next base: position 64,422 of record NZ_JBYTDE010000011.1, read on the forward strand.
GTGCACGTCCAGCCCGGCATGGTCGCGTTGCAGCACCGGGCCGGCCGCCAGGTAGCGAAAGCCGAAACCGAAGCGCACGGCGGCGTCCACGTCCTCCGGCGTGGCCACGCCCTCGTCGATCATGGCAAAGGCCTCGCGGGCCAGTGCGTGCTGCAGGCGGTTGGCCAGAAAGCCCGGCTTGTCCTTGCGCACCCGCACCGGCACGCTGCCACAGCCACGCATGAACTGGCACAGACGGGTGGCCTGGGCCTCGTCGGTGGTCGGACCATGCACCACCTCGACCAAGGGCACCAGGTGGGCTGGCATGAAGAAATGCAGGCCCAGCATGCGCTCGGCCGTGGGCAGCCCTGCCGCAATGGCGCTGATGGGGAAGCTGGAGCTGTTGCTGGTCAGCACCGCGTGGGCGGGGGCGCGCTGCACCAGTTCGGCGAACAGGGCCTGTTTCAGGTCCAGCTTTTCGGGAATGCATTCAATGACCAGCACCACGTCATGCCAATCCACGTCCTGCAGGCTGGCCACGGCCTGCACGCGTTCGACGCGGTGGCCCAGCTCCAGGGCCTGCAGGCCTTGTCGCACCCGTTGGGCCAGGGCCTGCCGCTGGACGAGGTTGGGGTCGCTCACGGTGACGCGGCAGCCGCCCCGGGCCAGCACGGTGGCCACATCGGCGCCCATGGTGCCGGCGCCGACCACCACGGCATGGGTGTGGCGGGGGTGGGCAGGTAAAAGCAAGTCAGGGTTCATGGTGTCTAGGGGCTGAGGTTGCGCCGCTGAATTGAGAAAGTCAGCGCAGTCTAGGAAGAGGGCATTGCACCGTCCAGACGATTTTTTCAATAAACTGATCGGCCATGCAGATCAATTGGTCCACCCGTGAGCTCGACGTCTTTCTCGCCCTGGGACAAACCCTGAGCTTTCGGCGCACCGCCGATCAGGTGCACCTGTCGCAGTCGGCGGTGTCGGGCGTGCTGACCCGGCTGGAAGAGTCTCTGGGCACGCGGCTGTTCGATCGCACCACGCGCAGCGTGCAGCTCACCCTGGCCGGGCAGGTGTTTTTTGAGCAGGTGAAGGTGCTGCGCACCCAGACTGATGAGGCCGTGCGGGCGGTGCGCAGCGTGGCCGAATTGCAGGTGGGGCAAGTCACGCTGGCGGCCTTGCCCTCGCTGGCGGCCACGGTGGTGCCCGCCGCCATGGCCCGGCTGGCTGCCCAGTACCCGGGCATCCGGCTGTCGGTGATCGATACCTTGTCGGGCCCGGCCTTTGATCTGGTGCGTCGCGGCGAGGTGGACTTTGCGCTCACGGCCGCCAACCCGGCCTACGCCGATCTGGATGACCAGCCCTTGGCCTCGGACGGCTTTGTGCTGCTGCTGCCCGCGCAGCACGCCTTGGCCAACAGTCGGCAGGCCTTGGGTTGGGCCGAGGTGGCCGACCTGGTGCACATCTCCATGCCCCAGCCCACCAGCGTGCGCCAATATGCTGACGCCGCCCTGTTGGAGCACCGCCTGCGTTTTGCGCCGCGCTACGAGGTGGAGCACCTGGCCACCATCCAGGCCATGGTGGCGGCCGGCCTGGGCGTGGCGGCCCTGCCCGAATGGGCGGCGGCCGTGGCCCCCTTGCCCGGGGTGGTGAAGCGGCGCCTGTGTCGGCCCGACATCCGCCGCCCCATCGGCTTGGTCACGCGCCGCGGCCGCGCCCTGAGCCCCGCCGCCACCGAGATGGTGGCGCTGCTGCGCGAAGAGATGCTGCGCCTGGTGCCGGCGCGCCGGCACCGCGCTGCAATGAAGGCTTGAGGGCTTACTTCAGCGGAATGGCCTGGGCCCGATCCACCGGCACCGCCGTCAGGCTGTTCTGGGGCGAGCCTTCGACCAGGCGATCCGAGTAGGTCAGGTAGACCAGGGTGTTGCGTTTGATGTCCACCATGCGCACCACGCGCAGGCGCTTGAACAGAATGGACATGCGCTCCGAGAACACCTCGTCTTCACGCGGCAAGGGCTTCTTGAACGTGATCGGACCCACCTGACGGCAGGCGATCGAGGCCTCGGCCTTGTCTTCGGCCAGGCCAAAAGCCCCCGAAAGGCCGCCGGTCCGGGCGCGAGACACAAAGCAAGTCACGCCCTCCACCTGGGGGTCGTCATAGGCTTCAACCACGATCTTGTGGTTGGGGCCGATCAGCTTGAAGGCCGTGCTGACGTCGCCGACCAGATCGGGGCTGGCGTGGGTGCTCAGGGAGAGCAGGGCAAGCCCCAGCCCGGCGCTCAGGCGTTGAAGGGCCGTCCGGATGGCGGGGGTGACGGAATCGGGCATGGGGTTTTCTCCTGAGGTTGCGCCCAATGGCGGCGATTGCGTTAGTCTGCCCGCATTTCTTGACAACTCTGGAGATGAGCATGGAACTCGGCTTGGACGCGCAACATGTGTTGGTCACCGGTGGCAGCAAAGGCATTGGCCTGGCCTGCGCCAAGGGCTTTCTGGCCGAAGGGGCCCGTGTGACCCTGGTGGCGCGCAACCCGCAGACCTTGGCCCAAGCGATGGAGGCCCTGGGCGCAGACGCTCAGCGCGTGGCCACGGTGGCTGCCGATCTGTGCGATGCCGGCGCCGCCTTGGCTGCGCTGGACGCCGCCGAGCTTCGTTTGGGTCCGGTCGATGTGCTGGTCAACTCGGCAGGTGCCGCCCGCCGCACCCCGCCCGATGAGCTGACCCCGCAGGCCTGGCATGACGCCATGCAGGCCAAGTACTTCAGCTATCTGCACATGATTGACCCCACCATCAAGCGCATGGGCCAACGCGGGCGGGGCGTGATCGTCAACGTGGTGGGCGCGGGCGGCAAGGTGGCCAGCCCCATCCACCTGCCCGGCGGTGCGGCCAATGCCGCGCTGATGCTGGTCAGCGCCGGACTGGCAGCCGCCTATGGCCCGCGGGGCGTGCGAGTGAACGCGGTCAACCCCGGCGCCACCCTGACCGAACGCCTGCGTGAAGGCCTGAATGCCGAGGCCCGTCTGCAAGGCATCAGCCCGGAAGAGGCCCTGGAACGCTCCCGCGCCAAGCTGCCCCTGGGGCGACTGGCCACCCCGGACGAAATTGCCAACGCCGTGGTGTTTCTGGCCTCGCCCAAGGCCAGTTACGTCACCGGCGCCATCCTGGCCATGGATGGCGCAGTGACACCGATGGTGGTCTGAGCCATGACCGAGTGGCGCATCCGCTGTCCTGATCTGGATGCGGAGTGGACGGCGGCTGAGGGTGAATCACTGCTTGAATCGGCCGAGCATGCCGGCATCGAGTTGCTCAGTTCATGCCGCAACGGCACATGCCGCACCTGCATGTGCCGGCTGGTGGCGGGTGAGGTGCGTTACCGCATTGAATGGCCGGGCCTCAGCCGGGAGGAGAAGGCTGAGGGATGGGTGCTGCCATGTGTGGCGGAAGCCACGGGTCCGCATGATTTGTCGTTGCTTAGCACCTGGGCCAGTCTCAAATGATTTTGTAGCGCTGCACCATCAGCTCAAGTCTGCGCAGCATCTCCGGGCTGCCGAAACCGAGTTGGCGGATGGAGGCCAGGCGGTTGAGCACTTCTTGCGAGGACGAGTAGAACGACGAGTAGCCCGAGTAGCGCTCAATGCCTTCAAGCAGGCTGCAAAAAACCCAGTTGCCAAGTTGGGTGGCGGGGTCAATGAATTGATTGGCGGCGCATGGCGTCAAAAACGGAACACTGGGGTCAATTTGCCGCTGGGTGTTCAGCCGGTCGATCTGGCTGGCAACTGAGCTCAGGGCCAAGGTGTATTGCCCTGCCTCCCGGGCCACCCGGGCCAGGCTGGCGGCGTGCAGCGCGCCGGGTTGCAGCGTGGCCAATGCCTGGAACAGAGCGAGGCTACGGTGCAAGGCGGCATAACGTTCACCCAGTGAAACCGTCCTGTCCATCGCCAACGCGTACAGCGCCATGGCTTCATCCGTCTGGGTGCTGGCCTCATCGGCGCGGCGCTGTTGCCAGGTGGCGGCCAAGGCCTGAGCGTAGGGCATCACCGTCAGTTGTTGTTGCCAAGCGTAGCGGCCACTCTGCAGGTGCGAAGCAAGCCTCGCGGCCGCAGTCGCATCGTCCAGCACATCCTGCGCTTGCAGCAGCAGGCCTCGTGTGGCCAATAGGGCTGCTCGATCAGGCTTGCAGCAGAATAAATTGAGTTGACGGGGCTCCCGGGCCTCCAGGGCTTGAAGTGGGGCGATCATGCCCAGACCCGGGATCAGCCGGTAACACTGATAACCAATCTCTTCAAAGGTTTGAACCAATTGATGGTTGATGCCATGGCCTGCAATCAGTTCGAATTGAACCAGGGGCGAGTGGCGTTGGAAGAACGCCTTGCCGCCGCGGATGATGGGAACCTCTTCCCCTTCCGCATCCATCTTCATGAAAGAGATGTCAGTCCACTCGTGTTCAGCCATCAAGTGGTCGATGGTCGACAGGGCAACTTCCTCTGATGGGGCAGAACTGCTTTCATCCCGAATCAGTTCGTTGAGCTCGGCGCAGTTGTTCAAAGACAACCGGGCTGTACCGAGGTGGTCCGAAAGGGCCAATTGATCAATGTTGACCTGCTGAAAACCGTTCAGTTGGACGCTCTCACGCAGAAAAGCCGCGGTGCTGGAGGCCGGCTCGACAGCCCAGACGCGTCCAGCAGGCCCCACGGCCTTGGCCAGCGACAATGTGAACATGCCATAGTTGGCGCCGATGTCGATGGCCTGTTGACCCTCCTCCATCAACGTGCGGACAAATCGGATTTCATCCTCAAACCAGTCACCCTGCTCTTGCAGTACATAGGTGGAGATCTGTTCGAGTGAATCAGGCAGTACCACCTGGATATTCCCGTTCAAAGGGAGTGTGATTTTCTTTTGCATCAGGTCTCATCAAGCAAAGACCCGCTCGAGGCGGGTCGGGTGACTCAAGGCGTGGAAGGACTCACCCCTCCGCCACTCGCTTCGCCAGGTGCGCCAGCGCCTCTTCCACCTGATCCACCAGCACCAGGCACAGGTCGCCGGGTTGCAGGCGGTCCAGGGCCACGTCGATGGCCTTGAACTCGCCCTGGATCTCTTCGACATGGCGGGTGCGGGTGGCGCCGGCCAGGCCTTGACGCAGCAGGGCCATCACCTCGCCGTCGGCTCGGCCGCGCTGGCAGGCGTCTTCGTACAGCACCACGTCATCAAAGGCCTGGCCCAGGATGGCGGTCTGTTCGGTGATGTCTTCGTCGCGCCGGTCACCGGCACCGCTGATGACCACGGCGCGGCGTTGGGCCGGCATGGCCTCGACGGCCGAGACCAGGGCGCGCATGGCGTCGGGGTTGTGGCCGTAGTCGGCAATCACGGTGGCGCCGCGGAAGTCCATCACATTGAAGCGGCCGGGGGCGTTGTCGCTGTCGTTGACAAAGCTGGCCACGCCGCTGCGGATGGTGTCCCAGCTCAGGCCCACGCCCCAGGCGGCGGCCACGGCGGCCATCACGTTGTCGACCTGGAAGCCGATGGTGCCGTTGCGGGTGATGGGCACGTCGCGCAGCAGGATGTGCTCGCGCCAGGTGCCTTCGGCCACCACGATGGCGTCGCCGTCCACATAGACGGTGCGCTTGCCCTGGGCCCGGTGGGTGGCCATGACGGGGTGGTTGCGGTCTCGGGCAAAGTAGATCACCTGGCCTGGGCAGCTTTCGGCCATGGCGGCGACCATGGGATCGACGGCATTGAGCACGGCGTAACCCTGGGGGGCCACGTTCTGCACGATCACGCGCTTGACCACGGCCAAGTCTTCCACCGTGTCGATGTAGTTCATGCCCAGGTGGTCGCCGGCGCCCACATTGGTGACCACAGCCACCTGGCAGCGGTCAAAGCCCAGGCCTTCGCGCAGGATGCCGCCGCGCGCGGTCTCGAACACGGCCGCATCCACATCGGGGTGCAGCAGCACGTTGCGGGCGCTCTTGGGGCCGCTGCAGTCGCCGCTGTCGATCTGGCGGCCGTTCACGTACACGCCGTCGGTGTTGGTCATGCCGACGCGCAGGCCGCTGGCGCTGAACAGGTGCGTGATCAGGCGGGCGGTGGTGGTCTTGCCATTGGTGCCGGTGACGGCCACCACCGGGATGCGGCCGTTTTCTCCGCTGTTGTACAGATGCGAGACCATGGCCTCGCCCACCTGGCGGCCCTTGCCAAAGGAGGGCATCAGGTGCATGCGCAGGCCGGGGGCGGCGTTCACTTCGACGATGCCGCCGTGCTGCTCTTCGAGCGGACGCAGCACGCTTTCGCAGACCACGTCGACGCCGCAGATGTGCATGCCCACCATCTGGGCCGCGGCCACCGCACGGGCGGCCACTTCGGGGTGCACGTCGTCGGTCACGTCGGTGGCGGTGCCGCCGGTGCTCAGGTTTGCGTTGTTGCGCAGGATCACGCGCTGGCCCTTGGGCGGCACGGATTCAGGCTTCAGGTCTTGCAGGGCCAGCCGGGCGATGGCAATGTCGTCAAAGCGGATCTTGGTCAGCGAGGTGGCGTGGCCCACGCCGCGGCGCGGGTCGGCGTTCACGATGTCGACCAGTTGGCGCACGGTGTGCACGCCGTCGCCGATCACCTGGGGCGGGTCGCGGCGGGCCGCAGCGACCAGGCGATCGCCCACCACCAGCAGGCGGAAGTCATTGCCGGGCAGGTATTTCTCGACCAGCACTTCGCCGATGTCGGCGGCGGCCTTGTAGGCCAGGTCCAGGTGGGCGCGGTCGACGATGTTGACGGTGACGCCCTTGCCCTGGTTGCCATCCTGCGGCTTGAGCACCACGGGCAGGCCGATCTCCAGCGCTGCGGCCCAGGCATCGTCGGGGCTGGTCGCGGGGCGGCCCAGCGGCACGGGCACGCCGGCGGCGCGCAGCAGCATCTTGGTCAGGTCTTTGTCTTGCGCGATGGATTCGGCCACAGCGCTGGTGGTGTCCACTTCGGCGGCCTGGATGCGGCGCTGGCGCGAGCCCCAGCCAAACTGCACCAGGCTGCCCGAGGTCAGGCGACGGTAGGGGATGCCCCGTTTGACGGCGGCTTCGACGATCGAGCCGGTGCTGGGGCCCAGGCGCTCGTCTTCATCGGTTTCACGCAGCTTGGCGATGGCCTCATCGATGTCGAAGGCCGCGTTGTTCTGCGCTGCCTGGATCAGGGCCAGCGACAGGTCGAAGGCCTGGCGGCCGACGGCTTCTTCGCTGTACTCGATCACCACCTGGTAGATGCCGGCTTCGGAGGTCGTGCTGGTGCGGCTGTAGGTGACCGGGCAGCCGGCCTGTGATTGCAGGGCCAGGCCGGCGGCTTCGAGCACGTGGGCCAGCGAGACCGGGCCTTCGTTGCTGTCATGGCGCAGCGGCCCCAGGCCCGGGAAGAGGGCTCGGATACGGGCTTCGAAGCCTTCCAGGGCGGCAATCGAGCGCTCGGCGGGGGCACATTCCACCACAGCCTCAATGGCGGTGTGGCGGCTCCAGATGTTGGGGCCGCGCAGGGCCCGGATGCGTGAGACTTCCATCTGTTTCTCTTGGGTGTTCAGGGGCGCAGGGGGGCCGTTGTTCAGCGGAAAAAGGCGGTGCTGCCGGCCGGGCGGACCGGTTGCGGATCGGGATCGAAGGTCTCGATGCCGGCGGCGATCAGGTCGGGCGAGATCTCCAGGGCCCAGGCTGTGGCCACGGCGGCCAGCAGGGCCTCTTCGGTCATGGGGAAAGCGGTGTTCTGGCGCTCGCGGATGTCGCCCAGGTCGGACAGCACCTTTTCGTGGCTGCCTTCGGCCAGTACCACGTAACCTTGCTTCAGGTAGACGGCGCGGCCCTGGCTTGCGCGGTGGGCTTCGATGGCAGGGATGCCGGCCTGCAGGCCGTACAGCACCACCGAACCATCGCACAGCGAGGCCATGTCGCTGACGCGGGTGTCGGCGGTGTTGAGCACGGCCACGCCGTCGGGCAGTACCACGTCCACCTGGGTGCGCATCACGCGCACCATCTGGTCGGGCTCGTGCACGTCGTAGTGGCTGAGGGCCTCAAAGCCTTCGAGGTCGGTCACCACGCCCACCTGGCAGCGGTCGTAGGGCAGGCCATCACGCAGGATGGTTTCAGCACCGTTTTCGATCACGGTGGCTTGCACCGAGTGGTTCATCAGCAGGCGGTGGCCGGCCTCCCAGTGGGCGCAATTCACCGATTCGACACGGCGGCGGTCCAGGAACAGGCCGTCTCTGCAGGCCAGACCGGTCTGGCGGCCGCTCAAATGGGCCAGCCAGGCCACCATGCGGGCGATCTTGTGGGTGTCGCGGGTGCCTGCCACGCCCACCACCGGGATGCGGCCGGGGGCGTTGTCGCCCTCGGTTTCGGGGAACAGGTGGTCGACGATGGCGCGGCCCACCGGGCGGGGCGAGCCCTCGGCGGGCTTCAGGTGCATCAACAGGCCGGGGCCGGCGTTGACCTCGACGATGGCGCCGCCCTGGTCGTTCAGGGGGCGCGAGATGTCCTGCGCCACCATGTCGATGCCGGCGATGTCCAGGCCCACGACCCGGGCGGCCAGGGTGGCGGCATGAGCCACTTCGGGGTGCACGCTGTCGGTGCAGTCGATGGCCACGTTGCCGTTGCGCTCGATCACCACAAAGCGGCCGGCAGCCGGCACGGCTTCAGGCGTCAGGCCTTGGCGCTGGATTTCAAGCTGCACCTTGTTGTTGGTTTCGATGACGATGGTCTCCAGCGGAAACTCTTCTTCGATGCCGCGGCGCGGGTCGGAGTTGAGCTGGCTGTCGATCAGCTGGCGCACCGTGCTGCGACCATCACCGGTGATGCCGATGATCTCGCCGCGGGCCGCGGCCACCACCCGGTCGCCCACCACCAGCAGTCGGTGTTCGTGACCGGGGATGAAGCGTTCCACCATCACGTCGCTGCCCTCGGGGTAGGCCACGTGGTAGGCGGCTTCGATGTCGGCTTGTTCGTGCAGGTCCAGGGTCACGCCACGGCCGTGGTTGGCGTCCGAGGGTTTGACCACCACCGGCAGGCCGATGTCCTGGGCGGCTTCCCAGGCTTCCTCGGGGCTGTTGACGATCTGCCCCTCGGGCACCGGAACGCCGCACGATTTAAGCAGTGATTTGGTCAGGTCTTTGTCGCCCGCAATGCCTTCTGCGATGGCGCTGGTGAATTCGGTCTCGGCTGTCCAGATGCGGCGCTGGCTGGCGCCGTAGCCCAGTTGCACCAGGTTGCCGTCGTTCAGTCGGATGTGGGGAATACGGCGGTCGGTGGCTGCGTCAACGATGCAGGCGGTGCTGGGGCCCAGGTAACAGTTGTCGACCTCGGTGCGCACGCGGTTCACGGCGGTCTTCACGTCGAAGGACTCGCCCTGGATGGTGGCGATCAGCAGTTTGTGGCCTTCGTCCAGGGCGGCCCGGGCCACGCGCTCTTCGCGGGCACGGAACACCATGCGGTACACGCCGTGGCGTGAGGTGCTGCGCGTCTGGCCAAAGCCGGTCGGCATGCCGGCCAGGTTCAGCAGCTCGATGACGATGTGCTCCAGGATGTGCCCGGCCCAGGTGCCTTCCTCCAGCCGCTGCAGAAAGCCACCACGCTCACCGACACCGCAGTGGTGCTCGATCAAGGCAGGCAGCAGGGCGACCAGCCGGTCTTTGAAGCCGGGGATCTTGTTGGAGGGGTAGTCTTCCAGTTCCCCGAGGTCCAGCCAGACTTCCAGCACGGAGCGGTAAGTCCAGATGTTGGGGCCGCGCAGGTAATTGATGCGCAAGAGCTTGAGATCGTCGGCTTTGATCATGTTCGAGTCGGGTTCGGTGCCTGGCGCCATACCGGCAGTCAGGCGAGATTGTGCGCTCAGTTTGGGGGCTTGGCCGTGGCTGCATTCTCCTGCAGCCTGCCGCATGGCCTCGGTTTCGGCGAAAATCGACTTTTCCTGCTTGAGCGCGGGAGGTCGAACGGTGCCGCGCGGTACGGAATCAAAATGCAACATTCACATCCTGTAGGTTCATCTGGCGAAGCGGCGGATCCCGGAAGAATCAACCCCCAAACTCAGCTTGCACGTGGTGAAAACGTGCTCGCTTCCCTGCCGGTTGACCTGGACGAGCGTCTTTGTTTTGCAAACGGGCTGCTGGTGGTCACCGAGCAGCGCCTGCTCAGTTGGGCGCCGGGCGCCGGGCAGTGGCAGTCCTGGCCCTTGCAAGAGGGCCTGATGCTGCGCCACAGCGACCACGCCGGCGTGGGCCAACTGGAGCTGCTGGGCCCGGGGGCGCGGCTGGCCAGCTGGCGCTTCACGATGGCGCTGGACGTGCACGCGATGCGCGTGATCAAGGTGTTCGAGCAACGGCTGGCCGTGCTGGCCGGGGCCGCCCCGGAAGAGGCCGAGGAGACTGCCGCCTGCCCATCGTGCGGGGCCCCCTTGCCCGCCGACAGCGACGAATGCCCGGCCTGTTCGCGCGAAGCGAGTGCCACCACCTCCACCTGGGTGCTGCTGCGCCTGTGGCGGTTTGCCCGGCCTTACCGCAAGCAACTGTTCACCGGTTTTGCGCTGACGTTGGCCTCCACGGCGGCCACCCTGATCCCGCCTTACCTGACCATCCCGCTGATGGACGACATCCTGATCCCGTTCCAGAACGGCAAGCAGATCGACCCCATGCTGGTGCTGCTGTACCTGAGCGGGCTGTTGTTGTCGGCGCTGGCGGCCTGGGGCCTGAGTTGGGCACGCACTTACATATTGGCGCTGGTGTCCGAGCGCATCGGGGCCGACCTGCGCACCACCACTTATGAGCATTTGCTGCGCTTGTCGCTCGATTATTTTGGCGGCAAGCGCACGGGCGACCTGATGAACCGCATCGGGTCAGAAACCGACCGGATCAACGTCTTCCTGTCCTTGCACGCCCTGGATTTCGTCACCGATGTGCTGATGATCGCCATGACCGCGGTGATTCTGTTCTCGATCAACCCCTGGCTGGCCTTGGTCACCCTGGTGCCGTTGCCCTTCATCGCCTGGCTGATCCACACCGTGCGGGATCGCCTGCGAACCGGCTTCGAGAAAATCGACCGGGTTTGGTCGCAGGTCACCAACGTGCTGGCCGATACCATTCCGGGCATCCGGGTGGTGAAGGCCTTTGCCCAGGAGCAGCGCGAGGCCGACCGCTTCAAGCAAGCCAATCGCCATAACCTGGAGGTCAACGACAAGCTCAACCGAACCTGGTCGCTGTTCTCGCCCACGGTGTCGTTGCTGACCGAGATCGGCCTGCTGGTGGTGTGGGGCTGTGGCATCTGGCTGGTGTCCAGGAGCCAGATCACGGTGGGCGTGCTGACCGCCTTCATTGCCTACATCGGGCGCTTCTACACCCGGCTCGATTCGATGAGCCGCATCGTGTCGGTGACGCAAAAGGCCGCCGCGGGTGCCAAGCGCATTTTTGACATCCTGGATCACATCTCGAACGTGCCCGAACCCAGCCAGCCGGCGCCCCTGCCGCGGGTCTTGGGCCGCATTGAAATGAGTGGTATCGGCTTCCGTTATGGCACGCGCACGGTGATCCGTGGCGTGGATCTGGACATCCAGCCCGGCGAAATGATCGGTCTGGTGGGGCACAGCGGCTCAGGCAAAAGCACCTTGGTCAACCTGATCTGCCGCTTTTACGACGTGACCGATGGGGCGATCAAGCTCGACGGAACCGACGTGCGCCGTTTCAAGGTGTCGGATTACCGCAGCAACATCGGCCTGGTGCTGCAAGAGCCCTTTTTGTTCTTTGGCACGATTGCCGAGAACATCGCCTACGGCAAACCGGGTGCCACCCGCGAAGAGATCGTGGCGGCCGCACGGGCCGCGCACGCACACGACTTCATCCTGCGCCTGCCCCAGGGCTATGACTCGCTGGTGGGTGAGCGCGGCCAGGGGCTGTCGGGGGGCGAACGCCAGCGCATCTCGATTGCACGCGCCTTGCTGATCGATCCACGCATCCTCATCCTGGACGAGGCCACCTCGGCGGTGGACACCGAAACCGAGAAGGAAATCCAGCGCGCCCTCGACAACCTGGTGCAGGGGCGCACCACCATCGCCATCGCCCACCGGCTTTCCACCCTGCGCAAGGCCGACAGGCTGGTGGTGATGGACCGCGGCCAGGTGGTCGAAGTGGGCCCGCACGACGAGCTGATGGCCAAGCAAGGCGCCTACTGGCGTCTGTACGAGGCCCAGGCCCGGCGTGTGGACGGCTCGGACGACGATGGCGCCACCCTGACCCCCAGCGCCCATTCGGCCCACCCGGCCGGCCAACCCTGAGCTGCCTCCATGACCCCCCAAGCTGATTTCAAGTTGAGCCGCCACCCGCTGGGCCGGCTGGTGCTGACCGATGCCGAAGGCCTCGATCACCTGGGCGTGACCCCCGTGCGCGCCTTTCCGATTGCGGCACCCGATGAAGGGTTGTCGCTGGTGGGCCCCGAGGGCCATGAACTGGCCTGGGTGCCTCGCCTGTCGGCCCTGGCGCCCGAGTTGCGCCAGCTGATCGAGGAAGAGCTGGCCAGTCGCGAGTTCAGCCCTGAACTTCGCAAGCTGCTGGCCGTGTCCTCTTTTTCCACCCCCTGTACCTGGACGGTGGAGACCGATCGCGGGCGCACCGATTTTGTGCTCAAGACCGAAGACGACATCCGCCGTCTGGACCGTGGGCGCCTGCTCATCACCGGCAGCCAGGGCATCGTCTATCAGATCCGTGACCTTCAAGCCCTCGACCGGGGATCGCGCCGGCTGCTGGAGCGCTTTCTCTGAGTCGGACTCTTTCAACCTCCATCCATTCGATTGCCATGCACAAATCCGCACTGGTTCTTTTCTCAGGGGGGCAAGACTCGACCACTTGTCTGGCCCACGCCCTGTCGCGCTATGAGCGGGTTGAAACAGTGGCTTTTGATTACCGCCAACGCCACAGCGTTGAGCTGGACGCGCGCCTGGCGGTGCTGGGGGCCCTGCGCCAGCAGTACCCTGCCTGGGCCGCCAAGCTGGGGGAGGACCACCTGCTCGACCTGGCGGTGTTGGGTCAGGTCAGTGAGACCTCCCTGACGCGCGACATGGCTTTCAAGATGGAGCAGGGGGGCTTGCCCAACACCTTTGTGCCCGGGCGCAACCTGCTGTTTCTGACCTTGGCCGCCGCGCTGGCCTACCGGCGTGGTCTGGAGGTCATCGTGACCGGGGTGTGCGAAACGGATTACTCCGGTTACCCCGACTGCCGGGATGACACCATGAAGGCCATGCAACTGGCCTTGTCGCTGGGCATGGACCGGCGCCTGTTGATCGAAACCCCTCTGATGTGGATCGACAAGGCCGACACCTGGGCTTTGGCCGAGCAACTGGGGGGGCAGGCCCTGGTCGACTTGATTGTGGAACATTCCCACACCTGCTACCTGGGCGACCGTGAGCACCGCCATGCCTGGGGTTGGGGTTGCGGTAGTTGTCCGGCATGCGAACTTCGTGCACGTGGTTACGAGCGTTACCGCGCTGCTTTGGTCGGCTGATCAAGGTTTTTCGGAGCGGCACTCAAAAAAACTGAAAATTTTTTGAAACGGGCCTCAACTTTTCCTGCGCAATGCCGTTACACCGTACGAGGACGCCTAAAAACCTTTCCCGTCATGATGTAAACAAACTGTATCCGCCGGAACTGCCATGCAACTCCCTCCTGTTGACCGATCGATGAACTGGGCCTATTCAGGCGCCGGCCAGTCGTTGGCAGGCGCGGACAAGGCCGTCAGTACCAAGCCGGCGGCCACGACCGTGACGAATGCGCCCACCGAGTCGACCATCGTGACCGTCTCGGGGCAGAAAGCGGCAAGCCCCGATAAACCTTCTGCTTCCAACGATCAGCCCAACAAGGATTGGACGGCCGTCAAGAAAAAGGCCACGACCGAGGAGCCCAAGACCCCGCCACCAGAGCCCATCTCCAAGAAGTTGATCGACTTCCTGAATTCGATGTGGAAGGCCAGTGGCTCGGTGGTCGAATTGGCGGCCGAACAAGCCAGTGCAGAGGCGAATCGGCTTGAAAAGGAAAAGCAGAAGCAGGGTCTATCGACCAATCTGCTGGTCTACACCGACCCCAAGGTCAAGCGCAGCGGCGGTTTGTGAGCACACCGCTCGCACGGCCATTGCGACGCATATAGACGACCAACTGCACTTTTTGTAGAATGGAAGGCTTCGCAGCGTTTTAGGCCCCGCGGCGAAGTTCGTTGGAGGCTTGCGGCAGGCTGTTTTTTCAGCTTGGCAGCCAAGCCCCCGACACCCCCCACCTAAGAGGTTTCCAGCAGAGAAACACCGACCGTGGAAAAGGGCCTTTTGTAGCCAGCCCGCGATTTCGCAACGGCTGGCAACCAACTCGAAAGCAATACATGTCTACGTTCAGCGCTAAGCCCGCAGACGTGAAGCACGAGTGGTTTGTGATTGACGCCACCGACAAGGTGCTCGGCCGGGTAGCCAGCGAAGTTGCCCTCCGTCTGCGCGGCAAACACAAAGCCATTTACACGCCTCACGTCGATACTGGCGATTTCATCGTCATCATCAACGCCGCCAAATTGAAGGTCACCGGCACCAAGTCCCTGGACAAGGTGTACTACCGTCACTCCGGCTTCCCCGGTGGCATCACTGCTACCAACTTCCGCGACCTGCAAGCCAAGCATCCTGGCCGTGCACTCGAGAAGGCCGTCAAGGGCATGCTGCCCAAGGGTCCTCTGGGTTACGCCATGATCAAGAAGCTCAAGGTGTACGGTGGTGCTGAGCACCCCCACACCGCGCAGCAACCCAAAGTGCTGGAACTGTAAGGAGCCGAGATGATTGGTGAATGGAACAATGGCACCGGCCGTCGCAAATCCAGCGTCGCCCGTGTGTTTCTGAAAAAAGGCACCGGCAAGATCACGATCAACGGTAAGGACATCCAGGCCTACTTCGGCCGCGAGACCTCCATCATGATCGCGAAGCAGCCGCTGGTTCTGACCAGCCATGTCGAAACCTTCGACATCCAGGTCAATGTGCACGGTGGTGGTGAATCCGGTCAAGCCGGTGCAACCCGTCACGGCATCACCCGCGCTTTGATCGATTACGACGCGACGCTGAAGCCCGCACTGAGCCAAGCCGGCTTCGTGACCCGCGACGCTCGTGAAGTCGAACGTAAGAAGGTCGGTCTGCATTCTGCTCGCCGCGCCAAGCAGTTCAGCAAGCGTTAATCCGCTTTCTTCTCTGCAAAAAGCCGCAACAAGTTCTGCTTGTTGCGGCTTTTTTGTTTTACGCTCGCGGTTTTTCCAGTTTCAAGCCTGTTCATGCGTCTTCGCCTGCTTCGCCGCCGCCTCACCATCAGCACGCCCCGCATGGCGGTGCGCAGTGCCATGCCCTGGCCTTTGCGCTGGGTGCTGCTGGCCCTGGTGTTCGGCTTTTGCGCGGCCGTGGCGCTGTGGGCGTTCGAGACCGGCAAGAACATCGCCGGGCTGGACCGCCACTCGCGCGAAGAACTGGCGGCCTTGCGTCAGCAGGTGGCCCAGATGCAGGACGAGCGGGACAAGGCGCAATCCATTGCCAACACCTCGGGCAGCTTGCTGACGGCCGAACGTGCCACCCAGGAGCGCCTGTTGGCGCAGATCCACCAATTGGAGCTCGACAACCGCAGCCTGCGCGACGACCTGGGCTTTTTTGAAAAGCTGATCCCGGCCAACAGCGTCGAGGACGTGGCGATTCGCGGTCTGCAGGCCGAAATCGTGGCCAGCCAGCAGTTGCGCTGGCAGGTGCTGGTGATCCAGCCCGTCAAGAGCGGCCCCGAGTTCAAGGGCCGGCTGGAACTGGTGTTGACGGGCACGCTGGCCGGCAAGCCCTGGGAGCAGCCCTTGCCGCAAGGCCCGGTGCCCTTGCAATTCAGGCAATATCGGCGACTCGAGGGCCTGGTGGATCTGCCGCCGCAGGTGTCGGTCAAGCAGGTCACGGCACGCATTTTTGATGGCAGCAGTTCGCGTGCCGTCCAGACACTCAAGCTCTGAGTTTTTCCCCATCCGGCACACTTCCTGAAAGGACGGCCCATGTTCGCGAAAAAGAAGCAACCGCCCATCAAAAGCCTGATCGCGCAAGGCAGCCGCATCGACGGCAACATCACGTTTGCCGAGGGCCTGCGGGTTGATGGTGACGTGGTGGGCGACATTCGGGTCGATGAGTCGCAACCCAGCCTGCTGGTGATCTCTGAAACGGCCACCGTGATGGGCGCGGTGTACGCCGATCACCTGATCATCAACGGGCGCATCAAGGGGCCTGTGCATGCCCGCGAGTTGCTGGAACTGCAGCCCCATGCCCGCATTGAGGGGGATGTGTATTACAAGGCACTTGAGATGCACCAGGGTGCGGTGATCGCCGGCATGCTGTGCCCGGCGGCTCCGATCGAAGAAAAACCCCTGTTGACACTAGCGGCAAATAGCCGTTGATCTGAATTCCCGAGCGAATTCTTGTACTATTCGCCCAAACCCGTTTCCGGAGAACCCCATGAGTGCTGTTGTCGAGTCGCTGCCGACCGAAATGCCCGCCCCCATTCTTTTCACAGACAGCGCTGCCGCCAAGGTGGCCGATCTGATCGCTGAAGAGGGCAACCCCGACCTGAAGCTGCGCGTGTTCGTGCAGGGCGGCGGCTGCTCGGGCTTTCAGTATGGTTTCACCTTTGATGAAATCACCAACGAAGACGACACCACCATGACCAAAAATGGTGTTTCGCTGCTGATCGACGCCATGAGCTACCAGTACCTGCTGGGGGCCGAAATCGACTACAAAGAAGACCTGCAAGGCGCCCAGTTCGTGATCAAAAACCCGAACGCCACCACCACTTGCGGCTGCGGCTCCAGCTTCTCAGTTTGATGGCGCGCCTGCCGCCCTCCTGGAGAACCGCCCTTGAGGCGGTTTTTTCTTGTCCAGCCAACCTTCAATCATTCAAAGCATGACGGTCGTCGATCCCGAAAGTCGTTCCCAGCAACGCCTGCTGTGGCTGGTGGCCCTGGGCTTTTTCATGCAGACGCTGGACGCCACCATCGTCAACACGGCCCTGCCGGCCATGGCGCAAAGCCTGCACGAAAGCCCGCTGCGCATGCAGTCGGTGATCGTGGCGTACTCGCTGGCCATGGCCATGTTGATCCCTGCCTCCGGCTGGGTGGCCGACCGCTTCGGAACCCGGCGGGTCTACGTGGCGGCGATCACCCTGTTTGCCCTGGGCTCCCTGCTGTGCGCGCTGTCGACGTCCCTGCCACTGCTGGTGGCCTCACGGGTGGTGCAGGGCCTGGGCGGTGCCCTGCTGTTGCCGGTGGGGCGACTGGCTGTGCTGCGCACCTTTCCGAAGGAGCGCTTTCTGCAGGCCATGAGCTTCATCGCCATCCCGGGCCTGATCGGACCCCTGATCGGACCCACCCTCGGGGGCTGGCTGGTGGAGGTGGCCTCCTGGCATTGGATCTTTCTGATCAACCTGCCGGTCGGGGTGATTGGCGCGGTGGCGGCTTATTTCTTCATGCGCAGCGGTCCTGCAGTCACCGTGGCCAGGTTCGACTGGTCGGGCTACCTGTGGCTGGCCACGGGCATGGTGACCCTGTCGCTGGCGCTGGATGGGCTGTCGGGCCTGGGCCTGGGGCAGGCCGGGGTGTTGGTGCTGCTGGTGTTCGGGCTGGCCAGCCTGGTGGCATATTGGCTGCACGCCATGCGAAGCCCGGCGCCCCTGTTTTCGCCCCAGCTGTTCAGCGTGGCGTCGCTGGCGATTGGTTTGCTGGGCAACCTGTTTTCGCGCCTGGGCAGTTCGTGCATGCCTTTTCTGGTGCCCCTGCTGCTCCAGGTCAGCCTCGGCTACTCGCCTTTCGAGGCCGGTCTGATGATGCTGCCGGTGGCCATGGCCGGCATGGCCGTCAAACGCATCACCACCCCCCTGATCACCCGGCTGGGCTACCGCAAGGTGCTGGTGGGCAACACGGCACTGGTAGGCCTGGCCATGATGAGTTTTGCCCTGATCAGTCCGGGCCAGCCCCTGGGCTTGCGACTGCTGCAACTGGCTGTGTTTGGTGCGGTCAATTCAATCCAGTTCACGGCCATGAACACCCTCACGCTGAAAGACCTGGAGGGCTCCCAGGCCAGCAGCGGCAACAGCTTGTTGTCGATGGTGCAGATGCTGGCCATGGGCATGGGGGTGGCCGTGGCGGGCGCCGTGCTGGCGGGCTTTGCGGCCTTGCTGGGCCCTGGCGGCAATGCAAGTGCGGCGCACCTGGACACCCTGTCCTCGTTTCACGCTACTTTTGTCACCATGGGCTTCATCACCTTGGCGTCCGCCGCCATCTTCTGGCAATTGCCTTCGGGTCTGGAGCCAGGGCTGGTGCGGGGCGATGCCTCTGCGGCCGGTCCGCACGAACCCTGAGCAGCAGGGGGGGGGCAGCGGGCCTGGGACTCTGCGCCGGAATTCAGCGCAGGGGTTTGGCACAGGGGCTTGGCGCCGGCGTGTAGGCCCGGATTCAGGCCGGATAAAGCGCGCCCAGAATGCGCGGCCCCTGGGCACCGGTCACGCTGGGCAGGTTGCCGGGCTGGCGCTGCAGGGCCTGGCGTGCCAGCCAGGCGAAGGCGACAGCCTCGACCTGCAGCGGAGGCAGGCCGGCCAGACCGCTGGATTCGACATTCACCTCGGGCAGGTGATGTTGCAGGCGACTGATCAAATGCCCATTCAGTGCCCCGCCGCCACACACCAGCAGGCGACGGCTGTCCGGTGCGTGCATTTGCACAGCCTGGGCGCAGGAGAGGGCGGTGAACTCCGTGAGAGTGGCCTGCACCTGGGTGGCACTCAGGTGCGGGTGGGCTTTCAGGTGAAGCTCCAGCCAGGCCGGGTTGAACAGATCACGCCCGGTGCTTTTGGGGGGCGCTTGCTGCAGAAAGGGCTCCTGCATCAGGTCGGCCAGCAAGCCTGCATGGATCTGGCCTTGAGCGGCCCATTGGCCATCCCGGTCGAAGGGCTGGCCGGTGTGCTGCAGGCACCAATGGTCCATCAAGGCATTGCCGGGCCCGCTGTCAAAGCCGAGCACGGGCGCCGCAAGCTGGCTTTGCGGCGGGATCACGGTCAGATTGGCAATGCCGCCAATGTTCAGCACCGCCTGGGTCTGGTCAGGCTGTCCGAACACCCGCGCGTGAAACGCGGGCACCAGCGGCGCACCTTGCCCGCCGGCCACCACATCGCGGGTGCGAAAGTCGGCCACCACATCAATGCCGGTGTGCTCGGCCAACAGGGCCGGGTTGTTGAGTTGCAAGGTGTAGCCGGTGCCGTCGTACTGGCCGGGCTGGTGTCGCACGGTCTGCCCGTGGGCGCCAATGGCCGCCACATGCCAGGTCGGCAGCACGGCCTCGGCCAGCAGGCGCGACACCACCACCACATAGGTGCGGGCGAGGGCATTGGCCGCGATGGCCGCACGATGCAGCTCGTCGGGGCCGGGGCTGTTGAGTTCCAGCAGCGATCGCTTGAGTTCGGCCGTGAAGGGCAGGGCCACATGCGCCAGGACCTGGGGCTGATCGCCCTCAAAGCGGCACAGAACGCCATCCACCCCATCGAGTGAGGTGCCGGACATCAGTCCGATGTAGTGGTCTGCCTTGCCTTGCATGGGCCGATGATAGCGGGCTGTGCGCTTCGCTCAGCGTGGCGCCTGCACTCCCGCCGTCAATCGGCGCTGGCCTGTTGCACCGACGCCGCAGCCGAGAGCTGGATGCGCATGGCCGAAGCCAGGCGGTTGAAGGCGGGGCGGGCTGCCGGGGAAACCGGAACCGCTTGGGCCTGGTGGGCGATGGTCATCGGGTCCTGGTGCACGCCATTGACGCGGAATTCAAAATGCAGGTGCGGCCCGGTCGCCCAGCCGGTGGCGCCCACGGCCCCCACGGTCTGGCCCTGGCTCACGGTCTGGCCCCGGGTCACGCCGATGCGGCTCAGGTGGGCATACACCGTCATCTGGTTGTTGCGGTGCTTCAGCATCACCACATTGCCGTAGCCGTTCTGTACCCCTGCAAAATCGACCACACCATCACCCACGGCACGCACGGCGGTGCCGGTGGGGGCCGCGTAATCGGTGCCCAGATGGGCGCGCCAGGTTTGCAGAATGGGGTGGAAGCGCATCTTGAAGCCGCTGGTCACGCGCGAGAACTCGACGGGCGAGGTCAGGAAGGCGCGGCGCATGCTGTTGCCGTCCAGCGTGTAGTAACTGCCCTTTTGACCGGGTTCCTGGAACCACATGGCCTGGTAGGCCTTGCCATCGTTGATGAACTCGGCGCTCAGCACACGGCCAGCGCGCAGGGGTTCGCCGTCGGCCTCCAGGGTTTCGTAGACGACCGAGAAGCGGTCGCCCTTGCGCAGGCTGCGGTGAAAATCGACGTCGCCTGAGAAAATTTCGGCCAGTTGCGTGGCCACCGTGTCGGGGATGCCGGCCTCATCAGTGGCCGCAAAAAGCGAGCTGCGGATGGTGCCGCCGGCCAACTTGCTGCTGGCGCTCAGTGGGGCTGTTTCGATGTGCGAGCTGTAGCTGCCGCGCGGGGTCTTTTCAAATACCAGGCGTTGAAAGGTGTTGCTGTCGTCAGGCGTCCAGCGTGCGACCAGGCGCACCAAGTGGTGGTCTTCGCTGGCTTCGGCCGTCACCTGGCGACCATTGCGACCGAGCAGGCTGATGCGCACCAGCGCATCATTGCGCAAAAAGGCGGCAGCCACCGGGTCGCTGATGCCCAGGCGTTGCAGCAGGGTGTCCACGCTGTCGGTGGGGCGCACCATGTCGGAGCGAAACAGGTTGAACCGGTGGATGTCCAGTGCCTCAGCCTGCTCGGTCACCGAGATCGGCTGGACGGTTTCGGTGATCTGGCGCACTGGCAGGTCGGCCGCGTCGGGGGCCATGGAGGCCACGGCGAAGGCGCCTCCGCCACCGCCCAGCAAGAGGGCGGCCACCAAGGTGGTGATGCGTTTGGGGTGGTGTTCGACCTGGTGGGCCAGTCGTGTCAGCAAAAGCTCGCCGGCGGCGAAGAAACCGTTTTTCAAGAATCTATCCCCAGGATCGTTCCGCCTTTTTTCAAGGCAGTGGGTCGGGCACGATGGGATGCTATTCCTGACGATTCCCGACGGTGGCAGGTGTTCGGCCTGTGCCTGAACCTGTTCGCAAAAAGCGGGCCAATTAAAATCCACTTTTGCGAGCCGAACGAGTATAGCTGCCCGCCCCGCCCCGACATCTGAAAAAACCCTTATGAATCAAGCTGCTGCTGTTACAAATCACCCCGTCACCGACCGTGTGCGGGAGGCGCTGGCCGTGACCCTGCGGGGCTGCGACGAACTCATCCCACAAGACGCCTGGGTGCAAAAACTGGCCCGTTCCGAAGCCACCGGCGTGCCTTTGCGCATCAAACTGGGGCTGGACCCGACTGCGCCTGACATCCACATCGGCCACACCGTGGTGCTCAACAAAATGCGCCAGCTGCAGGACCTGGGGCACACCGTCATCTTTTTGATCGGTGATTTCACCAGCATGATCGGTGACCCGTCGGGCCGCAACAGCACCCGCCCGCCCCTCACAGCGGAGCAGATCAAGGTCAATGCCGAGACCTATTACAAGCAGGCCAGCCTGGTGCTCGACCCGGCCAAGACCGAGATCCGCTACAACAGCGAATGGAGCGATCCCCTGGGCGCGCGGGGCATGATCCAGTTGGCGGCCAAGTACACCGTGGCCCGCATGATGGAGCGCGACGACTTTCACAAGCGCTTCACCACCAACCAGTCGATCAGCGTGCACGAGTTCCTGTACCCCCTGATGCAGGGCTACGACTCGGTGGCCCTGAAAAGCGACCTCGAACTGGGCGGAACCGACCAGAAATTCAACCTGCTGATGGGCCGTCACCTGCAGCAGGAGTACGGGCAAGAGCCCCAGTGCATCCTGACCATGCCGTTGCTCGAAGGCCTGGACGGCGTGGACAAGATGTCCAAGAGCAAGAACAACTACATCGGCATCAGCGAAGACCCGAACACCATGTTTGCCAAGGTGCTGTCGATCTCCGACACCCTGATGTGGCGCTGGTACACCCTGTTGTCGTTCAAGAGCGAAGCCGAGATTGCCGCCCTCAAGGCCGAAGTGGAGGGTGGTCGCAACCCCAAGGACGCCAAGGTGGCCCTGGCCAAGGAGATCACGGCCCGCTTCCACAGCGCGGCTGCTGCCGACGCGGCCGAGCAGGACTTCAACAACCGCAGCAAGGGCGGTGTGCCCGATGAGATCCCGGAAGTCAGCCTGTCGGGCGCCCCCATGGGCATCGGTGCCCTGCTCAAGGCGGCGGGCCTGGCCCCCTCGGGCAGCGAGGCCAACCGCCTGATCGATGGCGGTGGGGTGCGTGTGGATTCCAGCGTGGTCAGCGACAAGGGCCTGAAGCTGGCCGCCGGCACCTACGTGGTGCAGGTGGGCAAGCGCAAGTTCGCCCGGGTGACGCTGAGCTGAGCGCAGGCCTGAAGGGCCGTCGTGCGGCGGCCTTGCGGTGGTGGCCGTGCGGCCGCCGGGCTCAGCCCAGGTCGTCGCACAGATCGGTGTCCGGCACTTCTCCCACGGTGTGGCGGGTGCGTGAGGCCTCGTCCACCAGCCAGTCGCTGAAGGCCTTGACCTCGGGGCGGTGGGCCGTCCGCGGGCCCACCAGCAGCCAATACACCAGTGGCGAATCGAGGCGGAAGCCTGGCAACACCTCGACCAGATCGCCCGAGGCCAGGCTGTCGGCAATCAAGGGCATGCGTGCCAGGGCCACACCCTGGCCGGTCAGGGCAGCCTGCACGATCTGGTGGGCGTAGTTGAAATACAGCCAGCGCTTGGGCTCGACATTGCTCAGGCCCTGGGTCTCGAACCAGCGCCGCCAGGACAGCCACTCCATGTGCTGGGTGCGATGGGCGTCACCCGCCTCGATCAGCGTGAACTTGGCCACGTCAGCGGGTTTGCGGATGGGCTGTCCGCTTTTCAGCAACCAGGGGCTGGCCACCACGGCCAGTTGTTCGCCAAACAGGCGTTGTGCCCCGCGCACGGAAGCCCCGGGCAGGCTGTAGCGCAAGGCCAGGTCGATGTCGGCCGTTTCCAGGTCGACCGCGGTGTCGGTGGCGTCGATGCGGATGTCGATGTCGGGGTGGCTGCGCTGAAAGGCCTCCAGCCGCGGGATCAGCCACATCGACGCGAAAGAGGCCCAGGTGGTGATGGCCACGCTCTTGCGTCCTGCACTCTGGCGGATCTGGCGCACCGTGCTGTCCAGTCGCTCCAGCGTGGGCAGCAGGGTGCGCAGCAACTGCGAGCCGGCACTGGTCAGCTCCACCGCCCGGGTGTGGCGCAGGAACAGGGGCACGCCGATCTCATCTTCCAGCGACTGGATCTGGCGGCTGACGGCCGACTGCGTCAGCGCCAGCTCTTCGGAGGCGGCGCGGAAGTTCAGGTGTCGGGCCACGGCTTCGAAGGCGCGCAGGTGGCCCACGGCCACGGTGCGGGTGCGCAGATGGGTGATGGAAGGGCTGGCTTTGCTCATGCGGCAGGCATCGTCTCATTCATGCGAAAGAGGTATCAATCGCGGGTGTGCAATTCATTGGACCATCTGCATTCTGCCGCCGATCATGAAGGCTCCTCAACGGTTTTTTCTCACTCAAGGAGTTCATCATGCTGTCCCGCCCTGTTCTGGAATCGCAACAATCCGCCGCCTTTGCACCGGCTGGCCGCGCGTTCCCCGGCGGTTGGAACATCTTGCCCGGGCGCGCACTGACCCTGTGCCCGCGCGAGCGCAGCGTGATCGAAATGAACCAGGGCCGCCTGTGGCTTACCTTCACTGGGCCGCACCGCGGCCACGCCAACGACCTGGGCGACCGCTTTCTGATGCCGGGCGACTGGCTGGTGATTGAACCCGGCCAGACCGTGGTGCTGGAGGCCTTTGTGTTGGCGCAGGAGCTGACCCAGGCGGCGCCGGTCGACGTGGTCTTCCGCTGGGACCGTGCACTGCCTCTGGTGGCGCAGGCTCCAGGCCGTTTGCAGGCGGCCAGCGCCTTGCCCACCGACCTCGCCTTGCCCCTGGCCGACCTGAGCCGGGGCTTGTGGCAGGGTTGGCAGGCCGGTGGCGCCGTGGTGGGGGCGCTGGGGCGCCTGGCCGTGGGCAGCGCACGCTGGAGCTGGCTGTTGCTGCAGAGCGGCCGGCAACGGCACCCGGCCTGAGAACGTCAACACGTTCTGAGACCGCGGGCCTCAAGGCTGCTGCGACAAGGCCTGCACATCGCCGGCCCAGCCACGCAGGCGTTTGGCCGCCTTGTCGCGTTGTTCGGGCGTGGCCTGGCGCTGCAATTGCGCGTAGATCTGGCAGCCCTCTTCGATCGAATGCTCCTGCTGCAGGCGGTGGGCTGGCACCGGCGGGCTCAAGGCCCGGGCCAGCCAGCCCAGCCAGGCCTGTTCGGCCTGGGCTTGGCTGGCGCCGCTGCTGCGCAGGCGGCGCAGGGTGTCCAGCATGTCCTGATGGCGCCGCTGCTGCTCGGCCAGGCGAATGCGCGGGTCAAACGGCGACGCTTGCAAGGCCTCGCGCAGGCTTTGGCGCTGCGGCAGGCTCAGCCGCCCGTACAGCGCCTCGGCCCGGTCTGTGTACTGCTCGATGCGCTTGTCCAGCAACTCGCCGGGCGACAGGTCGACCCACTCGCTGCGCAGCTTGGCCTCGTTCTTGGCGAATTTCTTGGCCATGTGCTCCAGTTGGGCCGGGCTCAGGCTCAAGGCCTGGCGGGCGATCATGGGGGCGCTTTGTTCAGCCAGGGCCTGCAGGCGCTCGCGCGCCGGGGGCAGCAGGCTGCACAACTGGGTGGCGTCGGGCTCGGTGCCGGTCAGGCGTTCCAGGTTTTGCAGCAGTTCGCGGTAGCGCGGCAGCTCCCGCGAGCGGTGCCAGGCCTGCAGATCGGCCAGGTCCTGTTTCAGGCGCAGCGACTGTTCACCATTGAAATCCCCGTACGCATCGGCCCACCAGTACGTCACCTCGGGCAGGGCGTTGTAGCTCAGCTTCACGGCGCTGCAGGCACTCAGCCACAAAACCGCCATGAGCAGCGTTGCCAGCGAGATAATCCGGCGCAATGACAGGATGGCCGGCGTTGTTGTGACCGGGCCGCCAAAAGCAAGAGGACGTTTCATGTCGGGATTTGGATCTGCGCTGGATGTGGTGGTGATGGCTGCGGGCAAGGGCACGCGAATGAAGAGCAGTTTGCCCAAAGTGTTGCACCGTGTCGCGGGCAAGGCCATGGTGCGCCATGTTCTTGACACTGTCGAGTCGCTGTCGCCCCGCCGCGTGGTGTTGATCACCGGGCACGGCGCCGAAGCCGTCGAGGCCCACCTGGCCGGGCACCCGCTGCGCCAGGGTGGCCAGTTGCAGTTTGCCCGCCAGATGCCCCAACTGGGCACTGGCCATGCGGTGCAACAGGCCGTGCCCTTGCTGCCCGACGATGGTGTGGTGCTGATCCTCAATGGTGATGTGCCCCTGATCGCCGCCGACACCGTGCAGGCTCTGGTGCAGGCCTGCGACGGCCAGCACCTGGCCCTGCTCACCGTGGTGCTGGACGATCCCACCGGCTATGGGCGCATCCTGCGCGAGGGGGCGGCCGTGCGCGGCATCGTCGAGCACAAAGACGCCACCGAAG
The DNA here is from genome assembly GCF_058791075.1 of Curvibacter sp. EU05-FHT14A10. Taxonomy (NCBI): domain Bacteria; kingdom Pseudomonadati; phylum Pseudomonadota; class Betaproteobacteria; order Burkholderiales; family Comamonadaceae; genus Curvibacter; species Curvibacter sp. EU05-FHT14A10. Next base: position 90,037 of record NZ_JBYTDE010000011.1, read on the forward strand.
CCCAGCGGGCCATTGCCGAGACCTACACCGGCATCATGGCCGTGCCGGCGGCCCGTCTGAAGGCCTGGCTGGGTCGCCTGCGCAATGACAACAGCCAGCACGAGTACTACCTGACCGACATCGTGGCCATGGCCGTGGCCGACGGCGTGGGCGTGCTGGGCCTGCCCACCACCGACGAGGTGCAGGTGGCCGGCGTGAACAGCCCCCAGCAACTGGCCGCCCTGGAGCGCGCCTGCCAGGCCCGTCGCGCCGACGCCCTGATGGCCGACGGGGTGCGCCTGGCCGATCCGGCCCGCCTGGATGTGCGCGGCACCCTGCAATGCGGCAGCGACGTCGAGATCGACGTCAACTGCGTGTTCGAAGGCCAGGTGGTGCTCGGCGATGGCGTGCGCATCGGCGCCCACTGCGTGATCGCCAATGCCCGGATTGCCGCGGGCGCGGTGATCCACCCCTTCACCCACATCGAAGGCGAGAAGGCCGGGGTTCAGGTGGGCCCTGGTTCGCTGATCGGGCCGTTTGCCCGCCTGCGTCCTGGCGCCGTGCTGGGGGCCGAGGTGCACATCGGCAATTTTGTCGAGGTCAAGAACTCCACCCTCGCCGCGGGCGCCAAGGCCAATCACCTGGCCTACCTGGGCGACGCCACCGTGGGTGAGCGCGTCAACTATGGTGCCGGCAGCATCACCGCCAACTACGACGGCGCCAACAAGCACCGCACGGTGATCGAGGCCGACGTGCACGTGGGCAGCAACTGCGTGCTGGTGGCGCCCATCACCCTGGGCGCTGGTGGCACGGTGGGTGGCGGCTCCACCCTCACCAAAGACACCCCGGCCGGCGCCCTGAGCGTGAGCCGGGCCCGCCAGGTCAGCATTGCCAACTGGCAACGCCCCGCCAAGGGTGGCCAGTGATGGGGGCGGCAAGCGACACGGATCGTGATGGGGATCTGGGGGCCGAACTGGCCCGGCTGCGCGCCGAACTGGCCGAGCAACGCGAACAGCAGCAGGCCTTCTTGCGCGCCATCTCACACGACCTGCGTTCCCCGGTGCGGCACATCGTGTCGTATGGCCAACTGGTGCGTGAGCTGGTGCAGGACAGCAATGCCGACCCTTCGGCGGTGCAGTACCTCGACACCATCACCCAGTCGGCGCGCCACCTGGGTCAGATGATCGATGGCCTGATCGCGCTGGCCCGCATCGGCGCGGCCGAACTCCATGTCCAGCCTGTGCCGCTGGCCGATGTGCTCAGCGAGGTCGTGAGCCAGGCCAAGGCCGCCTGTGGCGAGCGCGCCGTGCAATGGCAGTGGCCCGAGGCCCAGGACCTGCCCCGGGTGCAGGCCGACCTGGCCCAGTTGCGCGACCTGCTGCGCCTGCTGTTGGACAACGCCGTCAAGTTCACCCGCCGTCAGCCCGAGGCCCGCATCGCCATTGATGTGCAGAGCCAGGGCCCGCAGGTTCAACTCACCTTGCAAGACAACGGCGCCGGCTTTCGGCCTGAGCACGCCGACCAGTTGTTTGGCGTGTTCCAGCGCCTGCACACCGTGCGCGACTTCGAGGGCCTGGGCCTGGGGCTGGCCATGGCGCGCCGCATGGTGGACCGCCTGGGCGGCGAGTTGGCCCTGCAGGGCCAGCACGGCCAGGGCTGCACCGTGACCTTGCGCTTGCCGGCAGCCTGAGCTTAGGGCCTGTGAACAGGCCCACCAGGCCCTAGCCCCTGGTCAGCGGCACCGGCAGGCGCGGCTCGAACTTGCTTCGCTTGACGCTGAAGAAGGTCTTCACGTTGCGCACGTGAGTGTCGCTGTTGAACAGGCGCTGGGTCAGCGCCAGGTAGGCCGGCATGTCGGCCACCCCCACCACCAGCACAAAATCCGGGCCCGGCGACACCCGGTAGCACTGCTGCACCGCCTCATCCGCCCCAACTCGGGCCTCGAAGGCCGCCAGGGGCTCGGCGTCCTGGCGGTCCAGCGTCACCTCCACGATGGCGGTCAGACCATGCCCCAGCGCCAGGGCCAGGCGCTCGGGCTGCAGCAGCGCCACCTGTCGCTCGATCAGGCCAGCTTCGTGCAGGCGTTTCACCCGGCGCAGGCAGGTGGGCGGCGAAATCCGCAGGCGCTCGGCCAAGGCCTGGTTGCTGGCGCTTGCATCGCGTTGCAAGGCATCCAGCAGTTGCAGATCGAGGTCGTCGAGTTCGATTGATTCCATATTTGTTTGTTATTTGAATGAAAATTTCAATAACGAATTTGAGTGAATTTTAATTTCATATCCTATTGATAAATTCGCTGAATATTTTTCTTTGTCCTCCCTAAGATTCGATCCAATCTTTTCTGCAACCCGTTTTCAACCCTTCCGGGAGCTTGCTCATGTGTGGCATCGTTGGCGCCGTCTCAACCCGAAACATTGTTCCTGTGCTGGTGCAAGGCCTGCAGCGCCTGGAGTACCGCGGCTATGACTCCTGCGGTGTCGCGGTGTGGGCCGACGGCCTCAAGCGGGCCCGCAGCACCTCGCGCGTGGCCGAGCTGATCGCCCAGGTGCAGGCCGAGCAGGTGCAGGGCGTGACCGGCATCGCCCACACCCGCTGGGCCACCCACGGCGCTCCCGTGGTGCACAACGCCCACCCCCATTTCAGCCAGGGGCAGGGGGCCGAGGAGGGGCGGGCCCCGCGCGTGGCCCTGGTGCACAACGGCATCATCGAGAACCACGACGAGCTGCGGGCGCAACTGCAGGGCCGCGGCTATGTGTTTGCCAGCCAAACCGACACCGAAGTCATCGCCCACTTGATCGACAGCCTGTACGACGGCGACCTGTTCGAAGCCGTGCAGGCCGCCCTGGTCCAGTTGCACGGTGCCTACGCGATTGCCGTGCTGCACAAGGACGAGCCGCACCGCGTGGTGGGCGCCCGGGCCGGTTCGCCCCTGATCCTGGGGGTGGGCCGCAGCGAGGGCGAGGGCGCGGGTGAGAACTTCCTGGCCAGCGACGCCATGGCCCTGGCCGGCGTCACCGACCAGATCGTGTACCTCGAAGAGGGCGATGTGGTTGACGTGCAGTTGGGTCGCTACTGGGTGCTGGGGCGTGATGCCCAGGGCGCCCTCAAGCCGGTGACCCGCCCGGTGCGCACGGTGCACGCCCACAGCGGCGCAGCCGACCTGGGCCCTTACCGGCACTACATGCAAAAAGAGATCTTCGAACAGCCCCGCGCCATTGCCGACACCCTGGAAGGGGTGGAAGGCATCGTGCCCGAGTTGTTCGACGGCGTGCCAGCCCAACCCGGCGAAACCGGCGCCGCGGCCTGGCGCGTGTTCAAGCAGATCGACTCGGTGCTGATCCTGGCCTGCGGCACCAGCTACTACAGCGCCTGCACCGCCAAGTACTGGCTCGAATCCATCGCCAAGATCCCCACCCAGGTCGAGATCGCCAGCGAGTACCGCTACCGTGAATCGGTGCCCAACCCCAAGACCCTGGTCGTCACCGTCAGCCAGTCGGGCGAAACTGCCGATACCCTGGCCGCCCTGCGCCACGCCCAAAGCCTGGGCATGGCGCACACCCTGACCATCTGCAACGTGGCCACCAGTGCCATGGTGCGCGAGTGCAAACTGGCCTACATCACCCGGGCTGGCGTCGAGATCGGCGTGGCTTCCACCAAAGCCTTCACCACCCAATTGGCCGGCCTGTTCCTGCTCACCCTGGCGCTGGCGCAAAGCCGCGGCATGCTCAGCCCCGAGCAGGAGGCCGAGCACCTCAAGGCCATGCGCCACCTGCCGGCCGCCCTGCAGGCCGTGCTGGCGCTCGAGCCCCAGGTCATCAGCTGGGCCGAAGACTTCGCGCGCAAAGAGAACGCCCTGTTCCTGGGCCGAGGCCTGCACTACCCCATCGCTCTTGAAGGGGCCTTGAAGCTCAAGGAGATCACCTACATCCACGCCGAGGCCTACGCCGCCGGCGAACTCAAGCACGGCCCGCTGGCCCTGGTCACCAGCGAAATGCCGGTGGTCACCGTGGCGCCCAACGACGCCCTGCTCGAAAAGCTCAAGAGCAACCTGCAGGAGGTGCGTGCCCGCGGCGGCGTGCTGTACGTGCTGGCCGATGCCGACACCCGCATCGAAACCGGCGAAGGCCTGCACGTGATCCGCATGCCCGAGCACTACGGCGCCCTGTCACCGCTGCTGCACGTGGTGCCCTTGCAACTGCTGGCCTACCACACCGCCTGTGCGCGAGGCACCGACGTGGACAAGCCGCGCAACCTGGCCAAGAGCGTGACGGTGGAGTGAGGGCGGATCGTTCGGCATCAAAGTGATGGCAACAAAGAAAGTCCGTCGGAGACATCGACCGTAAGTCTTTGATCTATCGAGATGCTACTCGTAGAGGAAAGTCCGTCGGAAACCGCTGCTTTCATGCTATCTACTGCGCTCCTTCAAAGAAAGTCTGTCGGGTGCACGCCGCAGCCGGCCACTGAAGCGATCCGCTACCGCATTGTCTGCCGGTTTGCCTGTTCGGCTGTTCCCCTCGCTCAGAGGGGGGGGAAGTAACGTCCTGCCTGTCCGGCTTCGCGGTGCCCGACGCACCGCGTTCAATGCGTCAGATCACAGTGGTCAAGGCAGAACAGTTCGGGTGGCCATAAGTGGGGCACTTTGGGTGGCCGCCGGGGGCGCTTCGCACCCGAGACGCGCGCGGCGCTTAGACAGTTCCGACAAGTACCGTCGCTGACGAATGAGTCAGCTCACAGGCCCAGCTCACTCAGGCTCGGATGATCGTCGGGACGACGGCCGAGTGGCCAATGGAACTTCCGATCCGATTCCTTAATGGGCATGTCGTTGATACAGGCGTAACGACGACGCATGAGCCCGTCGGCTTCGAATTCCCAATTCTCGTTACCGTACGACCGATACCAGTTCCCAGCGTCGTCACGCCACTCGTAGGCATAACGAACGGCGATTCGATTGCCGTCGAATGCCCACAGCTCCTTGATGAGTCTGTAATCGAGCTCCTTGTTCCACTTCCGCTCGAGGAAAGCCTGGGCCTCGGCCCGGTTATTGGCGAACTCGGCGCGGTTACGCCACTTCGTATCCAGGGTGTATGCCGTTGCGACCTTCGCTGCATCGCGCGAGTTCCAGCCGTCCTCAGCCAGACGGACCTTCTGAATGGCCGTTTCGCGTGTGAACGGGGGCACGTGTCCGAAATGCACCGGCTGGTCGGCCACCCTGGGTGCCTGCGCGAGGGCTTCGCCTGCAGCCAATAAGGGGGCGACCACACTGGCACCGGTCAGGGTGCCCAGGCGCAGCATGTCTCGCCTAGTCACGCCGCAGCCGCCGTCGGTGCGGGCGCTCGAATGCAGGTGGGAGGAACGGATGTCGATATTCATGGTAAATTAATTTGAAGTTAGTTACGGCACACTGAAGCTAAGCGCGCGGGCCTTGCAGGGAGGACGACGCGCCCTGGTGCAGTCGGGTTCGTTCGGCATGTTGTTGTAGGCGCGGGTGACCTGCACCTAGACCTGCGTGTCGCAATGCTCTCAACTCATGGACGACCGGACATCAGCACAGGTTGCAGGCAAGGCCACACAGGGTGGTAAGGCTCTAGCTCAACTCCGGCCTCAGAAACCGGGCGGCCTGACTCCCAACTGGTAGGCGAGCCGAGCTAATGCCCAGCCGTCTCATTTGGATGCCCAGGCTCCCCCACCCCAAATAGAGGGTGTCTTCGCAGGTCGAGCGACGCAAGGCATCGCGCGCAAATATGATGTTGGGTGGGACGAAGGAAGCCGGCACCACGCGCACCCGAGACGCGCGCGGCGCTTAGGCAGTTCCGACAAGTACCTTCGCTGACGAATGAGTCAGCTCACAGGCCCAGCTCACTCAGGCTCGGATGATCGTCGGGACGACGGCCGAGTGGCCAATGGAACTTCCGATCCGATTCCTTAATGGGCATGTCGTTGATACAGGCGTAACGACGGCGCATGAGCCCGTCGGCTTCGAATTCCCAATTCTCGTTACCGTATGACCGGTACCAGTTCCCAGCATCGTCACGCCACTCGTAGGCATAACGAACGGCGATTCGATTGCCGTCGAATGCCCACAGCTCCTTGATGAGTCTGTAATCGAGCTCCTTGTTCCACTTCCGCTCGAGGAAAGCCTGGGCCTCGGCCCGGTTGTTGGCGAACTCGGCGCGGTTACGCCACTTCGTATCCAGGGTGTATGCCGTTGCGACCTTCGCTGCATCGCGCGAGTTCCAGCCGTCCTCAGCCAGACGGACCTTCTGAATGGCCGTTTCGCGTGTGAACGGGGGCAGTGGGGGACGAGTTTCCATGGTGAGATCTCCAATCGGTATGTAGAACAATCTGTCTACATGGGCAATGATAGCCACGGTAGGACGACTTGTCTACAATTCGAGTATGAAATCTGAAAAAATATCTCCAGCCCTGTCGCCGCCGCGCGAGCGCATCCTGGTCGCGGCCCACGCTCTCTTCTACAAGGAGGGCATACGGGCAACGGGTATCGACAAAATCATCGAACAGGCGCCGGTCAGTAAGCTCACCTTCTATCGTCAATACGCGAGCAAAGATGATTTGATTCGGGCCTACCTCGACTTCCGTCACGAGAAGTGGATCTCCTGGTTTCAAACAAGCCTGGCGCAGGCTAGAAGCGAAGGTTCGTTGCCGTTGGAGGCCCTCGTCGCAACGTTGAGGGATTGGTTCAGCAATCCCGACTTTAGGGGGTGCGCATTTCTGAATGCCGCTGCTGAGTTGGGATCGTCCGACGCGAATATTTTGGAAGTGGTCCGTCAACACAAGCAGGAAATGTCGTCTGTGTTGGACAAAGTCTTTGGTGGCGATGCCGTGTCTGCGGGGCGCTTGCTGTCTATGGTGGTAGACGGTGCCATCGTCCATGCCCAGATGGGCCAGCCGATCGACGAAGTGATGGAGAACTTCAAGGCGTCGGTTGAAGGGATCTTGCTTCGGTACTCTCGCTGACAGCCTCTTTGGAGCGCCACGAGTTTTGAGGAGACCGGGTGGTTTAAGTTGACACCTCATGTCGAGGTGTTGCTGCTGGCAAGTGGACCTCAAGCCCATTCAGGCAGACCACAGAGCACGAACATAATGGCTCGCGCTGACACAGCCTTGCCCGTTGGTGGCCCGACGGCCAGCACCGCGCAAGGGCCCCTGTTCAATTCGAGCCCATGTGGCCTGGCCGCCCAATCCTGGCCTCTACCGTTTGGAACAGGCACCTCTCTACGCGCCATGACTCGGACGAGAGCCTCCCTGCGTGAGAGAGGGCGTCATGACCACCAAGGCTGCACCGATCTGGGCAGCCGCCACGACGGCCAACAAACCACCGTAGCTCATGCCCCTGCCCCGACAGCAACACGCAAACCGCGTCTGCGGCCCGCGCTCACTCGTAAGCCGACTTGTGGGCCATGATGAAAGTCCAGGCTACGGCAATCCGTTGCGTCTCGCCGTACGCCATGGGGAATCCATCTAGGCTCGCCAGCCATCCTTCCGGCACCCGCCGAAGGGTGAGGCGGAGCGCCGCCACCAAAGGGTCGCTCCATTCGAGTACAAGCTTGTCATCGTTGATGCTCACCGCGACGCTCCTTCACTCAACAGGGTGGAGCCAACGAAGCCATCAAAAGGGCTTGTTGGGCAGAAACTTTCCATCAAGGGTGATCACGGCCCGTGACCCGCCCTCCGGATCTTCCACTTTGCTGATGTCCAGCTTGAAGTTGATGGCACTGATGATGCCGTCGCCGAACTGCTCATGGACCAGCGCCTTGAGCGTGGTTCCGTAGATCTGCACCATCTCGTAAAACCGATAGATGGTTGGGTCAGTCGGCACGCCGCCCGGAATGCTGCCCCGTAGCGGAATCGTCTGCAGCTCTTTCGCATCGGTCGCGTCAAGCCCAAGGCGGCCACAGACCAGCTCTGCAGCGTGCTTTGGCAAGGCATGTTGACCCAGAAGCGCCGCTGTGACGTACGCCACGCGCAGGCCTGTCCCCTCAGCGAGCTCGCCGAAGCTGACGTCTTTCATGGCCTTGGCGACCAGCACACGGCGGGTCAACTCGACGCGTGGGTCTTGGGTTACGTTGGAGTGGAGCATGACAATCGTCCTTTCAGTTAGGTGAGGAAGGTTCAAGCAGCTTTCAGCTGCGGACGGGCCACGTGGGCGACCGCGTCGGGGAAATCGGCAAGGCAGACAAAGGCGTCGCGCTTGCCATCGAGAGCCTTGATGGCCCCTGATTCAATGTCGTAGACCCAGCCATGCAGGCCAAGCCGTCCCTGCTCGAGTGCAAGTGCGACCGCAGGATGGGTACGTATGTTGGCCAGCTGCGCCACCACGTTGGCATACACCATTGAGTTGACCTTCTCATCTGGAGTAAGGTGGGCGCGGGACTCGTTGACCGCCTTGGCGGCGTCAGCGTGGCGGAGCCAGCCCGCGACGGCGGGAAGGTGGTCCAGGCAGGTGTGCCGTGCGACGGCCGTCATCGCTCCACAGTCGCTGTGACCGCAAACCACGATATCAGCGACGCCAAGGACCCCGACCGCGTACTCGACGCTCGCCGTAACGCCGCCAGGCTCCGAACTGTAAGATGGGACGATGTTGCCGGCGTTCCTGACCACAAACACGTCACCGGGCTGTTGCTGCGTCAGCAACTCTGGAACGACGCGGCTATCTGAGCAGGTAATGAAGAGCACACCGGGACGCTGACTTGTTGCCAGCGTCTTGAAGAGGTCCGACATATTGGGGAAGACGTCGGCCTGGAACTTCATCGCGCCTAAGATGAACGGTTTCATGTTGACCAGCACTTTGTTGCGAAGGCTCTATCCTCTGCCGTGTCCACCCGCCGGTCCAAGACCGCTTTCGAATGGGGCCGATAGGAAGCGCCTATACCATCACCTCCCTGTAAAGAGTGGAAAGGCACATGCATGCAACTTCGCCATATCCGCTACCTGATTGCAGTTGCGGAGCACGGAAACTTCACACGCGCCGCAGAGGCGCTTCATGTTTCCCAACCGACCCTGTCGCAGCAGATCATTCAACTGGAGGAGATGCTTGGCGTACCGCTTCTTGATCGCAGCGGCAGGACCGTCAAAGTCACGGATGTCGGCAGCGTGTACATCGAGCACGCGCGACGGGCGTTGCGTGAGTTGGCTTCGGCCCGCAGAGCGATCCATGATGTGCACGATCTCAAGCGTGGCGAGCTTCGGTTGGCGGCTACGCCCACTTTCTCAGCGTACCTGGTCGGCCCCTTGGTATCGGCTTTCCATGCCAAACACCCCGGGATCCTCATTCGGGTGGAGGAGATGTCTCTCGATACCATCGCGGCCGCAGTAGCGGCGGACGAGGTGGACTTGGGCATTGCGTTCGACGCTTCGCGCCCCGGCGACAATATTGAGTATGAGACGATTCTGGTTGAGCGACTGAGCGTCGTCGTCGGAAGAAATCACCCCTTTGCGGCCCTCGAAGGAGCCATCACGCCTCAGATGTTGTCAAACGAAAGGCTCGGGGTATTGAGCCCCAAATTCGTGACGCGCATACACGTTGACGAGTACCTGAGGTCTCAAAAGATATCGCCGCCCGTCGCCGTTGAGGCCAACACCATCAGCGCCCTGCTCGAGGTCGTCCGGCGTACCGACGTTGTAACAATACTTCCCGAGGCCATATGCGACCAGCACGAGGGCTTGCGCAATATTGCAATCGACCCGGCACCTGCCCCTCGAACCGCCGCACTCTTGCAGCGAAGGGATGCGTATCGGTCCTCGGCAGCCTTGGCGTTTGCGGTGCTATGCAGGGCATTGAGTTGAAGTGATCTCAGAAAGTGGCACCAACAGCACCCCAAGTCGGTGTCAGCGAGCGTCACTGCTATCGGAAAGCGCGACGTTTCGCCACTCTCGCGACGTCAGCCCACATTGGGCCTTGAACGCACGCGAGAGCGCGGCTTCGCTGCCGTAGCCAACATCAATTGCAATCGCCTTCATCTGGCGCCCCTGGCGCAATCCCTGCTGTGCCAGCCTGATGCGCCATGCCTGCAAATACGCTCCGGGCGTACAGCCGACGATCTTGCGGAAACTGTCAGCGAACGCGGTACGCGACATCACCGAGATGCCAGCCAGTGCATCCAACGTCCATTCGTACCCCGGACGCTCATGCATCGCCACCAGTGCTTTGCGAAGGCGGGGATGGGACAACCCAGCCATCAAGCCACCGTTGACCTGCCCTGTCTCCATCAGGTGTCGCAACACCTGGATCAACACGACCTCGAACAGCCTGTCAATCAGCACATGTCGACCGCAGTTATTTCCAAATGCCTCGTCGAACAAAAGTGTCAGAACTTGATTGGCACCTTCGATGTCGTCCAATGCGATGCAAATGACGTCAGGCAACGCAGTCGACACAGGATTTGAGTCCCCGCCGTCGAATTGGAGCTCTGCACAGACCAAGACCGCTCCGCACTGGGAATCGGTGACAAAGCGCCTCGACGTCGGACGGGGGTAAAGCAGCAGACTAGGAACACTGACCCGCTGTGGAGCCCGCCCGGGGTAGACGACCTCCAACTCCCCGCTCCTCACCAGATGTATCTGCCCCCCTCCCTGCGGGGCTGGGAAGTCAGTGATGCCACACATGGCACCCGAATGGAACATGCGCGTCCGCACCGGGAAATGGTTCAGCAACGAGCCTAGGCGGTCAGTGCACTCGCTCATCAGATTTGTACTCCTAATCAATTTATCAGCACTTTACGACACCTTTAATCCAACTCCAAGCCATAAAGTTACTCCTGCCGTTTGGCAACTCTCCACTTTCAAGCGGGTCACCTTCACTTTCAACCCTTCCACTCAAGGAATAGCGATATGAAATTCACACACAAACTCATTGCGGTGTCCACGATGGCATTGGCGTCCACTCTGTCCTTGGCCGCGGGAAGCCCCGGCGTCGAACACAGCACCCAGGCCTTCCTCGAAGCTCTGGAAAAAGGCGGTGGCCAGCCTTTGGAGACGCTGTCGCCTGCCGATGCGAGGCAGGTGCTTGTGGGCGCACAAAAGGGTGCCAAGCTGTCGGCTGCTGAGGTCAGCGAGAAGACGATCTCCGTGGACGGAAGGTCGGTTGTTCTGAACATCGTCCGCCCTGCCGGTGCCAAGGGCGTGCTGCCTGCGTTCGTCTTCGTGCACGGCGGAGGCTGGATCCTGGGCGACTTCCCGACGCACGAACGCTTTGTGCGCGATCTGGTCGCCGACTCCGGTGCTGTGGGGATCTTCGTGAACTACACCCCTTCTCCCGAGGCTCGCTATCCCGTGGCCATCAACGAAATCTACGCCGCCACCCAGTGGGTGGCCGACCATGGCGCGCAGATCAACGTGGATGGAAAACGGTTGGCCATTGTGGGCAACAGCGTGGGCGGCAACATGGCGACGGCTGTGGCCCTCATGGCGAAGGCCAAAGGGGCGCCTGCGCTGCGTTCACAGGTGCTGTTCTGGCCGGTCACGAATGCCAATTTCGAGGATGCGTCTTACGACGAATACGCCAACGGACACTTTCTGACCAAGGATATGATGAAGTGGTTTTGGGATGCTTACACGACCGACCCGAAGCAGCGTCAGGAAATCTACGCTTCGCCGCTGCAGGCATCGCCAGAGCAGCTGAAAGGCCTTCCCCCGACGCTGATCCAGACCGCCGAGAAAGATGTCCTGCGCGATGAAGGCGAGGCCTACGCCCGCAAATTGGACTTTGCCGGCGTCAATGTTGTCGCGACCCGCTACAACGGCATGATTCACGATTTCGGCTTGCTCAATGTGCTGGCCGACGTGCCAGCCACCCGTGCCGCCCTGCATCAAGCAAGCGAGGAGCTGAAGACGCGTCTTCGCTGAGCGAAGTGGCCCGCGCCCATACCTTGACGATGTTTGGTTTGGGCGCGGCTATGGGCGGTTAGTGAGGGAGGGTGACCAGCGACGACCCAAGTCAACCTGCAAGGGCGAGCTGACACCCAATTGCCAATCCCCTGCGACAGCAACCAGCCCTTCCCAACCCGTCGTAGCGGAAAACGCAACCTGATCAACGCACTAGATTGTCGGCATCTTACGTCGCCACACGCCGCGATTGCCGCGATTGCCGCGATCAAAAATGCGTCAAGACTCCCGACGGACTTTCTTTGTTGCAGTCAGCGTTTATTTCGGACAAATAGAGTCGGCTCCAGCATTCATGCCGGTTTGCAGGGTGGGCATTTGCAACAGTAAAGTTGTTGACTCGCATTCAACGGGGAGAGAAGACCTAGATATGCGGAGCTAGCCGCTGCTCCGTTTGGACTTTTTGCTATACAAAATAGAGCGCTAGCTTTGATCGCTCTTTTGCGAGACTTTCTTGAGGTTCGAGCAGGCCCTACATGCCGCCATGGGCTTCCCCTGGTTTCCCGGACACATCGAATGACATGATGTGAATCACCCCCGGGGCGATTCATCCCTTGAGTTCGGTGATGGCCGGCGTCCCGGCCTCTGCAATGACGTCGGTGAACACCTGTCGGCCGAACCCGCGCGTTTCAACCCGGCCGGAGGGCCCGTGGACTGAGGCCATCCAAGCGATGGATCGCATCACGGCAACCGGTGCAAGCCGTCTTCGGCGAATGCCAATTCGCGCGCATAGTGGGCCCGGATCGAGGCCGTGACCTGCTCCCGCTGGGCCTCCACGGCAGGCGACAAATGACTCAGCAGCAAATGGCCAACCCCGCTGGCCGCAGCCAGCTCACCAATGGCTTGCGGTGGCGTGTGCAGGGAGTAGAGCACCGGGGGCGAGCCCGGTGGGTCCAGCACCACGCAGTTGAACACCAGCAGGTCGGTCCCCTCTGCAATGCGCTGCAAGTTGGGCAGGCCTTCTGCGTCGATGTCACCCGAGAAGGTGATGCTCTTGCCACCATGGTCGATGCGGTAGATCACTGCGGGGGCATCGCGGTGATGGCCTGCAATGGCACGAATCAGCAGGCCATCCTTGTCATGCAGGGTCTGAATTGCCGGGCGGGGGCGCACCGTTGTCGGCAAATCCACCGTACGGGTGGTGAAGGGGGCGGAAAAATCGGGCAGATAGGCCAGTGCCCCATTGCGCCCGAAATTCAGCGCAATGAAACGACTGGTGGACGGGAAGCTCGCCTCAGCGCCCCGCCCGTGCCGGCCCGCCGGCCCAAAGAAGTTGAACACCAAGGGGCCCCGGCTGGACACGGCTCTGGCCTTGACGATGCCGGGCAGGCCCCCCACGTGGTCGGCATGCAGATGGGTCAGCAGCACGGTGTCCAGGCGCACCAAGGGCAAGTGTGTTTCACCCAGGCGTACAAACGCCCCCGGACCGGCATCCACCAGCACCCGGGCCACCCCGTCGACCAGTACCAGGTAGGACGACGCAGCCCGACCAGTGGCCCCTGGCCCGCCGGAGCCCAGCACCACCAGTTCCAGTGCAGGGGGCTCCGACCCGGGCGTGGCCACCACGGCCGGCGCGGTCTGGGCCCATGCTGGCAGGCTGGGCAAGGCCCCAGCGCCCAAAATCAGAGCGAAAAGGGGTTTCACCCAGGTTGGGATGGTGGGCGTGGGCGAGCACGACTGTGCAGGTCGCGCGCGACGGAGTGGGTACGGAAGCTTCATGGATTTCTTGTTCCTTTTCCAAACCAGGCGAAAAAGCGCCTCAGAAACGGGTGCTGAGTTGGGTCAGGGCATCGGGCAGAGCCTCCAGCCAGCCTGTTTCGAGCGGCTTGTCGGCACCTGACAGGATCAGGCCGGCCAACGCCAGCAAGACCAGGCCCAGCATCACCTTGCCGGCCTTGCCGGCATGCAGCAGGTGGCCCCGCCAGCGCAGTAGCGCCTGGCGCGAGACGCCGGCCAGGGCCAGCAGCGGCAGTGCGGCACCCAAACCGAACAGCCCCATGAGTGCTGCCACCTGCAGCAATTGCGTACCCTGGCTGGCCAACACCACGGCGGCCCCCAGTGTGGGCCCGACGCAGGGGCTCCAGACCAGACCCAGCACGCAACCCAACGCAAACTGCCCGCCCAGCCCTTGCCAGGTCGGCCGGGCCAGCAACGCATGCCCGACGCCGCTCAAACCTGCGGTGGCGCTGGCAAAGCGCTGTTGCAGCGATGACGACACCAGCACCAGGCCCAGGGCGCCCAGCAGTACGGCGCCGCCCAGGCGCACCCAGTCCGTGTCGATGTCCAAGGCTGCGCCGGCCCAAGCCAGGCTCGTGCCCAACACCGCGTAAGACACCGTCAACCCGGCCGCCAGGGCCCAGGTGGCACGCCGGTGGGCCTGCAAAGCGCTGGCCAGGATGATGGGCAACAGCGGCAGCACACAGGGCGACAAGGTCGACAGCAAGCCGGCCAGCAAGCCCGCTCCATAGGTGCCCCATCCGAAGTGCATGACCCGTCCTCAGGGAAGGGTCTTGTTGAGCAAGGCCTCAAGACCTTCAGGCGTGGTGTCCCCCGTGGACCGGCCTTGTTCCTGCTTCCCTTTGAAGGCGACCAGGGTGCTTTGCTGGCTGACCTTGAAGCGCCTGAGCGTGGCCTTTTCCGCATCGAAATCGACGGTCATCAGGGTCACCGCCTGATAGGCCGGCTGCTTCATCAAACGTTCAAGAATGGGTTTCTGGGCCTTGCAGGTCGGGCACCAGGTGGCGCTCACGTCCACCACCACCGGCTGACCTGCCTGGGTGAGTTTTTCGAAATCCTGCTGATTGAATGCGCGGATTTCGCCAGCCGAAGCGCAGGTGACGAACCCTGTCAGGAGCAGCGAGGCTGCAAATTGGAAGGACATCATTGGAAAGCTCCTAAAAAGTGCTTGAGAAGCAGGTACGCCTTGGGGCTGGTGGTGCCCCTTGAACATCTGTCGGAGAAGCTGGCAACTTCTTACAGCTTTCTCAGATTGCCACTCCAGCAACTCAGGCCCCAAGCACACGACTTGGGCTGCCACCGCCGGCTCTAGGCCTTGCGTGGGGTCGAGTACCAAGATCCGATCGGTGTAAGAAATCGTTGAGCAAGTCGACCAACACGCAGACCGGGTTGAACCGTGAGAACGCAGCCCAGTCGTGCGGGCGCAACCGCCCCCGCCAAACGCAAGCTCCAACCAATCAACAACAGAAAGACGTTTCATGAGCCGCACACAACGCCCCACCGCTTCCATCCAAGCCCCTCGGGTCAATCGTTCGACACCCCGTTGGCGTCACACCACCCTGCTGGCCGTCAGTGCGATCGTGGCCACCTCGTGGCTGAGTGGCTGTGGCGGAGGCAGCGAGACGGGGATCTCCAATCAGTTCTATGTACAGACCAATGAAACCGTCAACAAGATTGTTCATTTCACGCGTCAAGCCGATGGCAGCCTGAAGGCTGCCGAGAGCACAGCCACTGGCGGAGCCGGCTCCAATGGCGTCAAACCTGGCACCGCCGCGGCCGCCCCCGACTCACTGGTCAGTCAGTACAGCGTGATCGTGAGCCCCGATCACACCCGTCTGTTCACAGTCAATGCGGGAGACAACTCGATTTCGGTGCTCGGCATCAACGCTCTCACGGGAGTCCCCACGCCCTTGAACACCACCAAGACCACGGGCACGTACCCCAACAGCCTGGCCTATGCCAATGGCGTTCTTTATGTGAGCTTTCTGGCGGGCAGCAATCAGGTCGGGGCCTACCGGGTCAACACCGATGGCAGCTTGACGCAGATCGCGCTCTACAACCCTGGGCAACAGACCGGACTGCAAAACATTTCGCCCACCCAACTGGTGGTGGATCCTTCGGGCAGCTACCTGGTGGTCAGTGCCGGGACCGGGGCCAACGCCGTGGTGTCTTATCCGATCAAGAGCGATGGCAGCCTGGGGGTGCCAAGCTCCAATGCTCTGAGCACCAGCAATGGGATCAACAGCTTCACGCCCTTTGCCGGCACCTTTGTCAAACAGACCTCGGGGCCCTCTGTGTACCTCAGCACCAGCATCGGTGACAAGGCTCTGTACAGCTTCAGCTTCAACAGTGCAGGGGCCCTTCAACCCGTGTCCAATGCCAGCTCGGGCCAGACCGCCCCGTGCTGGATCGTGCTCACGCCGTCACAGAAGTTCGCCTATGTGGGCAATGGGGCCGGCTCAATTTCGTCCTATGCCGTGGGCACGAACGGCCAGCTCAGCCTTCTCGCCGCGGACGCCATCGCCGGGGCCGACGAAGGCGTTGCTGGGGACACCTGGATGAGCCCGGATGGGCAGTACCTCTATTCGACTGATCTCAAGAATTCGGCCGTGCTGGCCTACAGCGTCTCCACGGCCGGCGCACTGAGTTTGATTGGCAAGACGCCGGTCAGCACGACCACTGGCCTGAGTCTGCAAGGTGCAGCAGGCATTTGATACGAGTAGACCCGGTCATTGAGGCAAAACCTCAATGACCGGGTTGTTGAGGCAGATTCGAAAGTACGCATCGGACCATGCCCAGTGACGCATGCTTCATGCGGCCCTCGTTGATAGGGTCAATTGATGAGAGTTCGCCTCTTTCTTTGGGGGCCATGCATGCCAGGGCTGCAACTCTCAACTGTCGACCGGCAGTGATGGCTGATTCGCACGCGCAGAAAATACAGGCTCGGCATCGTGTCGAGCCGGCAGGTACGGCCGCTACATTACTGTGATGCGGCGCACATTGCTGAACCTGAGCACAGGCGTCCTCGACGCAGTGGTGCACACCTAAAGAACAGCCATGGACAAGTTGGACGCTATACGAGTTTTTGTTGCAGTAGCGACTTCGGGCGGTTTCTCGGCCGCCAGTCGCCTTCTTGGCTTGCCCGTCGCCACCGTCAGTCGCAAAGTCGCGGAACTTGAGGAAACTCTGGGGGTCAGGTTGTTTGATCGCTCCACGCGGCAAGTGACATTGACGGAAGGCGCGCTTTCGTATTTCGAAGACTGCCGCCGTTTGCTCGAAGATCTTCGAGAAGCAGAAGAGCATGTCATGGGCGAGCATCAGACGCCGAAAGGCGAGTTGTCGATCACTGCGCCCCTGGCTTTCGGCCGCCAGCATCTCCAACCAGTTGCGACCGAGTTCTTGCGCGAATTTCCCAATGTCACACTGAGGTTGTTGCTCGTCGACCGGGTCGTCAACATGCTCGAAGAGCACGTCGACCTTGCGCTGCGGATAAGCGTCCTTCCTGACAGTTCCTTTATCGCACGCCCATTGGGCGAGATCCGGATGGTCGTTTGCGGCTCGCCGGACTACCTGCAATGCCACGGCTTGCCGCAGCATCCCAACGACCTTGCCTCGCATCAATGCATTGCCTGGACAGCCTTGGGCCCCTACAAGACCTGGTTGTTCAGGGAACATGGCCTTGAGGCCATGTTCCCAATCCGCGTGCGCTTGACCACAACACTTCCGGAGTCCGCTGTGGACGCGGCAGTGGCAGGACTTGGACTCACGCAAATCACCTCTTACCAGGCCGCCAACGCAGTGCAGTCCGGGGCGCTTGTACCGGTTTTGCGAGAGTTCGAGCCGGCCCCTACACCCGTGAACTTTATCTACCCAAGCCGTCGAGCTCCGCAAAAGCTGCTCAGCTTTCTCGACTTTGCAGTACCCCGACTGCAAGCGCGTCTCCAAGCGATTGGCCAGTTGCTCTGACATCTAGCCGATTGCACCTTCTCGGTACGTGAGAAGGTCATTCACGACCCAGCCGGCTTATCGGACAGGGCTTTGGAGGGAACCATAGCGCCATCGCAACTCGCGATGACTACCCAAGAGGCCCTCCATGAATCCCTTCTCCCGCAAGTTCGCTACCCAACTCATCTGCCTCGCCGCCGTCGCACTAATCTGCGCGACGGATGCCTCGGCGCAAAGCAAACAGGCGTCCGTGAGCACCCCAGTCACCCAGTTGAAATTTGGCTCCACCGGCGTCTCCGACGGCGTACATGGCGAACTGATGGCCGGTCCCGCCTATGGCGATCTCACGAAAGGCCCGCACGGCACGTTCATCCGCATGCCTGCCGCTTTCGTCAGTGACGTTCATGTCCACACTGGCGACTACTGGGGTGTCGTGATCTCTGGTGTGGCCGCAAACGGGCTGCCGGGCACTACAGACGTCCCGCTGCCTGTCGGCTCTTACTGGTTCCAAAAGGGGGGTGAAAAGCACGTCACCAAGTGCCTGGCTCCGCATGAGTGCTTGTTCTTCATCAGCCAGTCCGCACCGTTCGACTATGTCCTGGACCAAGCCAAGAAGTAAGTCAGCAAGTCAGGCATTTACCATCCGGGATACCGACATGACCAGCCTTTCGAAAGACCTCACTAACGCCGTGACGGGCGCCAGCCGCAGGATCAGAAGAGAGACCGCAGTCCGTCGCAAATTCGCTCTGACAGGTCAGTCGGCCGCTGCCATCGTAAACCGAACATTTGCCCAAACGATGCGAATCCATTTGGTCTCGCAGACCCCGTATTCGGCGTGGACGGCGGCAAGGCCAAGACCAAGACCATCTGAAGTTCTTTTTGTTGATCTCAACGCCCATACAGGCCCCAATATGAAGCACCAATCCACAACGTTCCCAGTCACCTACATCACAGCAACCGTAGATGGTCATGACGTGTTCTTCCGCCAAGCAGGAGATCCCAACAAGCCCACGTTCGTTCTGTTGCACGGCTTTCCGTCGTCTTCTCACATGTACCGGGACCTGATTCCGCTGCTGGTGAATCACTACCACGTCATCGCGCCAGACTACATCGGCTTCGGACACTCGTCGGCTCCTTCCACGGAGGACTTCGACTACACATTTGCCAACCTCACCGCGGTGGTCGAACGCCTTCTGTCGGCCCTGGGAGTCGAGAAGTACTACCTGTACATGCAGGACTACGGCGGCCCGATTGGATTCCGCATCGCAGCCAAGAACCCGGAAAGGGTTCTTGGGTTGGTTGTGCAGAACGCTAACGCCTACATAGAAGGCGTTGGCGAGTCCGTCGCAAACGTCTTTGTGCCCTTGTGGGAACGAGGGGATGAGACCGGTGCTCGGCAGATGTTGAATGCCGAGACGACCCGCTACCAGTACGTCGCCGGCGCTCGATCACCCAATAGTCTCAATCCTGACGCTTGGACTCACGACCAGGCCTTGCTGGATCGTGTGGGCAGCGCCGAGCGCCATATGGCGCTGTTCAAGGACTATCAAACGAACGTCGCCAGCTATGACGCCTGGCACGCGTATTTCCGAGCCCATCAGCCACCCACGCTTGTGGTTTGGGGACAAGGCGATCCGTTCTTCACCGTGGCAGGGGCTCAGGCATTCAAGCAAGACCTGAAGAATGTCGAAGTGATTCTCTTGGATTCTGGCCACTTCGCGCTGGAAGAGGACGCCTCCACAGTGGCCCACCACATTGCTCGGTTCTTCTAATCGAACGAAAGAGACCGACCCATGAAATCCAGATTGTTCACGCCCTCCTTCTTGCGGATGGCTGCCATCGCGTCAATCTCTTTGGCAGCCTTGGCGATGCCCGCACTCAATGCTGAGGCTCAGGTCCAGTCCTCCGGGAAGGTGATACCGCTGTCACTCGCCACCGAAGCCGCAGCGGAGGCAATTCGGAGTTGCGAAGCCAGTGGGTATCGTGTAACCGCATCTGTGGTCGATGCCTCTGGTGTCGAGCGCGCGTTACTTCGTGGCGATCACAGCACGATACACACCCGGGAGACAGCCTTCAAGAAAGCCTACACGATCGTGACGCTCGGTCCTGTTTTCGGCGCTACAGCGACATCTGCGCTGGCAGACCGCATCAACAAGACACCCACTGGACCGGCGATGACAACCGTCAACAACATCATTCTGCTGGCAGGTGGCGTCGCGCTGAAATCAGGGGATGAGATCCTTGCTGCAATTGGTGTCGGTGGTGCACCTGGCGGTCAACTCGACGAAGCTTGTGCCGCTGCTGGTGCGGTAAAGATTGCTGAACGGCTGAACGCGCTTTCTGTCCGTCCCTGAAGACTTGCGCGTAGAAAGTCAGCCACCTTGCCGTTACGACCAAAGCGATGCTTGGCTCCGTCATGGAGATGCTTTTGATAAGGGCGCTATCTCTCGTCAGCGCCCCTTCAATGAGGCGTTTGGAACCTGGGCCTGGTCATCGAACCAGGCCCCTTGGGCAAGGCCCGCTTGGTATTGACCACAGGGAGCCCTTGCGCACGTCGGTCCCTGGTGACGAGGGCACAAGCTCGGCGGTAGCCGTGGCTGCTCAGTTCGGCATTGTGCTGGAGGATCCCCTGGATCCACTCGTCGTCACCGGTCGACCTTGGGCAACAAGGGCGAGTGTGCAACCCACTTTTTGGCGTCCGAAATAACCCACGGCATCCTTGAGAATTTCATTCTTCAAGGTCTTCTTGCCCAGCATGCGTTGGAGCTTGACAGCAACACCTTCTTGTCGGGCCACGAGCGGCACCGGCATCCCGGGTACACAGGTGCCCATGGCCAGAGCGGCTTCATCCTCAAAGATGAGCGATGAACCGTGTCCTGTCATTCAAGGGGCCGTTTCAGGGCCGGCCGATGGCGCCGCAGCACCTGGCCCGCATGGGCGTGGACAGTGAGGCCGCGTTCACAGGCGAGGTGGCCGTTGACGAAGACCCACTCGATTCCGGTGCTGGGGGTGGTCGGGTGCTCGAAGGTGGCACGGTCGGCCACCGTGGCCTCGTCAAAAACCACGATGTCGGCCGCATGGCCGGGGGCGATCAGCCCCCGGTCGCCCAGGCCGAAGCGGCGGGCGCTGAGCCCGGTCATCTTGTGCACGGCGGTCTCCAGCGAAAACAGGCGCCGCTCGCGCGCATAGTGCCCCAGCACCCGAGGAAAGGTACCCCACAGGCGTGGGTGGGGCACGGCGTCATGCGCCAGCCCGTCCGAGCCCACCATGGTCAAGGGGTGCGCCAGAATCCGCTGCACATCCGACTCGTCCATCGCAAAGTAAATGGCCCCCGCGGGCGACAAGGTGTCCACGAGCGATTCGGCGGAACATCCGCGCTCCCGGGCCAACTCGAACAGCGAGCGGCCTGCGGCACCGGGGTCGCCGACGGACCATGTCACCAGCACCTCCCGGGATTGACTCACCCGGTGGGCCAGCAGCATGGTCGACGACGCTGCGTAGGGATAGCAGTCCATGCACACGGCCTGTCTCTGCGCCGCCGCGTCCACGGTGGCCAGGGTCTGCACCGAGCGGCCGTGGTTGCGTTGGCCAATGAGCTTGTGATGCGACAGGACGGTGTCGATGCCCAGGGCCGCACCGATGTGCAGAGCCTCCCGCAGCGCTTCATCGATGTGGTCGGCCTCGTCACGGATGTGCATGGTGATCAGGCCCCGTGCTGCGGTCAGCGGAGCACCCACGGCAATCACCTCCTCGGCCGTGGCTGCACGCGCCGGGGGGTAGTACAAACCGGTGGACAGGCCGAAGGCGCCCGCGTCCATGGCCCGGGCCAGGTCCTGTGCCATGCGTTCTGCCTCTTGTGCCGTGGCCGCCCGTTGCAGGTCCGGCACGTGGCGAACCCGCAAGGTGGAATGTCCCACCAGGCACACCGCGTTCAGGGCGGGGCGAGCCGCCTCCAGGGCACTCAGGTAGTCGGCAAAGTGTTCGTAACGCCAGTCTTCTGTCCCCAGCAGGTCCAGGGGGGCGGGAGGGGCTTGGGGGCTGGACAGTGGCGCCAGGCTGATGCCGCAGTTGCCGGTCACCACGGTGGTCACCCCCTGGGTGAGTTTGGGGTGGGGGCCCTCAGGCTCGGTCAGCAGCAAACGGTCGTCGTGGGTGTGCACATCGATGAAGCCGGGGCAGACGATGTGGCCGCTGGCATCGTGTCGCGTGGCTGCGGCCCGGCCCTCCAGGTCGCCGACGGCGGCGATGTACCCGTCGACAACCCCCACGTCGGCGCGCACGCGGACGGCGCCTGTGCCATCCACCACGCTGCCACCCGCAATGATCAGATCGAACATGGGCGGCCTCATCCCACCTGGGCGCCAGAGCGCTTGACCAGGTCGGCCCACAGGGGCGATTCCTTGCGTGCCCGTTCGCTCAGTCGATCGGGTGGGCCTGGCGTCAGCTCGAAACCGATGGCTGCGTATTTCTCCAGCATCAAGGGCTGGCTCAGGGCCTCGTTCATCGCCTTGTTGAGCAGCGTTGCGATGCTCCGGGGCGTGCCAGGTGGTGCCACGAAGCCGCCCCATCCCACGGTCTCGTAGCCCTTCACGCCGGCCTCGGCCACCGTCGGGGTCTGCGGCAGTTGCGGGCTGCGTGCGGCCCCCGTCACGGCCAGCACGCGCACCCGGCCTGCCAGGATGTGGGGCAGGATCGAACTCAGGTTGTCGAACATCAGATCGACCATTCCCCCCATCAGGTCCGTGATCGCCTGGGGGCTGCCTTTGTAGGGGACATGGGTCATGGCGGTCTGGGTCAGGGTCTTGAACAGCTCGCCGCTCAAGTGGCCGGTGGTGCCGCTGCCGCTGGAGGCCACGCTCAGCACGCCAGGCTTGCTGCGTGCCAGCGCGATCAGCTCGGCCACGCTTTGCGCCGGCAGATCTTTGCGAACCACCAGGGCGTTCTGCACAAAGCCGATCAGGCCCACCGGCACCAGTGCATCCGGGTCATAGGGCAGCTTGGCGTACAGGGCCTTGTTGATGGCCAGTGTGCCCACGTTGGCATAGCCCAGGGTGTAGCCGTCGGGCGAGGATCGGTACACCTCTGCCATGCCGATGTTGCCGCTGGCGCCGGGCTTGTTGTCCACCACAAAGGGCTGGCCTAAACCCTTGCCCAGCTCCTGGGTCAGCAGGCGGCAGACCGCATCCGGCGATCCCCCTGCTGCCGAAGGCACCACCAGCCGGATGGGTTTGTCCGGATAGCCTGTCGCCGCCCGCAGCTCCAGGGGCAGCAAGGCACTGACCGAAGCGGCCGTGACGGACTCAAGCCAGCGGCGGCGAGACCGGGCGGAGGGGCAAAGCGGTGTATTCATCGTGGCATTCCCGAAAGGGTTGAGTGGGCTGATGACGGTGAATGCTAGGGATGCCGATCCGTGCCGACAAACCATGTTTTCTGATCCTGGCATGTCTTTTTCTCATGCATCTTTTTGATCCATGCGGAGATACTCCCTATCTGATGCACTTTGTATGTGCATTTTTCATGGATGGATCCTGATGTACCGTGCCCCCTCCACCATGTCCCTGCTGTGTTTTGAGGCCAGCGCCCGCCTGGGATCCTTCACGGCGGCGGCGCAAGACCTGCACCTCACCCAGGGCGCCGTGAGCCGCCAGATCCAGGCCCTGGAAGCGCGTCTGGAGGTTCGGCTGTTCACCCGGCGCCGCGAATCCCTGTTGCTCACCGATGCCGGGCGCTATTACCTGGACGAGATCACCCCGCTGTTGCGTCGCCTGGAGCGGGCCACTGTTCATGTCACGGCATTCAAGGGTCGCGGTGGCGAGCTTTCGCTGTCGGTGGGGGCCTCGGTGGGGGCGTACTGGTTGATCCCGCGGCTGCCCGCCTTCACCCGCGCCCACGGCGAGATCACGCTGAGCCTGAGCACGCGCGTGGGCCCGGCAGATTTCAAGTCGGGGGCCATCGACGCGTCGCTTGAGTTCGGTGACGGCCAGCGCCCTGGTCTTTGCAGCGACTTTGTCACCGCGCTGGACCTGGCCCCCTACGCCGCCACCTCGTGGGTGGCACGCCACGGCACTCGCCTCTCGGCCACCACGCCCGACAGTGCCCTGTTGCACCATCACACCCTGCCCGATGCCTGGGAGCTGTGGTTTCGGGCCGAGCAGATCGAGGCCACTCCGGGCCGCTCCGGGCCTCGTTTCGAGATCATGTCCATGGCCCTCAACGCGGCCGTGGCCGGGCTGGGGGTGGTGCTTCTACCGCCCTACATGACTGAAGACATGGTGCAGGCCGGGCGACTCATGCGCCTGTCCCCGCAGACCTGGCGCTATGCCAAGGGGTATTACCTGGTCTACCCGCCCGATGCGGCCCGCCTGCCGGCTTTGCAGACCTTCAAGAGTTGGTTGATGGGCCTGGCGACGTGATCTGGCCTGTGCTGTCGCAGCAGCTCAAGCGCTTCCAGGGCACTCGGGCTTCAGCGCCGCGCCACCCAATACACCGCGCCCTGGTCGCCATAGCGCTCATCGTGGGGCACGTCCGCTGCCAGCTCGAAGCGATCGCCGGCCTGCAGGTGTTGGGTCTCGCCCCCCACCGTCAACCACATCTCGCCCTCGGTCACCAGGGCCTTGGCCTCGAAGGGGTGGGTGTGCAGGGGCACCACTTGTTGGGGTTGCCAGCGCCGCTCCAGCACCTCGGCGAAGCCTTGGGCCAGTGACTGGTCGCGAAAGTGTTCAAAGGTCTCCGGCATGGGATCTCCTGCGGGGTGGGGTGGGGGTTGGCCGAAATTATCCGGTGCACACGCCATTCGTCTTATTGATTGACCCTATGTCTGAAATGGCGCGAAAACCCTTGACCAGACGCAAGTCTGATCAGGCTTGAGGTTGCGGCCTGCAGAAATGCTGGCAAGCCGGCATACTCAGCAGCTTGCGAGAAGCGTGCACCCCTTGTCGGGTGAGCGGGCCGGCCTGGTGCGGGCCCCGCTGCTGCTTGGGCGGCCGGCTTTCTGTTTCCCATGAACCTGCATCATCCCGAGCCGCACATGACCTACCCCAACACCCAACTCTTCATCCGTGGCCAATGGCTGGACGCCGCCGACGGCAAGACCCTGGCCGTCAACAACCCGGCCACGGGCCAGGAAATCGGCCGTGTGGCCCATGCCAGCCGGGTCGACCTGGACCAGGCCTTGCTGGCCGCCCAGGATGGCTTTGCCCTCTGGCGTGACACCCCGGCCATCGAGCGCAACAAGGTCATGCGCCGCGCTGCCGCCCTGATGCGCGAGCGCGCCGGCGACATTGCCGCGCTGCTGACGCAGGAGCAGGGCAAGCCCCTGCCCGAGGCCAAGGTCGAAGCCATGGCGGCGGCCGACATCATCGAGTGGTTTGCCGATGAAGGACTGCGCGTGTACGGCCGCATCGTGCCCTCGCGCGGCAACCTGGCCATCCGCCAGATGGTGCTGAAGGACCCCGTCGGCCCGGTGGCCGCCTTCACGCCCTGGAACTTCCCCATCAACCAGGTGGTGCGCAAGCTGGCCGCGGCACTGGCCACCGGCTGCTCGATGATCGTCAAGGCCCCTGAGGAAACCCCGGCTGCGCCTGCGCAATTGATCCGTGCCTTTGCCGACGCCGGCCTGCCTGCGGGCGTGCTGGGCCTGGTCTATGGCAACCCGGCCGAGATCTCCAGCTACCTGATCGCCCACCCGGTGATCCGCAAGATCACCTTCACCGGCTCCACCCCGGTGGGCAAGCAACTGGCGGCCCTGGCCGGCCAGCACATGAAGCGCGTCACCATGGAATTGGGTGGTCACGCTCCGGTGATCGTGGCCGAGGACGCCGACATCGCCCTGGCCGTCAAGTCGGCCGGCGCGGCCAAGTTCCGCAATGCGGGCCAGGTCTGCATCTCGCCCACCCGCTTCCTGGTGCATGAAAGCATCACCAAGGACTTTGCCGCCGCCCTGGTGGCGCACGCCCAGTCGCTGAAGGTGGGCAATGGCCAGGACGAGGGCGTGCAGATGGGCCCCTTGGCCAACCCGCGCCGCGTGACCGCCATGGCCGAGTTCACCCAGGATGCCGTGCAACAAGGGGCCACCGTGGCCTACGGCGGTGCCCGCATCGGTGAGGCCGGCAACTTCTGGCAGCCCACCGTCCTGACCGACGTGCCGCTCAACGCCAAGGTGTTCAATGACGAGCCCTTCGGCCCGATGGCTGCCATCCGCAGCTTCAACACCCTGGAAGACGCGATTGCCGAAGCCAACCGCCTGCCCTTCGGACTGGCGGGTTATGCCTTCACGCGCTCGCTCAAGAACGCCGACTTGCTCTCGCGCAAGGTGGAAGTGGGCATGCTGTGGGTCAACATGCCGGCCATGCCTTCGGCCGAAATGCCTTTCGGCGGCATCAAGGATTCGGGCTACGGCTCGGAAGGCGGCCCCGAGGCCATGGAGGCCTACCTCAACACCCGCTCCGTGGCCGTGATGA
Organism: Curvibacter sp. EU05-FHT14A10; assembly: GCF_058791075.1. Taxonomy (NCBI): domain Bacteria; kingdom Pseudomonadati; phylum Pseudomonadota; class Betaproteobacteria; order Burkholderiales; family Comamonadaceae; genus Curvibacter; species Curvibacter sp. EU05-FHT14A10. The sequence continues at coordinate 116,052 of NZ_JBYTDE010000011.1, forward strand.
ACGCCTGAGCACCCTGGGCCGGGTGGGCGGCAACGGGGTCGAAAGCTGCCAAAATCACGGCGCTATGACCCGCCCCCACCCGGACTCCGACGATCTGACCCACGCCCCTCTGCCCGATGCGGCGGGCCGGGTCAGCCGCAAGATCTTCCACTGCGTGCCCGATGCCGGGCAACTGCCGGAATCGATCCAGCTCAACCTGCAGCAACTGCAGGCGCAAAACCCGGGCTGGGAGCAGCTCATCATGGACGACCGGCGCCAGGCTGAATTCATCCAGGCCTGGGGTTCGCCTCGGCTGCAGGCGGCCTACCAGCGGCTCAACCCGGCCTACGGGCCGGCGCGGGCCGATCTGTTCCGCTACTTTGCGCTGTATGTGATGGGCGGTGTCTACTTCGACCAGAAAAGCGGTCTGCTAGGGCCGCTCGATGCGCTGCTTCAGCCCGACGACCAATACCTCGTGGGGGACGGTGGCGACACCGTGCACCCCGAGCTGGCCGACACCGTGGGCGGTGAGTACATCCAGTGGTTCCTGGCTGCCGCGCCACGCCACCCCTTGCTGGCCGCGGTGCTGCACCAGGTGTTGCAGCGCATCGAGCAGTATTCACCGCTGCGCGAAGGCGTGGGCAAGATGGGCGTGCTGCGCGTCACCGGCCCCATCGCCTACACCCAGGCCCTGGCCCCGGCCTTGTCGCAACACCCGCACCGCAGCATCGTGGCGCAACAGGTGGGCCTGCGCTACACCACGCTGGCGCGTGAGACCTCGCACATGCAGCTGGCCGGGCGCCGGCATTACAGCGAACTCACGGCCCCGGTGGTGCTGGCCGACCCGACCTGGTCTCTGGGGCGTCGTCTGCGTTGGGAAGGGGCGGCCTTGCTGGCAGCCGTGCCCGAGCGCCTGCGCATTCTCAACCGGCAGCGGGTGGCGCGGCGCCGACAGGCCCAGGCCTGATCGGGCCATCACAAGCTGTCCGGCCGTCACGCCATCGCCTTGCGTGTCCCGCGCAGGGGCTGCTGGATGGGCGTGTGCTTTGTCTCCGGCTTCTGAATAGACCCAGCCCAACAGGGCCTTTGGACCTGGATTGGGCCGTGGAACCGTTCCCGGCTACAGTCAAGCACGGGCCAAATGAATCCTGCGCAACACCAGAACCATGGGTTGGCCATCCAGCGCCCACCTGCCGCCTGAGAGCCGGGTCATGCACTGCGGTTTTCACGGGCAAGCTCTGTTCCCTGCGTTTCACCCAGGAGTCTCTCCATGCGTCACGAATTCGAAAGTACCCTCCAGTCCTTTGCCCTGGCGAATGGGTCGGTGGGGCAGTTCTTCTCGCTTCCTGAACTGGCCAAGCAATATCCACAGATCCGGCGTTTGCCTGTGTCGCTGCGCATCGTGTTGGAGTCGGTGCTGCGCCACTGCGATGGCAAAAAGCTGACGCGTGAGCATGTGGAGCAACTGGCCCGCTGGACACCGCGAGCCGAGCGTGTGGACGAGATCCCCTTCGTGGTGGCGCGCGTGGTCTTGCAGGATTTCACGGGCGTGCCTTTGCTGGCTGACCTGGCCGCCATGCGCAGCACGGCCACGCGACTGGGTAAGAGCCCCCAGTTGATCGAGCCGCTGGTACCCGTGGACTTGGTGGTGGACCATTCCATCATGGTCGACTACTTCGGCACCAAGACCGCGCTGGATCTGAACATGAAGCTTGAGTTCCAGCGCAACAAGGAGCGCTACCAGTTCATGAAGTGGGGCATGCAGGCCTTCGACACCTTCGGCGTGGTCCCTCCCGGCTTTGGCATCGTGCACCAAGTGAACCTGGAGTACCTGGCGCGAGGCGTGCATAAGACCCAGGACGGGGTTTATTACCCCGACACCCTGGTGGGCACGGACAGCCACACGACCATGATCAACGGGATCGGTGTGGTGGGGTGGGGCGTGGGCGGCATCGAGGCAGAGGCCGCCATGCTGGGGCAGCCCGTGTATGTTCTGACACCCGACGTGGTGGGCTTTGAGCTCACCGGGCAGCTGCGCGAGGGCGTCACCGCCACCGATTTGGTGCTCTGCGTGACCGACATCCTGCGCCGCGAGAAGGTGGTCGGCAAATTTGTCGAGTTCTTTGGCGAAGGCACCCGCACATTGACACTGCCGGACCGTGCCACCATCGGCAACATGGCCCCGGAATACGGTGCCACCATGGGGTTTTTCCCGGTCGATGAGAAGACCCTGGATTACTTCCGTGGCACGGGTCGAAGCCAGGACGAGATCGAGGCATTCGAGCGCTACTTTCGTGCCCAGGAGCTGTTCGGTGTGCCCAGCGCGGGGGACATTGATTACTCCCAGGTGGTGCGCCTCCAGCTGGACACGGTGGTGCCCAGCGTGGCCGGGCCCAAGCGGCCGCAAGACCGCATCGAGCTGGGCAAGGTCTCGGCCACGTTTGATGAGTTGTTTGGCGCGCCTGCGGCGCAAAACGGTTTCAATCAGCCGCTGGACCGATTGGGCCAGCGTTTCCGCATCGGGGGCCCTGCCAGCGAAAGCGCGGCCATGCAGAGCGAGGCGCCGGCGCTTGGGCCCGACGCAAACCTGAGCGGCAGCGTTGCCAACGGCGATGTGCTGATCGCCGCCATCACCAGTTGCACCAACACCTCCAACCCCAGCGTGATGCTGGCGGCCGGCTTGCTGGCCAAGAAGGCGGTGGAGGCCGGGCTCCGAGTGTCGCCGCACGTCAAGACCTCCCTGGCGCCGGGGTCGCGCGTGGTCACTGAATACCTGGCCGAGGCGGGCCTGTTGCCCTACCTGGAAACGCTGGGCTTTTCGGTCGTCGGCTACGGCTGCACCACCTGCATCGGCAACGCGGGTGATCTGACGCCCGAACTCAATGAGGCCATCACCCACAACAACCTGGTGTGCTCGGCCGTGCTCTCGGGCAATCGCAATTTCGAGGCGCGCATCCACCCCAACATCAAGGCCAACTTTCTGGCCAGCCCACCGTTGGTGGTCGCCTATGCGATCGTGGGCACAGTGCGCCGCGACTTGCTGACCCAGCCCCTGGGCCAGGGTCTGGGGGGGCAGGACATCTACCTGAGCGATATCTGGCCGAGCAGCGATGAGATTGAGGCGCTGATGGCGTGCGCCATGAATGCAAAGGCTTTTCGTGCGAACTACGAGAAAGTCAAATCGGTGCCAGGCCCACTCTGGGAGCAGATTCATGGCGTGACGGGCGCCACCTATGTCTGGCCTGCCAGCACCTACATCGCCGAGCCGCCGTTCTTCAGCGGCTTTCAGCTCAAGCTGCAGGAGGCTGCGGGCCAGGACCGCCCCCACCCTTCCTATGCCGTGCAGGGCGCGCGCGTGATGGCGCTGTTCGGCGACTCCATCACCACGGATCACATTTCACCCGCCGGTTCCATCAAGGAAAGCTCCCCCGCAGGCCAGTGGTTGTTGGCCCATGGTGTGCAAAAAGCAGACTTCAACAGCTACGGCTCGCGCCGTGGCAACCATGAGGTGATGGTGCGCGGGACCTTCGCCAATGTGCGGATCAAGAACCTGATGATTCCCGCCCAGTCCGATGGCTCGCGCGAGGAGGGGGGCTTGACGCTGTACCGTGACGTGACGGGCAAGGCCACCCAGATGGCCATCTACGAGGCGGCCATGAAGTACCAGTCCGAGGGGCGGGCCACCGTGGTCTTGGCCGGTGAAGAGTACGGGACAGGCTCCAGCCGCGACTGGGCGGCCAAGGGCACGCAACTGCTGGGGATCAAGGCGGTGGTGGCGCGCAGCTTTGAACGCATTCACCGCTCCAACCTCGTCGGCATGGGCGTGTTGCCCTTGCAATTCCTGGGCTCGGACAGTTGGCAAACGCTGGGCCTGACCGGTGAGGAGTTCATCGACGTGCTTCCTGCGGCAGACCTCGCGCCGCAGAGCGAGGCTCAACTGGTGATCCATCACGCCGATGGCCGCCAACAGACCGTGGTGGTCAGGCTGCGCATCGATACGCCGATTGAGGCCGACTACTACAGGCATGGCGGCATACTGCCCTACGTGCTGCGGCAACTGCTGCAGTAAGGGGGCTGCCGCCCTGCTGGGCACGGCGTCGGCCCGACAGGCCAAACCCTCGCAAGGCCAGCCGCCTCGGCGCAATGGGTGGATTCATCCGGTCGTGGCAACACCTTCAATCAGGCGGTGTTGGTGCGGCGGCCCGCAGGGTGACTGAAGCAATCGGCGAGGTGATCAGGTCTCGGCTGGCTGCACCAACGCAGGCTTGGCATGCCTGCCTCCAAAGCCCGGCGGACGAGACACTGCCGATGTTCTGCCCCTTCGGCTACGCCACTGCGGCGGTGACGGCCGCCACACCACGGCGCCATGCAATGCGTTCCCGGTGAGTTGAAGGTCCCCCTCAGTCGGCCAGGGCCTCCAGGGCATCCTCGGAGAGATCGGCTTCCTGGCGCGGTCGAGCGGCGGCTGGCCCGGGTGGCTCGATCCCGTCGATCAGCCAGTCGAACAGCCGGGGCGCGTTCACGGCCTGGATCAGCAGGCGGCCCTGGTTGGCCTTGATGACCTCGGTGGTCAGCATGGACTCGGACAGCAGGGCCAGCGGGCTGGGCTCGATGTCGGCGGGGTTGAACTGGGTCACGGCGTGCAGGTCGTCCACCAGCAGGCCGAGGGCCTGGTCGCGGTGGCGCAAGATCATCACCTGGCTGGTGGGGGTGGTGCGCGAACGCCGGCCATGCATGAGCTCGCCCAGGTCGAACACCCAGATGAAGCTGGCCTTGCCCAGGGGCGCCTGGTCGGCGCGCAGGCCCAGGATGCCGATCTGCGCCGTGCGCAAGCCCATCGAGGTGGTGCGCACCTCGGCAAAGGACACGGCTTCTTGCACGCACTCGGCGGGCAGGGCCATCAGGTTGCCGTCGCTGAAGAAGGTGGCGAATTCCAGGCCGCCGGTCTGCGCCGGGTCGTGCTCGATGAAATACGCCCGGGTGCTGGTCGGCGTCTGGGTCGAGCGCACCTTGCCGAAGTGGCGGTACACCACGGCGATCACGTCCTCACGGTAGCCATCGCTGGTCTTGAACTCGCGGTAGCCGCTGGACACCGAGCAGGCTTCGATGGCGTATTGGCCCTGGTGGGTGGTGACCCGCGACAGGTGTTGTCCGTTGTCCATCCCCAAGGCCGCGGCCGCCAGGTCGAGTTGGGATCCGATCGGATGCAGCTCGCTGGTGCTGGCCAGCACCCGGCCCTGGCGGTCGACGAACGCAGCCGCCATCTGGTCGCGCCCGCCCAGGCCGCTGTGCAGCATGTTCACCAACTCGGGGCCAGAGTCGAACACGATGCCGATGCCCCCCACCACCTGGTCCTCGTGCTCGGGGTGGCGGATGGCCGCGTGGTAGATGTAGGTGGCCTGCCCCTCGTACAGTGGTGATGCCTCAAAGGGGCTGACATGGTAGTGCTGAGGGCTGCTCAGGGTCAGCACCTTGGACAAGGACTCCGACGAGACCGCCTGCCCGACCCATTCGGTGCCGCCCTCACCCGTGGCCGCGATGATGCAACCCTGGCGGTCATACACCACCAGGCGGGTGTACACGGTGTAGAGCTGGTTGATGTAGCCCAGGATCGTGGCGAAGCGCTCGGGGGTGTCGCCTTCAGGATGGGCCAGGCCTTGCCGCAGCTCGGGGGTCAGGGCCCACCAGCGGCAGTCGTCCGAACGTTCGTAAAGGTTGCGGTCCAGCAGGTCGACCAGCAGATGGGCCGTGAACTCGGCGTCCTGCAACGACGAGGCCAGCACGGTCTGGTAGAGGTCGTGGATGGATTGCTCAAACAACTCGTTGCTGCGATTGCCGGTCTCGCTGATCTGGTCGAGCACGGTCTTGAGTTTGAGCAGATCGCCGGTCTGCCCCGCCGTCATCACCTGTCCGTTCCAGACGATGCGCTGGATGTGCCGCGCCGCCATCATGATGTCGTGCAACGGGGGGCAGAAGGTGTCGGCATGCGACAGCAGGCCGTTGAGCAGGGCGGGGTCCAGGTTGCTCAGAAGATCACGCTCGCTGTGTCCGAAAGCCACGTCCAGCGGGATCATCACCTGGCCGAGCCAACCCGTCGGGCCCGGGTAGCCCTGGTAACCCTCGGCGCCGAAGGTGCGCACCAGGTACTCACGGCCTCCGAACAGGCGCAACTGGGGCGCGTGCTCCAGGTTCACCGGTACCTGGGCGCCCACGGGCACCCACAGCGGGTCGGCGCTGGCGATCACCTCATGGCTGGCGTCGAGCAGCAGCAGGTTGCTGCGTCGGGCCAGGTCACCGTGTGAGGCAAAGATGCCCTGCATCTCGTGTTCGAAATGAAAGCACAGGCACAACACGCCGATCACCGAGCCGGTGTCGGGGTGGTGCATGCGACGCGAGTAAATCAGGGCCTTGCGCTTGCCGGGCCGCAGGTCACTGGCGCGGAATGTCTCGATGTAGCCGTCACTGTCCAGGGTCTGTTGGATCAGCGGATCGCTGCTGTGTTCAAGTGGTGTTGCTGGGTCAATTTGCACCAGCACGTTGCCGGCGGTGTCCAGCAGGATGATTTCGTCATAGACCGTGTACTTGCTGCGGTACTCGCACAGTCGATGGTAGATGCGGCCGCGTTCATCATGCTGGCCGGCCACGAAGCTGCACAGTTCCCGGTCCGTGGCGAGAAAGCCCACATCGGCCGTGCGTTCGTACAGGTTGCGCACCACGATGTCGATCACGTACTGGGCCTTGGTGCCGATCTCTGTCAGCACGTGGCTCACCTTCTCCTGCACCAGGCTGCGCACCAGCTCCTTTTCGAGTTTTGCAAAGCTGCTGCGGGTGGCCGCCATGGTGGGCAGGATGGCCCGAGCCTCTTGTGGGCAGTTCATCTTGGCCGAGGCCTCGATGATGCGCCACATCAGGTTGAGTTCTTGCAGAGAGCGCTCGCATCGGCCCACGTCCCGCATGTGGGGCATGAACACTTCGGTCTGGGCAGTGGTCAATGGGCTGGCTGGCATGGCGTTCCTTCTCGAGCATCAGTTGCTCTTCTGAAGGGGTTGCAATACTTATGCCCGCCAAATACGGGGAATGAGCGATTTTTATGTGCTTAGTCAATCCGGTTTTGCCATATTTATTCGCAGATTGACATTGGTTTGGAATAAAGAACTAAATTGGTGCATTAATCCCTGTATTGGCGCGTTTATTTCGATTTTGGTGCATATTTGGTGGCGCATATCAAGCCACAAGTGGCTGTGAAGTGGTGTGTGCACCACCGAGGAACAGCCGTTCCATGTGTGGATCGCTGAGAATTTCGGCCGCCGGCCGGTGCAGCACCAGGCGGCCCGATTCCAGCGCGATCGCGTCGTCTGAATACGCCAGGGCGCTTTTCACGTTCTGCTCCACCATCAGCACGGTGGTGCCTTGCTCGGCCAGGCGACGCAGCAGCTTGAACACATCCAGCACCACCATGGGCGACAGGCCGATCGAGGGTTCATCGATCAGGATCACCTTGGGGCGCAGCAGCAGGGCGCGGCCGATCTCAAGCTGCTTTTGCTCCCCGCCCGACAGCGAGGCGGCCCGCGAGTGCAGGCGCTCCTTCACGCGGGGGAAGAACTCCAGCACCTCGGGAATGCGCTCGTGGGTGGTCTTCATGCCCAGGGTGATGCCCCCCAGCTCCAGGTTCTCGTACACGCTGAGCTGGCCGAACAGGTTGCGCCCCTGCGGCACGAAGGCAATGCCACGTGCCAGCAGCTCTTTCTGGCTGGCGCCGCCGATGCTTTCACCGTTCAGCAGGATCTGGCCCTGGCGGGGCTTGAGCAGGCCAAACAAGGTCTTCAGCACGGTGGATTTGCCCGCCCCATTGGGCCCGATCAGCAGCGTGATGCTGCCGCGCCGGGCCTGGAAGGACAGGTCGTTGAGGATCATGAAATCCTTGTAGCCGGCGCTCACCTTGTCAAAGGTGATGCAGGCCTCTGTGTTGGGCATGGTGGCCATGTTCAGCTCCCCAGGTAGGCGTCCAGCACCTGTTTGTTGGCGCGGATCTCGGCCGGTGTGCCAATGGCCATCACCTGGCCCTCCACCATCACCATGATGCGGTGGCACAGGTCCATCACGAAATCCATGTTGTGTTCGATCACCACAAAGCTGCCGCGGCGGCTTTGGTTGAGTTGCTTGAGCAGGGTGCTGATGCCGCCCACCAGCGACGGGTTGACCCCGGCGCAGGGCTCGTCCAGCAGCACCAGGTCGGGCTCGCTCATGAACGCCATCGCGATGTCGACCAGCTTTTGCTGGCCGTAACTCAGCTCGCCGGCCTTCTTGTGCGCCACGTGGCGGATGTGGAACTGGTCGATCAGCGCGTCGGCCCGGGCCCCCAGGCCCGAATCGCTGGGCGCGAACATGCGGCTGAGCAGGCTGCCCTGGTGTTCCTGGGCGGCCACGATCAGGTTGTCGCGCACGCTCATCTTGCCGAACACCTGCAGGGTCTGGAAGGTGCGGCCCACGCCGCGCCGGCTCAGCGCCAGCGGCCCGAGGCGCGACACGTCCTGGCCGTGCAGCAGGATCTGCCCCTCGTCGGGCGTGATCTGGCCCAGCATGCTGTTGAACAAGGTGGTCTTGCCCGAGCCGTTGGGCCCGATGACGCCGAAGATCTCGCCGGGGCGCACCTCGAACGACACACCGCCCACGGCCTGGATCGCACCATAGGCCTTCTTCAGGCCTCTGACTTGCAGCAAGGGCTGATTCATGGGGTTCATGCCTGACCTCCGTTCGGCTGGGTTGACGCGGCGCTGGCGGCTTTGGCGGCCCGGGCGGCCGATTCCTCGCGGGACTGTCGGCGTGCCTTCAAGCGCTCGGGCACGCTCAGCAACCCATCGGGCAGCCAGATCATCAGCAACACCACGGCGGCGCCGAACACGAACAGGTACCAGGCCTGGGCGAAGCGCAGCCACTCGGGCAGGATCACACCCACGGCCGAGCCCAGCAGCGGGCCGAAGAAGTAGCCCGGGCCGCCCACCACCACCATCAGGTACATCATGATGGACGAGCCCACGGTGAAGGTGGCGGGGTCGATGAACTGCACCTGCGAGGCATACAAGCCCCCGGCGATGCCGGCGTACACGGCGCCAATGGCAAAACTCATCAGCGTGTAGCTGCGGATGTCCACCCCCAGGCTTTCGGCCCGGATCGGGTTGTCGCGCAGGGCCGTGAAGGCCTTGCCCCAGGGCGAGCGCAGCAGGCCCCACAACAAGGCCCCCAGCACCACGGCAAAGGCCAGCACCAGGTAGTAATAGGCCAGGTTGCCGTCCAGGCTGAAGCCGAACAGGCCGGGGCGGGCGATGTCGTTGATGCCGAAGGTGCCCCCGGTCAGCCACTCTTCATTGCGCATCACCAGCCAAAGAGCGGTGTTGAAGCCCAGGGTGGCAAAGGCCAGGTAGATGGTCTGCACACGCAAGGCCGGAAAGCCCAGCAGCAGGCCCACTGCAAAGCACAGCGCCGCCGCCGCGGGCAGGCCGATCCAGAAGCTGATGCCGGCCTTGAGCAAGATGGCCACCGTGTAGGCCCCGATGCCAAAGAAGGCCGCGTGGCCCAGCGACTTCTGCCCCGCATACCCCACCGTGAGGTTCAGCCCCATGGTGGCAATGGTGAACACCAGCCAGGTGGTGAACAGGTGGATGCCGTAGTTTTTCAGGAAACCGGGCAATACCAGCATCGCGGCCAGGGCCGCGATGCCGAAGATCAGTTGCGCCTTCTTCATACCTTGCGCTCCTCTTTGCGGCCCAGCAGGCCCTGCGGCTTGAACAGGATCACGACCATGAAGATCACCAGGGCCACCGCATCCTTGTAGGCCGGCGAGATGTAGGCCGCAGCCAGGTTCTCGCACACCCCCACGATCAGCCCGCCCAGCAGGGCACCACGGCTGTTGTTGAAGCCGCCGATGATGGCGGCGAAGAAGGCCTTGTTGCCCAGGCCTTCACCCATGTCGAACTTGGCCAGGTAGGTCGGCGTGACCAGCAGCGCCGCAGCGGCGGCCAGCACCGCATTGATGGCAAAGGTGTAGAAGATCATGCGGGGCACGTTGATGCCCAGCACGGCGGCGCTTTCGGTGTTCTGGGCCACGGCCTGCATGGCGCGACCGGTCACGGTCTTGGCCAGGAAGGCCTGCGTGACCAGCACCAGGGCAATGGCCAGCACAAAGGTGCCGATGTCGCTGCCCGACAGGGTGACCCCCATCACGTCGAACACCACGTCCGGAAACACCTGCGGGAAGGGCTGAGGCTCGGCCGAGTAGCCAGCCCGCACGCCGTTGCGCAGGGCAATCGACAAGCCGATCGTGGCCACCACGATCGGCATCATCCCGTACTTGAACAGGGGGTCGACCAGGCCACGCTTGAACAGCCAGCCCAGCACCAGGCACGACAGCACGATGGCGATCGCAAAGGCCAGGTACAAAGACAGGCCCGCCTGCAGCATGGCCACCATCATGAAGGCCGGCAGCATCACGAATTCGCCCTGGGCGAAGTTGATGGTGCCGGATGCCTGCCACAGCAGGGTGAAGCCCAGTGCCACCAGCGCATAGATGCTGCCGGTGGACAGGCCACTCAGAAAGAGTTGGAGAAAGTCGGTCATCGGAGGGTCCAGACAAGGGAAAAGCCCCGGCCAGGGCCCAGGGCCCGGCCGGGCAGGCGATCACTTCTGGCGCAGCGGCGGCAGGGTTTGAACCACTTCGGCCTTGCCGTTCTTCACCTCGACCAGGAAGCTTTCGCGGTCCAGCTCGCCTTTGTCGTCAAAGCACACGTCCATCAGGATGTTGGGCTGCTGCTTGGTGGTGAAGCAGCCGCCGCGCAGGGCTGCCGCCACCGCCTTGCGGTCGAGCTTGCCCACTTTCTCGATGGCAGCCTTCAGGATGTACACACCGGTGTAGCCCTTGATGCCGTTGTGGTCCGACTCCGACTTGTACTCGGCCTTGTACTTGGCTCCGAAGGCCTTCAACTGGGGCGCATCGATGGTCAGGCCCACGTGGGCCACGGCCCCATTGGCCGCATCGCCAGCCAGCTCGATCACCTTTTGCCCGGTCAGCGTGGTCTCGCCGATCATGGGCTTCTTCCAGCCCTGTTTGCGCAATTCGCGCAGGGCGCGGGCCGATTCTTCTTCGTTGGTGTAGATCAGCACGGCATCGGCATCGCTTTGCTTGGCCTTGAGCACGGCGGCCGAAAAGTCGACCTGGCCGGCGTCGGTGGAGATGTCGGCCACCAGCTTGGTGGGCGAGCCCTCCAGCAGCTTGATCAGGCTGTCACGCCCGCCCTTGCCAAAGTCGTTGTTCACGTAAATCAGGGCCAGCTTCTGCGATTTGCTGTTCACGTAGCGCACCAGCTTCGGAAACGACACGGCTTGGCCAAACGAGGTGCGGAACACATAGGGGTTGCCCTGGGCCGTGATGGCCGCGGCCTCGCCGCCGGTGAAGTTGGGCACCTCGCCGCGCTTGCTTTCGGCCATCGACACCATGATCGAGCCCGAGTACACCGGGCCGAAGATGGCAAACACCTCGTTGTCCACGGCTTTCTGGGTCAGGCCCTTGGCGACGCCCGGGTTGCTCTGGGTGTCTTCGGTGGTGTAGCTGATCTTCTTGCCCAGGATGCCGCCGCCCGCGTTGATCTCCTTGATGGCCAACTCGACCCCGTTCTTGAACAGGGTGCCCGCGGTGGTGCCCGGGCCGGACAACTCGACCAGGTTGGCGATCTTGATGCTGTCTTGAGCCTGGGCCAGGGCGGCAGCGGTCAGCAGCGCGCCCAGCAGGGTGGCTTTATGGATGGTGCGCAAGGGGGTCATGTCGGTCTCCGGTTGAGGTTCTGAAGGCGAGTCGATGGCCGTTTCGTACACACGGACCAAGGACATGGGCGCAAGCCTAGAAGGCCTCGCCAGGCGGCGGAAGCAGGGGATTCCTTGAATTGCGCGATAAACGCGCGGTTTGGGCGCAGCGGGGGCGTTTCACGGGTATCTACGGGCGCTGGGTTTTTTCGGGAACGCCAGACGCGACTCGCGGGGCCTGACGCCGGGCCTCTGCGGGGGTGTTCTACCGGCCCAGGCCAAGCGTCAGGTGGGGGCGCTCCGGAGGGGTCTGCGGGGTTGAATTGCTGCACTGCACAAGCAAAAAAACGCCCACGAAGGGCATGAAATTTTGCATTGTGAGATTCCGTTGCAAAAAATTGCCCAGAGGTCAGACCCCAGCAAGCAAAATCGGGGAGCATTCTTCAGTGACTGCCGGCCAAGTCTTTGACGGGGCCGGTGGCGTTTGTCCAGCACCACTTCTTGAGATCTGCAATGAGTACCCAGCAACCCACCATCATCTACACCCTGACCGACGAAGCTCCGCTGCTGGCGACCAGTGCCTTCCTGCCGATCATCCGCACCTTCACGGCCCCGGCGGGCGTGGACGTCGTCACCAGCGACATCTCGGTGGCCAGCCGCGTCCTGGGTGAGTTCCCCGAGTTCCTGTCGGAAGAGCAGCGCGTGCCCAACACGCTGGCCGAACTGGGCAAGAAGACCCTGCAGGCAGACGCCAACATCATCAAGTTGCCCAACATCAGCGCCTCGCAGAACCAGCTGGTGACCGCCATCCGCGAACTGCAGTCCAAGGGCTACAAGCTGCCCGACTTCCCGGAAAACCCCCAGACTGACGAAGAAAAGGCCATCCGCCTGCGCTACAACAAGTGCCTGGGCTCGGCCGTGAACCCGGTGCTGCGCGAAGGCAACTCGGACCGCCGCGCCCCCAAGGCCGTCAAAGAATACGCTCGCAAGAACCCGCACAGCATGGCCGAGTGGAGCCAGGCTTCGCGCAGCCACGTGTCGCACATGCACGCTGGCGACTTCTACCACGGCGAAAAGTCCATGACACTGGACCGCGCCCGTGATGTGAAGATGGAGCTGCTGACCAAGAGCGGCAAGACCATCATCCTCAAGTCCAAGGTTTCGCTGCTGGATCGTGAAGTGATCGACAGCATGTTCATGAGCAAGAAGGCGCTGGTCGAGTTCTACGAGAAGGAAATCGAAGACGCTCACAAGACCGGCGTGATGTTCTCGCTGCACGTCAAGGCCACCATGATGAAGGTCTCGCACCCCATCGTGTTCGGCCACTGCGTGAAGATCTTCTACAAGGACGCGTTCGAGAAGCACGCCAAGCTGTTCGAGGAACTGGGCGTGAACGTGAACAACGGCATGGCCAACCTGTACGACAAGATCGCCACCCTGCCGCAATCCAAGCAGGACGAGATCAAGCGCGATCTGCACGCCTGCCACGAGCACCGTCCTGAGCTGGCCATGGTCGACTCGGCCAAGGGCATCACCAACTTCCACTCGCCCAACGACGTGATCGTGGACGCCTCCATGCCCGCGATGATCCGCAACGGCGGCAAGATGTGGGGCGCCGATGGCCGCCTGAAGGACGTCAAGGCCGTGATGCCCGAGTCGACCTTTGCCCGCATCTACCAGGAGATCATCAACTTCTGCAAGTGGCACGGCGCCTTCGATCCCAAGACCATGGGCACGGTGCCCAACGTGGGTCTGATGGCCCAGCAGGCCGAAGAATACGGCTCGCACGACAAGACTTTCGAGATTCCTGAAGACGGCGTGGCCAACATCACCGACCTGGCCACTGGCGAAGTGCTGCTGAGCCAGAACGTGGAAGCCGGCGACATCTGGCGCATGTGCCAGGTCAAGGACGCCGCCATCCGCGACTGGGTCAAGCTGGCCGTCACGCGTGCCCGCAACTCGGGCATGCCCGTGGTGTTCTGGCTGGATTCGTACCGTCCGCATGAGGCGCAGCTGATCACCAAGGTCAAGATGTACCTGCATGAGCACGACACCACCGGCCTGGACATCCAGATCATGAGCCAGGTGCGAGCCATGCGTTACACCCTGGAGCGCGTGATCCGCGGCCTGGACACCATCAGCGCCACCGGCAACATCCTGCGTGACTACCTGACCGACCTGTTCCCCATCATGGAACTGGGCACCTCGGCCAAGATGCTGTCGGTCGTGCCCCTGATGGCCGGCGGCGGCATGTACGAAACCGGTGCCGGCGGCTCGGCTCCGAAGCACGTGCAGCAGTTGGTCGAAGAAAACCACCTGCGCTGGGATTCGCTGGGCGAGTTCCTGGCCCTGGCCGTGAGTCTGGAAGACCTGGGCATCAAGACGGGCAACAACCAGGCCAAGATCCTGGCCAAGACCCTGGACGCTGCCACCGGCAAGCTGCTGGACAACAACAAGAACCCGTCGCCCAAGACCGGCCAGTTGGACAACCGCGGCAGCCAGTTCTACCTGGCCCTGTACTGGGCCCAGGAACTGGCCGCACAGACCGAAGACGCCACCCTGGCGGCCAAGTTCGTGCCGCTGGCCAAGGCCCTGGCCGACAACGAGCAGACCATCGTGGCTGAACTGGCTGCGGTGCAAGGCAAGCCGGTCGACATCGGCGGCTATTACAAGCCAGACTTCGCCAAGCTGGATGCCGTGATGCGCCCCAGCGCCACGCTGAACGCCGCACTGGGCACCGTCAAGGCCTGACGAGCGCGTCCTTCAACAAAAAACCCACCGGATGCAGCTTGCGCTGCGCACGGTGGGTTTTTTCATGCGGTGTTCACAGTCGGGGCCACACCCAAGGCCCGGCCCTGCGACCCGGCCCTGCGACCCGGCCCGACCCGGCCGGGCTGTGTTCAAAAGCTCTCCCAGTCATCCTGGCCCTTGCGGGTGGTGACCAGGGCAGGGGCCGGTGACGAAGTCGGTGTCGATGCCAGGGCCACTCGCTGCGTGGCGGGCCTGCCGGATGCCAAGCGGGCTGCCGCCTGGGGGCGTTGTGTTGGATGATGTGGCGAGTGACGCGGCAGCGTTGCCGACGGGCCTGTCATACGGGTGCCTGCCGATCCCAACTTGAAGACGGCCACGGTCTGGACCAGTTGGGCGGCCTGGTTCTCCAGGCTCTGGGCAGCGGCGGCGCTTTCCTCCACCAGGGCGGCATTTTGCTGGGTGGTCTGATCTAGCTGGTTCACGGCCTGGCTGATCTGGCCCATGCCCGAGCTCTGCTCGGCACTGGCCGAACTGATTTCGCCCACGATGTCGCTCACGCGCTGGATGGCCTGCACCACCTCGGTCATGGTGCTGCCGGCTTGCTCGACCAATTGGGCCCCCTGGGCCACCTGGTCGGCGCTGTTGCCGATCAGGGTCTTGATTTCTTTGGCCGCACTGGCGCTGCGCTGGGCCAGGGTGCGCACCTCACCTGCCACCACGGCAAAGCCTCGGCCTTGTTCGCCGGCACGGGCAGCCTCCACCGCTGCATTCAGCGCCAGGATGTTGGTCTGGAAGGCGATGCCATCGATCACGCCGATGATGTCGGAGATCTTGCGCGAGCTGTCGTGGATCCCCTTCATGGTATCCACCACCTGTGACACCACCTGGCCACCGCGGCTCGCCACGCTGGAGGCATTGCTCGCCAGCTGGTTGGCCAACTGGGCGTTGTCGGCGTTGTTTCGCACGGTGGCGCCAAACTGGTCCATCGTGGCGGCGGTCTGTTGCAGGGCGCTGGCCTGCTCTTCGGTGCGCTGGCTCAGGTCGGTGTTGCCGGTGGAGATTTCCGTCACCCCGCCAGCAATCGATTCGGAGGCCGAACGAACCTGTTGCACGATGTTCACCAGGCTGGCCTGCATCGCGCCCAGAGAGGCCAGCACGCTGCCTTCGGGCGCCTGGCTCAGCTTGGCCAGTGGGGTGCCCAGATCGCCATTGGCCACGCGTTGCGCCGCTTCACCCAGTTCGGCCGGCTCGGCCCCCAGGGCTTGGGTCAGCCGTCGGGTGATCAGCCAGCCGGCCAGGGCCGCGCCCAGCAGGGCCGTCAGGCCGGTCGTGACCATCAGTGTGCGCTGTCGGGTGTAGTGGGCTTCAGATTCATCCACCATCGCCTGCGCCCGCTTTTCGGTCAATTGCGCGTATTCCTCGGTCTTGCCCAGCAGGCGTGCCAGCAGTGGGCGGCACTCGGTGTTCATCTTGAGCACGGCCGCTTCGTGCTGCCCTTTCAGGGCCAGGTCGATGATGCCCAGCGCCACCGGGCCGTAGGCTTGCTCGATCTGGTCGATGTCGGCCACCAATTGGCGTGGCTGGGCGGGCACGTCGGCGGCTTTGACCAGATCCTTGAGTTGGGCCAGGTGCTCGCCCACCGCCTTGTGCGCAGCCTGGGCCAAGGCTTTTTCGGCTTCCAGATCGGCCGCTTGGGTCACCAGCACCAGATTGCGCGCCGCAATGGCCCGGCCTGCCACGGCCTTGTGCACCTCTTCGGCGAGCTTGGCCCGTCGGTTGACGCCATTCACATAGGCCTCAAAGTCGGCGTTGGAGGCGCCCAGAGCCTGGATGGCCAGGCCGGCAATCAACAGCACCAGGGCGGTCAAGCCGCCGAATGCCAGGGTCAACTGGCCACGAACCGACCAATGCGCAAGATTCATCAACACCTCTCGAATAGGTTCTCAAATGGCTTTTCATGTGGCCGACAGCGATGGCATCGCGCCGACGATGATGCTCTTGAGGTGTGACAGCAATCAGAAACTGAAAGCCTCTGAGGGCGAGGTCATCCGGTGCAGTTCACGGACGACACTCAATGGGCTTTTCAATGTCCATCATAGGTGCCGTCCATCGAGAAAATGATTTTTATGTCTGATTTTTGTTATTTTTCGTCACTTGTTCCAAAAATGGACAGGTGCTCGGTACCGAGCCGTCGGCGACTGAGTTGGTCGGCTTAAACCCGAACCAGCGGTGCCCTGAACTGGTAGCCCTTGCGGCTTTGGCTGTGCAGCGGCACGTGCAGCGGGGTGGCTTGTTCGATGCGTCGGCGCAGGCGGTAGATGGTGGCGTTGAGGCCGTTGTCCGGGCCCTCGGTCAGGGGGCGGCCCAGGCGCTCGTTGAGCGTGTTCTTGCTGACCACGGCGCCCTGAGCCTCCAGCAGGCATTCCATGACGGCCATGTCGGTCCCACTCAGACCGATGCGGGTTCCATCGGGGGCGAGCAATTCGGCCTGCAAGGTATCCAGTTTCCAGCTCAGGCCCGGGTTCTGAACCGGGTTGGGGCTGCTGCGGCGTTGCACGGCCTTGATGGCCATGGTCACCTGTTCGAAGCGCACCGGCTTGCTCAGGTGCATGTCGGCGCCGGCCTCCATGACCCGCTCGAACACGTCGTTGTCGCGCCGCCCGGTGACCACGATGATGCCGACGGCAGTGCGCTTGCGCAGGATGCGGATCAGCTCCACCCCATCCACGCCGGGCAGGGTCAGGTCGAGCAGGTAAAAGCCATAGTCGTAAGGCGTGCGGTCGGCCAGCAGGTCGTTGCTGTCGCCATAGCGGTGCACGTTGACCCCTTGCTCGCTGAGGTACTGGGCCAAGTATTCCGCGTATTCGAGGTCGTCCTCCACCAGGGCCAGCGAAGTCGGCAGGGGGGGCGCGGGCGTCTGGCCGGATGCGACCGGCGCGTGGAGTGGTGCGGGGGTTTGGGCGTCCGTGATGACGGTGGTATCGCTGAGCATGTTCATTCGTCTTCCTGAGGGGGCAAGATCATGCGGAGGGTCGAGCCTGCTGCGGAGTGCTGCAGCAGGCAGGCCTGTCCGCCGTGCATTTCTAGGATGCGGTGCACCAGGTAAAGGCCGAGGCCGCGGCCCCCGTGGCTTTGGCGGCCCTGGGCACCGCGTTCAAACAGGTGGGGCAACACCTGCGGGTCAAATCCGGTGCCCTGGTCGACCACGTCGATCAACAGTGCCAGGGGGGTATCGGAGTCCGCCAGACGCACCACGATGGGCGTGTCGGGTGCGCTGTGGCGCACCGCATTGAGCAGCAGATTGCGCAGTGCCAGTCGCATCAGGCCCAGGTCCATCGAGGCCGTGCGGGTGGCGGTCTGCCGGTCCACCTGGATTCGGGTCTGGTCGGCTTCGCCGAGGTCCTGGATGCACACCTGGACAAAGGTGTCGATGTCCATGTCGATGCGGTTCAACTTGCCGGGGCCCGCCAGCAGCGCTGCCGTCGCCAGGGTGTTGTCGATGCTGCTGCGCACCTGCTGCAGCACCGACTGGGCCCGTTCCAGCCGCTGGTTCAGGCCGCTGGGCGCCATGGTGATCATGGCGGCCTGGGCGCTTTGCAGCGCGGCCGACGCGTTGTTCAGGGGCTGGCGCACTTCGTGGGCCAGCACGTCCAGCATTTCACTGCGCTCGACCAGCAGGGCCGACAGCTCCTGGGCACGCAACTCGATGTCCTTGCGCATGGCCGTCTCGCGCGCCAGCGCTTCTTCGAGTTGCTTGAGTTGGGTGATTTCAGTGACCGTCACCACAAAGCCCTGTACCACGCCATTCTGGATGTCGGGCATGTACTTGGCCAGGCTGTTGCGTCGCACGCCGTCCGGCCCAGGTACGACCCGCTCGAAGGTCTGCTCCTGGCCGGCCATGGCGCCCTTGACATACGGTTCGTTCAGTGCAAACAACGCCGGGCCCAGCAGGTCCATCAACGTCATGCCGATCATCTTTTCGGGGTCGGCGCCAAACCAGGTCTTGTAAGCGTCGTTGGCATAGTGACAGCGCAACGCCTGATCCCAATAGGCGATCATGGTGGGAGTCCTCTGCATCAGGAACTCGATCACCCGCAGGGCGTTGGCTGGAACGTTCATTTTGGGCAAGTGTATTTGACGTAAGGCATTTTTCGCCCTACGAACTGCTATTTTCGCACCGCGCATCCGGGTTAAGCCCGTGGCGGAGTCGGCCAAGCCTGTCAGGCCCGTGTGGGCAACTGGGCTTCGATCGAGGCCAGGTCGACCCGATCGATCTGTGCGGCTTGCAGGTAGGTGTGGGCCAGTTGCTGCCACAGCCCACTGCGCAGGAAATACCGAAACAACTCGGTGTCCAGGTGCTGTTCACGGCACATGCGGGCCATGATGTTCAGGGTTTCGCTCAGAGGCTTGGGCGTCTTGTAAGGGCGGTCGGCTGCTGTCAGGGCCTCGAACACGTCGGCCAGGGCCATCACCCGCTCGGGCAGGCCGAGTTGGTCGGCCTTCAGTCGGCGCGGGTAGCCCTGGCCATCGAGCCGTTCGTGGTGGGTTGCAGCCAGTTCGGGTACCCGGCTCAGGGCCTGGGGCCAGGGCAGGGCCTTGAGCATGGTGTAGGTCTGAACGATGTGCTCGTTGATTCGGAAGCGATCCTCTTCCGTCAGGGTCCCGCGGCGCACGGACAGGTTGTGCAGCTCCCCCATGTTTTGCTTGTACAGGGGCAGCGGCATGTCAAAGCCGTAAACATTGCCCGGGGCGCCTTTTTCCACCGGTGGGCGTCGCTCACCCCAGGGGACGCAGTGTTCGGGCCGATCGGCCAGCAAGGGTTCGGGGGTGGGCAAAGGCGGGGCCTGGGGGCGGGCTTTTTGCAGGCGGTCCAGCTCCTCAACCGACAAACCCAGGCGGTCGTCGAAGTGGCGTTGCCAGGTCTGGGCCCCCAGCGCCTGCAGGCGGGCCACGGCATCGTCGCTCAGGGCTTCGCTGCCCAGATTGCAGGCGGCGACAAAGGCAAAGTCCTCTTGCAGGCGCTGCTGGCGTGCGGCCAGGGTGGCATGGGCCACGTCCGTGTCCTGACCTTGGGCCAGGGCCTGCCAGCAGCTGATCTCGGCGTCGCGCCACAGCAGCTCGAAACGCAGCCGCACTTCATGGATCCGGTTGCCGATCAGCTCCAGCTTGGTGGCCTTGTCGACGATGTGCTCCGGGCTGGTGACCTTGCCGCAGTCGTGCAGCCAGGCCCCCAACTGGAAGGCATAGCGCTCTTGTTCGTTCAGGCCGTACCCGGCGTAGGGGCCGCGGGTATCGGCCTGCAACTGGTCCATCATCTGGATGGCGAATTCGGGCACACGTTCACAGTGCCCACCGGTGTAGGGGCTTTTGGCATCGATGGCGTCGGCCATCAGCCGGATCACGGCATCGAGCAGCTTTTTCTGGGCGTCGATCAGCTGACGGGTTTCGATGGAAACGGCCAGCATGCCCGACAGCTGTTGGGCAAAGTGCTGGAAGGCCCGGTCTTCGTGGCCGTCGTCACCTTGGTGCAGCAGCACCAGCAGGCCCTGGCGATCGCCCTGGCGCCCCTGCAGCAGCAACTCGCTGCGTTGCTCGCCGACCGGGCCAGGGGCGGCTGTACCAGGCCCGGCCAGGCGGGGCTCGAAGCCGGCTGTGGCCGGGCCGTGGGTGGCCGCCCGTTGCATGCAGCCCGCGGCCTCGTCCCACAGGTACACCGCGCCGGCATGGCTGCGGGTGGCTTGCACCAGTTGCTGCAGCACCTGGTCAAGCATGTGTTCGACCTCGGGCTCGGTGGCCATCTGGTGGCTGAGTTTGAGAAAGCTCTCGATGGTCTGGCTCATGCCCTGCATCGCCACAGCGAGCTCGTTGACCTCCTTGATGGCCGACCGGCGCGGCGTGACCTGCGTGAAGTGAAAGCGTTCCACAGAGCGGGCCTTGTCGGTCAGGCCTTCAATGCCGCGACCGATTCGCGCCGCCATGGGCCAGCTCAGGGCCAGCATGGCAATCACCAGCAGCACCACCATGAACACGATGCGGCGGCGCTTGGCCGTCAGATCGCCCAGCAGTTCCTCCACCGGCAGGGTCACCAGCAGGCGCATGCCCTGGTCGGACCACATTTCAAACGGCAGCACCACGCCCAGCAGCTCGTGGCCCTGAACCTTCAGCAAGCGGGCCTGGCCCAGGCCCGAGGGCGGGCTGGCTTGGGTGGCCTGTTCAAGCAGTGCGTTCAGCCCCGCCTCGCCCAGCTCCTGCACCCGCCGAAAACGTGGCGCGCCCTGGCTCGACTGGCTGGCGTGGGGGTGGTCCGGGTCGGCCAGCACCTCCTGGCGCGCGTTCACCAGGGCGATCCGCGCATGCGGCGTCACGCGCAGATCGGCCAGTGAGCGGCTCAGCTGGTCCAGCACCACATCGAGGCCGATCACGGCCTGCCCCGAGTGGCTCAGCTGGCTCAGGGTGACCCCCAGCTCTTGGGTGGTGAAGTAGGCATACGGCTCGGACAAGGAGGGCTGACCGGTGGTCTGGGCCTCCTGGTACCAGGGGCGCGTACGGGGGTCGAAACGGTAGTCGGGCATGGCCCTGCGCTCCAGCAGTTGGCGGGCCGTGTCGAAGAACAGGTATTCGCCCTGCCAGCGCCCCTGCCGGTCGCGGGCGCGTGACTGGGCCATGAAGTTCGATTTGGGCGGTGCGGCAAACAGCTTGCGCTGCGCCGGCTGATCCAGCGGGCGCACCAGCAGAAAGGCGCCATCCTCATAGCCCACGTAGACCGAAGACAGCAGCGGGTTGGCCACCAGTTCCTCCGACAGCACATGGATGCGCTCGAGCCGTGCCTCCAGCGTGCGGGCGGTGGTGATGGGGTCGAAGGTCAGTTGGCGCAGAGTGGACTTGGCCGGCTCCAGCAGGCCCTTGGCCCGCTCGCCCACCAGCTTGCCGGCATCGGTGGCCATGCGGGCCGCGGTGTCGATGGCGTTGGCTCGGGCACCGGCCCACCCTGTGGCAATCACCACCACGGCCACCAGCAGCATGGAGAACACCACCACAGTGGCAATCGAGACCCGCAGCGACAAGCCCCGACCCGGTTCGGTCTGCCCCGACGGGCCGTGCTCGCTGGCGCTGGATGTCATGCCGTGTCCCTGTGCGTGGTGTGGGTCAATCGACGCGTATCGACACCAGTTGCCAGATCGAGCGGTCGCGGAACTGCTCCAGCAACGCGCCTTGCGCCACATCGAAGGGGTAGACCACGAACAGGGGGCCCTTGGTGCGCGCCGGAATGGCCTGGCCATTCATCTTCAGGGCCAGCACCACGTCCCAGTGCGCCAGATCCTCCGTCGGGATCTCCACCTTGTAGTCGTTCACGGCCACCAGGGTCAGGCGGGTGCCGCGGGCGTCGGCGGCTTGCAGCACCTCGCGCAGCAGCGGGCCTTCGAACGAGACCGGGCGCGGGTCCCAAGGCGTCTTGACGCTGAAGCGGCGCTGCGCCAGCGCCGTCAGCATGGCCAAGTCGAACACGGCCTGCGCGCCTTGATTGGGCAGGCCCACCCGGCCCGACAGGGTCAGCACCACCGGCCCGGCAGGCTCTGGCAGTTGGCCGGCGGCGGCACCGCGGCCCAGCAGGGCCGGCACCAGGGGCAAGGCGAGTCGAAGCAAGGTGCTGCGTCGGCCCTGGGGCCGCATGGACTTGGCTGCCATTTCAATCCCATTGGTCACAAATTGTTATTTCTGGACATTATGGCGGTCTGTTTGCCGATGCGTGCGGTGACCGGTCCCGGTGTCTGCCGCACGCGTCACTGGCCTTGCCGTGACCCGGCGCGGCCTGGTGGCGTGAGCCCGGCGCCGTGACCGAGGCTGGGTTTCCGGTTGTTCTTGACGGATGTCAGGAAAGCGGAGGGAGTCTTGTGACAAAGTGTCAGCAAAAGCAGGGGTTCACCTGCAGCCTGTGACCCACCTTCACCCCACCCTCGTCCCATCCGATCCAGCATGAGCTTTGTCAATTCCCCCCTGTGGCGGCCCGGTGCCGCTTTGATGCGCGGCCTGCGTTTCCCGGCCAAGATGACCCTCATTTCGGCCGCCTTCCTGCTGCCGGTGGCCTGGCTGCTGCTGGCCTATGGCAGCGCCAAGAACGCCGAACTTGAATTCGTGGCCACCGAGCGGGAGGGCGTGCATTACAGCCAGGCGCTGGCCCCCGTGGTGGATGCCGCCAGCGTGTGGCGCTACCGGGCCCGCAGCGCGGCAGCGGGGCAGGCCGGAGGCGAACTGGCCCAGGCCCAGGCGCAGTACCAGCAGGCCTTGCAGAAGCTGCAGGCGCTGGATGCTGAGTTGGGTGAGCGACTGGGCAGCACGGCAGCGCTGCGCCAGGTGCTGGAGGCCAGTCAGGCGGCCAGCCAGGCCAACAGCACCCCCGAGGCTGTGTTTACCGCCATGAACAAATTGGCCGCCGCCCTCAGCCAATTGCAGGACCGTGTCACCGACGGCTCGGGGCTGGCGCTGGACTCCGACCTGGCCTCGTTCCACCTCGTGGGCGCCACGCTGATGCAGCCGCCGGGCCTGCTGCGTGACACGGCCGAGCTGCGTGGCCTGGGCCGGGCGGCCCTGGCTGGCGGCCAGCTCAAGCCCGACGTGGCCGCAAGGTTGTATGCCTTGCTGGGTGTGCTGGCCCACGAGCGCCAGTTGCTGACCGACAACCTTGACAAGGTGCGCGCCGCGGCCCCCGCCGCCGGCAGCCGCCTGAAGACCGATGCCGCGGCCCTGCTGCTGCGTCTGGAGGGCGCCGCGCACAGCAGCTTCCCACCCGGGCAGGTTGATGTGAAGGGCGATGCCGAGGCCTTTCGCGTGCTGGCCACCGAGGCCTTGCAGGCCCAGTCGGACCAGGTGAAGCAGAACCTGGCGGTGCTTGACGACATGCTGGCCGAGCGCCAGGAGGCGCTGCGCCTGCACGTGGGCCTGACGGCAGCACTGACGGGGCTGAGCCTGTTGGTGGCGCTTTACTTTTTCATGGGCTTTTACCGCTCGATGACCGGGGGCTTCAAGCTGCTGCGCAAGTTCCTGCTGAGCATTTCGATGGGCGATTTGCGCACCCGCGTCGACACCAAGGGGCATGACGAGGTGTCCGACCTCATGCGTGAACTGGGCAACATGCAGACCTCGCTCACCGACACCGTGCGCCAGGTGCAGGAGGCCAGCGACCAGGTGGTGCAGGCCAGCACCGAGATTGCCCAGGGCACGGCCGACCTGTCGGCCCGCACCGAGCAGGCGGCTGCCGCGCTGGAGCAGTCGTCGGCCGCCCTCGAACAGACCACCTCGACCATCCAGATGACGGCCGAGTCTGTGCGCCGGGCCTCCGAGATTGCCCAGGAGAACGCCAGCACGGCCGAGCATGGTGGGCGGGTCATGGGCTCGGTGGTGCAGACCATGGAACGCATCCAGGCCTCGTCGCAAAAGATCAGCGACATCATTGGTGTGATTGATGGCATTGCCTTCCAGACCAACATCCTGGCGCTGAATGCGGCCGTGGAAGCGGCCCGTGCCGGCGAGCAGGGCCGCGGCTTTGCCGTGGTGGCGGGCGAGGTGCGCAGTCTGGCTCAGCGCAGTGCCGTGGCCGCCAAAGAGATCAAGACCCTGATCGCGGGCAGCACCGAAGAGGTCAGCTCGGGCTCGGCCGTGGTGCGCCAGGCCGGCCAGACCATGCAGGAGATCGTGGCGAGTGCCGAGAACGTGAAGTCGCTGCTCGACGAGGTGGCCAATGGCGCGCGTGAACAAAGCCTGGGCGTGAGCCAGATCGGCGCCGCCGTGCAGGAGCTGGACCGCAACACCCAGGCCAACGCCGCGCTGGTCGAGGAAACCGCCGCCGCCGCTGGTTCACAACGCCGGGTGGCCGTGACCATGGCTGCCACGGTGGATGAGTTCCGGCTGCCGGGGCATCGCGCCGCAGCGTTGGTCGAAGGCGTGGATGTGGACGCCATCATCGACGCCCACCGCCAATGGAAGGTCAAGCTGCGCCAGGCCATTGAAGACCGCAGCCAGGTCGATACCGCCACGCTGTCGCGCGATGACTGTTGCGCGCTGGGCAAGTGGATTTATGGCGATGGCCAGCGCCTGGCCGAGCGCCCCACCTTCAGCACCCTGGTGGGGCGGCATGCCCACTTCCACCGCGTGGCGGGTCAGGTGGGCGACCTGATCAACCAGCGTCGCATGCGCGAGGCCGAAGACGCCCTGGCCCCGGGCACCGCGTTTGCACAGGCCACCAGCGAAGTGGTCAGCACCCTCTCATCGGCCAAACGCCTGGGTTTCTGAGCGGGCAGGCTTTTAGCGTCTCAGCGCGCGCGGGTGAACAGCCGGGCCGTGCTGGCCACGGCGCCCAGCGCGGCCGTGCCGCAACCCACCGCCAGCGCTGTCTTGGCACCCTGCGTGCCCCCCAGGGCAAAGCACAGCGCCACGCCGGCCGCCCCGCTGGCCTGGCCGGTCAGGCGCGCCAGCGCGATCATGCCGCTGGCCCCACTGGCGCGCTCGGGCGGGGCACTCGACATCAGGGCGCGCAGATTGGGCGACTGGAAGAAGCCGAACCCGGCGCCACACAGGCACAGGCGCAGCACCAGGTCCAGCGTGCCGGGCTGATCGGGCAACAGCGCCAGCGACAGCATGCCCGCACTCAACACGGCCAGCCCGATGCCTCCCAGCAACCCCGGCGGGTGGCGGTCTGACAGGCGTCCGGCCCAGGGGGCGGCCGCGGCCACCACCACCGGCCAGGCCGACATCAGAAAGCCGGTGTCCACCGGATTGCGGTGCAGCACCTGCTCCAGAAAGAAGGGCAGCGAGACAAAGGCCAGGCCCTGGGTGGCAAAGGCGCTCAGCGCCGTCAGCACTGACAGGGCAAACAGGGGCCGACGCATCAGGTCCACCGGCAGCATGGGCGCCGGGTGCCCGGCCTGGCGCCACAGCAGCAACGCCCCGGCCACCACTGTCACGCTGGCCGGAATCGCCACCAGGGCCCAGGGCTCTTGCTGGGCCGCCGCGCCCAGGGCACCGATCAAGGTGGAGAAGGTGAGGGCGGTGAACAGCGCCGTCAGCGGGTCGAAGCCATGGTCACGCGGCGGGCTGTGGGGCAGCGTGTGCCAGCCAAACCCCAGGGCCAGCAAGCCCAGCGGCACATTGATGGCGAACAGCCAGGGCCAGTCGGCCACGCTCAGCACCAGCGACGCCACCGTGGGCCCGACCGCAAAGAACACCCCCACCACCAGCGCGTTCATGCCCACGCCGCGCCCCAGGCGCGAGGCCGGGTACAGCAGCCGGATCAGCGCGATGTTGACGCTCATGATGGCTGCGGCCCCCATGCCCTGCAGGCCCCGGGCCAGCGCCAGCAGCGGCAGCGTGGGCGCCAGCGCACAGGCCAGCGAGGCCAGGGTGAAAAAGGCCAGCCCGCCCATGAACACGCGCCGGGGCCCGATCCGGTCGCCCAGCGCCGCAAACGGCAGCAGCAGGGCCACCGTGGCCAGTTGGTAGGCATTCACCACCCAGATCGAGGCCGCCGGCGGCGCATTCAGGTCGTGGGCAATCGCGGGCAGCGCGGTGTTGGCGATGGCGGTGTCCAGTGTGCCCAGCCCCACGCCCATGAGAATGGCCGCCAGGGCCAGCAGCGCGCTGCGGTCCAGCCCGTGGTCGGGGTCTTCAGGTGGGGTTGGTGAGTGGGCTTGCCCGGGGCGGGCGCTGGACGATGCTGGCGGTGCGGACATGTCGCCGACTATATCGGCGCAGGCCAAAACGTGCTGGCGAGGCCACGCCAGGTCGCCGACGCCGACTCAGCGCGCGAGCGAAGGCTGCTGCACCACCAACTCGCCGCTGCGCCCCGGGATGGTCCCCAGCCCCACGGGGCAGCGTGGCAGGCGGGCCGGCTGCAGGTACGCGGCGCACTCGCCCAGGGTGGCAAAGCGGTAGCCCTGGTCGCGCCAGCCGCGCAACAGGCGTTCGAACACCGGGGCCAGTTTTTGGCCTTCGAGTTCGGCGTGCAGGGTGTAGACGTGCAGCGGCGCCACCTCGCGGGTGTGCGCCAGCAGGGCCTCGTGCACGTTGTCCACGGTCCAGCCGTCCAGGCCCAGCAGCTCGTCGAGCGTGGGCAGGGTGGTGGGCAACTGCACCGGGCCGATCACCTCGCCCTGGGCATCGCAAGGCCAGTAGGGCTGGGTGCCGCGGCCGTCGGAGGCCACGCTGAAGCCCAGCTCTTTTTGCAGCCGGTAGGCCGCCTCGTTCATCTGCCAGCCGGCAGCCCCATGCACGCTGGGGCGGGCGCCGAAGACCTCGCTGTAGCGCTCCACGGCCCGGGTGAGCTCGCGCCGTGTCCAGGCCTCGCTGGCGCCGGCCACGTGGTCTTGCCAGCGCACGTGGTCCCAGGTGTGCACGCCGGTCTCGAAGCCAGCGCGGGCGATGGCGCGCAGGCCTTCGGCCTCGCGTCGGCCGATGTCGGGGCCGGGCAGCAGCACTCCGTACATCAGGGTCTTGAGGCCGTAGTGCTCGACCACCGAGGTGCGCGCCACCTTGCCGAAAAAGCCCGGCCGGAACACGCGCTTGAGCGCGCGACCCGTGTGGTCGGGCCCCAGGCTGAACAAAAAGGTGGCCGGCGCGTCCAGCCGCTCCAGCAGCTTGGCCAGCGCCGGCACGCCCTCGCGCGTGCCGCGCCAGGTGTCCACATCGATCTTCAGTGCAATCACGCCCATGGCTTCAATTCCAGGCCGCTGGGCGATCAGTTGATGAGACCCCGGGCGCTGTCGAGTTGGTCTTTGTAATGTTCAAAAAGGCGGGCCAAGGCCTGCTGCATGGTCACCTCAGGCTTCCAGCCCAGGTCGGCCTGGGTGTTGGCGATCTTGGGCACGCGGCGTTCCACGTCCTGGTAGCCCTTGCCGTAGTACTCGGCCGAGGTGGTCTCCAGCACGGTGACCTGGGCCGCGTGGTCGCGGTACTCGGGGATGCTGGCGGCCAGGGCCATCATCTCGCCCACCAGCTCGCGCACCGACAGGTCGTTGCTCGGGTTGCCGATGTTGTAGATGTTGCGGGTGGCGCAGCCGTCCTGATTGGCCAGGATCAGCATCAGCGCGCGGATGCCGTCTTCGATGTCAGTGAAGCAGCGGCGCTGGGCCCCGCCGTCCACCAGCTTGATCGGCTCGCCGCGCACGATGTGGCCCAGGAACTGGGTGATCACGCGGCTGGAGCCTTCCTTGGCGGTGTGCAGGTTGTCCAGGCCCGGGCCGATCCAGTTGAAGGGGCGGAACAGGGTGTAGTCCAGGCCGTGCTGCTGGCCGTAGGCGTGGATCACGCGGTCGAGCAGCTGCTTGGAGCAGGCGTAGATCCAGCGCGGCTTGTTGATCGGGCCGTAGACCAGGGGCGAGGCCTCGGGGTCGAACTCGTCGTCGCCGCACATGCCGTACACCTCGCTGGTGCTGGGGAACACGATGCGTTTCTTGTACTTGACGCAGTGGCGCACGATCTCGAGGTTGGCCTCAAAGTCGAGCTCGAACACACGCAGCGGGTCGCTCACATAGGTGGCCGGGGTGGCGATGGCCACCAGGGGCAGCACCACGTCGCACTTGCGCACGTGGTACTCGATCCACTCTTTGTTGATGGTGATGTCACCTTCAAAGAAGTGGAAGCGGGGGTGGTCCATCCAGGGCTGCACGCGCTCGGACTGCATGTCCATGCCGTAGATGTGCCAGTCGGTGGTTTCGATGATGTGGCGCGTCAGGTGGTGGCCGATGAAGCCGTTGACGCCAAGGATGAGGACGTTTTTCAAGATTTTTTCCTGTCAATGCCGGGATTTTCGCTCAGTCGCGAGGCGTCAGCGCCTGCCCGGGGTAAAGCGATTGAAAACGGGCTGCGTCCAGCGCGCTGCCATCGAGCCGCGCGGCCAGCACTGGCAGCAGCACGCCGTCGGCGCCGCGCAGCAGCAGGCGACCGTCCTGCACCAGCAGGGCCAGCCTGTTCTCTGCGGGGGGCGTGCACCCCTCTTGATCCGCCGGGCCCGGGGGGCCGAGCCACAGGGTGCGGTCGATCTGGAGGCGCCCGCCTGCCGTGTCGAAGAAGGCGCCGGGGTAGTCGGGCGGGGCCACGCCGCGCACCCGGTTGTGCGCCTGCCAGGCCGTGACTGTGGCCGGAATGCGCCCGTCTTCAGGCGTGCGGCGGCCGAAGTACTGGCCGGCGATGTGTTGCTGCGGCTGCAGCACGGCGGTGCCGGCCAACAAGCCGGGCAGGCAGCGTGCCAGCACCAGTTCGGCGGCCAGCGTGACCTTGTCGAACACCTCGCGGGCGGTGTCGTTGCTCAGGATGGGCACGGCCTGCTGGTCGACGATGGCCCCGTGGTCGGGCTTGGCGTTCATCACATGCAGGGTGGCGCCGATCTCGCGTTCGCCGCGCACCACGGCCCAGTTCACCGGGGCCCGGCCTCGGTAGCGCGGCAGCAGCGAGCCATGCAGGTTGTAGGCGCCGCGCCGGGGCACTTCGAGCAGCGCCTGAGGCAGCATGTAGCGGTAATAGAACGAGAACAGGTAGTCGGGGGCCAGGGCCTGCAACTGGCTGAGCAGCTCGGGGCTGTCGGCCGTCTCGGGCGTGATGCAGGGCAGGCCATGTTCGGCCGCCACCTGGGCCACGCTGCCAAACCAGATGGTTTCGTTCGGGTTGTCGGCATGGGTGACCACCAGCTGGATCTGCACCCCGGCGTCGATCAGCACCTTGAGCAGGCGCACGCCCACGTTGTGGTAGGCGAAGACGACGGCACTGGGTGCGCTCATCGCTTCTGCTCCAGGATGGCGCTGATCACGTAGCGCGGGCGTTGCCGCACCTCGCTGTAGATGCGGCCCACGTACTCGCCGATCAGGCCGATGCCGAACAGGGCCAGGCCGATCAGGAAGAAGGCGATCGCGAACAGGGTGAACAGGCCGCCTTCCTCGGGGCCGATCACGATGCGTCGCCCGATCAGCAGCAGCACCAGCAGCCCGGCGCCGGCCGAGATGGCCATGCCCATCAGCGAGAACCATTGCAGCGGCACCACCGAGAAGCTGGTCACCAGGTCGAAGTTGAGCCGGATCAGGCTGTACAGCGAGTATTTCGATTCACCGGCAAAGCGCTCCTCGTGGCCCACCACCACCTCGGCGGGGTTGCGTGAGAACTGGTAGGCCAGCGCCGGGATGAAGGTGTTCATCTCGCCGCACTGGTTGATCAGCGACACGATGTTGCGGCTGTAGGCGCGCAGCATGCAGCCCTGGTCGGTGATGTCGATGCGGGTGAGCTTGGCGCGCAGGCGGTTCATGGCCTTGCTGGCCCACTTGCGCCAGGCCACATCATGGCGCTGGCGGCGGATCGAGCCCACGTAGTCGTGGCCTTCATCCATCTTGGCCAGCAGGGTGGCGATGTCTTCGGGCGGGTTCTGCAGGTCGGCATCCAGGGTCACGATGCGCTCGCCGCGGCAGTGCGCAAAGCCGGCCAGGATGGCGCGGTGCTGGCCGAAATTGCCGTTGAACAGGATTACCCGGGTCACGTCGGGGCGCCGGTCGAACTGCTCGGCCAGGATGCCCGGCGAGCGGTCGCGGCTGCCGTCGTTGACGAACACCACCTCGTAGCGCACGCCCAGTTGATCGAGTGCGGGGTAGAGGCGCGCAAACAGCTGGGCCAGGCCGTCTTCTTCGTTGTAGACCGGAATGACCACGCTCAGCACCGGATCGTCCGGGTGGCGGTCGGCGGGCAGGGGGGAGGCAAGAGTGGTGTTCAAAAGCGGCTCACCAAAAAATCAGGACAAGGCCAGGCGCACGGCTGCGCACACGCGGTCGACATCGCTGTCGGCCATGGCCGGGAACAGGGGCAGGGTCACGGTGCGGCGGCCCACGTCTTCGGCGTGCGGGAACTGGCCTTCAAAGTGGCCCATTTTGCGGTACAGCGTGAACAGGTGCATGGCCGGGTAGTGCACCCCGATGCCGATGCCCTGCTCGCGCATGCGGGCGATGAAATCGGCCCGGGCCACGCCCACGGGCAGCAGGGGCTGGAACATGTGCCAGTTGCTCTGTTGGAAATCGGCCAGCGGCAAATCAAAGCCCAGATCGCGCGGGAACAGCTCAAAGTAGCGCTGGGCCAGCGCGATGCGGCGCTGGTTGAAGCCGTCAAGCTGCTTGAGCTGGCCCAGCCCGATGGCCGCGGCCACGTCGGTCAGGTTGCATTTGCCCCCCAGCTCTTCCACATCGGCGCTGCCGTCGGGGAAGCGCACCACGCCTTGCAGGCGCAGGCGCTCGAAACGTCGGGCCTCGTCTTCGTTGTTCATCACCAGGCAGCCGCCTTCGGCCGTGGTCATGTTCTTGTTGGCATGGAAGCTGAACGACACCAGGTCGCCCTTCAGGCCGATCTCTTCGCCGGCCCAGTTCGCGCCCATGGACTGGGCCGCGTCCTCGATCACGCGCAGGCCATGGCGCTGGGCGATGTCATACAGGCGCTGTCGGTCCACCGGCAGGCCGGCCAGGTCCACCGGCAGCAGGGCTTTGGTACGCGGGGTGATGGCGGCTTCCACCAGGTCCAGGTCGAAGTTGCGGGTGGCGGGGTCGATGTCGACCAGCACGGGGCGGGCCCCCACCTGCAGGATCACGTTGCCGGTGGCCACCCAGGTCAGGGCGGTGGTGATCACCTCGTCGCCGGGGCCCACGCCGGCCAGCCGCAGGCCCAGCTCCAGGGTAGCGGTGGCCGAGCTGGCCAGGCGCACCGGGCGGCCACCAAAGCGGGCCGACAGCGCGGCCTCCAGGGCCTGGCAGCGCGGGCCGGTGGTCAGCCAACCTGAGCGCAGCACGGCGCCTACGTCTTCAATGGTGGCTTCGTCGATCGAGGGGCGGGTGAAAGGCAAAAAGGCTTGCAAGAGGGGCTCCAAGAGGCGGGTTCAGCTGCGGGCGATGATAGCGACGCCCAACAAGATGATGGCCATTCCGCCCCAGCGCTGGGCCGAGATCACCTCGCCCAGCAGGGCCGAGGCCAGCAGCGCATTGACCACATAGCCGATCGACAGCATGGGGTAGGCCATGCTCACATCGACGCGCGACAGGGCCACGATCCACAGCACCACGCTCAGCACATAGCAGAACAGGCCGCCGATCACCCCGGGGTGGAAGGCCAAGGTGAGTGCCACGTTGCGCAGGCCCTCGAAGCCCTGGATCGGCCCGACCGCGCTGGCGCCCGATTTGAGCAGCAGCTGGGCGCCCGCGTTCAGCAGCACGCCGGCCAGGACAAACAGGAAGTCGGTGATTTTCATGGGGTGGGGCAGCAAAAGGGGGATGTGAGGGCTCAGGGCTTGGCCAGCAGCACGCGGCGGTCGTCACGCAGCACCACCCGGGCCTGCAGGCCCAGGGCGGTGAGTTCTTTCAGCGTATCGCCTTCGAGGTAGGCCACGCCACGCGGCTCGGCCTGCCAGCGGGCCACGAACTCGGGCAGGCTGGCGATCCAGCGCTGGGGCTCGTGCTGCTCGCCAAAGCTGAACTCGTCGCGGTAGTCCACCAGGGTGACCGGGCGGCGCAGGTAAAAGGGCAGGGTCTGGTCGTAGCTGCGCACGGCGTACACAGGCACGGCGGGGTCGAAGGCCTCGGGCACCGCCTGCACCAGCTCCGCGCTGCTTTTCTGCAAACCGTAGCCGTTGTGCGCCTGCAGGCCGATCAGCACGCAGGCACAGTGACTGATGCCCACCACCCCCACGGCCAGCAGTCGGCGGTGGCGACGCAGCAGCCACCAGGCCAGGCCACAGGCGCTCAGAAACAGGGCGCTGGCCAGGCCGATGCCGTTGAGCAGGGTGTGCGCCACGACCGGGTCGCTGTCGCTGCCCGCGATGCGCTCGGCCAGCAGCCAGGCCAGGCCGCCGCCCAGCCACAGCAGGGCCGGCAGCCCCAGGTGCCAGGCCAGGGCCCGCTGGCTGGCGCGCTCGATGGCCGGGGCCAGCAGCAGCACCAGGGCCGGGAACATGGGCAGGATGTACGAGGGCAGCTTGGAGCTGGAGATGCTGAAGAACAGCAGCACAAAGCCCGCCCACAAGAGCAGAAAGCTCGGCGCAAAGTCGCTGCGGCGCACCCGGGTCAGCCAGGGCAGGGCGCTGGTCCAGGGCAGAAAACCCAGCAGCAGAAAGGGCAAAAAGTACCAGACCGGGCCCGAGCGGTTGTGATCGGGCTTGAGGTAGCGGTCAAAGTGCTCGTGCACAAAAAAGAACCAGGCAAAGTCGGGGTTGCGCGCCGACACCGCCCAGAACCAGGGCACGGTGATCAGGGCGAACAGCAGCAGGCCGGGGCCCCAGCGCATGGCCCGCCAGATGCGGAAATCGAGCCGCCACAGGCTGTGCAACACCAGCACCGCGCCCGGGATCAGCAGGCCCACCAGGCCCTTGCTGAGCACCGCCAGCGCCAGGCCGGCCCAGGCCGCCAGCATCCAGCCGCTGCGCGGCCGCCCTTCGGCCTGCGCCTGCTGGCCCAGCAGAAAGCCGCACAGCGCCAACGTCAGCGCCGCGCACAGCCCGGCATCAAGCGATAAAAAATGGCTGTTCAGCACCAGCCAGGTGGTGCCCGCGCCGGTCAGCAGCGCAATGCGGCCGGTGCGCTCGCCCCACAGCCGGCTGGCGGTGTGGCCCACCAGGCCCAGGGTCAGCAGCCCGGCCAGGCCGGACCACAGCCGGGCGCTGAAGTCGCTCACCCCCAGCACGGCCATGGCCAGCGCCCCGCCCCAGTACTGCAGGGGCGGCTTTTCAAAATACAGCAGGCCGTTCAGGCGCGGGGTGATCCAGTCGCCGCTGTGCAGCATGCCCAGCGACAGGGTGGCGTAGCGGCCTTCGTCGGGGGTGATCAGGGCCCGGGTGCCCAGGGGCAGCAGCCACAACAGGGCCAGCGCGAACAGGCCCAGCCAGGTCCAGAGCCCGGCGCGGCCGCGCTGCAGGCGGGCGCCAGGGGAGGGCCTGCCGGCCGGGGCTTGAGGTTTCAAAGGGGGCATGGGCCGGCGTGTGGACGGGTGGCCAGCGCGCAGGCGACCGATGGCTGTGGGGTCATCGCAACCGACTTCACGCGCACGCTGGTGTGTATTGGGGGTTAAGAAGCCAGGGCCGGCCCAGAGGGCCGGTCGGGCCACGCCTTGGGGCAGTCCCAAGGCGGCTGATTATAGGAGGCCCTGCCCAGGCCTCAGGGGCGGCCCGTGGCCGCCAACAGCGGCGCCGGTGTCACAGCCGTGGGCTGCTGGAAGGGGTTGCCCTGGATCAGCACGATGGTGGCCGTGGGGGCCGCCGCCAGCGCAAACAGCACCGTGGCCGTGGCCACCACCCGGGGCCGGTCGATGTGCACCACCGCCACCGACAACAGCGTGACAAAGCCCAGAAACGCCATGCCCAGCCATTTCAGCGGGTTGATGTGGGTCTGGCTGAGGGCAATGCGCAGGTCACGCTGGCCCGCCAGCAGCCGCGCCTCGCGCAGCATCTGGGCCTGCACGCCGGCGCCGGCGGCTTGCTCCACCGCCCGGCTGGCCAGCAGGTGCAGCAAGGCCTCGCCCTGGGCCTGCACGGCCGGGCTCTGCTCGCGCCGAGCCAGCTCAGGCCACTCGGCCGCGCTGGCACGGGCATAGGCCAGCACCGTTTCGTCGAGCGCCTGGTGCAGCGGCGCAGGCAGGTCGTGGCCCAGCACGCGCAAGGTGCGCAGGGCATCGGCCTCCTGGTAGACGGCCGACATGGCCTTGTCGTGGGCGCTCCAGGTGTCGTTGGCCAAAAAGGCCAGCGTCAGGCCGAACAGCACGCCAATGATGTTGATGAACGGCGGCGCCACCCCCTGCAGACCCTGCAGCCAGCCGGCCCAGCGCGAGCGCAGCAGCGCCCATTGAATGAACAGCACCGCCGCCAGCGTGCCCAGCACGGCAAAGGCAGCGTAGGCATAGTGGTCGTAGGCCAGCCAGGAGGTCGGGTTCATCGTGGGCTCAGGAGGAGGGGGGAAAATCACCCATGGTGCCACGCCCCGTGCGGCGCGCCAGGGGGCTGGATCAAGAAGCCGTGAGGTCAGGCCTGGGCGGCGGCCAGCCGCGCCAGGAAGGCCTCGGGCACCAGGGTCACCTTCTTGTCGACCCGGCCCACAAACACCACCCCGATCTTGCCGCGGGCCACCTCGCGGCCCGAGTCGCGCTCGGTCATGCGGAACACCAGGTCGAAGCCATAGCGGTTGAAGTCTTCGGGCAGCATCTCGACCTGCATGGTTTCGCCGTGAAAACCCTCGGATTTGTACTGGGCCACGATGTCGCCCACCACGATGCTCAGCCCCTCCACCCCCGACTCGCGGTAGCCCAGCCATTTGAAAAAGCGCACGCGTGCCTCGGACACCAGGGTCAGCAACTGTGCGTTGTCGAGGTGACCGCCCTGATTGACGTGGCTGATGTAGATTTGGATGTCGGTCGAGAAAAGGAAGCGCTCGGGCAGCGTGAACTGGATGCGGGGCATGTCGGGGGGCAGGGGGTGTATGGATTCGGGTTGATATTGTGCCCTTGGGCTGCTGTCACCTGGGCGAGCAGCCAGTCCCCTCGGGCTGGCTATAGTTTGCGCACCGCTGTCTCAAACCCTCATTGACTGCCAGGAGATTCCCCATGCCCTTCCGTCTTTCCCAACCCGCCCGCTGGCTGAGCGCTCTTTGTTTGGCTGCTGGCTCCATCGGGGCGCTTGCCGCCCCTGATGCGACCCTGAAGGCGGCGGCCGAAAAAGCCCAGCCGGCCGTGATCGAGAGCCTCCGTGAGATGGTGATGATCGAATCGGGCAGCTCGGATGTGGCGGGCCTGGCCCGCATGGCGGCGTTCACCGAGCAGCGGCTGCAGGCCCTGGGCTTCAAGACCGAGCGCCGCAAGACCACGGCGGGCGCTGGGGCCGACATCGTGATCGGCACCCTGCAGGGCACGGGGCGCAAGCACCTGATGCTGCAGGCGCACATGGACACGGTTTACCAGCCCGGCATCCTCAAGACCCAGGCCTACAAGGTGGAGGGTGGCCGCATCTATGGCCCGGGCATTGCTGATGACAAGGGCGGCATCGCGGTCATCCTGCATTCACTGGCTTTGCTGCGTGAGCGGGGCTGGACCGACTACGCCACCCTGACCGTGCTGTTCAACCCCGACGAAGAGGTGGGCTCGATCGGTTCGGGCGAGACCATTGCCACCCTGGGTGCGCAGCAGGATGTGGTGCTGTCCTTCGAGCCCACGGCCGCCAAGGCCGTGGCGCGCCAGGAGGGGCTGCTGCTGGGGGCTGCCGGCACGGCCACCGTGACCCTGCAGGTCAAGGGCAAAGCTTCGCACGCCGGTGCAGCCCCCGAGCTGGGCCGTAACGCCTTGATCGAACTGTCGAACCAACTGGTGCAGACCCGCGACATCGCCAAGAGCGTGCCCGGCGCCCAACTGAACTGGACCACCTCGCAGTCGGGCACGGTGCGCAACCAGATTCCCGAACTGGCCACCGCGGGCGCCGATGTGCGCACCACCCAGCCTGGTGCGGCAGAAGCCTTGAACGAAAAGCTGCAGGCGGCCGTGCAACGCAACAAGGTGGTGCCCGACACCGAGACCACCGTCACCATGACCATCGGGCGCCCGCCCTACCTGGCTTCTGCCACCGGTCGGGCCGTGGCCCAGCGTGCCCAAGGCATCTACGCTGAGCTGGATGGCCGCCCTTTGGCCCTGGTTGACATGGTGGGTGCGGCCACCGATGCCGGCTTTGCCAGCCGCTCGGGCAAGGCGGCCGTGGTCGAGAGTTTTGGCCTGGCCGGTTTCGGCTACCACGCCCGGGACGAGTACATCGAGGTCGACTCCATCGTGCCCCGCCTGTACCTGACCACCCGGCTGCTGATGGACCTGGGCCAGCCTTGAGGTCTCTACATCAATGGGATCCGATGTGCCTCATGGCTCATGGCTCATGGCTAGGGGCAGTGGGCTGAGGCTGGATGAGCGGCGGTCTTTGCACTGTTCTGGCCCGTACAGATCACAGGCGGACCGCTAAAATGGCTTCCTACAATCCCCTCGCGGTGTCATTTGGTTGACTCAGGCTTGGGGCGAAAAGGCCACCGCAAGGTGGCTTTTTCATGGGTGGATTCCAAAGTGTCTCGAACAACGATCTACGTCGACGGCTTCAACCTGTATTACTCGCGACTCAAAGGCACACCTTACAAATGGCTCGATGTGGCCGCTCTGTTCAGAGATCGCATCGTCCAGATTCAGGACCCCTCTGCGGTCGTCGACACGATCAAATTTTTCACTGCGCCCATCAAAGCATCCTATGCCCGGCATGGTGAGGCGTCGGCTCAGGCGCAAACCCAATACCACCGCGCATTGCGAGCCCGCCATCCGCAGTTGCTGGAATTCATCCAGGGGTTTCATGTCTTTGAGCCCACGGCATTGCCCCGGTACGAACCGGGGCAGGCACCCGACAAGAACGATGTGTTGCCAGTCTGGATGATTGAGGAGAAGCAGACGGATGTGAACATGGCCCTGCACATCTATCGCGATGCGGTGTTGGGGCAGAGTGAGCAATTGGTGATTTGTTCGAACGACAGCGATCTGGAGCCCGCATTGCGCAGGGTGCGCGCAGATGTTCCTGCGGTCAAAATTGGGTTGGTGATGCCTTTGCGTGAGCCGAGTGCAGGCACGGGCAAGGTGCCCAACAAAAGATTGACGGACTTGGCTCACTGGGTTCGCCGATACATCCGGGACGATGAATTGGCGCAAGCGCAAATGCCCATCAACGTGCCTACACGCAAGAAGCCCGCCAGCAAGCCTGCGCATTGGTGATTCGATCAGGGTCACGCGGGCTTCACCCGCACGCCAGAATCCATGCCTGCTTTGACATCTGTGAGCTACCTGCCATCGCTGTCAACCGCCAACCCCACCAGCCGGGCCGCCGCCCGGGCCGCCACCCATTCCTCGTTGGCCGGCTCGACGGCCACCCGCACCGCGCTGTCGGGCGCCGAGATGCAGGCCTGGTGGGCCTGGTTGGCGGCGTTGTCCAGGCGCAGACCCAGAAAGCCCAGTTGCTGGCAGATGCGCGAACGGATCTCGGCGTTGTGTTCCCCCACGCCGGCGGTGAAGACCAGCAGGTCCAGCCCGCCCTGCACGGCCACCAGGGCACCGATCTCGCGCACGATGCGCCGCACATAGAGGTCAAGCGCGGCGCGGGCACGCTCATTGCCGGCCTCGTGGGCCAGCAGCACACGCGGATCGGAGGACAGGCCCGACACCCCCAGCAGGCCCGACTCGTGGTACAGCACATGGGCGACCTGCTGCAGGCTCAGTTTCTCGATTTCCATCAGGTAGATCACCGCGCCAGGGTCGAGCGCGCCACAGCGCGTGCCCATCATCAGGCCATCCAGGGCCGAGAAGCCCATGGTGGTGGCCACGCTTTTCAGATCGTTCAGAGCGCACAGGCTGGCGCCGGAGCCCAGGTGGGCCACCACGGTGCGGCCATGGGCCACAGCGCCGTGGCGCTCGGGCAGCACCAGGGCCTGGTAGGCGTACGACAGGCCATGAAAGCCGTAGCGGCGCAGCCCCCGCTCCCAGGCCGCATAGGGCAGGGGCAACATCTGCTCGACCTGGGGCAGGGTGTGGTGAAAGGCCGTGTCAAAGCAGGCCACCTGCAGCAACTGGGGCTGGCGCTCCAGCAGGGCCTCGATGGCCTCCAGGGCAAAGGGCTGGTGCAGTGGTGCCAGCGGAATGTACTCGCGCAGGTCGGCCAGCACCTGGGTGTTCACCGCCACCGGCTCGAAGTACTTGGACCCGCCATGCACCACCCGGTGCGCCACCGCCGCCAGGTGTTGCGCGCCGGGCTGGGCCAGCACGCGGCGCTCAATGTGTTCGAGGGCTGCGTGGTAGGGCTGGGTCGGGTCCAGGCTCAGGCCCACCGGTGGCTGACCGGTTTCACTGTGGGTGGCCTGGGGGCCGCCAATGCCTTCGATCTTGCCGCCCCAGACCGGACTGCGCGGCAGAGGCGGCCGGCTGGCGTCGAAGAGGGCGAACTTGATGCTCGACGAGCCGCAGTTCAGGACCAGGATGTGCGTGTTCATGGTGCTCCTCAGGGGGGGGTGGCACGGTAGCGGTGGGCCAGCAGTACGGCAATCGCGCACGAGCTGATGCGGCTTTCGCGCGAGTCGGCCCGGCTGGTCAGCACGATGGGCACGCGCGCGCCCAGCACGATGCCGGCACTGGCGGCGCCGCCCAGGTACTCCAGCTGCTTGGCCAGCATGTTGCCGCTTTCGAGGTCGGGCACCACCAGCACATCGGCACGTCCGGCCACCTCGGACTGGATGCCCTTGATGTGGGCCGCCGCGGCCGAGACCGCGTTGTCAAAGGCCAGCGGGCCATCAAGCAGGGCGCCGCTGATCTGGCCTCGGTCGGCCATCTTGCACAGGGCGGCGGCGTCCAGCGTGGCCGGCATGGCGGGGTTGACCGTTTCCACCGCGGCCAGGATGGCCACCCGCGGCTGGGCCACACCGATGGCGTGGGCCAGTTCGATGGCATTGCGCACGATGTCGGCCTTGGCGTCCAGGCCGGGGGCGATGTTGATGGCCGCGTCGGTGATGATGAAGGGTCGCGGGTAGGCCGGGGTCTGCATCAGAAAGCAGTGGCTGATGCGGCGCTTGGTGCGCAGGCCGTGCTCGGCCGACACCACGGCGGCCATGAGTTCGTCGGTGTGCAGGCTGCCCTTCATCAGGGCTTCGGCCTGGCCCTGCCGAACCAGCTCGACCGCGCGGTCGGCCGCGGCATGGCTGTGCGGCACGTCTTCGATGAGCAGGCCGTCCAGGCTCAGGCCGGCTTCGGCGGCCACTGACGCCAGGCGCGCACGGGGCGCCACCAGCACGGGGGTGATCAGGCCGGCGGCCTGCGCATCGAGGGCGGCGGACAGGCTCAGGGCGTCGCAGGGGTGGACCACGGCCATGCGGATCGGGCCCAGCGGGCGGGCTTCGGCCAGCAGGCGGCGTGGGCCGTCGTTGCCGGCGCTCAGGTGCACCTCGGGCAGGGTGCTGCGCGGGCGCGACACCGATTCGGTGGGGGCGATCACCTGCGCTTCGCCACGGATCACGGTCACCCCGTCCTGATTGACGCAGCTGCAGGCCAGCTTGAGGCGGCGCTTGGTCTCCTCGCGCTCGGTCACCGTGACCTGCACGTCCAGCGTGTCGCCGATGCGCACCGGGGCCATGAACTGCAGGGTCTGGCCGAGGTAGATGGTGCCTGGCCCGGGCAGTCGCGTGCCCAGCACGGCCGAGATCAGCGCGCCGCCCAGCATGCCGTGGGCGATCACGCCATGAAAGCGCGAAGCGGCGGCGTAATCGGCGTCCAGGTGCTGCGGGTTCACGTCGCCCGACAGGATGGCGAAGAGCTGGATGTCCTCGGCCGTGAGCTGGCGACGGATCGATTCGGAGTCGCCCACGGCGATCTCGTCAAAGGTGCGGTTGCGCACCGTCTGCAGCGCCTCCAAGGGCGCGGGCGAAAGGGTCTCTGGCGGCATGGATCGTTCCTCTTTGAAGGCGTTTCGACAGGATAGGTCAGCGTCGGGGGCTGAGGCTCAGCGGGTATCGGTGGGCTGCATGACCGGGTTGTGACAGGGTCTCCGACGGCATCAGAGCCTCAGGCGTTCATGCCATCTGGCTGATGGTGTTGCGAAAGCGGGCCAGCGCAGCGCTGAACAGCACACTGCCGATCACCGCAATGGCCAGCAGTGCCGGCCACACCACATCGAGGCCGGCGCCCCGGTACAGGATGGCCTGGGCCACGGTCACGAAGTGGGTGGTGGGGGCCGCCTGCATCAGGTCCTGCACCAGGCGGGGCATGCTTTCGCGTGGCGTCATGCCGCCCGACAGCAGTTCCAGGGGCAGCAGCACCAGCACCAGCAGCATGCCGAACTGAGGCATCGAGCGGGCCACCGTGGCCAGGAAGATGCCCATCGAGGTGGTGGCGAACAAGTGCAGCGCCACCGCCAGCATGAACAACGCCAGCGAGCCTTGGATGGGCACGTGCAATGCCCCTTGCACCACGAAGATCAGCGCGATCAGCGCCGCACTCCACACCACCAGGCCCATGGCCCAGACCTTGGCCAGCATGATCTCCAGCGGGCGCACGGGCATCACCAGCAGATGCTCGATGGTGCCGTGCTCGCGCTCGCGGATCAGGGCTGCACCGGTCAGGATGATGGACAGCATGGTGACGTTGTTGATGATCTCCATCAGCGAGCCGAACCACGACTGCTCCAGGTTGGGGTTGAAGCGCGTGTGCACATTCAGCTCGACCGGCAGCCGGGTTGGCGTCCGGTAGCGGTGCACGAACTCGGTCACCTCGTCGGACACCATCTGCTGGATGTAGCTGCTGCCCGTGAAGGCCTGGCTCATGCGCGTGGCGTCCACATTGAGCTGCACCCGCGGCGCCTTGCCGGCCAGCACATCGGCCTGGAAGTCCGGTGGGATGTCCAGCACAAAGGTGTAGTCGCCGCTGTCCATGCCCGCATCCATCTCGGTCAGGGTCAGCAGGCGCGGCGTGTTGAAGTGTGGCGGGTAGAAGGCCTGCGCAATGCGCCCCGACAGTGGCGAGCCGTCTTCGTCGACGATCGCGATGGCGGCGTTGTGCAGCGTCTCGGGCATGGCCGTGGCGGCCACGTAGATCGACAGCGTGAAGGTGTAGGCGATCAGCACCAGCATCATCGGGTCGCGGATCAGGCTCCACAGCTCTTTCACGCCCAGGCGATAGATGTTCTTGAGTCGACTCATGGCTCAGCTCTCCTGCTTTCTCAGCAGCGCCACGGCCAGGCCCAGGATCACCGGGATCGAGGCCGCCAGCGGCCAGAATGAACCGGTCAGCGCCCCCAGGTCCAGCGCCTTGCTGAACACACCGCGGCTGATGGTCAGAAAGTGGGTGGCCGGGTACACCGCCCCGATCAGGGCGCCTGTGCCCTCCAGTGAGGACACCGGGTTGAGCAGGCCGGCAAACTGCACGCAGGGGATCAGGGTGCCGATCATGGTCACGAACATGGCCGCGATCTGGCTGCGCGTGAAGGTCGAGGCCAGCAGACCGAAGCCCGTGGCGCTGATCACGAACAGCAAGGCAGCCAGCGTGAGCGTGGCCACACTGCCCTTCACCGGCACCCCGAACACGGTGGCGGCCAGCACGGTCATGAGGGCGAAATTGAACATCGCCAGCCCCACATAGGGCAGTTGCTTGCCCAGCAGAAACTCCATGCGCGTGACGGGCGTAACGTACAGGTTGATGATCGAGCCCAGCTCTTTCTCGCGCACCACCGACAGGGCCGTCAGCATGGCCGGGATCATCATCAGCAGCATCGGGATCACCGCCGGCACCATGGCGGGCAGGCTTTTCACATCGGGGTTGTAGCGGTAGCGGGTTTCGATCTGGCTGGCGGCGGCCAGGCGCACGCCCAGGCGCTGTTCGGCCTGCTCGGCGATCCAGCCCATGTGCAGGGCCTGCACATAGCCGCGCACGGTCTCGGCGCGGGTGGGCATGGCGCCGTCCACCCAGGCCCCCACGCTCACGGTCTGGCCGCGCTCCAGGTCGCGGGCAAAGCCGGGTGGGATCTCGATGGCCACGGCCAGCTCGCCGCTGCGCAGGCGGCGGTCCAGTTCGGCATCGCTGGTGATGGGGGGGCGTTCGATGAAGTAGCGCGAGCCCGACAGGTTGAGGGCGTAGTTCTGGCTCAGCACCGTCTGGTCGCGGTCCAGCACCGCGTAAGACAGGTCTTCCACGTCCAGGCTGATGCCATAGCCGATGATGAACATCAGGATGGCCGTGCCCAGCAAGGCCAGGGTGGCGCGCACGGGGTCGCGCTGCAGTTCCAGGGCCTCGCGCAGCGAATAGCTCAGGGCCCGGGCCAGGCTGAAGCGCTTGCGCCGTGCCGGTGTGCCGGAATGGGTGGGCACCGCTGTTTCAGGGGCGGTCGCTGCGGGTGCGGTGGCCTGGGGGGCGGCCTCGTCGCCGGTGGCCTCGCGCAGGTAACTGATGAAAGCGGCCTCCAGGGTGGCCGCACCGCGCTGGCGCACGATGGCCGCCGGCGTGTCGCTGACCAGCACTCGGCCCGCATGCATCAGCGAGATGCGGTCGCAGCGCTCGGCCTCGTTCATGAAATGGGTCGAAATGAAGATGGTGACCCCGTCCTGGCGGGCCAGGTCGATCATCAGCTGCCAGAACAGGTCGCGGGCCACCGGGTCCACGCCCGAGGTGGGCTCGTCCAGGATCAGCAGCTCGGGCTGGTGCACCATGGCCACCGCCAGCGACAGGCGCTGGCGCATGCCCAGGGGCAGGTTCTCGGGCAGGCTGCCCACCACCTCGCTGAGGCTGAAGCGCTGCACCATGTGCGCCACACGCCCGGCCACCTCGGACTCGGGCACACCGAACAGGCGTGCATGCAGCACCAGGTTCTGTTCGACCGTGAGCTCGCTGTACAGCGAGAAGGCCTGCGACATATAGCCCACGCGCCGACGAATCGCCAGGTCGTTGGGGTTGACGGTCTGGCCGAACAGCAAGGCCTGCCCCTCGGTGGCACTGAGCAGCCCGGTCAGCATCTTCATGGTGGTCGACTTGCCGCAGCCGTTCGAGCCCAGAAAGCCGAAGATCTCACCGCGCCGGATGCGGAAGTCCACATGGTCCACCGCCACAAAATCGCCAAAGCGCATGGTCAGGCCCTGGGCTTCGATGGCGATGTTGTGATCGGCCGCCGCGTCCAGCGGCGGCACCTGCACGGCCTGGTGACCGCGGCGGCGCTCTTCGGGCAGCAGGGCAATGAAGGCGGCCTCCAGGGTGTCGGCGCCGGCCTGCTGGCGCAGTTCGGGGGCACTGCCCGTGGCCAGCACTTTGCCTGCATCCATGGCCACCAGCCAGTCGAAGCGCTCGGCCTCTTCCATGTAGGCGGTGGCCACGATCACGCTCATGCTCGGGCGTTCGGTGCGGATGCGGTCGATCAGGTCCCAGAACTGGCTGCGCGACAGCGGGTCCACGCCCGTGGTGGGTTCATCCAGGATCAGCAGGTCGGGGTCGTGGATCAGCGCGCAGCACAGGCCCAGCTTCTGCTTCATGCCGCCCGACAGCTTGCCGGCCGGTCGGCTCAGGAAGGGCGACAGCCCGGTGCTGGCGGTGAGGCTGTCGATGCGGCGGCGGCGCTCGGCCGGGCTGTGGCCGAACAGGCGGCCGAAGAACTGCAGGTTTTCCTCCACCGACAAGGTGGGGTAGAGGTTCTTGCCCAGGCCCTGCGGCATGTAGGCGATGCGCGGGCACACGGCATCGCGGTGGGCGCTGCTGGCCATGTCGCCGCCCAGGGTCTCGACCCGACCTTGCTGCACCGCGCGGGCGCCGGCCAGCAGCGACAGCAGGCTGGACTTGCCCACGCCGTCGGGGCCGATCAGGCCCACGCGGCAGCCCGCAGGCAGGCTCAGCGTGATGTTGTCCAGGGCCAGGGTGGCCCCGTGGCGCAGGCTCACCGCGTGGAGGCTGGCGCAGGCTTCACTCACTGGGGCACCTTCACGGCCAGTTCAGCGGGCCATTCGGCCTGGGGGTCGAGCTTGAGCCAGGCCACACCGGGCAGGCCGGTCTTGACCTGCTGCAGATGGCGGCGCAGCAGCTCGCGGTCGATCTGGGCCTTCACCTTGAACATCAGCTTCTGGCGCTCGCTGGCGGTCTCGACCGTCTTGGGCGTGAACTGGGCGGTGGCCGCCACATACGACACCTTGGCCGGGATCACGTACTGCGGCGCGGCATCCAGTACCAGGTGCACCTCGCTGCCCAC
Organism: Curvibacter sp. EU05-FHT14A10; assembly: GCF_058791075.1. Taxonomy (NCBI): domain Bacteria; kingdom Pseudomonadati; phylum Pseudomonadota; class Betaproteobacteria; order Burkholderiales; family Comamonadaceae; genus Curvibacter; species Curvibacter sp. EU05-FHT14A10. The sequence continues at coordinate 160,333 of NZ_JBYTDE010000011.1, forward strand.
GGCCAGGCGACCGGCCACGGTCTCGGGCACGAAAAAGCCCATGTTCACCTCGGACAGGTCCACCAGGTTCAGCACCTTGCCACCCGCGCCCAGCACCTCGCCGGGCTGGGCCACGCGGTACTGCACGCGGCCGGCGCGCGGGGCTACCAGGGTGCCGTCGTCGATCTCGGTCTGGATGCGGGCCACGGTGGCGTCACCGGCCACGACGGCGGCATGGGCGCTGCCCACCTGCGAGCGGGCGGCGGCGATGGCGCTCTGGGCCGCGGCCAGTTGGGCGCGGGCGGCGGCCACGGCGGCCGTGGCGCTGCGGGCGCGGGCCCGGTCGTCGTCCAGTTCCTGCTGCGAGGCGGCGCCGTCGCGGCTCAGGTCGGTGGAGCGCGCCAGGCGGCGCTGGGCATTGTCCAGGTCAGCTTCGCGGGCGGCCACGGCCGCTTGGGCGGCGGCGGCATCGCTTTCGCGCATGGCCACCTGGGCTTCGGCGCTGGCCACACCGGTCACGGCCTGGCGCTGGCGCGCCCGGGCTTCGTCGCGCTGGGCCTCCAGGCTCTGCATCTGCATGTGGGCCAGCGGCTGGTTGGCGCTGACCAGATCGCCTTCGCCGACCAGGATGTCGAGCACCCGGCCCGGGGTCTTGGTGGCAATGTCGATCTCGGTGGCCTCGATGCGCCCATTGCCGCTCACAAAGCCCGGCCCGGGGCCGGTGGCGCGCAGGTGGGTCCAGCCATAGGCCCCGGCGGCCAGGGCCAGGGCCAGAACAGCAGCGATGGGGAGAAGGGAAGAAGGCTTTTTCATGGTGTGGCTCGGCTCCGGCAGGCGGGTGCTCAGGGTTGTGCGGTGGCGGTCTTGGCGGGGCTGGCGGTCGTGCTTGGGCTGGCGTCTGCCGCCGCCAGCGTGCCGCCGCCCAGGGCGGCGTACAGCAGCACGCGGCTGGCCATGGCGGCCCGGCGGGCCTGCACCAGTTGCTGCCCGGCTGCCAGCAGATCGCGCTGGGCGTCCAGGACCTCGAGAAAGGCTGCCGACCCGGCGTCAAAGCGGCGCTCGGACAGGCGGGCGCGCTCGGTCTGGGCCTGCAGAGCGGCCTCGGCGATGCGCACCTGCTGGGCCAGCGCATGGCTGGCAGACAGGGCGTCGTTCACCTCGCGGAAGGCGTTCTGGATGCTTTTCTCGTACTGCGCCACGGCCTCGATCTGGCGCGCCTGCTGCAGGCTCAGGTTGTTTTCGCGCCGGCCTCCGTCAAACAGCGGCAGGTTCAGGCTGGGGGCAAACAGCCAAGCCTTGCTGGCGCCCCGGAACAGGCCATCGAAATCCGTGCTGGTGGTGCCCAGGACGGTGGTCAGGGTCAGGCTGGGGTAGAAGGCGGCGCGGGCTGCGCCCACCTGGGCATGGGCGGCGCGCAGTTGGTGTTCGGCGGCCACGATGTCGGGCCGGGCCTGCAGCAGTTCGGAGGGCAGGCCGCTGCGCAGTTGGGCCACCGGGCTTTGTCGGCTCAGGGCGTCGGCGCGCTCGGGCAGGTCCAGGGGGGTGCCCACCAGGGCGATCAGGGTCTGGGCCTGGGCGGCACGGGCCTGCTCCAACTGCACCACCAGGGCCTGCGCCTGCGTCAGCAGGGTCTGCACCTGGGTCAGTTGCAGGCGCGAGCTCGCCCCCATGGCCACGCGGCGCGTGAAGATGCGCAGGCTCTCGGCGCGGCTGGCCTCGGCCTGGCGTGCCAGGGCCAGGCGTTCGTCCAGTTCACCCAGGGCCAGATGGGCCTGGGCCACCTGGGCCATCAGGCTGAGCTCGGCGCCCCGTCGGGCCTGCTCGGCTGCTTCGGCATTCTGGGCCGCGGCATCCTGCAACTGACCCAGGCGGTTCCACAGATCCACCTCCCAGCTCACGAAGCCCAGGCCCAGGCTGGCCCCGCTGGCTTGCACGGTGCTGCCCAGCGGGTTGATGCCGGCCGGCAGGTGCACCCGGCTGTTGCCGGCCATGCCCACCACCGAGGGCAGGCTGGCCGCATGTTGCAAGCCCCAGGCGGCCTGGGCCTGTTGCACCCGGGCAGCCGCGATGCGCAGATCGCGGTTGTTCGCCAGGGCCTGGGTGATCAGGGCCTGCAGCGCCGGGTCGGTGAAGAAGCTGTGCCAGGCCAGGGTGGGGGCGGCCGGGCCTTCGGGGGCACTGGCCTCGGCGTAAACACCGGCCACCGGGGCCGTGGGCAAAGCCAGTGGGGCGGGCGTGTGGGCGCAGGCGCCCAGCAACAGGCTGCCGGCCAGTGCAATGGACCCAGTGCTCAGCCGGGGCCGGGTGCTGCAAGCGGGGTTGGAAAGTGATCGCATCGGAAGCTCAGCCCATGATGTGGACGCCAGCGTCGACGTACAGCGTGTCGCCGGTGATGGCGCGGCCGCCGTCGCTGGCCAGAAAGGTGCACAGGGCGCCGACTTCATCGAGGCCCACCAGGCGGCGCAGCGGTGAGCGTGCCGTGGCCTGGCTCATCAGCTGGTCGAAATGGGCGATGCCCGAGGCGGCGCGGGTGGCCAAGGGGCCGGGCGAGACCGCGTTCACGCGGATGCCTCGCGGGCCGAGTTCGGTGGCCAGGTAGCGCACGCTGGATTCGAGGGCGGCCTTGACCGGGCCCATCAGGCCGTAGTTGGCCACCACCTCGTCGGCGCCCAGGTAGCTCATGGTCAGCAGCGTGCCGCCCTGGTGCATCAGGGGCTCGGCCAGGCGCGCCATGCGGATGAAGGAGTGGCAAGAGATGTCCATGGCACGCGCAAAGCCCTCGCGTGAGCAATCGACCACCCGGCCGTGCAGGTCGGCCATGGGGGCGAAGGCGATTGAGTGCAGCACGAAATCGAGCTGCCCCCACTCTCGCCCCAGGGTGTCGAACAGGGCTTCCAGCTGACCGGGCTGCTCCACATCGAGTGGCGCGCGGATCGCTGCCTGAAGCTGGTCGGCCAGCGGCTCGACATGGGGGCGGGCCTTGTCGTTGAGCCAGGTCACGGCGACCTCGGCCCCGGCGTCGCGGAAAGCCCGGGCGCAACCCCAGGCGATGCTGTGTTCATTGGCGATGCCGACCACCAGGCCGCGCTTGCCTTGCAGAGGGGGCGTCATTCACTTCTCCATCACGTAGTGGCCGGGGGCGGCGTACAGCACCGGGTGTTCGGGGGCGCCGAGGGCGGGTGGCGCGACCGGGGCGCCTGAATGGGCTCCCAGCCAGTCACGCCAGGCCGGCCACCACGAGCCCTCGACCTGGGGCGCCTGGGCGAGCCAGGTGTCGGCACTCAGGGCGGCGCCGTCGGCGCTGCGGGTCAGGCACTGGTAATGGCGGTGGGCGTGGCCCGGCGGGCTGACGATGCCGGCGTTGTGGCCGCCATTGGTCAGCACGAAGCTGATCTCTGCCGGGCTCAGGTGGTGCAGCTTGTAGACCGAGCGCCAGGGGGCCACGTGGTCGGTCACGGTGCCCACCATGAACACGGGCAGGCGCAGGCTGGTCAACGACACGGGGTGGCCTTGGACCTGGTAGCGACCGGCGGCCAGGTCGTTGTTCAGGAACAGTTGGCGCAGGTACTGCGAGTGCATGCGTGCGGGCATGCGGGTGGCGTCGGCGTTCCAGGCCATCAGGTCGTTCATGGCGGGGCGTTCACCCAGCATGTACTCGTTGATCAGGCGCGACCACAGCAGGTCGTTCGAGCGCAGCATCTGGAAGGCGCCGGCCATCTGGCCTGCGCTCAAGGTGCCGGTCTGCGCCATCTGGGCCTCCAGCAGGCTGAGCTGGCTTTCGTCGATGAACAGACCCAGCTCGCCGGGCTCGCTGAAATCGGTCTGGGCCGCAAACAGCGTCATCGAGGCCAGCTCATCGCGGCCGTCGCGCGCCAGGGCTGCGGCCGCGATGGCCAGCAGGGTGCCGCCCAGGCAGTAACCGGTCGCATGCACCTTCTGCGCCGGGCAGATGGCTTGCACGGCTTTCAGGGCGGCCTCGAAGCCCAGCTCGATGTAGTCGTCCATGGCCAGGTCGCGCTCGGCCTCGGTCGGGTTCTTCCAGGAGATGCAGAACACGGTGTGACCTTGGTCCAGCAGGTAGCGGATCAAGGAGTTGTCGGGCGACAGGTCCAGGATGTAGTACTTCATGATCCAGGCTGGCACGATCAGCACCGGCTCGGGATGCACCTGGGCCGTGGTGGGGCGGTACTGGATCAGCTCGATCAGGCGGTTTTGCAACACCACCTCACCCGGGGTGCAGGCCAGGTCGCGTCCCACCTCGAAGGCCTCGGTGCCGGCCGCCGGCTCATGCGTGCTGGCCCGCTTCAGGTCGTCCTGGGCGAACGAAGCGCCGCGCAGCAGGTTCAGCCCATGCTCCTGCAGGGTGCGCTGCAACACCACCGGGTTGGCCGGCAGCAGGTTGCCGGGCGAGAACATGTCCAGCCATTGCCGGGTGCCGAAGGCCACCAGATCGGCGTGGTGCTTTTCCACGCCCCAGACCTCGCTGGTGGCCTGTTGCCACCATTGCTCGTTCAGCAGAAAACCCTGGTGCAGCAGGTTGAAGGGAAAGCGCAACCATTCCGGGTCGGCAAAACGGCGGTCACGTGCCGGCGGCTCGATGCATTGGCGGGCCGGACCGGGGCCGGCCATCAGGCACTCGGTGGCATAGCGGGCGAACTGCTCACCCTGCTGCCAGGCCAACTGGGCCAGGGCCAGGCGCTTGCCGGGCGACAGTGTCAGGTGCATGGCCCAGTCCAGACCGGCCAGCCAGGGCGCGGCCAGCGACATCGAACCACTGTGGCGTGCCAGGGCGGCATGAAAAGCCGCATCCAGTGCGGCGGCAGCCTGGTCGGTGGCGGGGGCTGCTGGGGCGGTGGAATCGGGTGTGCTCATGGTGAACGGGCTCTTCCGTTGGTTGGATGGGATTGACTCTAGGCAAGTCTCATCTGATCGGTCATGACCTGGATCAAACTAACGACCGACTGGTCGGTATCTAATAAATGATCAACAAGACACTGCCATGACCACGACGGAGACATCGCCATGACCGTTCTCGCCCCGGAGCGCCTGCCCACGGCGCCGCGCCTGCGCCTGCCGCCCGAGGTGCGCATGCGCCAGATCCTGGATGCGGCCCAGCAGGAGTTCGCCGAGCGGGGCTTTGCCGCCACGCGCATGGATGACATCGCGCGCCGTTGTGGCCTGTCCAAGGGCGGGCTGTACGCGCATTTCGCCAGCAAGGACGAGGTGTTCGAGGCCCTGCTGTCGCGCTCGCTGACGCTGCCGGATCTGGAGGACTTGCCCAGCCTGGGCGGGGCCAACACCGCCCGTGGGGTGGCTGAGTGGCTGGTGGGGCAGGTCGAGGCCTGTCTGCAGCGGCCCGGCACGGTGGCCACTTTCCGGTTGCTGGTGGCCGAGAGCGAGCGGGTGCCCCACCTGGTGCAGCAGTGGCAGCAGCAGGTGGTGGAGCCTCATCAACGGCAGTTGGCTGAATCGCTGGCCCGGGTGGCTGCCCATCTGGGGTGTGCCGACAGCCTGCTGGTACGCCACCCTTGGCTGGCCATGGCACCGGCCTTGCACACCATGGTGACCCACTTGCTGTTTGGCAAAGCCCCCCAGGGCGCGGCCATGCCTCCGGCTGACATGGTGCACGATGGCTATGTGGAAATGCTCACCGTACTGCTTGCTACTCCGGCCAATCCTGAACGCATGTGACCGAGTTCACTGCTCAGGTGTCATTTTGATGGGACGAGTGGAAAAAAGTTGAGAAGGCGGTGCTATCGTTGAGCGGCCATTCAGTGCTTTCGCCCCTACTTTTTTCTGGAGCTCATTCATGTCCAAACTCATCGTTGTTCTGATTTCCGGTTTGCTGGCCGCCACTTGCGGTCTGGCCCAGGCCTCCGATTGCGAAGCCAAGGCGGTGGGCAAGAACGGCAAGCCGCTGGCCGGTGCCGCCAAGACCTCGTTCATGAAGAAATGCGAGGCCGATGCCGGCGGCGCGGCCGCCGCCGCACCGAGCTGCGAAAGCAAGGCCGTCAGCAAGGACGGCAAGCCGCTGTCGGGTGCGGCCAAGGCGTCGTCCATCAAGAAGTGCGAAGCCGACGCCAAGAAGTAAGCCCTCAGCGGGGCAGCCTTCAACGGCCCAGTGACGAGGCGCTGAACGCCTGCCATTGGGCCTGGGTCACGTTCACCATCTGCAGCGCGGCCTCCAGCACGGCTTCGGTCCAGTGCGCTTGCTGGGCGAAGGCGATCAGGTTGTCGGCTGATGCCGCGCCGCTGCGGCCGCTGGCGCGCAACTGGTCCCAGGCCAACACACGGCCCAGGGTCTGGGCTGTGGCCAGCAGGCCTTCGGGATTGGCCTTGCCCTGCGCCATGTCCACCCGGTCTTCACTGGGTTGCAGGCCCCTGAGCACCCAGGGCTGGCCGTCGAACTCCACCGGTGCCAGAAAGGCGTGATCCACGGCCTGCATGCGGTGTTGCGCACCGACGATGCGTTGCGCTTCATCGGCCCCGCCGGGCTGCTTCACGCCCAGGGCGTTCAAGGCCGGGATCAGCGACGAGGGCTGGGCCGTCTTGAGATCGAGCAGCACGTTCGCATCCGGCGAGCCCTTGCCCTCGATCAGCACCGCGTAGCGGGGCAGGCCCAGGCTGCCCGTGCCCGCAATGCGGCGCGCCACATCCAGCACCTCGAAAAAGCCCGGGTGGGCCTGTTGCGAGGCGTAGCGCTGCACAAAGGCTGTCACCCGCTGGCGCTCGTCGTCCGTCACGGGCAGGGCTTTCTGACCATCGATCTTGAGCCGGCGCCGGCCGCTTTTGTGCAGCACGGATCGCGAGTTCAGGAAATCAACCCGTCGGCGCTCTTTCAGGCGCTCGAACAGTTCGGCCACCACGCCGCTGGCCGTTTCGCCCTCCACCCACAGGGCCTTGCCGCGCAGCAGCGCCTGTTGGTAGGCGCTGACACAGGCCTGGCTCAACGCCTGGGCCTGGGCCGCACTGGCCTTGAGGTCGGCCGCACCACACTGCAGGCTGGTCAGCAGGCGCAGCAGGTCCCAGGTGCAGGGGGCCAGGGCGGCCTCATCGAAATCATTGATGTCGAAATACACCAGCCGGTTGTCGCCCTTGTAGCTGCCGAAGTTCTCGAAATGCAGATCGCCACAGGCCCAGGCCAGTGGCGCCCGCGTCAGGGCCTCGACCTGGGGCAGGGCGTTGTAGAACAGGTGGCAGGCCCCGCGCAGGAAGATGAAGGGGCTTTGCCGCATCTTGGCGTACTTGAGGGCCAGGCGCTCCGGGTCTCGCCCCTGGTTGTAGGCGGCCAGGGCGGCGGCGATGTCCTGCGGGGCGGGCGGGGTGAATGTGGCGATCGGCTTCATGGTGGATCGGGGTGGCGACGATGCGGCCAGTTTAAGAGGCCACCCGCGTGGCGGCATACTGCGGGCTGTTCAGTTTTTGTGGATCAGGAGCTCTGTCATGCCTTTGGTGCCGGTTTCGTGGGCCCGCCCCGTGTGTCACGGTTTGGTCGCCGGCCTGGTCTGGGCCAGCCTGGCGGGCTGTTCCTCTGCGCCCAGCGCACCCAGTGCACCCACTGCGCCGCAGGCCCATTTGCCGCTGCAGCAGGCCTGGTTCGAAGATCAGGCCGTGCTGTATGTGACCACCGACGTCTCAGACCCGCAGGTGGCGCGTGCCAAGGGCGCCAACTTTGCCCCGCTGCTGGCGCAGGCCTTGCAGGATCCTGCGGGCCGCGCGGGCGGTCGAACCGGGGCCACGGCACGGGTCTATGGTTTTGTGAATGCCGGTCAGCCCAGTGTGTTTGCCTCAGCCCCCGGGCCGGTGGGGGCGGACAACGGCAGTCGCTCGTACAGCCCGCTGTGGCAATTGGCCGAGGTGCGCTGGCGGCAGGCCGATCAAGCCCGGGAGCTGCGCTCTGAAGAGGCGGTGCTGGCCGCTGCCGAGCAGGGGCTGCTGACGGTGACCCTGACCCGCGTGGTGCTGAACTGCCCGATCGTGGCGATCCCGGGGCAGGGCGCCCTGCCCGGCGTGTCGGTCGACCCGCGTTGAGGCCTTGCCGCTGCGGTGCGGCTCGCCTCAGGCCAGGTTGACCCAGCCGCTGTGTTCGGTGGCCGCCACGACGCGTGGCAGCCACAGCGTGATCACGCTGCCCACGCCGTACTCGCTGTCGATCTGCAGGCGGCCACCTTGCAGCTCCATGATCTCTTTGACCACGCTCATGCCCAGGCCCGTGCCCGGGATGGTGCCCGAGCTGTCGGCGCGGTAGAAGCGCTCGCAGACCCGCTTGAGCTGCTCGGGGGTCATGCCGATCCCGTGGTCGCGCACCTCCAGCCCTACCACCGGCGCCCCCTCGTGCTCGGTGCAGACCAGGCGCACGCTTACCTCCCCGCCGTGGGGGGAGTATTTGTAGGCATTGGACAGCACGTTGCCGATGGCTTGTGCCATCTTCTTGCGGTCCACCTGCACCAGCACGGGTTCGGGGCCGGCGTCGAATTCGGGCGTGGGGCGGTGCTGGGGCGGGTTGAAGTCGTGGATCAGTTGCAGTGTCAGGTGGGCCAGGTCCAGGCTTTCGATCTTGAAGTCCTTGCCACGACGGGCCTCGATGCGGGCCAGGTCCAGCAACTCATTGATGATGGAAATCATCAGCTCGGACTGGCGGTGGATGGTCTTGATCAGGTCGTCACGCTGCTCGGGCTTGATCTGCGGGAACTGCAGCAACTCGGCAAAACCGTAAATGCTGGTCATGGGGGTGCGCAGCTCGTGAGCGGCGGTCGACAGGAACTCGCTCTTCATCTGGTCGACTTCGGTTTCATGCGTCACGTCGCGCAACAGCAGCACCTGGGAGATCAGGCCCGAGCGGCTTTCGCGCAGGCCCAGTTGCAGCACGCGCTTGGCCGGGCGCAGCAGCTCGATCACGCTGCGTGAGTCGTCAGCGACCGCGTCGGGCTCGCGCAACTGCCGGCGCAGCGATTCGAAGCTGTGCCAGCGCGCCTCGGGGTTGGCCTGGCGCTGCAGCAGGAACTCCACCACGGTTTCGGGTTGCCCCACCAGTTGTTCAACCGTCAGACCGGTCAGGCGGCAGAAGGCCGGGCTGACGTAGCTGGCGCGCCGTTCCGCGTCGAAGGACACGAAGCCGTCGGGGCTGAGTTCGAAGATGGCGCGCAACTGTTCGCCGCGTACCTGCAGGCGTTGCACCAGGGTGGAGATCATGGCCGAGATGGCTTCGATGTCGTCGCTGCTGGCGCTGCGAGCCAGGGCCTGTTCCTCCTGGGTGAGTTCCTCCAGCACCTGGCGCAGCGACACCAGGGCGCTGGCGCGTGACTTGAGCTCGCTGCGCAGGCGCAGGTCGAGCGCGTGCTGCTCGCTCATGTCACGGCAGGCCAGCACGTAGCCCTGGGTGCTGCCATCAGGGGCCACGATGGTCGACAGGGTGGTGTCGATCACCAGTTCCTGATCCTGCCGGTTGCGCAGGCTGCGGCGGCGGCCCCGCCAAGGTTCGAGTCGGCTGGCCCGCGGTACCACCTGGGGCATCAGCGTGGACGCCGGCTGGCCCAGCACGCGGTCGAGCGGGCTGCCCAGCAACTGGCAGGCTGCGGGGTTGGCCAAGGTGATCAGCCCCTCGGCATCCAGCGTGAACACGGCATCGGCGATCGAGCCCAGGGTCACTTCGGCCTGGTGGCGCTGGGATTGCAGGCTGGCCGCGGCACGGCCCAGCACTTCGAAGGTCTGGCGGAATTCGCTGGGTGCCTGCTCACCGCCTTGCAGCATCTCGACCGGCAGGGCGCCGCTGTTCATGGCCCGTTCATAGTCCTGCACCCGGTTGAGTTTGCCGAGCCAGCGCACCAGCGGAAAGCGGATCAGCAGCAGCCCACCCACCACGGCCAGACCGCCCAGCAGCAGGGCCAGCCGGATCTGGCTCCACATGCGCCCGGCGATGTCGCGGGCATCGAAGCTCAGTCGCAGCACGCCGTAGTCGGTGCCGCCCACGTTGATGGGCAGGTTCACGTCGTACAGCCGGGCAACCACCAGGCCCACCAGCCAAGCCGGTGGCTCGATGTTCAGGAGGGAGGGCGAGGGTTCGTCGATGCGCCCGGTGCTGCGATCGATGTAACTGGCGGTGGACAGCACCGAGTGTGTGACGGTGCGGCGCAGCACTTGACGGATGGTGTCGTAGTCGCCGATGACGGCGCTGTCGGCAATCACCGGCGCAATGATCGAGCCCAGGGCCTCGCCCCGCAGCTGCTCGTCTTCCAGCACTTCGCTGATCTGATAGCGGAAGAACAGGCCCAGGCCGGCCAGCACGAAGCCCAGCAGCGTGACCGTGTAGAGGGTGAAGACGCGCCCGACCAGTGAGCCGGGTGTCAGGCGTTGGAGCAGTTGGTGCAGCAAGGTCGGACTCAGCGCAGCGTGGGCGGTGCAGTGCGGTAGAAATCGCGGTAGGCGCCGTATTCGCTGCCGTCCGAGGGCGTGAAATAGGCCTCGGCCGACAGGCCCACCTGCTCGGAGGCCTTTTGCAGGATCTCGCGCCCACGCGGGTCCTGGTGCATGCCCAGGAAGGCCTGTGCCACTGCCTTCTGTACCTTGTCGGGCACATTGGCGGCCGACATCAGGGCCAGGTCGTACAGCGGCGGCGATGACCACAGCACGCGCAGCTTGCGGCCTTCACGGCGTGCATAGCCCTCGGCCAGTTGCGAGTTGGTACCGACGGCCGCCACTTTGCCGCTCACGAGTTGGGCGAAGGCCGCGTCCATGTTGCCGCCGAACAGCAGCTTGGCCTCGATCTTGCGGCCGGCCAACTGGGCCGCCGGGAACTTGTAGGCCACCAGGGCTTCGGGGCCTGGAAAAGCCATGTCCTTGCCCTGCAACTGGGCCAGGTCGGTGATGGGGGAATCCTGCAGCACCACGATCTGGGCGTGCAGCGGTGGGGTGAGCCGACGCCCGAACACCTTCCAGCCCAGTTTTTCTCGCTCGGGGCTGAACATGTGGTTGGAGAAGATGAACTCGACCTCCTGGGCCAGCACGTAGGCGGTGGTGTCAGCCGAGGTGCGCCCGATCTTGAGCTGCAGCTTGATGCCGCTTTTCTCGGACACGTAGGCGATGATGGGGTTCCAGTAGGCGGCGGTCAGGTTGATGCCGTACTGGTTGACGGGCGAGAAACGGTAGGTGCCCGCTTCGGGCGTCTGGGCCTGGGCGCTGGCGCCCGCCCCGGCGCCCAGCAGGGCCAGCCCGGTTGCAAGGCTCAGTCGGCGGCGGGAAATTCGAGGATAGGCCATCGGGATGCTCCAGCAAGTCGCGCCAGGGGTCGCGAACCGTTGATGTATCCCAATGTTACTGGCATATCCGGCCAGGCCATGAGCCCCGCCCGCTGAGCGTGTGGATTACTTTTGCCCGCGCAGCTTGGCCAGTTCGGCCTGGGTGTCACGCCACAGGTCCATGCCGACCTGGGTGGCGATGGCCGCGTTGACCTTGGTCAGCTTGTCACGCATGCGCGACGACTCGGCCGGTGGCAGTTCGTTGATCTGCATGCCCTTGGCCTTCAGGTCGGCCAGCGCGCGGGTGGCTTCCTCGCGGGTGTCCTTGCGCTCGAAGTCGCGGCTGAGGCGCGCGGCATCCTGCAGCACCTTCTTCTCGGCGGCCGACAACCCGTCCCACCATTTCTTGCTCACCAGCAGCACCCAGGGGCTGTAGACGTGGTTGGTCACGCTGAGGAACTTCTGCACCTCGTAGAACTTGCTCGACAGGATGGTGTTGTAGGGGTTCTCCTGGCCATCGACGGTGTTGGTTTCCATGGCGCTGAACAGTTCCGAGAACGGCAGCGGCACGGCATTCGCGCCGAGCATCTTGAAGCTGTCGAGGTAGACATTGTTTTGCATCACGCGCAGCTTGATGCCGCTCAGGTCTTCCAGGCGCGCCACGGGGCGCTTGCTGTTGGTCAGGTTGCGGAAGCCGTTCTCCCAGTAGGCCAGGCCCACCAGCCCCTTTTCCTGCAGCTTGTCCAGCACCTTCTGGCCGATCGGGCCGTCCAGCACGGCATCGGCTTCGCGCACGTTGTTGAACAGGAAGGGGGTGTCCCACAGGGCCATTTCGGCGGTGATGCCGACCAGGGTGGCGGTCGAACCCACCATCATTTCCTGCGCACCGCCGATCAGGGCCTGCTGCATCTGCGTGTCCGGGCCCAGGGCGGCGGCGCCGATGGCGCGGACCTTCATCTTGCCCCCTGAGGCCTTTTCGACCGCCTCGGCAAACACCTTGGCCGCGCGGCCCTGGTTGCTTTGCTCGTTGAGGCCGTAGCCGAAGCGGATCATGCGGGGCTTGAAGTCCTGCGCCAGTGCGCTGAAGGAGGTGCTGGCGAGGCTGGCGGCGGCCAGGGCGGCGAGCAGGGTGCGACGGACAGTTTTCATGGTGGTCTCCTGAGTAAAGCGGTGTGTGAGAGGTTCTAGAGAATGTGGGAGGACTGGCTCAGCGCAGCCAGGCCACGGGGGCGGTCACGATCTGCGGGAAGATCACCATCAAGGTGAGCAGGGCCACATAGGTCAGCAAGAAGGGGTTGACCCCTTTGATCACGCTGTGCATCGAAATGCGCCCCACGCCGGCCACCACGTTGAGCACCGTGCCCACGGGCGGAGTGATCAGGCCGATCGCGCCGTTGAGCACGAACATCAGGCCGAAGTAAACAGGGTCGATGCCGGCCTTGACCGCGATCGGCAGCATCACCGGGGCAAAGATCAGGATCGTTGGCGTCAAGTCCAGCGCAGTGCCGATCAGCACCAGCACGACCATCATGACGGCCATCAGCAGGCGCGGGCTCTGGACCAGCGGGCCCAGCCATTGGGTGAGGACGCTGGGCAGGTCGGCCAGGGTGATCATGTAGCTGGCCACCTGGGCGCCGGCGCACAGGAACATCACGATGGCCGTGGTCTTGGCGGCGCGCAGCAGCACGCCGTGGATCTCACGCAGTTTCATTTCCCGGTGCACGAACAGTGCCACCACCAGGGCGTAGAAGGCGGCCACCACGGCGGCTTCGGTCGGTGTGAAAACACCCGATTTCATGCCGCCGATGATGATGATGGGCATCAGCAGGGCCCAGACGGCGCGGGCGGTGATGCGCAGCCGCTGCGCCATCGGCAGGGCCTGACCCTGCGGCAACTCGATGCCGCGCAGCACATGGCGCCAGGCGAAGATCAGGCCCGTCCCCATCAGCAGGCCGGGCACGATGCCGGACACGAACAGGGCCGAGATCGAGGTGTTGGTGGTGACGCCGTAGATCACGAAGGGCATGGACGGCGGAATGATCGGGGCGATGATGCCGCCCGAGGCGATCAGCCCGGCCGAGGTGTTCATGGGGTAGCCCTGCTGGCGCATCATGGGCAGCAGGATGGTGGCCAGGGCGGCCGTGTCGGCCAGGGCCGAGCCGCTCATGCTGGCCATCAGCACGGCGGCACCGATCGCCACATAGCCCAGGCCGCCGCGGATGTGGCCCACCCAGGCCTGGGCCATGTCGATGATGCGGCGGCTGATGCCGCCGGAGTTCATCAACTCGCCGGCCAGGATGAAGAAGGGCACGGCCAGCAGCGGAAAGCTGTCCACGCCGGCGACCAGGTTCTGGGCCAGCAACTGGGTGTCCCAGAAATCGAGCACCCAGGCCATGCCGGCGCCGGTCAGTACCAGGGCCAGGGCCATGTTCATGCCGCTGCCCATGAGCACCAGCATGCCGACCGAGAAAAATACGAAAGCGAGCGCTTCAGGGCTCATGGCAATCACTCCACTTCTGCGCCGTGACCAAGGTCCAGCGGGGTACGACGGATCAGCTCGACCAAGGCCATCAGACCGATGGCCAGCGAGCAAAGAAAGGCTGGCAGCGGCAGCAGCGCAGACGAATAGCCCAGCACCACCGAATGGCTGTCCAGGCCCACCACCACCTGCTGCCAGGCGCCCCAGGCCAGCATGGCGCTGGCGCACAAGGTGAGCAGCCGGATCAAGGCCGTGAGCGCTGCAAACGCGCGGGGCTTCGAGGTCAGCAGGCCGGCCAGGCTGGTGAAGGCCATGTGCTCGCCGCCTGGGTAGGCGGCGGCCGCCCCGATGAACACCATCCAGACGAACAACAGGCGAGAAAGCTCTTCGCTGGCGGCCACACCGCTGCCGAAGCCATAGCGCAGCACGACGTTGATGAACACGGCGATGGCCATCACGCCCAGGCAGGCGGCCATCAGGTGGTGCGACAGGCGCTGGAAGCGGCTGAGGCCGGCGGGATCCGAGGTCTGGGTCATGCGCAATCCTTGGGGTTGAGGGCGGTCTGGGTCGCCACATCATTCAGCCACGCCGAGGCCTGGTGCTGCAATGAGGGCAAAGCCTGCAGGGCGTCCAGGCGCAGCACGCCGGCTTCGCCCACCGGGCTTTCGAGGGTGGCGAACTGGCTGTCCACCAGCGAGCTGGAAAAGAAATGGCTGGCCCGCGCCGACACCCGCTGCAGGGACTGTTCGCGCCCGATGTCCAGAAAGGCGAAAAGCAGACCGGGGCAGGCTGCGCGCAACTGGTCGCGGTAGGCCTTCTTGAGGGCGGAGCAGGTCAGCACCACGCCGTCGGGGTGCTGGGCCAGCAGGCGGCCCAGGGTCTGCAGCCAGCCCTGGCGGTCGGCATCGGTCAGGGCGATGCCCTGGCTCATCTTGTCGCGGCTGGCGGGGCTGTGGTGGTCGTCACCTTCGATCAGGGGCAGGTGCTCGGCCGCTGCCAGGGCCGCGCCCAGGCTGGACTTGCCGCAGCCCGCAACGCCCATGACAACAATGGATGGTTTCATATGGATAGCGCTATCCCGTTGGGTTGCAAAAAAGGGCCCGCACTGAGCGCCGGCCCGTCCTGCAAAGTTTATGTATGATGACCCAAACACCCTTGAGGGGTGCATGGGTTGGATAGCGCTATCCTACTCAGGTCGGCTTTTTTTCAATTAAGTACAAACCCTAGGATCATGCCCCGCTCTCCTGTCCGTCAACGGTCCACGGGCCGCGTCACCCTGGCCGATGTGGCCCTGGCCGCCGGGGTCAGCCCCATCACCGTGTCGCGGGCCTTGCGGGGCGAGCGGGCGGTGGACCCGGTGCTGGTTGAGCGCGTGCAGGCGGCCGCCCAGAAGCTGGGCTACGTGCCTGATCCCGCGGCTCGCGCGCTGGCCTCCAAGCGCAGCACCCATGTGGCGGTGTTGATTCCGATGCTGTCCAACGAGCTCTTTGTGGGCTTGCTCGAAGCCGCGCAGGCCCGCTTGCGCGCGGCGGGCTACCAGACCCTGATCGGCATCACCCATTACGACCCGAGCGAAGAGGAGCAGTTGCTGCGCGAGCAACTGATGCACCGCCCGGCCGGCCTGCTGGTGACCGGTTTCGACCGCACCGAGGCCACGCGCCGCCTGATCACGCAAAGCGGTGTGCCGGTGGTGCACATGATGGAGAACAGCCGGGTCGAGGGCATCCACAGCGTGGGCTTTTCCCAGACCGAGGCGGCCATCACGATGACCCGTCACCTGCTGGACCGGGGCTACCGGCGCATCGCCTTTGCCGCCGCCCAACTGGACCCCCGCACGCTGCAGCGCCAGCAGGGTTGGCGCCAGGCGCTGGAGGCCGCTGGCCTGTACGACCCCGCGCTCGAGTGGATGAACCCGGCGCCCTCGTCGATGGCGCTCGGGGGGCGGCTGTTTCAGCAGATCATGGGCCAGTCACCCGCGGTGGATGCGGTGTTCTTCTGCAACGACGACCTGGCTCAGGGCGCCTTGCTGGCGGCCAACCGGCTGCAGCTGCCGGTGCCGGCGCGGGTGGCCATTGCCGGCTTCAACGACCTCACCGGCAGCGACCTGATGCTGCCCACGCTGACCACTGTGCACACGCCCCTGGCCACCATCGGTGACGAGGCCGCTGGCATGCTGCTCAAGCTGATGCGCGGCGAGCCGGTCGAGCAGCCCTGCGTGGTGCTGGATTACCGGCTGGTGGTGCGCATGAGCACCTGAGGCCGGTGTCATGCCGGCTGCCCTGGTGGGGCCGGCTCCTCAGGCCGATTGGGGTGTGCGCAACTGCACCGGGCCGGCCTCGGCCTCAATGGCCTGGCGCAGCGGCCGGCACAGGCCCAGCGCAAACAGCAGCTCGGTGCTCACGAACAAAGGCCCCACCAGCAGGCCCACCAGATCGTCCACGAAGGCGGGCTTGCGGCCCTCGTAGTAGTGGCCCACGAACTGGATCACCCAGCCTACGCCGAACAGGCCCAGCCCCCAGGCCAGCCAGGTGACGGTGGTGCCAGCGGCCAGCGGGTGGGCCAGCACCATCAGGCCGGCGATGGCCGCGCTCACGGTGACGCCGGCGCCCAGGTGACCGCGGCTCAAGTACCACGCGGTGCTGGCCGCCCAGGCCAGCCAGGCGGCCGAGATCGTCCAGCCGGCCAGGTCGATCGAGGCCCGTGCCAGCAACACCCCCACGGCCAGAACAATCATGGGCACGCCCACGAAATGGGTGGCGATGTTGCGCGGGTCTCGGTGGTAGCGGGCGTATTGCGTCAGCAGGTCTTGGGTGTTTCTCATGGGTGTGTCTCCTGGTTCTGGGGCCCGCGTCGCCGGGGGGGCGCACGGGTCTGCGTCGCATGCTAGGCCGCTGTGGGGCGAAGGACTGTCAAAATCAATACATTCCAGACCGCCATGCCGCCGAATCCGGAGGCTCAGTTTTCCGATGAAACCGTCGACCACCTCTGCCCAGACCCTGGCTGCCGCCTTGTGCAGCGAGCTTTGGTATGCCCAGTGCGAGCCCGAGTTCCAGTCTGCTTTGCTGACCCTGGGCCGGCTCTGGGTGCTGAGCGATGGCGAGCGCCTGTTCCACCGCGGGGCCGTGGAAGGGGCGCTGTGCTGTGTCACCGCAGGGGCTTTGCGCGTGGGTGGCCTGCAGGACAGCGGGCAGGAAACCCTGCTGGCCTTCATTGAGCCCTACCAGTGGCTGGGCGAGATCTCGCTGATCGACGGTCAGCCGCGCAGCCACGATGTGGTGGCCGATGGCGACACCACGGTGCTGCTGGTGCCCCGTGATGAGCTGCTGGACTGGCTGGCGCAGCATCCCGAGCACTGGCGCAGTGTGGCCCGGCTGGCCAGCAGCAAGCTGCGATTGATGTTCTCGGCCCTGGAAGATATTGCCCAGTTGCCGCTGGACCTGCGTCTGGCCAAACGCCTGTGGCTGGTGGCCCAGGGCTATGGCGGGCGCACCGGCGCACCACGCCGGCTGATCCGCCTGCCGCAGGAGCAACTGGCCCTGATGCTGGGGGTGAGCCGCCAGACCATCAACAAGGCCTTGCATGGCCTGGAGCAGCGCGGCTGGCTGCACCTGCGTTACGGCACCATCGAGCTGCTGGACCTGGAGGCCTTGCGTGCCATCTCCGAGGGATCCGAGGGCGCCGTGGGACCAGCGTCGCCTGACGCATCGTCCAGGTAAGGCCTCAGCACCTCGGCCAGCCAATCCATGAACACCTGCACCCGGCGCGCCAATTGGCGCCGGTGCGGGTACAGCAGCGACACCGGCAGCGGGGGGGCGCGGAAAGCCGGCAACACCTCGACCAGCAAGCCTTGCTCCAGCAGGCTGCGCAACCCGGCGGTGGGGGCCTGGATCAGGCCCAGCCCTGCCAGGCAGGCGCCCTGGTAGGCCTCGGTGCTGTTCACGCTCAGCGAACCGGGCATGGCCAGGGTGCGGGTCTGGCCTTTTTCGTCCACCCATTCCCAGCCGGTCTGGCGCCCCCCCAACTGCGGCTGGTAATGCACCAGCTGGTGGTGGCGCAGGTCGTCCAGGCCGCCCGGTGTGCCGGCCGCGGCCAGGTAGGCCGGGCTGGCGCAGTTGCTCTGTGACAGCAGGCCCAGCGGGCGCGCGATCAGGCCGGAGTCGTCCAGCGGACCCACCCGAAGCACACAGTCGAAGCCCTCGCGCACCAGGTCCACCCGTCGGTCGGTGCAACTCAGCTCCAGGTGCACGCCAGGGTGGGCGCGCAAAAAGTCGGGCAGCGTGGGCAGGACCAATTGGCGTGCTGTGCCCACCGGCATGTCCACGCGCAGGCGACCGCTCAGTTGAGTGGGGTGTTGCCGGAACAGGCCCTGCAATTCGTCCAGATCGGCCAGCACGTCCTTGCAACGTTCGTAGAAGACCTGCCCGTCAGGGGTCAGTTGCACGCGGCGGGTGGTGCGCAGCAACAGCCGGGTGCCCAGTTGGGCTTCCAGCTGCTGCACCGCCAGCGACACGCTGGCCTTGGGCAGGCCCAACTGGGCCGCGGCCTGGGTGAAGCTGGCCAATTCGGCCACCCGGGCGAAGGTGTGCAGGGCATCGATCGGATTCATGGTGTTGATTGTTATTTGAAATCGAACAGTGAAGTATGAATATCGTTATTTATTGGTTTTATATAGATCAATAGACTGGCGGGCATCCCCTCACCGCGCCAGACACTGGCGCACCTACCAGGATCCACCATGACCATGACCTTGACCAATTCACCCCAGCCCACGCCCAGCAACGCTGAGGGCTCCGCCGCCCCCGTCGTCTTGATCACCGGCGGCAGCCGGGGGCTGGGCCGCAGCATGGCGCTGGCCCTCGCCGCTCAGGGCATGGACGTGGTCTTCACCTACCGCAGCCAGCAGGCCGAGGCCCAGAGCGTGGTACGGCAGATCGAGGCCCTGGGGCGGCGTGCCCTGGCCATCGAGCTGGAACTGGGCCAGGGGCAGGGCATGGCGGCCCGCTTCGCCGTCTTCGCCGACACCGTGCGTGAGGCCCTGGCCGAGCGCTGGCAGGTGAGCCGCATCGACGCCCTGGTGAACAACGCCGGGGTGGGCGTGCACGCCAGCGTGGCCGACACCACCGAAGAGCAATTCGACCTGTTGTTCAACCTGCACCTGAAGGGGGTGTTCTTCCTGACCCAGGCGCTGTTGCCGCTGCTGCGAGATGGCGGGCGGATTCTCAATCTGTCCAGTGGATTGACCCGTTTTGCCTTGCCCGGCTATGCGGCCTACGCCAGCATGAAAGGCGGCATCGAGGTGCTGACCCGCTACCTCGCCAAGGAGCTTGGGCCCCGCGGGATCGCCGTCAATACCCTGGCGCCCGGGGCGATCGAAACCGACTTTGGCGGCGGCGCCGTGCGCGACAACCCCGAACTGAACCGCTTTGTGGCCAGCCAGACCGCCCTGGGCCGGGTTGGCCTGCCTGACGACATTGGCCAGGTCGTGGCGGCCTTGCTGTCGCCGGCCAGCGCTTGGGTGAACGCCCAGCGCATCGAGGCCTCGGGCGGCATGTTCATCTGAGACCGTCCCAGTGTCGCTGCTGACGCTGGCGTCGGTGGGTCGGCTCAGGCGGGGGGATGGGGTTCCGACAGGTTGCTGCGCAAGCGCTTGAGCAGGCCCAGCAACTGGCCCAACTCCCCCGCGTCCAGCCCGGTCAGGCTGCGGGCCAAGGCCTGGCGGCGGGCCTGGTGCAATTGCTTGTGCAATGCCAGGCCACTGGGCGTGGGGCTCAGGCGTTGGCTGCGGCGATCCTCCGGGTCGGGGCTGGCCTGCAGGTGGCCGCTGTCCAGCAGCGACTTGATCAGCCGCGCGATCTGCGCCTTGTCGCGCCCGCTGTGCTGCACCAGATCACGCTGGCTGGCCTCCGGGTGGCGCACAAAGAACTGCAAGGCCCGCAACTCCATGGGCGCCAGCGCCAGGGGCTGCTCGCCCAGGCTGTGACGCAGCTGGCCCTTGAGGCTGAACACCAGCGCCTGAAGGCTTTCCAGCACCTCGTCGTGCAGATCGCCTGCTGTTGTCGTGGTTTTTTCTGATTTGGTTGACATTATCAACTTTATGTTGGATTATTGGTTGATCATATCAACCAAATAAACCGCTGTCTCTGCCATGACTTCTGAACTTTCTCTCCCTTCCTCTTCCTCAACCGAGGCGCCAGCCCATCTGCTGCCCCAGCGCGTGCGCCACGCCAACCCGGTGCGCCGCGTGCAGGTGCTGCGTGTCGGGCGACCCACCCCGGGTGTGGTCAGCGTGACCCTCGGCGGTGAGGCGCTGCGCGGCTTTGTGTCGGCCAGCTTCGACGACCACCTCAAGCTGATGTTGCCGCCCGCCCCGGGCCGGCCGCTGGTGCTGCCCACGCTGCAGGATGGGCGGGTCAGCTGGCCAGCCGACCTGAACGAGGCCGATCGCCCCGTCATGCGTGACTACACGCCGCTGCACTTCGATGCCCAGGCCCTGGAGCTGGACCTGGAATTTGCCCTGCATGGTGAAGGCCCCGCCGCCACCTGGGCCGCCCAGGCCCGGCCGGGTGATGAAGTGGGCCTGGGCGGCCCGCGCGGATCGATGGTGCTGCCGGCTGGGCACGATGCCTACGTGCTGGCCGGCGATGAAAGCGCGCTGCCTGCCATCGCGCGTCGCTTGGCGGAGCTGCCGGCCGGCGCCCGGGCCACGGTCCTGATCGAAGTGGCGGCCGCCGAAGAGCAACGCGTGCTGGCCAGTGCGGCCCAGGTGCATCTGCGCTGGCTGGTGCGTGGAGAGTCCGCCCCCGGCCAGCGCCTGCTGCAGGCCGTTCGGGAGATGGCCTGGCCCGAGGGCACCGTCTTTGCCTGGGCCGCTGGCGAGGCCCTGACCATGGCCGAGTTGCGCGCCCACTGGCTGGGCCTGGGCCAGCCCGCTGCCCTGATGCGTGTCTCGGCTTATTGGCGCCAGGGCCGCCCTGGACACCACGAAAACCTGGGTTGACGCCGGGCGGGGCCGGCCTGCGCCAAGACCGCGATCGAGCGCGGGTCCCTGTTTCTGAGCCGATCCGAGTCGAAACCAAGGGTAAACCCTGGTGATCGGTCGGCAATTTCCTTCAAATTCTTTGGGGTATTCAAAGGGCTGTCACAAAAATTACTGCAAAATAGCACGACCGTTCGTTTTATTTTGTGAGCCGCCCATCCATGTCCACCATTCGTTCGTCAGCCATCTCGCCAGGCACTGCACGCCCGGCGGCGGCAGCGCCTGCCCGCCGTGGCCGCGCGCTGCAAAAGGGGCTGCAGACCAAGGCTGTCATCGTCGAGGCGGCCCTGGGCCTGGCCACCCAGATCGGCCTGGAAGGCCTGTCGATCGGTGCCCTGGCTGAGGTCACCCAGATGAGCAAGTCGGGCGTGTTTGCCCACTTCGGCTCGCGCGAAGAGCTGCAGATTTCCGTCATCCGCGAATACCACGTGCGTTTCGAGGAAGAGGTGTTCTTCCCTGCGCTGTCGGCACCGCGCGGCCTGCCTCGCCTGCGCGCCATGTTTGCCAACTGGATGAAGCGCACCTCGGTCGAAATCGACTCGGGCTGCCTGTACATCAGCGGCGCCGTCGAGTTTGACGACCGCCCCGGCCCGGTGCGCGATGCGCTGGCCAGCTCCGTCATGACCTGGCACGCCGCGATGAAGCGTGCCATCACCCTCGCCAAGCACGACGGCCAGCTCGGCCCCGATGTGGACGAGGACCAGATGCTGTTCGAGATCCACGGACTGATCCTCGCACTGCACTACGAGGCCCGCTTTCTGAAGCACCCGGGCTCGATCCAGAAGGCCACCCAGGGCTTCGACAACATCCTGGCCCGGTGCGGCGCCACCGACCTCGCACCGGCCAAAACCCTTTCTTCCAAAACCCCGATCCGCACCAAGGAGTGATCCCATGCCTGCTTACACCCCCCCTCTGCGTGACATGCAATTCGTGTTGCATGAAGTGCTCAAGGTCAGCGATGAATTCAAGGCCCTGCCCAAGCACGCCGACATCGATGCCGACACCATCAACGCCGTGCTCGAAGAAGGCGGCAAGTTCGCGGCCGAGGTCACCTTCCCGCTGAACATCAGCGGCGACACCGAGGGTTGCGTGCTGGACAAGAGCACCCATGAAGTCAAGACCCCCACCGGCTTCAAGGCGGCCTACGAAAAGTTCGTCGAAGGCGGCTGGGCCGCACTGTCGTGCGACCCCGACTACGGCGGCCAGGGCCTGCCCTTCGTGGTCAACCAGTGCTTCTACGAGATGATGAACTCGGCCAACCAGGCCTGGACCATGTACCCGGGCCTGAGCCACGGCGCCTACGAGGCCCTGCATGCCCACGGCACCGACGAACAGAAGCGCCTGTACCTGCCCAAGCTCACCAGCGGTGAGTGGACCGGCACCATGTGCCTGACCGAGCCGCATTGCGGCACCGACCTGGGCCTGCTGCGCACCAAGGCCGAACCCCAGGCCGACGGCACCTACAAGATCACCGGCAACAAGATCTTCATCAGCGCCGGTGAGCACGACATGACCTCCAACATCGTGCACCTGGTGCTGGCTCGCCTGCCGGATGCGCCGCAGGGCAGCAAGGGCATCAGCCTGTTCGTGGTGCCCAAGTTCAAGGTGAATGCCGATGGCAGCGTGGGCGAGCGCAACCCGATCTACTGCGGTGGCCTGGAGCACAAGATGGGCATCCATGGCAATGCCACGGCACAGATCGTCATCGATGGTGCGGTGGGCACGATGGTGGGCCAGCCCAACAAGGGCCTGGCCGCCATGTTCGTGATGATGAACGCCGCCCGCCTGGGCGTGGGCAACCAGTCGCTGGGCCTGACCGAAGTGGCCTACCAGAATGCCCTGGCCTACGCCAAGGACCGCATCCAGATGCGCTCGCTGACCGGCACCAAGGCCAAGGACAAGCCGGCCGATCCGATCATCGTGCACCCCGATGTGCGCAAGATGCTGCTGACGGCCCGTGCCTATGCCGAAGGTGGCCGCGCCATGGCCTGCTTCTGTGCCGTGCTGCTCGACAAGGAACTGAACCACCCCGACGAAAAGGTGCGCAAGGACTCGGCCGAGCTGGTTGCGCTGCTGACCCCCATCGTCAAGGCCTTCATCACCGACAACGCCTGGACCTCCACCACCGCTTGCCAGCAGGTGTTTGGCGGCCACGGCTACATCAAGGAATGGGGCATGGAGCAGTACGTGCGCGATGCCCGCATCAACATGATCTATGAAGGCACCAACACCATCCAGTCGCTGGACCTGCTGGGCCGCAAGATCCTGGGCAACAACGGGGCCTCGCTGAAGAAGTTCGGCAAGCTGGTGGCCCAACTGGTCGAGGCCGAAGGCGTCAACGAGAAGATGGCCGAGTTCATCAACCCGCTGGCCTACCTGGGCGACCAGATGACCAAGTTCACCACCGAGATCGGCTTCAAGGGCTTCCAGAACCCCGACGAAGTGGGCGCCGCCGCGGTCGACTACCTGCGCGTGGCCGGCCACCTGGTGTTTGCCTACTTCTTTGCCCGCATGGCCTCCGTGGCACTCAAGGAGATCGCGGCCGGCAACACCGACCCGTTCTACCAGGCCAAGCTGCAGACCGCGCGCTTCTACTTTGCCAAGCTGTTCCCTGAAACCGCTTCGCTGATGCGCACCGCCCGTGCCGGCTCCAAGGTGTTGATGGACACCGAGGCCGTGTTCGCCTGAGCCTGAACCGCCGCCCCAGCAGGAGACCGCGATGAAGATCAAGAACGTTCTGGCCACGGCGCTGATGGCGCTGGCCTGGCCCGTGCTGGCGCAGACCACCCCGGTGGGCCTGTGGCGCAGCGTGGATGATGCCTCGGGCGAGGCCAAGGCCGAGATCCGCATCGCGGCCGATGCCGCGGGTGTGCTCAGTGGCCGCATCGAGAAGGCCATCACCCGCTCGGCCGAGCCGCTGTGCACCCAGTGCAGCGACGATCGCAAGGGCAAGCCCAAGCTCGGCATGGAGATCATCCGCGGGGTGCGCCAGGCCGAGGGCAAGCCCGAGTGGGAAGGCGGCAAGATCCTCGACCCCGAAAACGGCAAGGAATACACCGTGCGCCTGGTGCCGCTGGAGGGCGGCAAGCAGTTGCAGGTGCGGGGCTACATCGGCCCCTTCTACCGCACCCAGGTCTGGCAACGCATTGAATAAGGTCCGGGGCGCCCCTTCAGGTGCCCCGTGCGAACAGGAAATCAAATGAACCGATTCCAAGTGAAAAAAGTCGCCGTGCTCGGCGCAGGCGTGATGGGCGCGCAGATTGCCGCCCACCTCGTCAACGTCAAGGTGCCCGTGGTGCTGTTCGATCTGCCGGCCAAGGAAGGCCCCAAGAACGGCATCGTCACGCGCGCCATCGATGGCCTGAAAAAGCTCAAGCCCGCGCCCCTGGGCGTGGCCGACGACGCGGCCCTGATCGGCCAGGCCAACTACGAAGAGCATCTGGAACAGCTGCGCGACTGCGACCTCATCATCGAGGCCATCGCCGAGCGCATGGACTGGAAGCTTGACCTCTACAAGAAGATCGCGCCCTTCGTGGCCCCGCACGCCATCGTGGCGTCCAACACCTCGGGACTGTCGATCACCCAGCTCAGCGAGGCCTTGCCCGAAGCCATCAAGCCGCGCTTTTGCGGCATCCACTTCTTCAACCCGCCGCGTTACATGTACCTGGTGGAGCTGATCGCCACCCCCACCACTCAGCCGGTGATCCTCGACCAGCTCGAGAGCTTCGTCACCAGCGGCCTGGGCAAGGGCGTGGTACGTGCCAAGGACACCCCCAACTTCATCGCCAACCGCGTCGGCATCGCCGGCATGCTGGCCACCATGAAGGAAGTCGAGAACTTTGGCCTGAGCTACGACGTGGTCGATGACCTGACCGGCAAGAAGCTGGGCCGGGCCAGTTCAGGCACCTTCCGCACCGCCGACGTGGTGGGCCTGGACACCATGGCCCACGTCATCAAGACGCTGCAGGACAACCTCACCCTCGAGACCGACCCCTTCTACGGCAGCTTTGGCACCCCGGCGGTGCTCAAGAAGCTGCTTGAGCTCGGCCACCTGGGCCAGAAGACCAAGGCGGGCTTCTACAAGAAGGTGGGCCGCGAGGTGCTGCGCTTCGAGCTGGAAAGCGAAGACTATGTGCCCGGTGGCCAGAAGGCCGACGAGGTGTACGGCCGCATGCTCAAGAAGCCCGCGGCCCAGCGACTGGCGTTGCTGCGCAACGCCGAAGGCCCGCAAGGTCAGTTCCTGTGGGCCATCCTGCGCAACAGCTTCCATTACGCCGCCGTGCACCTGGCCAGCATCGCCGACAACGCCCGCGACGTGGACCAGGCCATGCGCTGGGGCTTCGGCATGAAGCAGGGCCCCTTTGAGCTGTGGCAAGAGGCCGGTTGGCTGCAGGTGGCGCAGTGGATCAATGAAGACATCGCCGCTGGCAAGACGCTGTGCAATGCGCCGCTGCCCGAGTGGGTGTTCAAGGGCCCGGTGGCCGAGGCCGGCGGCGTTCACACGCCCCAGGGATCGTACAACCCGAGCACCCATGCCTTCGAGCCGCGCCGCCAGTTGCCGGTGTACCAGCGTCAGCATTTCCCTGAGGCGCTGCTGGGCGACGGCTCGGTCCGATTCGAGACCGCAGGCAAGACCCTGCATGAAGACGAAGCCATCCGCCTGTGGACGCTGGATGACGAGGTGCTGATCGCCAGCATCAAGAGCAAGATGCACGCGATCGGCCCGGGCGTGGTCGAAGGCCTGCAACAAGGCATCGAGCTGGCCGAGCAGCAGTACAAGGGCCTGGTGATCTGGTCGGGCGACGAGCCTTTCAGCGCCGGTGCCGACCTGCAGTCCATGCTGCCGGCCTTCATGATTGCCGGGGTGGATGCCATCGAAGGCGCCGAGCACGAGCTGCAGCAACTGATGCTGCGCCTGCGCTATGCCGGCGTGCCGGTGGTGTCGGCCGTGCGCGGTCTGGCCCTGGGCGGTGGCTGCGAGCTGGCCGTGCACTCGGCTCGCCGCGTGGTGGCCATGGAAAGCTACATCGGCCTGGTCGAAGTGGGCGTGGGTCTGGTGCCGGGCGCCGGCGGCCTGACCTACATCGCGCGCCGCGCCGCCGAGAACGCGGCGGCCTCCACCGGCAAGGATCTGCTGCCCTTCCTGACCGAAGGCTTCACCGCCGCCGCCATGGCCAAGGTGGGCACCAGTGCGCTCGAATCGCGCAAGCTGGGCTACCTGCTGGACAGCGACCTCATCGTGCCCAACAAGGATGAGCTGCTGTTCGTGGCCCTGAATGAGGCCAAGGCCCTGTTCAATGGCGGCTGGCGCGCCCCGATCAAGCGCCTGTTCCCGGTGGCCGGGCGCAGCGGGCTGGCCACCATCAAGGGACAGCTGGTCAACATGCGCGACGGTGGCTTCATCAGCCAGCACGACTTTCACATCGGCAGCCTGATCGCCAACGTGGTCTGCGGCGGTGATGTGGATGCGGGCACGCTGGTCAGCGAGGACTACCTGATGGCGCTGGAGCGCAAGGCTTTCTGCTCGCTGATCGTGCATCCCAAGACGCAGGAACGCATCATGGGCATGTTGTCCACCGGCAAGCCGGTGCGCAATTGAGCGGCCCGACGAGCGTGCCTTTGAGCCCCCAAGCCTTGACCGCCATGGACCGCCCCCCCAACAAGCTGCAGCGCTCGCTGATGCGCCTGGACGAGGCCCCCGGCTTCATGCGGGGCTGGGTGCAGAGCATCATCCTGCGCCGCGCCGTGCCCTTCACCGGCACGGTCGGTGTGCGCTTTGCGGGCCTCAGCACCGAGCGTGCCGAGGTGCGCCTGGCCACGGCCCCACGCCTGCACAACCAGAGCGGTGACGTGCACACCTCGGCCATCCACCTGCTGGCGGAAAGCGCGACCGGCCTGGTCATTGGCATGAACGTGCGCGATGACTGCACCCCGGTGTTGCAGCGTGCCGCCATGCACGTGGTGCAGCGGGCCAAGGGCGGACTCAAGGCTGTGGCCGTTCTGACCCCCGAGCAGGCGGCCTATATGCAGGCCAACGAGCAGGGCGAGCTGAGCGTGTCCGTCACGGTCACCGACGACACCGGCGCTGCGCCGGTGCAATGCGAATTTGTCTGGGCCTGGGTTCCCGCCAGCCGCCCGAAAAAGAACTGAAGGAGTTTCACCATGGCCCACCCCATCCAGGACGCCTACATCGTTGCTGCCACGCGCACCCCCATCGGGCGTTCGCACCGCGGCTTCTTCCGCAACACCCGGCCCGATGACCTGCTGGCCACCACCTTGAAGGCTGCTCTGGCCCAGGTGCCTGATCTGGACCCGGCCAGCATCGAAGACATCATCTGCGGCTGCGCCATCCCCGAGGCCCAGCAGGGCCTGAACGTGGCCCGCGTCGCAGCCGTGCTGGCGGGCCTGCCCACCAGCGTGGGCGGCATCACCGTGAACCGCTTCTGTGCCTCCGGCCTGTCGGCGGTGCAGATGGCGGCCGACCGCATCCGCGTGGGTGAGGCCGAGGTGATGATCGCGGCCGGCGTCGAAAGCATGAGCATGGTGCCCATGATGGGCAACTCGCCCTCGCTGTCGCCCAGCATCTTCGAGCGCGACGGCGACGTGGGCATTGCCTACGGCATGGGCCTGACCGCCGAGAAAGTGGCTCAGCAATGGAAGGTCAGCCGTGAGGCGCAGGACGAATTCGCCCTGCAGTCGCACCTGAAGGCCCTCAAGGCGCAGCAGGCCGGTGAGTTCACGGCCGAGATCACGCCCATCGAGGTGACCGAGCGCCGCCCCGACCTGGCCACCGGCGAGGTCAGCCAGAAGACCCGCATCGTCAGCCTTGACGAGGGCGCCCGCCCGGACACCACCCTGGAAGGCCTGGGCAAGCTCAAGACCGTGTTCGCGGCCCGCGGCTCGGTCACTGCCGGCAACAGCTCGCAGACCTCGGACGGCGCCGGTGCGCTGATCCTGGCCAGCGAATCGGCCGTCAAACGCTTCGGCCTCAAGCCGCTGGCGCGCTTCGTGAGCTTTGCCAGCAAGGGCGTGCCGCCCCACATCATGGGCATCGGCCCGATCGAGGCGATCCCAGCGGCCCTGCGCTATGCCGGCCTGAAGCAGGACGACATCGACTGGTTCGAGCTCAACGAAGCCTTTGCGGCCCAGTCGCTGGCAGTGATGAACACCCTGGGCCTGGACCCGGCCAAGGTCAACCGCATGGGCGGCGCGATCGCGCTGGGCCACCCGTTGGGGGCCACGGGCGCCATCCGCTCGGCCACCGTGGTGCACGCGCTGCAACGCCACCAGCTCAAGTACGGCATGGTCACCATGTGCGTGGGCATGGGGCAGGGCGCGGCCGGTATTTTCGAACGCTGCTGAGCGTTCGTTCACCCCGGTGTGGCCGCCACCGTACGGGCTGCCCGCCGACAGGCGCTGAGCCAGCGCAGACTGGCCTGCTTTCAACAGGAGACATGCTGTGATGCAGACCTCGGTTCTGACCGTCGATTCGGCCTCGCTGGCCATGCGCACCTATGCGCCCGCCACCCCCCCTTTGGCCAACCTGGTCCTGGGGGCCGCCATGGGCGTGCGCCAGGCTTACTACGAGCCTTTTGCGCGCTGGCTGGCCGAGCAGGGCTACCGCGTCACCACCTTCGACTACCGCGGCGTGGGTGATTCGCGGGGGCCAGCCTGGCGCGGCTCGCTGCGCGGCTTTCAGGCCGACCTGCGTGACTGGGTGCGCGACTACGAGGCTGTGGTGGCCCAGGCCCGCGCCGCCTGCCCGGGCACCCCCTTGATCCTGGTGGGCCACAGCCTGGGTGCCCAGCTGCCCGGTCTGTTCCAGCACCCCGAGCAGGTGGATGGCTTGTTGAGCCTGGCCTCGGGCAGTGGCTACTGGCGCGACAACGCGCCCAAGTTGCGGCGCAGCGTGCCGTATTTCTGGTGGGTGCTGGTGCCCTTGGCCACGCGCCTGTTCGGCTACTTTCCGGGCCGCCGCCTGGGCAAGGTGGGCGACCTGCCGGCGGGCGTGATCCTGCAGTGGCGGCGCTGGTGCCTGAACCCGCGCTACAGCCTGGGGGCCGAGGGCCCGACGGCCGAGCAGAGCTACGCCCGGGTGCGCTACCCGGTGCTGGCCCTGTCGGTGCAGGACGACGAGATGATGACCCTGCGCGGCACGCAAAGCCTGATCGACTTCTATGCCAATGCGCCCCGGCGCATCGAGGTGGTGCGCCCGGTCGATGCCCTGGCGCGCCGCATCGGGCATTTCGGCTGGTTCCGCGAGTCGTTCCGGGCCACGTTGTGGCCGCGTACCATTGCCAGCCTGAACGCGCTGGCCCTGCTGCGCCAGGGCCAGCCCCCCGTCACGCATTCGACTGTCGGAACCTTCTGATTGCCGCACACTTCTGCCCCATGAGCACCCTTCACCCGCTTGATGCCGCGCTGCAACTGGATCTTCAGTCGCAGTCCCCGACCGAACCCGGCGCCACCAGCCCGCTGCAGCGCAGCCAGGGCCACACCAGCCCGGCCTACTGGAACATGGTGGGGCCGTTTGGTGGCACCACCGCCGCCACCTGCCTGCAGGCCGTGTTGCAGCACCCGGCCTTGCTGGGCGAGCCGCTGTCGCTGACCGTGAACTACGCCGGCGCCCTGACGGAGGGCGAGTTCGAGGTGCAGGCCCAGCCAGTGCGCACCAACCGGTCCACCCAGCACTGGACGATCTCCATCGTGCAGCGCGATGCCGAGGGCCAGCCCGTGGTGACCACCACGGCCACCGCGGTGACCGCAGCACGGCGCGAAACCTGGAGCGTGTCCGACACGCCCATGCCCGAGGTGCCCGCCCCTGAATCGCTGCAGCGCATGCACCCGCCCAAGGGCGTGGCCTGGATCGAACGCTACGAGATGCGCCCCGTGGTGGGCGTGATCCCGCACACCTGGGACGGGCGTGGCGACAACAGCCTGTCGCAGCTGTGGATGCGCGATGACCCGCCGCGGCCGCTTGACTTCCCGGCCCTGGCTGCCCTGTCCGACATCTTCTTCCCGCGGGTCTGGTTGCGCCGCGCCTCGCGCGTGCCGGCCGGCACGGTCTCCATCACCACGTATTTCCATGTGGGCCAGGCCGAACTGGCCGCCACCGGCAGCGGCCACGTGCTGGGCCAGGCCCGGGCCCAGGAGTTCCGCAACGGCTTCTTCGACCAGACCGCCCAGCTATGGAACCAGGCCGGCCGCCTGCTGGTCAGCACCCACCAGATCGTCTATTTCAAGGAATAGGCGGAGCCACAAGCCCCGCTTTCGCCTGCCTTTCCGCCCACCCCCAAGGAGCCCATTCTCATGAGCCAAGACATCCTGATCCACACCGAAGCCGGTGTGTGCACCATCACCCTGAACCGCGTCGACAAGAAGAACTCGATCACCGCCGACATGTACGCCGCCATGGCCGACGCCCTGGCGGCGGCCGAGGCCGACAGCGCTGTGCGCGTGGTGGTGTTCCAGGGCGATATCGCGATCTTCAGCGCCGGCAATGACATCGGCGACTTCCTGAACAAGCCGCCAGCCGGCATGAACTCGCCGGTGTTCCGCTTTCTGCACAACCTGGCCGCCTTTCCCAAGCCCTTGGTGGCCGCGGTCTGCGGCCCGGCCGTGGGCATCGGCACCACGATGCTGTTCCATTGCGATCTGGTCTATGCCGGCGACAACGCCGCCTTCTCGATGCCTTTCGTGAACCTGGGCCTGTGCCCCGAGGCCGCATCAAGCCTGCTGGTGCCGCAGATGCTGGGCTATCACCGCGCTGCCGAGGCCCTGTTGCTGGGCGAGCCTTTCATGGCCGAAGCGGCCCTCGAGGTGGGCCTGGTGAACCGCGTGGTGCCCCCCACCGAATGCAATGGCGTGGCCCAGACCGTGGCCCGCAAGCTGGCCGCCAAGCCCCTGAGCTCGCTGGTCGAGACCAAGCGCCTCATGAAGGGCGGGCAGTCGGCCCTGGTGGCCCAGCGCATGGCTGAAGAGGGCGCCAGCTTTGGGCGCATGCTCGGTGAGCCGGCGGCCAAGGAGGCGTTCACGGCGTTTCTGGAGAAACGGCGGCCGGATTTCAGCCAAGTTTGAGGGGAGGG
This sequence comes from Curvibacter sp. EU05-FHT14A10, assembly GCF_058791075.1. Classification (NCBI taxonomy): domain Bacteria; kingdom Pseudomonadati; phylum Pseudomonadota; class Betaproteobacteria; order Burkholderiales; family Comamonadaceae; genus Curvibacter; species Curvibacter sp. EU05-FHT14A10. The sequence goes on from NZ_JBYTDE010000011.1 coordinate 191,146, forward strand.
GCCCTGAAGGGGGCGTGCCTTGTCCATTTGTTGTGGGCTCTTTGTTGCCGCTGCGCTCTGGTGGTTCTGCTCTTTGTTTGAGGGCGGAGGCCGGGATTGCGCCCCGGCGGGCGCCTCACTTTCTTTGTCTCGCCAAAGAAAGTAAGCAAAGAAAGGC
>NZ_JBYTDE010000012.1:0-183099 GCF_058791075.1 Curvibacter sp. EU05-FHT14A10
ATCCACCAAAAGTTGAGGTGGACACGAGACTCCTATGTGCCTAACGATTCCTCAAGATGGTCTGACTGGACGCTCACTGTACGTCAGCGTCAGCACCTGGTTAAGCGTGGCGCTGCTCATTGGCGCATCCGAGTCGTAGCGTGACGGCAGCACATAGTCCGATCCGCCGGCAAAGGTCTTCAGGGCAATGAAAATGTCGAGCGCCTGCCGGGATAGGAACACCAGGTGCGGGTTACGCCGCTTCATCCGCTCCTTGGGGATCGTCCACAGCGCCTCGCTGAAACTGATCTCGCTCCAGGTGGCGTTCGTTAATTCGCTCTTGCGAACCATCGTCAGCAATAGCAGCTTGGCCGCTGCCCGAATAGATGGTGTGGTGCCAATGCGCTCGATGTACTGGTACATCAGCGCGATCTCATCCGGCGTTAGCGCCCGGTCGCGCGGCTCGAACTTGGCAATGGTGGTCGGGCGCACTAGCTCTGCCGGGTTCTCGACCTTCTGGCCGCGCTCAATGGCCCAGCGGTAGACCTGCAGCACCACCTCGCGGGAATGTACTGCTGTGGCCGGTGCGCCGCGCTCCACGATGGCATCGGTCAACGCCCGCAGATCCTCGTGGGTGATTTCGACCAGCTTCTGGTTGCTGAATTTCGGCTTCAGCTCACGTTCATAGACCGCCCGGCGCATGTCACGGGTGGAGTCGGCCATCTGATACCCGCGTAGCCATTTCTCAGCCCACGCGCCAAAAGTCTCAGCATCCTTCACGCGGGCCTTGTCTCGCGCCTTCTCCTTCGCCGGCGACTTGCCGTTGGCGATCATCTTTTTGGCGTCCGCCAGCTGCTCGCGAGCTTCGGCCAGGGTGATCCCTCCGACGCCATAGCGTCCGAAGGTGATGGTCTCCTGCCGGCCGTTGATCGAGTAGTTGTAGCGAAAGGAGATCGCCCCCGCCGGGGTTACGGCCACATAGAGGCCATCGCGGTCGTTCACCTTGTAGAGTTGTCCTGCGCTTTCAGGCTGCGCAGCTTGGTATCAGTCAGCATGTTCTCGGTCCTAATCGGTCGCCGATACCATGCTCAAGACGACTCTCATTTTTGCCGTCTTTTCTATGTAGATCAATCACTTGCGTGATTTCAATACCATGTCAACCCGTAGCTTCATGGCATGGTATTGAAGTCAATCATGGCATCGATGACGCATAGTACCATTCAGAATGCCATGAAAAAAGTCTGCTTGGACGTGCCAGAAGGTGCCAGTCAGTGCCACTAAAAAAATGAAAAAAACCCGCGAAATCGCGGGCTTAGCGTTGTTTTAGTGCCTGGTGGTGCCAGCCATTGCCAAACGCGGGATCATTCCCACTCGATCGTCGCTGGCGGCTTGGAGCTCACGTCGTAGGTGACGCGGTTGATGCCACGCACCTCGTTGATGATTCGGCTGGAGACCTTCTTCAGCAACGCGTAGGGCAGCTCGGCCCAGTCAGCGGTCATGAAGTCGCTGGTCTGCACGGCGCGCAGGGCCACCACGTAGTCGTAGGTGCGGCCATCGCCCATCACGCCCACGCTCTTGACCGGCAGGAAGACGGTGAATGCCTGGCTGGTGAGGTCGTACCAGGTCTTGCCGGTGGCCTCGTCACGGAAGTTGCGCAGCTCTTCGATGAAGATGGCGTCGGCGCGGCGCAGCAGATCGGCGTATTCCTTCTTGACCTCGCCCAGGATGCGCACCCCCAGGCCGGGGCCTGGGAAGGGATGGCGGTAGACCATTTCGTGAGGCAGGCCCAGGGCGACGCCCAGCTCGCGCACTTCGTCCTTGAACAGCTCGCGCAGGGGCTCCAGCAGCTTCAGGCCCAGTTGCTCGGGCAGGCCGCCCACGTTGTGGTGGCTCTTGATGGTGACGGCCTTCTTGCTCTTGGCACCGCCCGACTCGATCACGTCGGGGTAGATGGTGCCCTGGGCCAGGAAGGTGGCGCCCTTGTGGCCGCCATTGCCGGCCTTGAGCTTGGCCGCTTCGGACTTGAAGACTTCGACAAACTCGCGACCAATGATCTTGCGCTTGGCTTCGGGCTCGCTGACGCCGGCCAATTGCCCCAGGAACAGGTCGGAGGCATCCACACGGATCACCTTGGCGTGGAGCTTGCCTTCAAACATCTCCATCACCATGTCGCCCTCGTTCAGGCGCAGCAGACCGTGGTCGACGAACACACAGGTCAGTTGGTCGCCGATGGCGCGGTGGATCAGCGCGGCGGCCACGCTGGAGTCCACGCCACCCGACAGGCCCAGGATCACCTCTTCGTCGCCCACCTGCTGGCGGATCTTTTCGACCGCCTCACTGATGTAGTCGCCCATGATCCAATCCGGCGAGACGCCGCAGATGCCCAGCACAAAGCGCTGCAACAAGGCCGGGCCTTGTTTGGTGTGCGTGACTTCGGGGTGGAACTGCACGGCGTAGAAGCGACGGTCTTCGTCGGCCATGCCGGCGATGGGGCAGCTGTCGGTGCTGGCCATGAGCTTGAAGCCCGGGGGCAGCTCGGTGACCTTGTCGCCGTGGCTCATCCACACGTCGAGCATGCCATGGCCTTCGTCGGTGACGAAGTCCTGGATGCCTTCGAGCAGACGGGTATGCCCGCGGGCGCGCACCGCGGCAAAGCCGAATTCACGCTTGTGGCCGCCTTCGACCTTGCCGCCCAACTGGTGCGCCATGGCTTGCATGCCATAGCAGATGCCCAACACCGGAATCCCCAGCTCGAACACGGCCTGAGGCGCCTTGTCGGTGGTTTCTTCATAGACGCTGGCATGGCTGCCGGACAGGATCACGCCCTTGAGCTGGCCATCGGCCGCGTATTGGCGAATCCACTCGTCAGACACGTCGCAGGGATGAACCTCGCAGAACACATGGGCTTCGCGCACGCGACGTGCGATCAGCTGGGTGACCTGGGAGCCGAAGTCGAGGATGAGGATTTTCTGGTGTTGCATCGCAGGGGCTTCGCTTACTCGGCGCGGTAGTTGGGCGCTTCTTTGGTGATCTGCACGTCGTGCACGTGGCTTTCGCGGATGCCGGCCGAGGTGATCTCGACGAATTCGGCATGCTCATGCATTTCGGCAATGGTGCCGCAACCGCAGTAGCCCATGGAGGCCCGGATGCCGCCCGCCATCTGGTACACGATGGAGACCATGGAGCCCTTGTAGGGCACACGGCCTTCGATGCCTTCGGGCACCAGCTTGTCGGCATTCGGGTTGCCGGTGCTGGACTCCTGGAAGTAGCGGTCGGCACTGCCTTGTTGCATGGCGCCGATGCTGCCCATGCCGCGGTAGCTCTTGTAGCTGCGGCCCTGGAACAGGATCACTTCGCCCGGGGCTTCTTCGGTGCCCGCAAACATGCCGCCCATCATCACGGTGGAGGCGCCTGCCGCCAAAGCCTTGGCGATGTCACCGCTGTAACGAATGCCACCGTCGCCGATCAGGGGCACACCGGTACCTTTCAGAGCACTGGCCACGTTGTCGATGGCCATGATCTGGGGCACACCCACGCCGGCCACGATGCGGGTCGTGCAGATCGAGCCGGGGCCGATACCGACCTTGACCGCATCGGCACCGGCTTCCACCAGGGCCAGCGCCGCAGCGCCGGTGGCGATGTTGCCGCCAATGACTTCGATCTGGGGGTAGTTCTGCTTGACCCAGCGCACGCGCTCGATCACACCCTTGCTATGGCCGTGGGCGGTGTCGACCACGATGGCATCGACGCCGGCCCGGACCAGGGCTTCAACGCGTTCTTCGGTGCCCTCACCCACGCCGACGGCAGCGCCCACCCGCAGACGGCCCGAGGGATCGCGTGCGGCATTGGGGAAGCTGGTCTGTTTGGTGATGTCTTTGACAGTGATCAGGCCCTTGAGCTCAAAGGCGTCGTTGACCACCATCAGGCGCTCCAGGCGGTGCTTGTTCAGCAGGGCCTTGGCCTCTTCGGCGGTGGCGCCCTCTTTGACCGTGATGAGTTTCTCGCGCGGCGTCATGATCTGCGAGACCTTGACGTCGTAGCGGGTTTCAAAACGCAGGTCACGGCCGGTCACGATGCCCACCACCTTGCCACCGTCGCACACCGGGAAACCCGAGATGCCCAGTTGCTCGGACAGCTGCATCACCTGCAGCACGGTGTGCTCCGGGGTGATGACCACCGGATCGCGCAACACGCCGGATTCGTAGCGCTTGACCTTGGCCACCTGAGCGGCCTGCTCTTGCGCAGTGAGGTTCTTGTGGACGATCCCGATGCCCCCTTCCTGGGCGATCGCGATCGCCAGGCGGGCTTCCGTCACCGTGTCCATGGCGGCAGACACCAAGGGCAGGTTCAGGGTAATGTTTCGGGTGAATTTCGTGGCGAGGGAAGTGTCCTTTGGCAGGACTTGGGAGTACGCTGGCACCAACAACACATCGTCGAAGGTGAGCGCTTTTCCGAGAAGGCGCATGTCAAAGCTCCAAAAGAAGGATTGTAGCCGTGTCGGGGACCCTTGACCGGCTGGCCCCTCACAACCTGCTTTTGGCGGACTGTCGCGGGACAATGGCCGCAGGATAAACTCAGGCCATGAGATCACTTTTGCTGCTGCTTTCTGCCGCCCTGCTGATGGCGGCGACCCCTGCTTTTGCCCAATGGATGTGGCTGGACAAGGATGGCCGCAAAGTGTTCAGCGATCGGGCCCCGCCACCCGAGGTGCCGGCCAAGAGCATCCTGAAGCAGCCTGGCATGCCGGCGCGTTCCGCAGGCGATGCCTCGGGGGGCAACGACGCGGCAAATGGCGCTCGCAGCGACACGCCGGACGCCCCCAAACCCGCCGCAACCCCTGGCAAGAGCAATCTGGACAAGGCCGTCGAAGAGCGCAAGCGCCAGGCCGAAGCGGCAGAAAACGAGAAAAAGAAAGCAGAAGAGGCACGCATTGCCAGCCAAAAGGCCGACAACTGCGCGCGGGCCCGCCAGAACATGGCCACCCTGCAATCAGGCATCCGACTGGCGCAGGTCAACGAAAACGGCGAGCGGGTCATTCTGGACGACAGTGCCCGCAACGCCGAAGTCACCCGTGCTCAGGCCACGATCGACTCGGATTGCCGCTGACTGGCTGGCACCCAGCGCCGGCAGCGGCGCGGCCAGCCCGCCTCAGGCGCCGTAACCGGCCGCAGCCCCTGGCCGGCGCCGGGCGAACAGACCGGTGCCCCGTGCACCTTGCTTGGCAAAGCGCTCGCGCCGTGCGACCTTGGGGTCGACCACCAGGGCGCGACACAGCTCGACCCGGTCACCCTCCCGCAGGGGCTGATCCCAGCCAGCCCGTCGCCCCCAGACACTGACGGTGTAGTGGTTCAGATCGATGCCCTCGCCGGCTTCCAGCCATCCCGAGGCACGAAGCGCCTGCATGACCGTGACGGGCGCAGGCAGCCTCAGTGCCTGCTCGAGCACCTGACGAGGCGCCGGGGCCATCGCCACGGTGAGGGTCAGCAACGGGGTGGACTCAGCCATACACCTGCTCAGCCCGTTTGACGAAAGCATCCACCAGGCTGCCGGCAATCTTGTCGAAAACCGGCCCGACCAGCGCGCCAAGCGCCTTGTTGGAAAAACCATAGCTCAGCACCAGCTCAACACGACAGGCGCGCTGCGTGCCATCACCCACCGGCAAAAATTGCCAGGTGCCTTCGAGCTTGGAAAAAGGCCCCTTCACCAGTTTCATGCCCACCTCGCGGCCTTCCACATGGGTGTTTTCAGTGACGAAGGTCTGACGGATGCCGCTGAAGGCGATGCCCACCTCGGCCGTCATACCGCCCTCTTGCTTGGCCAGGACCTGGGCGTGGTCGCACCAAGGCAGAAATTGGGGGTATTGCGCCACATCGGTGACCAGCTTGAACATTTCCTGCGGGCTGTACCAGATCAGGACGGACTTGTTGACGGTTTTCATGAATTTGCGGGCCAGCCCGCAACTCGGCGCCCCACAGGCACCGGGGCGCCTAAAATCTTGGGTTCAGGCGAAACGGATTGTAGTGAGTGGCTGCCGCCTTTTGGCCGCAAGCCGCGGCGATGGCAGGGTCGGGATGGCCCGGCTCTTTCAATCTCTTGTTGCCGCCCCATCTGGACACCATGGCGAAAAAACCCGAAACCTCTACCCGCATTGCCGACAACAAGAAGGCCGCGTTCAATTATTTCTTCGAAGAGCGCTTCGAGGCGGGCATGGTGCTGCAAGGCTGGGAGGTCAAGGCCGCCCGCGAAGGCAAAGTCCAGCTCACCGACGGCTATGTCGTGATCCGTGATGGCGAGCTGTATGTGCTGGGCTGCATGATCAACCCGCTGAGATCAGCCTCCACCCACGTCAGCCCGGACTCCATCCGCACCAAAAAGCTGCTGATGAAGAAAGACGAAATCAAGCGCCTGATCGGCAAGGTGGAACAAAAAGGCTACACCCTGGTGCCGATCAACCTGCATTGGAAGAACGGCAAGATCAAGTGCGAAGTGGCTCTGGCCAAGGGCAAGGCCGAGCACGACAAGCGCGACACCATCAAGGACCGCGAGGGCAAGCGTGAGGTGGAGCGGGCCATGAAGAGCCGCAACCGCTGACCCTGAAATTTTTTTTCAGCGTCACGGAATATTCCGGGCTCGCGACGTGTTCACCCACTTGCAGACCCCCTGCATACCCAGGAGAACACCATGACCCCCTTGAATTTTTCGCGTTCGGCGCTTGTCGCCACTCTGTTGGCCACTGCTTTGCTGGGCGGGTGCGCCTCGATGAGCTCGCCTCCCCTGCCCGCCACGGTGTCGGGCGATGCGCTGGTGGGCCCCAGCGGCATGACGCTTTACGTGTTTGACCGAGACACCGCCGGCTCAGGCAAATCGATGTGCAACGGTCCTTGCGCCACCAACTGGCCGCCTCTGAAGGCCAGCGCCACCGACAAGGCCCGCGGCGACTACAGCGTGCTCACCCGCGATGATGGCCAACTGCAGTGGGCCTTCAAAGGCAAGCCGCTGTACCACTGGGCCAAGGACAGCAAGCCGGGCGACCGCACGGGCGACGGTTTCAATCAGGTCTGGCACACGGCCCGCCCCTGATCGTCTCAAACCATGAATGCCACGGCGCTCAGCGAACACATTCCCCGCCTGCGGCGCTATGCCCGCTCGCTGACGGGTGACCGCTGGGCTGCCGACGATCTGGTGCAAGACACCCTGGAACGAGCCTGCAGCAAGTGGCGACTGTGGCTGCCCGGCACCGACCTGCGGGCTTGGTTGTTCACGCTGATGCACAACGTGTTCATCAACCAGTTGCGCCGGCCAGCCCTGCACATCGTGAGCGACAGCCCCGGGCAGGACGATCTGAGCGGCTCGGCGCTGGACCACGTGGCCGCCCCCGCCTCGGGCCATGAGCAGGCCATGGACTTGCAGCGCTGCCTGCTGCGGCTGCCACACGAGCAACGGGAAACCCTGCTGCTGGTCAGCCTGGAAGACCTCAGCTATGAACAGGTGGCGCACATCACCGGCGTGCCTGTGGGCACCGTGATGTCACGCCTGTCGCGCGGCCGGGCGCGACTGCGGGAATTGCTCGAAGCCCCGGCACGGCCCCAGGTCGCGGTACCAGCCCAGACGCCGGACACCACGGGCAAGGTGCACCCGATTGCCCGGCAACGGCCTCATTGAGGCCCCCACAGCCCATCCAGCCATGCCTGACAACACCCCACACCCCTCTCAGGGCCAGCCGCCGAACCTGCCGCCCGATGACGTTCTGCAGGCCTTGATCGACCAGCGCCTGGGCCCTGCCGATAGCGCCGCCGCCTGGCAGGCCCTGGCTCGCGAGCCGGCACGGACTGCCGAGGTGCAGGCCCAGCAGGCCGATCGGCTGGCCCTGCAGGCGCTGCATGCCGAGGTGCTTGAAGAACCCATCCCCACCGTGTTGCAGGCGACGCTCGAGCGCGCCGGCAGACGACAGCAGCACTGGCACAGCGCTGCCCGATGGTCTGCCATGGCCGCGGCCGTGTTGCTCACGTTTGGTGCAGGCTGGTGGAGCCGGGGCCTGCAAGCCCCTGGCCAGAACCTGGCGCTGGATCGCGCGCCTGGCCGCCAGTTCTCGGCGCAGGCCAGCGTGGCCCATGCGGTGTATGCCCCCGAACAGAAACACCCTGTGGAGGTGGATGCCAGCCAACAACAACATCTGGTGCAGTGGCTCTCCAAGCGGCTGGGACGCCCACTCAAACTGCCCGACCTGCAAACCAAAGGGTATGCCCTGGTCGGGGGCAGATTGCTGCCCGGCGACACCGGTGCGCGTGCCCAGTTCATGTACCAGAATGGGCAAGGGCATCGGCTCACGCTGTACCTGGGTGCCCTGCCCCCATCGCCCGCGCAGGGCACAGGGACAGGCCAAACTCAGGCCGGAGCGGCCCCGCTGGCGGGGTTCAGTTTCAGCCAGAAGGGGCCGGTGCCCTCTTTCTATTGGGTCGAGGGCGATTTCGGCTATGCCCTGCAGGCCGATCTGCCACGCCAAGTCTTGCTGGACCTGGCGTTGGCCGTCTACAAGCAGCTCTGAGGCCGCGTCAAAGACCTCGGGGCTCAGCCCTTCAGGTCACGCAAGGGGTGCTCGGACGCCGACCAGGGGCTGCTGAAGAACTGAGCCACCAGATCCGCAGGCACGTCTTCGACCCGGCTGGGGTTCCAGCGTGGCTGGTGGTCCTTGTCCACGGCCAGCGCACGGATGCCCTCCACCGTCTCGCTTTGGCCAGGGCGCAGGTGAAAGCAGCGGTGCACCATGTCTCGTTCCATGCGCAGGTCTTGCGCCAGGTCCAGGCTGCGGGCGCGCCGGATCTGCTCCAGCACCACATGCAGCATCAAAGGGGAACGCTTGCGCAAGGTGGCCGCCGTGTGACGGGCCCAGTCGTCGCCAGAAGCCGCCAGCGAGGCCACGATGGTGCTGGCATCCGCCAGGGCGAAATACTGGTCCACCGCAGCGCGGTGGGCTTGCTCTGCCGCAGGTGGCTGAACCCATTGGGTCTGCAAAAAGGCCTGCAGCGCCTCGGTCGTGGCCCATTCACCGCTGGCCAGGGCCTCCCACAGGCCGGCCTGCCGCTCTGCGGGCAGGTAGTGGTCTGCCAGCCCATATACCAAGGCGTCCGCGGCACCGATGGCATCCCCCGTCAAGGCCAGCCATTCGCCCACGCGGCCAGGGCAGCGCGACAGAAAGTAGCCGCCCCCCACGTCCGGGAACAGGCCGATGTTGGTCTCGGGCATGGCCATCTTGGTGCGCTCGGTCACGATGCGAACGCTGCCGCCCTGGCTGATGCCCATGCCACCGCCCATGACGATGCCATCCATGAAGGCGATGTAGGGCTTGGGGTAGGCATGGATCAGGTGGTTGAGCGCGTACTCTTCGGTGAAGAAGGCTTCCAGATCCGGATCAGCCGTTGTTCCGGCCTGGTGCAGAAAACGGATGTCGCCACCGGCACAGAACGCCCCGAAAGCGCCCTCCTTGTTGCAGCCACGGATCGCGACAGCCAGCACGGCCGGGTCTTGCGCCCAGGCCTGCAAGGCCACCGTCAGGTCACGCACCATGCCCAAAGAGAGCGCATTCAGCGCCCGAGGCCGGTTCAGCGTGATCAGGCCAATGCGGCCACGCACCTCGGTCACCACGTCGCCATTGAAAATACTCATGCGTTTTGCTCCTTCCAACCTAATAGTTCGTTGAATACCAGGGCCCCGATCACCAGAGCCCCGCCGGCCAGCACTTGCGGTGCGGGCCGCTCTCCGGCCCCAAGCCAGGCCAGCAGAATGCCGAAAATCACCTCCAGCAGGGCCAGCAAGGCCACCTCGGGGGCCTTCAGGACCCGCGCGCAGCGCACGGCCAGCACACAGGGAATCGCCAGCTGAACCACCCCCAGCAGGGCCAGCCAGCCCAGATCCGAGCCACTGGCCTGAAAGGGAAACGCCAGCGGCAAGGTGGTCAGGACCGAAATCAATGCGCCGATCAGCACGGAGGGCACCAGATCGATGGTGTGACCCTGGGCATGGGAGCGCTGAACGACGGTCCAATTGATCGAACCCGCCAGCGGCACACACAAAGCAACCAGGGTACCGACCCAGGGAGCATGGCCCAATTGGCTGCCATACATCCAGGCGATGCCCAGCCCGGCCACCACGATGGCCAGCCAGGTCCGGGTAGCGATGCGATGTCCCAGAAACACCCGCGCAATCAAGGCCGTGAACAAGGGCCCCAAGGCCATGGTGACCAGTACGTTGGCCACCGTGGTCAGCATGATGGCCACCATGAAGGCTGTGAACATCACACTCCAGCACACCCCCGATACCCACAGCGCCCGCCCACCATGGCGCATGTTGGCGTACACGGCGCGCCCCTGCACCAGAGGCAGGATCAACAACAAGGCCAGCACATTGAACAGGCTGCGCCAGAAGGTGACCTCAAAACTCTGGGCATGGTCGAGTTGACGCGTCACGACGCCTGCAATCGACCACATCAGGGTCACGGCCACCATCAGAATGACCGCTCGGGAATGGGAAAGTCGCATCACAAAGAAAGAAAAGCCGGGCCCCTCATGGGGCCCGGACAAGGGGACTGACCCGGCGCATCGGGCCAAATTGAATATTTTGCACGATCCTCAGCCCGACGCGCCGAGCGCGGGGCCCGTCTGCCGCCGTGCCACCCGGATTGGTGCCGGGGGCGGGGTCAGAGCCAGGATCGGGATCGGGCCGCGCTCAGTCGCGGATCTCCAGGGCGCGGTTCAAGCTCAGCGCAGCCAAGGTACCGATGGCGCCCGACAGCAAGTAGATTCCCACATAGGCCAGACCAAAATGGGCCGACAAGCCCAAAGCCACCAGCGGCGCAAAGCCAGCACCGACCAGCCAGGCCAGGTCAGAGGTCAACGCCGCCCCGGTGTAACGGAACTTGGCCGGGAAATTGGCGGTCACAGCACCAGCGGCCTGCCCATAAGAAAGCCCCAACAGCAAAAAGCCGGTCACGATGAAGGCATCCTGGCCCGATTGGCCACCCCCCATGAGGGTGGGCGCGGCGGCACTGAACAAGGCGATCAAGGCCGCCAGGGTCCCCAGTGTGGTACGGCGCCCAAAGCGGTCTGCAATCAGGCCCGACATCACCACCCCCCCGGCGGCGAGCACCGAGCCGAACATCTGCACCATGAGGAACTCACTGATGGAGCGGTTGGAATACAAGGTGATCCAGGACAGTGGAAATACCGTGACCAGGTGGAACAGCGCATAGCTGGCCAGGGCAGCCAGGGCGCCAATGATCAGGTTGCGGCCTTGCGAGCGCACCAGCTCGGTCACGCGGGTGGGTTGCAGTTCACGCTCTTCAAGAAGCCGGGCGTATTCATTGGTCGAGACCAGACGCAGGCGGGCAAACAGGGCCACCACGTTGATGGCGAATGCCACATAGAAGGGGTAACGCCAGCCCCACTCAAGAAAATCAGATGCCTCCAGGTTGCCCAGCAGGTAAGAGAACAGGCCCGCGGCGATGAAGAAGCCCAGCGGCGCGCCCAATTGCCCGAGCATCGCATACCAGCCCCGGCGCTCAGCCGGCGCGTTCAGCGCCAACAAGGAGGGCAGACCATCCCAGGAGCCCCCCAGGGCAATGCCTTGCGCCACCCGGAACACCGACAGCAGCACGATGGAAGCCATGCCCAACTGCGCATACGAGGGCAAAAAGGCCATGCCCGCCGTCGACAGCCCCAGCAGGAACAAGGCCAGGGTCAGTTTGGCCTCACGCCCCATGTGCCGCTGAATGGCCATGAACAGCACCGACCCCACCGGGCGGGCCACAAAGGCAAACGAGAACACCACAAACGAATACAGCGTACCTTCCAGCCGCCCCTCAAACGGAAAGAAGACGCTGGGAAAAACCAGCACCGACGCGATGGCATAGACGAAGAAATCGAAATACTCGGACGCTCGCCCGACAATCACGCCAACGGCGATCTCTCCGGGGGCGATGGGACTGCCGTGGGCGCCGTGGCCCTCGCGGCGGACTGCGTCCTGAGACGGCAGGTTTGCTTCGGCGCCAAGGCCGAGGGTATGAGTCATGCTGGACACCATAGTTTGCCTCTCAAATAGTTGTGCCATCCGCCCGGGCAGGCCCAAAGCGAACCCCCACCGACATTTGACCTGGGACAAAACGTCCAATCGCCAAAAACGGCAGGCAGCGCTAGATTACCGCACCCAATCTCCTTAGCACATACTGCTTTTCCCTGGCATGACCCTCCTCAAGCCCCTTCGGGGATTGCTGCCGCTGGCTGCAGTTCTCTTGACCGGTTGCAATACCGTGGTGATGAACCCTTCGGGGGACATCGCATCCCAGCAGGCCCACCTGATCGTGGTGTCCACCTTGCTGATGCTGCTGATCATCGTTCCGGTGATCGTGCTGACCTTGCTGTTCGCCTGGCGCTACCGCCAGAGCAACAAGGCAGCGGCCTACGAACCGGACTGGGATCACTCCACCCAGCTGGAGCTGGTGATCTGGGGTGCCCCGCTGTTGATCATCATCGCGCTGGGCCTGCTGACCTGGATCAGCACCCACACCCTGGATCCGTATCGCCCGCTGCATCGCCTGGATGCCCAGCGCGAGATGCCCTCGGACATCAAGCCCCTGACGGTGGAAGTGGTGGCACTGGACTGGAAATGGCTGTTCATCTACCCCGAGCAAGGCATTGCCACGGTGAACGAGCTGGCGGCGCCGGTGGACGTGCCGATCCAGTTCAAGATCACGGCCTCGACAGTGATGAACTCGTTCTACATCCCAGCCTTGGCCGGTCAGATTTACGCCATGCCGGGCATGCAGACCCAATTGCACGCCGTGATCAACCAGGCTGGCGAATTTGAAGGTTTCTCGGCCAACTACAGCGGCGCGGGCTTTTCGGGCATGCACTTCAAGTTCCACGGTCTGAGCGGTGCTGACTTCGAAAAATGGGTGCAGACCAACAAAAACACGGGCAGCACCCTGGGCCGCAACGAATACCTGAAGCTGGAGCAACCCAGCGAACGTGATCCCGTGCAGCGCTTTGCGAGCGTGGCGCCCGACCTTTACAACGCCATCCTGAACCGCTGTGTGGACAGCAGCAAGATGTGCATGAACGAGATGATGGCCATTGACGCCGCCGGCGGCATGGGCACCAACAACTTCAGCGTGGCCACCCGGGGCGAAGCCCAGGGCTGGAAGCAGCGCGGCGCACGTTACGTGAAGGCCGAGCTGTGCACCCCCAACGACCCCAGCAACCTGGAAGGGGCCTCCAGTGCCCCCACCGGCCTGTGACACGAGCTGCCACTGACGCCTGCGGCCAGACCGCGCACGGCTCCCCTACTCTTTCCCCGCGAGACTGACCATGCTCGAACATCTTGACCTGACGAAGCTTATTTTTGGCCGTCTCTCCTGGGACGCCATCCCGTTCCACGAACCCATTCTGCTGGCCACCTTCATCATGGTGGCGCTTGGCGGCCTGGCCGTGCTGGCCTTGCTGACCAAATTCCGCCTCTGGGGGCCCTTGTGGCGCGACTGGATCACCAGCATCGACCACAAACGCATCGGCATCATGTACATGATCTTGGGCGTGATCATGCTGCTGCGCGGCTTTGCCGACGCGCTGATGATGCGTGCGCAGCAGGCCCTGTCGTTTGGTGACGCCGCCGGCTTCCTGCCGCCGCACCACTACGACCAGGTGTTCACGGCCCACGGCGTGATCATGATCTTCTTCGTGGCCATGCCTTTCGTGACGGGCCTGATGAACTACATCGTGCCCATGCAGATCGGCGCGCGCGACGTGTCCTTCCCCTTCCTGAACAACTTCAGCTTCTGGATGACCACCTTCGGCGCCGTGCTGGTGATGGCTTCGCTGTTTGTGGGCGAATTCGCCCGCACCGGCTGGCTGGCCTACCCGCCGCTGTCGGGCATCCTGGGCAGCCCGGACGTGGGGGTGGATTACTACATCTGGTCCCTGCAGATCGCGGGGGTGGGCACGCTGCTCTCGGGGGTCAACCTGATCGCCACGATCGTGAAAATGCGCGCACCCGGCATGACGCTGATGAAGATGCCGGTGTTCACCTGGACCGCCCTGTGCACCAACGTGTTGATCGTCGCAGCCTTCCCGGTGCTGACCGCCGTGCTGGCCCTGCTGTCGCTGGACCGCTATGTCGGCACCAATTTCTTCAGCAACGACCTCGGCGGCAACGCCATGATGTACGTGAACCTGATCTGGATCTGGGGTCACCCTGAGGTCTACATTCTGGTACTGCCTTGCTTCGGCGTGTATTCCGAAATCGTCTCGACCTTCTGCGGCAAGCGCCTCTTCGGCTACACCTCGATGGTCTACGCCACCGTGGTGATCACCATCCTGTCTTACCTGGTGTGGCTGCACCACTTCTTCACCATGGGCTCTGGGGCGAGTGTGAACTCGTTCTTCGGCATCACCACCATGATCATCTCGATCCCGACAGGGGCCAAGATCTTCAACTGGCTGTTCACCATGTACAAGGGTCGCATCCGCTTCGAGGTGCCCATGCTGTGGACCATCGGTTTCATGGTGACCTTTGTGATCGGCGGCATGACAGGCGTCTTGCTGGCCGTGCCCCCGGCCGACTTCGTGCTGCACAACTCGCTGTTCCTGATCGCCCACTTCCACAACGTGATCATCGGCGGCGTGGTGTTTGCCGTGTTTGCCGCCATCAACTTCTGGTTCCCCAAGGCCTTTGGGTACAAACTGGACTCGTTCTGGGGCAAGTGCTCGTTCTGGTTCTGGCTGGTCGGCTTCTACCTGGCCTTCATGCCGCTGTACGTGCTGGGCCTGATGGGCGTGACCCGTCGTCTGAGCCACTTCGAAGACCCGTCGCTGCAGATCTGGTTCCAGGTGGCCGCCTTCGGTGCCGTGTTGATTGCCCTGGGCATCGGCAGCTTCATCATCCAGCTGGTGGTCAGCTACCTGCGCCGCGAACAACTGCGCGACACCACGGGTGACCCATGGAATGCCCGTACCCTGGAATGGTCCACTTCGTCGCCGCCGCCCGACTACAACTTTGCCTTCACCCCCGTGGTGCATGACAACGATGCCTGGGACGACATGAAGAAAAACGGCTACCAGCGTCCGCAGCAGGGCTTTGTGGCCATCCACATGCCCAAGAACACGGCCGCCGGCTTCGTGATCGCTGCGCTGAGTGCCGCCACGGCCTTCGGCCTGATCTGGCAGATGTGGTTGCTGGTCGGTCTGGGCTTTGTGGCCACACTGGCTGCCATCATCGTCCACACCTTCAACTACAAGCGCGACTACTACATCCCGGCCGAAGAGGTCGTGCGTGTTGAAGCCGCCCGTACCCGCCAACTGGCCACCGCCCATGTCTAAGTCACACACCGCCTCTGCCGGCCTGGCCGGCGCATCGGCGGGCTCGAACCCGAGCTCGCGCTACTACGTGCTGGAACACCATCCGGAAAACGGCACGCTGCTGGGCTTCTGGCTCTACCTGATGAGCGATTGCCTCATCTTTGCCTGCCTGTTTGCCACCTACGCCGTGTTGGGGCGCAGCTATGCGGCCGGCCCCTCGGGCGCCGAGCTGTTCGACCTGCCCCTGGTGGCGGTCAACACCTCGCTGCTGCTGCTGTCGTCCATCACCTATGGCTTTGCCATGCTGGAAATGCAGAAGAAGCGCCTGAACAGCACCATCGCCTGGCTGCTGGTCACCGGCGTGTTGGGCGCGGGCTTCATCAGCCTGGAGCTGTATGAATTTGCCCACCTGATCCACGAAGGTGCCGGCCCGCAGCGCAGTGCCTTCCTGTCCTCCTTCTTCACGCTGGTGGGCACCCACGGCCTGCACGTCAGCTTCGGTCTGGTGTGGCTGGTGACGCTGGTGTTCCAGCTGAAGCAGCACGGCCTCAACGCCGCCAACCGCCGCCGTCTGCAATGTCTGTCGATGTTCTGGCACTTCTTGGACGTTGTCTGGATCGGCGTTTTCACCTTCGTTTACCTGATGGGAGTTCTGCCATGAGCGCACACCACCACGACCACGCCGATCATGGCCATGGTCACGACGACCACGATGAGCATGGCGGCCACGACCATGGCAGTCTGAAGAGCTACGCCACGGGTTTCATCCTGTCGGTGATCCTGACCGCCATCCCGTTCTGGCTGGTGATGGGCAAGACCTTCGGCAGCTCCAGCACCACCGCCATGGTGATCCTGGGCTTTGCCGCCGTGCAGATTGTGGTTCACATGGTGTACTTCCTGCACATGAACACCCGTTCCGAAGGCGGCTGGTCCATGCTGGCCCTGATCTTCACCACCATGCTGGTGGTGATCACACTGGCCGGTTCGCTCTGGGTGATGTTCCACCTGAACCACAACATGATGCCGACCTCGGCACATGAGATGCGCAACCTGCCATGAGCCTGACGGCAACCCCCCAATCAACGGCAGAACCACGACAGCGCTCTCGCGCACTGCACGTGGCCCTGCTGTTGGCCGGGGTGTTGCTGATGGTCTTGTTTCTGGCCCTGGGCTCCTGGCAGGTGCAACGCCTGGGCTGGAAGCTGGACCTGATCGAGCGCGTCGAACAACGCGTGCACGCCCCAGCCACACCGGCCCCCGGCCCGGGCCAATGGCCCCAAATCACGGCCCGCAGCGATGAGTACCGCCACGTCAGCCTGCGCGGGCACTTGCTTTCAGACAAGACGAGCCTGGTACAGGCCTCGACCGTGCGCGGTGCCGGCTTCTGGGTGTTGACCCCCTTGCGCACCTCGGCTGGCGAGGTGGTGTTCATCAACCGTGGCTTTGTAGAGCACCGGGCGCCCGTGGCTGACCCCGTGACGAGCGAGATCGAGATTCAGGGCCTGTTGCGGCTGAGCGAGCCTGGAGGCGGCTTCCTGCGTCACAACGATCCCGCCGAACAACGTTGGTACTCACGCGATGTGCAGGCTCTGGCCCAGATCCACGGCCTGAGCACGGTGGCGCCCTATTTCATCGATGCCGACGCAGGTGCCGGCGATCTGGGACAATCCGGCGCAAACGAAGATGCCAAGGCCGGTCAGCCCCAACGCCCCGTGGGGGGCCTGACCGTCGTGAATTTCACCAACAACCACTTGGTGTATGCGCTGACCTGGTATGCCCTGGCCGTGATGGTGGCCGGTGCCCTGGTCTATGCCTGGCGCCAAAAGCACGCCACAGCCTGACCGTCCGCCGCGCCCGTGGTGTGGCGGGCCGAATGAACCGCCTCCCAACCCCTGATGCGCAGCCCATGACAAGCAAAGAGCAATCCCGGCTGGACCACCTGACCGGACACCGCAACATGTTGCTGCTGATCCAGCTGCGCTGGTTTGCAGTGATGGGCCAGATTGCCACCATTGCCGTCGCCAAGCTCATGCTGGACATCCATCTGCCCATGCCGCAGATGGTGGAGGTGCTGGCCTGCCTGATCGGTTTCAACATCGCCAGCCACCTGCGCTGGCATGAACAGCGCGAGGTGGGCAACCATGAGCTGTTGCTGGCCCTGAGCGTGGATGTGGCCGTGCTCACCTTGCAGCTGTACCTGAGCGGCGGTACCACCAACCCGTTTGTCTTTCTTTACCTGCTGCAAATCGCCCTGTGCGCCATGCTGCTCGAGGCTTGGTCGACCTGGGCGATGGTGGTGGTGTGCACGCTGTGTGTGGCGGGCCTGGCCTTGTTGGCCCGTCCACTGGACTTGCCCCTGGACCATGACCGGGGCTTGGCGAGCTTCTACGTGTTGGGCCTGCTGCTGTGCTTCATGTTGAATGCCGCCCTGTTGGTGGTCTTCATGACCCGCATTCAGGACAACCTGCGCCTGCGCGATGCCCGACTGGCCAACCTGAGACAGCAAGCCGCCGAGCAGGAGCACATCATTCGCATGGGCTTGCTGGCCTCGGGAGCGGCCCATGAACTGGGAACACCCCTGTCGACCCTGGCGGTGATCCTCGGAGATTGGCGGCGCATGCCCTTGTTCCGCCAGAACCCTGACCTGCTGGATGAGCTGACCGACATGCAGGGAGAGTTGGCGCGCTGCAAATCCATCGTCACCGGCATCCTGATGTCGGCTGGTGAGGCACGCGGTGAGGGGGCCGAACGCAGCACCTTGCAGGCCTTTCTCGAACAGGTGGTGACGCAATGGCGCGGTACCCGCGAACTGGGCCAGTTCGAGTTTGAAATGAAGCTGAAGACCGACCTGCCGTTGGCGGCCGACACCACCTTGCGCCAGATGATCTGCAATGTGCTGGACAACGCCCAGGAGGCCTCACCCGGCTGGGTCAAGGTGAGCGCGCAGAGCGACGACGACTGGCTGACCCTGCAGGTGTCAGACCGAGGCGCGGGATTTGCAGTGGAGGTTCTGCGCCAGATTGGCAAACCTTACCAGTCCACCAAAGGGCGCCAGGGCGGTGGATTGGGGCTGTTTCTGGTCTTCAACGTGGCCCGTACCCTGGGCGGCTCGGTGCGGGCCGAAAATCGCCCTGACGGGGGTGCGGTTGTCACCCTGAGATTGCCTTTGCGGGCCATCACACTCGACGACAATAGCGGCCATGGAAGCTGAACGTCTGCTGTTGATCGTTGAAGACGATGCCGCTTTTGCGCGCACCCTGGGCCGATCGTTCGAACGCCGTGGCTATCGCACCTTGCACGCCAGCACCCTGCACGACATGCAGGCCCTGCTGCAAGAACACCAGCCGGCTTATGCCGTGATCGACCTCAAACTCAACGGAGATGCCACTGGCCTGGCCTGCGTGCAGCAACTGCACCAGAAAGTGCCTGAGGCCTTGATCGTGGTACTGACCGGTTTTGCCAGCATTGCCACCGCGGTAGAAGCCATCAAGCTGGGCGCATGCCACTACCTGGCCAAGCCCTCCAATACCGACGACATCGAAGCCGCTTTTGGCCATGTGGCTGGCAGCACCGAGGTCGAACTGACCAACCGCTCCACCTCGATCAAAACGCTCGAATGGGAGCGCATCCACGAAACCCTGGCCGAGACGGGCTTCAACATCTCCGAAACGGCGCGCCGCCTGGGCATGCACCGCCGCACCCTGGCCCGCAAGCTGGAGAAGCAGCGGGTCAAGTGAGCAGCGTCGAAGCCATGGCTTCTGATGAGCTGTTTTAGCCCCCCGCCCAGCCTCGGGCGTTTCCCCAACGGACTCGCCCCTTGATCAAGCCCGTGTCGAGGTAGCCGACCACCCCGAGCCGATATCGGCCCATCCGAGAAACGCACACCTCACCAGGTCGGCATCCGCTCCAAAAACAAAAAAGGGGGCCCAAAGCCCCCTTCTCTCTTCACAACCCCGCCTGCGTCACATGAACACAGGCGGGGCTGAGTCAGCCACCTCAAGCGCGGCTGGCGCGCTTGCGGTCCTGTTCCTTCAGGTGGCGCTTGCGCAGACGCACCGACTTGGGCGTGATTTCGACCAGTTCGTCGTCCTCGATGAATTCAACGCCGTATTCCAGCGTGAGTTCGATCGGGGGCGTGATCTTGATGGCGTCTTCCTTGCCGCTCACGCGGAAGTTGGTCAACTGCTTGGTGCGGGTGGCATTGACCACCAGATCGTTGTCGCGGCTGTGGATACCGACGATCATGCCTTCGTACACCGGGTCGTTGGCCTTCACAAACATGCGGCCACGGTCGTCCAGCTTGCCCAGGGCGTAGGTGAAAATTTCACCATCGTCCATGGAGATCAGCACGCCGTTCTTACGGCCACCGATTTCACCCTTGTGGGGTTCGTAGCTGTCGAAGATGTTGCTGATCAGGCCAGAACCGCGTGTCAGGTTCAGGAACTCGTTGGTGAAACCGATCAGGCCACGGGCCGGGATGCGGTATTCCAGGCGGACGCGACCACGGCCATCGGGTTCCATGTTGACCAGCTCGCCCTTGCGCTCGCCCAGGGCTTGCATCACGCCACCTTGGTGGCCCTCTTCGATGTCGGCCGTCACCATCTCGATCGGCTCGTAGCGCACACCGTCGATGTCGCGGAACACCACACGCGGCTTGGACACGGCCATTTCATAGCCTTCGCGACGCATGTTTTCCAGCAGAATGGTCAAGTGCAGTTCGCCGCGACCCATGACTTCAAAGATACCTTCTTCGTCGGTTTCCTTCACGCGCAGGGCCACGTTGTGTTGCAGTTCCTTTTGCAGGCGGTCCCAGATCTGACGGCTGGTCACGAACTTGCCTTCACGGCCGGCCAGCGGCGAGGTGTTGACGCAGAAGTTCATGGTCAGGGTCGGTTCGTCAACCTTCAGCATGGGCAGCGGAGCCGGGTTGTTCACGTCGGTCACGGTGACGCCGATACCGATGTCGGCAATGCCGTTGATCAGCACGATTTCGCCCGGGCCGGCTTCAGTGGACTGGACGCGGTCCAGGCCCTGGAAGGTCAGCACCTGGTTGACGCGGCCCTTGACGGCCTTGCCGTCCGGACCTTCCATGACCAGCACGTCGCTCATGGGCTTGAGCGTGCCTTGGCTGATGCGGCCCACACCGATGCGACCCACAAAGGTGGAGAAGTCCAATGCCGAGATTTGCAGTTGCAGAGGAGCGTTCGGGTCACCCTTTTGCGACGGAACGTGCTTCAGGATGGTGTTGAACAGGGCCGACATGTCGGGGCCCCATTGTTCGCCCGGAACGCCTTCTTCCAGCGAGGTCCAACCATTGATGCCCGAGGCGTACACCACGGGGAAGTCCAGTTGTTCGTCGGTCGCGCCCAGCTTGTCGAACAGATCGAAAGCAGCGTTGACGACCTTGTCCGGGTTGGCGCCGGGCTTGTCGACCTTGTTCACCACCAGGATCGGGCGCAGGCCCAGGGCCAGGGCCTTCTTGGTCACGAAACGGGTTTGCGGCATCGGGCCTTCCTGGGCGTCGATCAGCAGCACCACACCGTCCACCATCGACAGGGCACGTTCGACTTCGCCGCCGAAGTCCGCGTGGCCCGGGGTGTCGACGATGTTGATGTGGGTGCCTTCCCAGCTCACGGCGCAGTTCTTGGCCAGAATCGTGATGCCACGTTCTTTTTCGATGGCGTTGTTGTCCATCACGGTGTCCACGATTTTCTCGTGTTCCGCGAAGGTGCCCGACTGACGCAGCAGTTGGTCAACCATGGTGGTTTTGCCATGGTCAACGTGGGCAATGATGGCGATGTTTCGAATTTGTTTGCTCATTTCGTTTCCTCAGTACGGTTGCCTTCGCTTCCGTGGGTTCGTTCCATGTTTTCAAGAATCTGTTGGATCTCGATGGGGCTCAACAGCCGCTCCGGGATCAGCTCACCGGCCAACGTGTGGCCCACCCCCAGCAAAGCGGGCGGTTCATCACCGAACACCGCCACGGCCTGGGCATCAGCCCAGGCGCCTCGGCGGCGCATGCCGCTCAGAAATCGCCCCGCATTCTGACTGTCCAGCGTGACGCGGGTGTGATGCGTCAGCAAGGTCTGTACCGGCATCAGGCTGGCCAGGCGCTCGCCTTCGGGCAGAGCCTCCAGCGCTTCCAGGCTGACGCACTGGCCTTGGTCGAAGTCACCCGTCACGGTGCGGCGCAAGGACACGAGGTAGGCCCCGCAACCCAGCGCTTCGCCAATGTCTTCGCCCAGGGTACGGATATAAGTGCCCTTGCTGCAACGGACCTCGATGCGCACCGCAGGAAACCCCTGCTCTGCCGAAACGTCTGTCAGTTGCAGCTCAAAAATGGTCACATCCCGCGCCGGGCGCTCGACATCAATGCCCTCGCGGGCATATTCGTACAAAGCCTTGCCGTCTTTCTTCAGGGCGCTGTGCATGGGCGGCACCTGACGGATCGGCCCCAGAAAGCGTTGGCGGACTGCCGCCAGTGACACCGGGCTGAGGCAGGCGGGATCGACCTCACGGGTCTCGATGATCTCGCCCTCACGGTCGCCCGTGCTGCTGCGCTGACCCAGGCGGGCCACCGCCACATAGGTCTTGTCGGCGTCCAGATGGAGTTGGCTGAACTTGGTGGCGGCACCAAAGCACAGCGGCAGCACCCCAGTGGCCAAAGGATCTAGCGTGCCGGTGTGGCCCGCTTTTTCGGCCCGCAGCAGCCATTTGGCCTTCTGCAAGGCATTGTTGCTCGAGAGTCCGAGCGGTTTGTCGAGCAACAACACCCCATGCACAGGGCGCCGTTGCACCCTTGTGCGTGGCGCGTTCATGGGGTCAGTCGTCTTTCGCGCGAGAAGAAACCGCCTTGGCAATCAAGGCGTTCATGTCGGCCGCACGCTCGGTGGTGCGGTCGAAGTGGAAGTGCAGTGTCGGCACAGTGTGAATGTGCAGACGCTTGAACAGGCCGTTGCGCAGGAAGCCGGCGGCCTGGTTCAGCGCTTCCTCGGTTTCTTTCGGGTCGCCAATCAGGAGACTGAAATACACCTTGGCGTGCGCATAGTCGGGCGTCACCTCCACAGCCTGCAGGGTGACCATGCCGACACGCGGATCTTTGAGTTCGCGCGCGATCAGCTCGGTCAGATCGCGCTGGATCTGATCGGCCACCTTGAAGCTGCGGTTAGGGGTGCTGGATGCCTTGCGTACCATCGTCTTGCTCGGGTCGTCGCCTCACGCTCACAGCGTGCGGGCGATTTCCTTGATCTCGAAGAACTCCAACTGGTCGCCCACGGAGATGTCGTTGTAGTTCTTGAGCTTGATACCGCACTCGAAGCCTTCCTTGACTTCGCGGACATCGTCCTTGACGCGCTTGAGGGACTCAAGCTCGCCAGTGTAGATGACCACGTTGTCGCGCAGCAGGCGGAAGCGTGCCGAGCGGTTGACCATGCCAGAGGTGACCATACAGCCAGCCACCGTGCCGATCTTGGAGGCGACGAACACAGTGCGGATTTCGGCCGTACCGATGACTTCTTCCTTCTTGTCCGGCGTCAGCATGCCCGACATCGCTGCCTTCAACTCATCGACGGCGTCGTAAATGATGTTGTAGTAATGGATGTCAACCGAGTTGCCTTCGGCCGTCTTGCGGGCGCCGGCATCGGCACGCACGTTGAAGCCGATCACGATGGCCTTCGATGCGATGGCCAGGTTGATGTCGGATTCACTGATCGCGCCCACAGCGGCGTAGACCAGTTGCACCTTGACTTCGTCGGTGGAGAGCTTGAGCAGCGAGGCAGCCAGGGCTTCCTGCGAACCCTGCACGTCGGCCTTGATGATGATCGGCAAGGTCTTGACTTCGCCTGCCGACATGTCGGAGAACATGTTCTCCAGCTTGGCGGCCTGTTGCTTGGCCAGCTTGGTGTTGCGGAACTTGCCGGCGCGGTAGGTGGCGATTTCACGGGCACGGCGTTCATCCGTGAGCACCATGAATTCATCACCGGCCTGAGGCACTTCGGTCAGACCCTGGATTTCAACCGGGATCGACGGACCTGCCGACTTGATGGCGCGGCCGGCTTCATCGAGCATGGCACGCACACGACCGTAGGTCTGGCCAGCCAGCACCACATCACCCGTCTTGAGCGTACCGGACTGAACCAGCACGGTGGCCACGGGGCCACGGCCCTTGTCGAGCTTGGCTTCGATCACCAGGCCCTTGGCGTTGGCATCAACCGGGGCCTTGAGTTCCAACACTTCAGCCTGCAGCAGCACCTGTTCGAGCAACTCATCGATGCCCGTCCCCATCTTGGCCGACACCGGCACAAAGGGAGACTCGCCGCCGAACTCTTCAGGCACGACTTCTTCAGCCACCAACTCGCTCTTCACGCGCTCCAGGTTGGCATCCGGCTTGTCGATCTTGTTGATGGCGACCACGATCGGTACACCCGCAGCCTTGGCATGCTTGATGGCTTCCTTGGTCTGCGGCATCACGCCGTCGTCGGCAGCCACCACCAGGATGACAATGTCGGTGGCCTGAGCGCCACGGGCACGCATGGCCGTGAAGGCCTCGTGGCCCGGGGTGTCCAGGAAGGACACCATGCCGCGCGGGGTTTCCACGTGGTAGGCGCCAATGTGCTGGGTGATGCCACCGGCTTCGCCAGAGGCCACCTTGGTGCGACGGATGTAATCCAGCAGCGAGGTCTTGCCGTGGTCGACGTGGCCCATCACGGTCACGACAGGTGCACGAGGCAGTTGTTCGGCGTCCTGGGCTGCCACGTCTTCGTCGGTGAAGGCTTCCGGGTCATCCAGTGCGGCCACGATGGCCTTGTGCCCCATTTCCTCGACCACGATCATCGCGGTGTCCTGATCCAGCGGCTGGTTGATGGTGACCATCTGACCCAGCTTCATCAGGTGCTTGATCACCTCGGAGGCCTTGACCGCCATCTTGTGGGCCAGTTCGGCCACGGTGATGGTTTCAGGCACGTGCACTTCGATCACACGTGCTTCAGCCGGTGCCTGCTGCTGCTGGTCATCGCGGCTGTCGCGGTCATTGCCACGGCGGCCACGCGGACCACTGCGCCAACTGTTGCGGCCCACGCCACCACTGCTGTCGCCGCGGGTCTTGATTTCTTTCTTCTTGGCCGGATCGCCCGCCCAGCTGGAGGACAGCTTGGCCGACTTGACTTCCTTGTTGCCACCAGGGCCTGCGGCAGGTGCCGGTGCGTTGGCCGTGCGGGTGCCCGCACCAGCGCCAGGTGTTCCGGCAGGCTTGTGCAGCGTGCCCTTGACGCCAGCCTTGGCATCAGCAGGCTTGGCCACCGGCTTCGGCTCCTCGGGCTTCTTGGCCACGAGAACCTTCTTGGGAGTGGCCATCATCGAACGGATGGCGGCCGCTTCGGCCTCGGCCTTGCGGCGGCGCTCGCTCAGGTCGGCGGCACGGGTGGCCTCTTCTTGAGCGCGGGCCCGGGATTCGGACTCAGCCTTCTCACGTGCAGCAGCGGCGGCGGCACGCACGGCAGCGGCAGCTTCTGCCTGCTCCTTGCTGGCCACTTCCTTCTCAGCCATGGCTTGGGCCCGACGGGCTTCTTCCTGGGCGGCATAGGCGGCGGCACGCTCTTCGGCTTCGCGTTCACGACGCTCCAGCTCTTCGCGCTCACGGCGCTTGGTCGCCAGCTCGGTTTCCTGATCACGGATCTGCTCGGCCTGGCGACGGGCTTCTTCCTCACGGCGGCTCAGGTCAGCGTTGTGTGCGGTTTCAGCGGCCGTCGGCGGCACTTCCTGCTCCACCACAGCGGCGGATTCAGGGCGCACGTCTTCCTCGCGCTGGATGAAGGTGCGCTTCTTGCGCACTTCCACCTGAATGGTGCGCGCCTTGCCAGTGGCATCGGCTTGCTTGATTTCGCTGGTCGACTTCTTGACGAGCGTGATCTTCTTGCGATCCACAGCCGTGGTGCCGTGGCTTGCTTGCAGAAAACTCAGCAGCTGCTGCTTGTCGGACTCGGTCAGGTTGTCGGAAGAGGAGCGCTTGGAAACGCCCGCCGTGCGAAGCTGCTCGAGCAGGGTTTCAGGGGACTTCTTGAGTTCGTTAGCGAACTCGGCGACAGTGGTACTTGACATATTTGGTTCTTGCCTCCATGACCATTACTCTTGACCCGCGAACCAATGTTCGCGTGCCTTCATGATCAAAGCCGTGGCTTCTTCAGGGGTCTGGCCGGTGATGTCGGTGAGTTCATCCACCGCCAGATCCGCCAGTTCGTCGCGGGTATGGACCCCGCCAGCTGCCAGCTTGCCGATCAATTCGGGGCTGAGGCCCTCGAGATCACGCAAGTCCTGGGAAACTTCGTCAACGCTCTCTTCACGAGCGATTTCCATGGTCAGCAGAGCATCCTTGGCCCGCGAACGCAGTTCATTCACCGTGTCTTCGTCGAAGCTTTCGATCTCCAGCATTTCCTGGATCGGCACATAGGCCACTTCTTCGAGGCTGGTGAAGCCTTCAGAAATCAGGATCTCGGCGATTTCCTCGTCGACATCCAGCTTTTCCATGAACAACTGGCGCGTGGCCTGTGTTTCATTGGCTTGTTTCTGAGCCGATTCGGCTGCGTCCATGATGTTGATCTTCCAACCCGTCAGGTCAGAGGCCAAGCGCACGTTCTGACCACCGCGGCCGATGGCGATGGCGAGGTTCTCTTCGTCCACCACCACATCCATGGCGTGCTTTTCTTCGTCCACCACAATCGACTGCACGTTGGCTGGGGCCAGTGCACCGATCACGAACTGAGCCGGGTCTTCGCTCCACAGCACGATGTCGACGCGTTCACCTGCCAATTCGTTGGTCACGGCATTGACGCGGGTGCCGCGCACGCCAACGCAGGTGCCGATCGGGTCGACACGCTTGTCGTGCGACAGCACGGCGATCTTGGCGCGGGAGCCGGCATCACGGGCGCAAGACTTGATCTCAAGCAGGCCTTGCTCGATTTCAGGCACTTCCTGACGGAACAGTTCGATCATGAATTCTGGCGCCGAACGCGACAACACGATCGGAGCACCTCGCAGGGTCAGATCGACTTCCATGATCATGGCGCGGACGCGGTCGCCATTGCGCAGGTTTTCCTTGGGGATCATCTCGCCACGACGCAGACGGCCTTCGACACGACCCGACTCGACGATGATGTCGCCCTTGTCCATGCGCTTGACCGTGCCGACAAAAATCTTGTCGCCACGCGACATGAAGTCGTTGAGCAGCATTTCGCGCTCGGCGTCACGGATCTTCTGGAGAATCACCTGCTTGGCTGCCATGGCGCCAATGCGGCCGATCGGCACCGAAGGAACGGACTCTTCGATGTACTCGTCGAGTTCGATGTCAGGGATCTGTTCCTTGGCTTCGAACAGCAGGATTTCCTGGTCAGGCAGTTGCAGACCGGCCTCATCGGGCACCACGTGCCAGCGGCGGAAGGTCTCGTAATTGCCCGTGTCGCGGTCAATCGCCACGCGAATGTCCACCTCGCCCTCATAGAGCTTCTTGGTAGCCTGGGCCAGTGCCGATTCGACGGCCCCAAAGACCACATCACGCTCCACATTCTTTTCGCGCGAGATGGCTTCGACCAACATCAACAATTCGCGATTCATGTCACGACTCTCCTATCCAAAACGATGCAATGGGGGTGCTGGCAGATCGCTCGGCCAAGCACCCGTTCAAGCAGACGGCGCTTCCTGCGGGGAAGCGCGCCCTTTGAAATCGACGATGGGCGCCAGACGGGCTTCGCGAAGCTCATCAAGCGTGAAACCAAGCACCTGCAAGGGCGCAGGCACGCGCTTCTTGCTGATCTTCTGCCCAGGCTTGACCGCCGGCTCATCACGCCAGACGATTTGCCACTGGGCCGGTGCTTCGGCAGATTCGACACGCTCCAGCGTGCCGCGAAATTTCTTGCGACTCGCGCTAACCAGGCCACCGGCTGCGGCGCCCATGGGGCTTTTCAAGGTGATGTCGATGATCTCGCCCACAAAACGCACGAAATCCTGTTCGTTGCGCAACGGCCTGTCCAGACCGGGAGAGGAGACCTCGAGACGCCGATAGTCCACATCTTCGACTTCAAGAGCGAATTGCAGTTGGCGAGTGACTTTTTCGCAATCTTCGACCGTGACATACACGGGCGGCAGGGCTGCGGCTTCGGGAGACCAGGGCAGATCAATGGTGATGCGTAGCAAGCCCGATGCGGAGCGCTCGATCTCCACGAGGTCATAACCCAGTCCAGTTACGGTTTGTTCGACGGTTTGCTGTAGCGCCACGTTGATCCGGATGCAACCTGTTAAGAGGTGGTCAGTGGCGCCAAAAGCCAGGTTCACACCAGGGCACAAGCACCACACCAAAAACGATTAACCAAAAAAAACGGGCGGTAATTACCCGCCCGTTTGGTCGTGAAGCCCTTATTGTAACGTCTAAAGTGTTGATTTGCAAAGGTTTCAGCTTTAGTTTTTGCACGAGGCGGGATCAGTGCATACCGTATCGACGCCCAGCACCCCGCGCACCCTTTGCCACAAGGCCTTTGCTTCTGCATCAGTCCTCGGAACGCGCCCCGGATCGGCCTGGAATCCACCCAGCAAACGCACCAGAACTTCGGGCTGCGGAGGCAAGGCGCCGAAGTGGTGCACCTCAGTGCCACAAGCGATCAACAAGGTGGGAAAGGTCTCCACATCCACGTCGCCCATGACCTCCGCTTCGTCTTCAATGTCCACCCAATGAAAGGCAGCTTCAGGATGGCGCGCCGCCAGAGCACGGAATCCTGCCGAATACTCCTTGCAGACCCCGCACCAACCGGCACAGAGACAAACCACAAACCACTCTGACATCGACACCCCCAGTTTGGCCGGATGGTAGCGCAAACTTTTGCAAGTTCATGATCCATGGGCCGCATTTTCAATGCGCAGTTCCGCCGTCGCGAAGAACATCCAGAGGCAGGACTGGCGGCGCGGCGTTTCCCCAGGCATTGCGCACATAGGACAACACAGCAGCCACCTCTTCGTCACGCAAGACCAGACGAAAAGGCGGCATGCCATGCGGCCGCGGGTTGTCCAGCGTACTGGGTCCATACCCACCCTCCAGCACCGTACGCACCAGATTGCTGGTTTGCGGCATCAGCACAGCCCGATTGCCAGCCAACGCGGGGTAGGCCCCCTTGACGCCCTGCCCCTGCTCACCATGACAGGAGGAACAATGGCGCTCATAGAGCTGCCCCCCTGGACCCGCCGCAGCGACAGAAGGCACATGCACCCGCCCCCCCTCCGCCGAGGGCAAGTGTCCAGACGCCTGCGAAGATGGCTCCAGATAGGACGCCATGGCGCGCAAATCCTCCGGACTGAGGTACTGCGTACTGCGGAAGACGACTTCGGCCATGGGGCCGGTCACCACGGCAGCTGCGCCCGCGCCCGATTTGAGCACCTTCACCCACTCTTCACCCCTCCCAGCCGCCACCCCAGCCTGCTCCGCATCCACGAGTGACGGGGCATACCACCCCTGTCCAGGCAGACGGTACCCCGCCAATTCAGCGCCAGGGCGATAACCACCCAGGGCATCTCGCGGAGTATGACAAGCACCGCAATGACCCAATCCCTGAACCAGATAGGCACCGCGGTTCCAGGACGGGCTTCGATCGGGCAGGTCCTGCCAGACTGCGGGACGGAAATACAAGCCGCGCCAGAAAGCCAGCGCCCATTGCGTGCGGTAAGGCCAAGCCAAATCATGAGGCCGATTTTCACGAGTGACTGGCGGGATCGTTCTCAAATAAGCCCACAAAGCCATCGCATCCTCTGGCGTCACCCGACTGAACTCAAGGTACGGGAACGCAGGATTCAGCAGGCGCCCATCGCGCGAACGCCCGTGCCTTAGAGCCCACCAGAAATCGTCCGCCGTCCAACGCCCCAGACCCGTCGCTGGATCGGAGGTCAAGTTGCTGGAAAACACACGCCCGAACGGGGTTTCGATCGCTCGCCCCCCGCCATATATCGGGCCACCTTGTGCGGTATGGCAAGCTGCGCAATTGCCGGCCCTGGCCAGATAGGCACCCCGGGACACCTGATCGGCGGGCAAGGCCTGTTCACCCTCCCCAGACAGGACAGGCAAAGCCTCCGCCGGATCGCGCCAACCCATCCAAAGTAGCGCAGCAAACACCGTCAACACCGCCCCACAAACCAACGCCGCGACCCAAATCAATCGCCTCATGACGCCTCCCTCACGCTCAGGCCACCACATTTCAAAGGCAGGGGCTGAGGCAGACTCTTGACCGCCCGAGCATTCGCAGGCAACGGCTGAGTGGCCAGCCATGCCGAGACGGCGCTGACCTCGTCAGCACTCAGCATGCGTGCGACACGAGCCATGCAATCAGGAGCCAAAGCCTGTCGCTGCCCCGTCTGCCATGCGCCCAACTGGCTGTTGAGGTAATCCCGAGGCAAACCAAGCAGGCCAGGCACCGCCGGCTGCAAACCCGTCATCGCCGGGCCGTGGCATTGAACACAGGCCGGCAAGCCGCGTGCACCATCGCCCTGCTGAACCAGGCGTTTGCCACGCTCCAGCTGCGCGGCATCCACCTGCGGTGGACGCGGTGCCGGATAGGGGATCTCCAACTCGGCAAAGTAGCCCGCCATCTCCGCCAGGTAGGCGTCGCTGAGGTGCTCCAGCAAACCGGACATCAGGGGATAGCGTCTGCGACCCTCCCGGAAATTCAACAACTGATGGTAAAGGTAGCCCTGCGGTTTGCCCGCCAAGCGAGGAAAGTACCCGTCCGGCGTGGCCCGCCCTTCGCGGCCATGGCAGGCCGTACAGGCCTGAAGACGTGCAGCCATCGAGTCCGGAGGTGGTACAGCAGAATTCGACATCGGGGCCGGCGCACCACCATTCGGCTTCTGAGCCCATGACAAGGCCGATGCCAGCAAGATCACACCCACAAGGGCCTTAAACCACCAATCACGCTGCACCAGCCACCTCACTCGCCTTGAATCAAAGATACAAAGCACTCTAACGGGCGCCGACCAAAGCACCCATAGCAGAAGCCCGATAAAAGACCGGATCAGCGCAGAGCCGCCAACGCACCCATGACCTTGGCGCTGCCACGATTTTCGACCAGCAGCCAGAACAGGTGACCGCAAGCCAGGCTGCTCATCAAGGCCAAGCCCATCCCAAGGATGTTGACCCAGGGCTGGGTCGGAAACCAATGATGCCAAGCGGCGTTGAACAGCAGACAGATGGGAAAGTGAATCAAGAAAACCGAATAGGAAATTCGGCCCAGCCAAGCCAACAAACCATGATGCAGCCAATGCCAGGAGCCGCGCAGCAACACCACGCCAAGCAACATCGAAGTTGCCAAGGCAATGGCAATGCGAATGCGGAACTCCAGCATCAACGCCAGACCACCGACCGCCGCCAGAGCAGCCAGCCACAACCAAGGATGACGGCGCCCCGAAGCCCAACGCGCCATCATCCCCAGCGCGTAGGAGCCGAAGAAATAGAGCCCCGTGACATCAAACCCGGCGTCCCGATTGAAGAACAGCAGCGAAGCAAGCATGAGCACGCTGGTGAGGCTGACCACCCAGGCCGTCAGGCGCGATCGTGCCACCACATCATGGGGATCCATGGGCCCAGCCAGCTTCTGACCCATCCAGAACAACAACACCGCCAGGCTGTACAACTGCAAATCGATGGCCACATACCAGACACCCGCAGACAGCGCCTCATGCCCCAGCCAGTTATGCAACATGAACACATGCGAGACGACACGCCAAAAATCAGGCGCCGACGGCACCGACTCATGGTGCAACCATGGCCTGATCAAAGCAGCCATGACGATGGCCAGCAGCAAGGCGGAGACATAAGGGATGGCCAGGCGAAGATACCGCTGCCAGACAAGGGAGAAAAGAGGAACACGCTGCCCAGAACGGGCAAAGCGGGACAGTTGGCCTGCCGTGAGAAAACCAGCCATGACCAAAAACACCTGAACAGCCAGGCGACCATAGTCATACAGCCAACTGATGAGGGCCGGCGCAAGGGCCAGCGCCACATCCGACATGGGACCATAAAAAGCCAGATGGTGACTCACGATGAGCACACAGGCGACGCCTTTGAGGGCGTCCACCAGAGGCATTCGATTGACAGCACTAGAAGTCGTCATGACGGCCCATGAAAAAAGCCAGCCCCACGGGCTGGCTTGGGTGTCTTTGGTGGGACGTGCGGGGGTCGAACCCACGACAAACGGATTAAAAGTCCGCTGCTCTACCAACTGAGCTAACGTCCCAACAGCTTTTTCAAATTTTCGATATCTGAATCAGCGAAGCCTCAGATTATATCGTGTTTTTTGACCGTTTAGAACTCACGGCAGCCAATTGATCCAAAACCCAGCCTGCCGCACATTGCCCGAACGTGGCGGTCACGCTAACCACCGACCCATAGCCATGGCAATTCAAGGATCCGTCGCCAGCCAACTGGCACGATGGATCCGGGGGGGCCACTGCCTCGCGACTGAACACGCAGGCCACACCCATGCGCTTACCATCCTTGGGCGCCGCATGCTCGCGGCGCAAGCGGTATCTGAGTTGAGCCAGCAAGGGATCGTGGGTGGTCTGGCTCAGGTCGTCAATGTCCACCAGATGAGCCTGACGCTTGCCACCGGCTGCACCCACCGAAATGAAGGGCACCGAACTTCGCCGAGCCCAGGCGGCCAGCGCCGTCTTGGTTTTGACCTGATCACAGGCATCGATCACCGCAGAAGCCCCGACAGGCCACAAGTCATGCCAATTCTCGGGGGTCACGAAATCCTCCACCCGATGCACGACACAGCCCGGATGGATGTCGGCGATGCGCTCGGCCATGGCGTCCACCTTGGCCTGCCCCACCGTGGCACCCAAGGCATGGATCTGGCGGTTGATGTTGGACTCGGCCACATTGTCCAGGTCGATCAAGGTCAGCTCAGCCACGCCACTGCGCGCCAAAGCCTCGGCTGCCCAGGAGCCCACGCCGCCGATGCCTACCACCACCACATGGGCCGCGCGGATGCGCGCGGCACCCTCGACACCGTACAAACGCGCCAAGCCGCCGAAGCGCCTGTCGAGGTCAGGCTCAAGGCCCTCCAGCAGGTCGGCCACAGGCTTACTTCATGCGGGCGATGCGGTCACGTGCTGCCGTGGCAGCCTCGGACTGCGGGTACACCTTGACCAGGTCTTCCAAGGTCTTGCGGGCAGCCTTGGCGTCCTTCAACTCGGTCTGGCAGTTGGCAATCGACAACGCGGCCTCCGGCGCCCGAGGAGAATCGGAGGCCACGCTCAACAGCGTCTTGAAGTTGGCAATGGCCTCTTTGTAATCACGTGTCGCGTACTGCGCGTTGCCCAACCAGAACAAGGCCGTCGGCATATAGCCGCTTTGCGGATAACGACGGATGAAATCAGCAAACCCGCTCTGCGCCTGAGGGAACGCCCCTTGCCTGAATTGTCCCAGGGCAGCCTCGAAGTCTTTCTTTTCGGCCGGATCCACCTGGAACTCGCGACCGTCCACCGTCACCTTGACGGGCTCGAAGCGCCGCAGGCGGTCATCCACGCCCTGGGCAATGTCCTTCTGCCGACGCTGCATCTCGGCCACGTCACGTGCAAGTTGCTCGTTCTGGCCACGCAGACTGGCCTGTTCAGCGCGCAAAGTCTCAATTTGCGCCTGCAGATCCAACAGACTGCGGCGCAGTTGGGCCAGGTCTTCTGCAGCACGTGACGCTTCGTCGGCTTGGCGGCGGGTCTGACCGTCCACCTTCTGACGCAACTCGATGATGGCCTGACGAGCCTCATCGTCACCGAACAGCGCAGCCTGGCTGGGCTGCGAGACCAAGGCCGCGCAGGCCAATGCCACGCCCGACAAGGTGCGGGCCACAGGGTTCATGGAGCAGCGCATGGCCATGTTCAACGGTAGGTGATTTCAACGCGGCGGTTCTGTGCCAGCGAGGCCTCGTCGGCGCCCAGAGCCACCGGCTTTTCCTTGCCAAAGCTCACAGCCTCAAGCTGCGAATCAGACACCCCCAGCAAGGTCAGCGAACGGCGCACCGCTTCGGCACGCTTTTGGCCCAGGGCCAGGTTGTATTCGCGGCCGCCACGCTCATCAGTGTGACCCTCCAGGTTCACCTTGCGGGCCGGATTGGATTTCAGGAAACGGGCATGCGCATCCAGCAAGGCCTGGAACTGCGGCTTGACCACGTAGCTGTCGTAATCGAAATAAACCAGACGCTCAACACCGACCGGGCCTGCGGCCTTGCTGTCCGCACCGTTCAGGTCAACCCCCTTGACACCGCTTTGTGACGTGCCAGAGGCATTGCCGCTGGCATCTGTCGAACCTGTGGTGCTGGTGGCGCTGCGGTCTTCGACCGGGGCCGGGTCCAGCTTGACGCCGGAGCTGCAACCCGCCACCAGCATGGCGGCCACCAGGGCGATGGAGAAACGTTGGCTCATGAAAAACTCCTGAATGATGTTGATCTGTCAATCTGTAGGGCCTGCCGTGCACAAGGCATCGTCAAGCTCAATTCTTCTGGAAAGGGGCCCAGTCGGGTTCGCGGATGTCGCCGCCCTGCCCCGCCAAGCGGGCTTTGATCTTGCCATCGAGCGTGGTCGTCATCAGGGCTTCACGCCCCCCTTGCTGCGTTGCGTAAACGATCAGCCGGCCGTTCGGGGCAAAGCTGGGGCTCTCATCAGCCTGGGTATCGGTGATCGCGTTGACGGTGCCCGACCCAAGATCCATCACATGGAGCTTGAAAGCGCCTGACACCCGCGAGATGTACGCCAGCCATCGACCGTCCGGGCTCAGCGTGGGCGAAATGTTGTACCCGCCCGTGAAGGTCACCCGTTCAGCGGCCCCACCAGTGGTGGCCACACGGTAGATTTGCGGGGCGCCGCCGCGGTCGCTGACGAAATAGATGTAACGGCCATCGGCCGAATACACCGGCTCGGTGTCAATGCCATTGCTCTGCAAAAGCCGACGTGGCTCTCCGCCGTTGACCGAGTCAATGGTGTAGAGCTGGGAGCCCCCGTCGCGGCTCAGCGTGACAGCCAACTGACGCCCATCGGGCGACCAGGCCGGGGCACTGTTCGAGCCCTTGAAATTGGCAATCAGCCTACGCTTGCCACTGCTCACGTCATGCACATAGACCACAGGCTTGCGCGACTCGAAAGACACATAGGCCAATTGCCCTCCAGAGGGCGACCACGCTGGCGAAATGATGGGCTCAGGGCTGGTCAGGGCCGACTGGGAGTTCTCACCATCGGCATCGGCGACCCAAAGGTTGTATTTCAGACCCGCCTTCGTTACGTAGGCGATGCGGGTCGAAAAAATGCCTTTTTCACCGGTCAGCTTTTCATAAACGAAGTCGGCGATGCGGTGTGAGACAAGGCGCAGGTCGGCGGCTGGCACGGCATAGCTCTGGCCACCCAGATCCTGCCCTCGGACCACGTCCCACAGCCTGAAGCGAACGTCATAGCGGCCGTCAGCCAACTTGGAGATGCTGCCGGTCACCAGCGAATCGGTATTACGCTGCCGCCACAGGCTCACGTCCGGGCGGGAAGCCTCGTCCAACTGGGGCCCTGAGGCATCGATGGGGCGGAACTGTCCGCTTCGCTCCAGGTCGGCCGCAATGATGCCTGCCGGTCGCTGAGGCGTGCTGGTCTCGCCCCTGAAGGGCGCCACAGCAATGGGCAGTTGTGTCAGGCCCACGCCAGACACTTCGACGCGGAACTGGGCCATGGCTGGCATGGCCGCCGACAGGGCCAGGCCCGTCAGCAGAGCGCGCCGCGAGGCTTGGAAAAAAGGAGCGGAACCAGGGAGATCGTGGCGTTGGAGATTCATTCGCAGTGGTGGTCAGGTGACGACACGGGAATTGGTTGGGCGGCGGATGAAAGGCGAGTGGCACCGCGCCAAAGACCGTGATGTTACACACTGCCCAAGGGGCACTGTCACAAAGTGTGTACTTTACATGGTCCGCAGTGGTGTCAATCTGTATCAAGCGCGGGCCCTCATGGGGCCTCAGGCCGGGTCTCCATACCGCTCGGGCACGCGGGGGACCCGTAGAATCGGCCCCCAACATGCCCACCGATGATGCCAACCACCCCACTCTGCCCTTGCGCCAACGACTGGCGCGCCTGAACAGCTACTTTGGGCGCCAGCCCATGGCCTGGAGCATGGCCGTACTGGCCACGCTGATCGGCGCCGGCACCGAACCCCTGATACCGGCCCTGATGCAGCCGCTGCTGGACCAGGGCTTTACCAAGGGCACTTTGCCGCTGTGGTTTGTGCCATTGGCACTGATGGGCTTGTTTGTCATCCGTGGCTTGGCTCAATTCATCGCCCAGTACGCACTGGCTCGCATCGCCAATGACGGCATGATGCGCCTGCGCAAAGACCTGTTTGATCGCCTGCTCAGCGCTGACTTGCGCCTTTTCCGCGAGCAAAGTGCCAGTGCACTGTCCAACACGGTGGTTTACGAGGTGCAGACCGGTGCCCAGTTGCTGGTGCAGTCCGCGCTGGGCTTCTCGCGCGACGGCTTCACATTGCTGGCCCTGCTGGGCTATCTGCTTTACCTGAACTGGCAGCTCACGCTGATCGTGGGAGTGGTCGTGCCGGGGGTGGCCTGGGTGATGAAAACCCTATCAAAACGCCTTTACCGCCTCACCAAGGCCAGCCAACAGGCCACGGATGAGCTGGCCTATGTGGTCGAAGAAAACGTGCTGGCTCATCGAATGGTGCGCCTGCATGGCGCACAGCGTGGCCAGGCTGGGCGCTTTGAGGGCCTGAGTCAACGCCTGCGTGGCCTGGCCATCAAGGGAACGATCGCCTCGTCGGCCATGACGCCCTTGACCCAGTTGCTGTCGGCAGGCGCCCTGTCGGTGGTGATCTGCGTGGCCCTTTGGCAGGGGCGCCAAGTGACTGGTGCGACCAATGCGGCCATCACCGTCGGGGGCTTTGTGGCCTTCATCACCGCCATGTTGATGTTGATCGCCCCCATCCGGCGACTCGCCGATCTGGCCAACCCGCTGACACGCGGCCTGGCCGCACTGGAACGCGGACTGCGGCTGCTGGACCAGGTCCAGCCTGAAACCCAAGGTTCACACCAGGCCACCACGGTGCGTGGACACTTGGAATTGCAAAGCGTCTCGGTCAGTTACCACGCCGACAATCCGCCGGCCCTGGACCAGGTCAGCCTGCGGATCGAGCCTGGTGAAGTGGTGGCCCTGGTCGGTCCATCGGGCTCGGGCAAGACAACTCTGGCCAATTTGCTGCCACGCTTTGTGAGCCCCAGCCAGGGGCAGGTACTGCTGGACGGTGTGGCCCTGCCCGACTGGAACCTCGGCTCTCTGCGCCATCAGTTCGCCCTGGTCAGTCAGGATGTCGTGATGTTCAACGACAGTCTGGCCAACAACGTGGCCATGGGCCAGGCCGTGGACGAGGCTCGTGTTCTGGCCTGCCTTCAGGCCGCCAACCTCGGCGACTACGTGGCCCGGCAGCCTGAGGGGCTGCGCAGTGTGGTGGGCCACAACGCTCACCAGTTGTCGGGTGGGCAGCGCCAACGCCTGGCCATCGCCCGCGCCCTGTACAAAGACGCACCGATCCTGATCCTCGACGAAGCCACCTCGGCCTTGGACACGGAGTCTGAGCGGCTGGTGCAAGAGGCCCTGAACCGGCTCATGGCAGGTCGCACCACTGTGGTGATTGCGCACCGACTCTCCACCATCGAGCATGCAAACCGGGTGGTGGTGATGGCCGAGGGGCGGATCGCAGAACAAGGCACCCATGCGGAATTGATGGCCCGGCAGGGCCTTTACGCCCGTTTGCAGGCCCAAAGCGGCGGCGGGCACGGCATGAGCCCAAGCACCTCGCTCGACAGCCCAACTGAGCAGGCCAACTGAGCCTTTAGAGCGCCCCCGGCATGCCTGGGGCGCGCACCCAACGCCCCCTTCATCCTGAAAACTGGCTGGGTGGTCCATTCTTTAAACCGATGCAGATAACATTTAGAGTCTTGTGAACAAGCTGAACTGTGGGCTGCTGGCAGCCTTCAAGCCGCAGGAGCCAAGTCAGACTTGGCGCGAATCCGCAGCCCTGCAAGAACCGCGTGGTTTGGGGTTCTTAGGCGCCATCGGGGCGTGCCCCCGAAACACACTCCCAACGTACCTGAAGCGTGCCCTTGAAACCCGCCCCCGGTGCCAGCCACTGCATGGGGCGGGCGCACACCGGCTCGATGCAAATGAATTGGAGTGCCTCGTGATCAGGCAGGTCTGACAGGCCCCGGGCCCCTTCCTGCCCTGGATTCCAGACCATCCACTGCGTGAAGCCGCTGGCCTGCAGGTGCAAGGTGTGGGTCGAGGTCTTCAACTGCAGTGAGGGAAGCCCCTCGAACAGGTACTCCATGCCCTCCGGCCCAAAGCGCCAGGGCTGAGCCTGGGGTGGCAAGGGCTGACCGGACAGGTTGTCCAACCCCGGTGTGGCCTCCAGCCCCAGCAGCTCGCAAGCCTCCAGCGATGACACTGCCCAATACGGATGAAGGCCACCCCCCCATTCAAAACCCGTCTGCCCGGTGTTCTCCACCTGCCAATTCAGATTCAAGGCCCCTCTGTCCAGGGTGGCAATCAGGCGCAATCGCGCTGCGTGCGGCCATCCATCCAACTGGTCTGGCAGTACCTCCAGGCAGTAGCTCAGAGAGTCAGGCTCGGCACGCTCCAGCGTCCAACGCTGATGCCGGGCAAAGCCGTGCTTGCGCCCCGGGCCAAACTGCGCGAACTGCGGAAACAGCAAAGGCACGCCCCCACGCGCCGGCTGGTCGGCCAAGCTCAAGGGGCTGAGGTACAGCAGAGACAATCCCTGTGGGGTGACTGCCTGCAGCAACTGCGCCCCCAAAGCCTGGTGGCGCAAACCCTGCGCATCCTCCTGACCGTTCAGCATCCCGGGCCTCACAACAGCACAATGTCGTACTGATCCTGCCCCATGCTGCCTTCGGCCTGCAGCGAGATCGGTTTGCCGATGAAGTCCGACAGGCCGGCCAGGTGCTGGCTTTCTTCATCCAGGAACAGATCGACCACCTGCGTCGAAGCCACCACCCTGAACTCGCGGGGATTGAACTGCCGCGCCTCCCGCAGGATCTCCCGCAGGATGTCGTAGGTCACGCTGCGGGCCGTCTTCACCTGCCCCGAGCCATGGCATTGCGGGCAAGGTTCGCACAGCATATGTGCCAGTGATTCACGGGTGCGCTTGCGCGTCATCTCGACCAGGCCCAGTTGCGAAAAGCCCCCGATCATGGTCTTGACCCGGTCCCGGCCCAGTTGCTTGCGAAACTCCGCCAGCACGGCCTCACGGTGGTCATCACGCACCATGTCGATGAAGTCGACGATGATGATGCCGCCCAGATTGCGCAGCCGCAATTGACGTGCAATGGCCTGGGCCGCCTCCAGGTTGGTCTTGAAGATGGTGTCGTCAAAGTTGCGTGCCCCCACAAAGCCACCGGTGTTCACGTCCACCGTGGTCAGGGCCTCGGTCTGGTCCACGATCAGGTAGCCCCCCGATTTCAGGTCCACCCGCCGCCCCAGGGCTCGCACAATCTCTTCCTCCACCCCGAAAAGGTCAAAGATCGGCCGCTCGCCCTTGTAATGCTGAAGTTTGCCCACGGCCGAAGGCATGAACTCCTGCCCGAAAGCCAACAACTTTTCAGACTGTTCTTTCGAATCGATGCGGATGTTCTGGGTCTGCTCGCCCACCAGATCGCGCAACACGCGCTGCAGCAAGTTGAGGTCTTCATGCAGCAACGAAGCCGGTGGCAGACGCACCGACGCATCCTTGATGCGGGCCCAGGTCTTGCGCAGGTACGCAATGTCGTCGGCCAACTCAGCATCGCTGGCATCTTCGCCATTGGTCCGCAGGATGAATCCGCCGCCGCCTCCGGTGGCCTTCTCGCCCACCAGCGCCTGCAAGCGGCTGCGCAAGGCCTCCCGCTCGCCGACCGGGATTTTCTGAGACACCCCAACGTGCTCGTCCTGTGGCAAGAACACCAGCAGACGCCCGGCAATGCTGATCTGGGTGGACAGGCGGGCGCCCTTGGTGCCAATGGGGTCCTTGATCACCTGCACCATCAAGGCCTGACCTTCAAACACCTGGCGTTCAATGGGCACGGCTGGTTGCGCCTGTCGCGCGGGCGGCGCCTCACCTTCGGGATGCTTTTGCCAGACATCGGCCACGTGCAGGAATGCCGCGCGCTCCAACCCGATGTCGATGAAGGCGGATTGCATGCCAGGCAATACGCGGGTGACCTTGCCCAGATAAACGTTGCTCACCAAGCCCCGCTCCAGCGAACGCTCGATGTGCAGCTCCTGCACAGCGCCGTTTTCGATCACGGCCACGCGGGTCTCCTGGGGAGACCAGTTGATCAGAATGTCTTGTTGCATGGCTTGGCTTTTTCCTCAAAGTCAGGCCGGGCAGGCCTCAAAGTTTCCAGCCGCACTGGCGCAGCAGTTCGGCCGTCTCAAACATCGGTAGCCCCATGATGCCCGAATAACTTCCGCTCAACTGCGAGATCCACGCCGCAGCGCGGCCTTGTACCGCGTAGGCCCCGGCCTTGCCCAACGGCTCACCACTGTCCACGTAGGCCTTGATACGGGCCGGCGTGAGTTCAGCAAAGGTCACCTTGGAGGTGCTCAGCGCGGCCATGCGACGGCGGCCTTTTTGAATGGCCACAGCCGTCAGCACCCGGTGGGTCTGGCCAGACAGCGCAGCCAGCATGCGCCGGGCATGGGCGGCATCATCGGGCTTGCCAAAAATCTCCCGGCCCAGGGCCACCGTGGTGTCAGAACACAACACAGGCGCCACCGGCAGGCCCCGGCGTTTGAGCCGGGCCAAGGCGGCATCCAGCTTGAGGCCGGTCACACGCTGCACATAGGTGGCCGGCGCCTCGCCAGGCAGCACAGCCTCGATGGCTTCGGCATCTTCGCCAAGGTCACCATCGGTATTCGGCAGGAGCAACCGATGCGACACGCCCAACTGCTCAAGCAACTGGCGCCGACGCGGGCTCTGGGAGGCAAGGTAGATGAATTCGGGGTTGGCCATGGACAGGCTCCAGCCAGGTTGACACGGAACAGGGCGCAGCCAAGGCCACGCCCCGGAAATCACTCGCGGTGATAAGGGTGGCCAGCGTTGACCGACCAGGCCCTGTATAGCTGCTCGATCAGCAGCACGCGCACCATGGCATGAGGCAGCGTCAGGTCGGACAAACGGATGCGCTCATGCGCAGCCTGACGAAACGCGGGCTCCAGGCCATCGGGCCCCCCGATGATCAAGGCCACGTCGTCGCTCGCCAGCTGCCAGCCTTTGAGTTTGGCGGCCAGCGCCACGGTGGTGAGCTGGGTGCCCCGCTCATCGAGCGCCACCACACGGGCGCCCTTCGGAATGGCCGCCTCGATGCGCTCACGCTCGGCCGCCAGCAGGGTTTCAAGCGTCTTGGAGCTGCGGGGCTCAGTCTTGACGGCCTTGAGCTCGACCTTGAGCTCAGGGGGGAAGCGCTTGGCGTAATCGTCCCAGGCTGTCTGAGCCCAATCGGGCACGCGCTGCCCCACCGCCACGATCACCAGCTTCATGCCTGGCGATCCATCAAGCCTTGCTGGGCTTCTTGCGCGGGGCCGGTGCAGCAACCGCCTTCTTGGCTGCCGGCTTCTTCGGTGCGCCCACCTTGATCACCTTGAGCGGAGCCTTCTTGGCCGCCGGCTTGGCCGTGCTGGTCTTGGCTGCGGTCTTGGTGGGTGTTTTTGCAGCCGTCTTGGCAGGGGCCTTGACCGCCGTCTTGGCGGGTGCGCGGGTTGATGTCTTGGCAGGTGCCTTCTCAGCCACAGGGGCGCCCTTCAAGGCTTTGGTGGCCTTGGCAGCAGCCTTGGCCGGGGTGGTGGCGGCGGGCTCGGCGGTCTTGGCAGACTTGGCGGCCGTCTTCTTGGCTGCAGCCTTCTTGGCCGGCGCCTTGGCACCTTCTGCGGCAACCGGCTTGGGCGCACCCAGTTTCAGACGCACTGGCGTCGCGCCCCAGATCTCTTCCAGGCGGTAGTACTGGCGGATCGCGGGCTGCATCACGTGGACCACGGCTGCGCCGCAGTCAACAATGATCCATTCGCCGTTTTCTTCGCCCTCGGTACGAGGCTTGTTGAAGCCGGCCTCACGCACGGCATCGCGCACGCTGGAGGCCAGGGCCTTGGTCTGGCGGTTGGAGGTCCCGGAGGCCACGATCACGCGCTCAAACAGCGGCGAGAGGGCTTCGGTGTTGAAAACCTGGATGTCTTGGGCCTTCACATCCTCCAGGCCATCGACGATGGCCCGCTGGAGTTTCTGGATGTCTTTTTTAGCGGAGGAGTCCGTGGAGGTGGTCATCAGGCGGATTTGTAAAGATGATGTTGTTCAATATAGCGCGCAACGCCAGCGGGAACCAGATGTTCGATGCCCAGGCCTTGTGCGACGCGCGACCGGATGTCCGTTGCACTCACGGACATGAGGGGCCACTGCAGAGGCTCCCATCGCCCTCCCGGGAGATCTTGAAGCTCAGTTTGACCGCCGGCCGCAGCACTTTGCTCACGACCAGCTACCGAAATTATAGCTTTGCGCAAAATCTCATCGTGGCGATGCCACTGGCCAAAGGCCCGGGCCTGGTCGGCACCGATGATCAGCACCAGCTCGTAGGCCGGATATTCGCGCTTCAGTTCATCAAGCGTGTCCACGGTGTAGCTGGGGCCGGCGCGATGAAATTCACGCTCATCCACCACCACCCCGGGCAGGCTGGCGAAGGCCAGTCGGGCCATCGCGAGTCGATGCTCGCCTGGCGACAAGCCGGCCCGGTGCGCGGCCTGCCCCGTGGGCAGAACATGCAAGCGCGCCAGGCTCAGTTGCTGCAGCGCCGCCTCGGCCAAGGCGACATGGGCCCGGTGAGGCGGGTCGAATGCCCCGCCGAACACCCCCAAACGGGGCTGTTTCAGGGTCAGACCCACGCCTGGCGCACCAGAAAGTGCTCGTACAGGCGCGCCTCAGCCGTGCCCTC
Organism: Curvibacter sp. EU05-FHT14A10; assembly: GCF_058791075.1. Taxonomy (NCBI): domain Bacteria; kingdom Pseudomonadati; phylum Pseudomonadota; class Betaproteobacteria; order Burkholderiales; family Comamonadaceae; genus Curvibacter; species Curvibacter sp. EU05-FHT14A10. The sequence goes on from NZ_JBYTDE010000012.1 coordinate 42,362, forward strand.
TGCCGGGGTCTGCTGGTAAGCCCAACTGGCCAGCGGCGGCATCGACAACAGGATGGACTCGGTGCGCCCACCCGACTGCAGACCAAAGTGGGTGCCCCGGTCCCAGACCAGATTGAACTCCACATAGCGCCCACGACGGTACAGCTGAAACGCGCGCTCATGCTCGCCATAAGGCGTGCTCACCCGGCGCTCAACGATGGGCAGGTAGGCCTGCAAAAATGCATCGCCCACGGCCTGCGTCATGGCCAGGCTCTGATCAAAGCCAAGTTCAGCAAAATCGTCAAAAAAGACCCCGCCCACGCCACGCTGTTCGTTGCGATGCTTCAAGAAGAAATACTCATCGCACCAGGTCTTGAAGCGAGGGTACTTGTCGTCGCCAAAGGGGGCGAGCGCATCCCGGCAGGTGGTATGAAAGTGCCGTGCATCCTCATCAAAGCCGTAAAAGGGCGTGAGGTCCATGCCGCCGCCAAACCAGCACACCGGCGCCTTGTCCGCCGGAGTGGCAGCAATCATGCGCACGTTCATGTGCACGGTCGGGACATAGGGGTTGCGCGGATGGAACACCAGCGACACGCCCATCGCCTCGAAGGGCGCACCGGCCAGCTCCGGGCGGTGCTGGGTGGCCGAGGGCGGTAACTGCGGGCCACGCACGTGCGAAAAGCCGCAGCCGGCGCGCTCAAACACCGTGCCGCCCTCCAGGATCTTGGTCAGGCCATTGCCCTGCAACTTCTCGCCGGCAGGTTTGTCCCAGGCGTCGGCCAGGAAGCGGGCTGCGCCGCCCCCGGCTGTTTCCTGGGCTTCGATCGCCGAGGTGATGCGATCTTGCAGTCCCAGCAGCCAGGACCGCACCGAGGCCACGGCGTCGTGTGCGGCCTCCATCAGATCTTCACCGCGCGGTGACCGATGTCACGACGGTACTGCGCACCGTCGAAATGAATGCCCGCCGCCACCTCATACACGCGCTGCTGTGCCAGCTTGACGTTGTCGGCCAAGGCCGTCACGCACAACACTCGCCCGCCGGTCACGCGCACAGCACCGTCTTGCAGCTCAGTGCCCGCATGAAACACCACAGCATCGTCAGCCTCAGCCGGCAAACCGGTGATGACATCGCCCTTGCGGGGGGTCATGGGGTAACCGTGGGCGGCCATCACCACGCCCAGGGCAGTGCGACGGTCCCATTGCAGTTCGATCTGGTCGAGCTTGCCATCGACCGCAGCGGCCAAGACATCGGACAGATCGCTCTTCAGGCGCATCATGATGGGCTGCGTTTCCGGGTCGCCCATGCGGCAGTTGAACTCCAGGGTCTTGGGCCGGCCCTGTGCATCAATCATCAAGCCGGCGTACAAGAAGCCGGTGTAGGGGATACCGTCCTTTTCCATGCCGCGGATGGTCGGCAGGATGATTTCGCGCATGGCGCGGGCGTGCACGTCGGCCGTGACCACCGGGGCCGGCGAGTAGGCGCCCATGCCGCCGGTGTTGGGGCCTTCGTCGCCATCCAGCAAGCGTTTGTGGTCCTGGCTGGTGGCCAGGGCGGTCACATTCTTGCCATCGCACAGCACGATGAAACTGGCCTCTTCGCCCTGCAGGAACTCTTCGATCACCACGCGGGCGCCACCATCGTTGTGCACCACGCCGAGCTTGTTGTCGAGCAGCATGAAATCGATGGCTTCATGGGCCTCGGCGGCCGTCATGGCCACCACCACGCCCTTGCCGGCAGCCAGGCCATCAGCCTTGACCACGATCGGGGCGCCCTTGGCGTCCACATAGGCGTGGGCCAGTGCCGCATCGGTGAAGCTCTCGTATTCAGCGGTCGGAATGCCGTGGCGCTTCATGAAGGCCTTGGAGAAGGCCTTCGAGCTTTCCAGTTGGGCCGCCGCCTTGGTCGGGCCGAACACCCGCAGGCCGTGGGCGCGGAATTCATCCACCACCCCGGCGGCCAGCGGGGCCTCAGGGCCCACCACGGCCAGACCAATCTTCTCGGCCTGGGCCCACTCACGCAAGGCCTTCACATCAGTGATGGGCACGTTGATCAGGCGATTGTCGAGGGCCGTGCCGCCGTTGCCGGGCGCCACATAGACCTTGTGCACCTTGGGCGACTGGTTGAGTTTCCATGCCAGGGCATGTTCGCGGCCACCGCCGCCAATGACTAATACTTTCATGGTGCTCACAGTGCAGCGTTGTGGTAGACCTCCTGGACATCGTCCAGGTCTTCGATCATGTCGAGCAGTTTTTGCATCTTGGCGGCGTCGTCGCCGGTCAACTCGATGGTGTTCTCGGCGCGCATGGTCACCTCGGCCACTTCGGGCCTCAGGCCGGCGGCCTCCAGGGCGTTCTTCACGGCCTCAAAGTCAGCAGGTGCCGTCAGCACCTCGATGGCGCCGTCATCGCCTGTGATCACGTCTTCGGCCCCGGCCTCCAGGGCCAATTCCATCAGCTTGTCCTCGTCGGTGCCCGGCGCAAAGATCATCTGGCCGCAGTGCTTGAACTGGAAGGCCACCGACCCTTCGGTGCCCATGTTGCCGCCGTACTTGCTGAAGGCGTGACGGACATCGGCCACGGTGCGGACACGGTTGTCGGTCATGGTGTCGACGATGATCGCAGCGCCGCCGATGCCATAGCCCTCGTACCGGATTTCCTCGTAGCTCACGCCTTCGAGGTTGCCAGTGGCCTTGTCGATGTTGCGCTTGATGGTGTCGGCCGGCATGTTGGCGGCCTTGGCCTTTTCAACGGCCAGGCGCAGACGGGGGTTGGTGGTCAGATCGCCGCCACCGGCACGCGCGGCCACCATGATTTCACGGATGACGCGGGTCCAGACCTTGCCGCGCTTTTCGTCCTGACGACCCTTGCGGTGTTGAATATTGGCCCATTTACTGTGTCCAGCCACGGGAGATTCCTTATTAATTGTTTAATCTATCGGGACCGATTTTACTTTTCGCCCACCCCACCATGGCCGACCCGATCCTGATTGCCCAAAATGCCCACGCCCAATGCACTCTGCTGCCCGGCCTGGCCAACCGCCACGGACTGATCACAGGGGCCACCGGCACCGGCAAGACTGTCACCCTGCAAACCCTGGCCGAGAGCTTTTCCCGCATCGGTGTGCCGGTATTCATGGCCGACGTCAAGGGCGATCTGACCGGCATCAGCCAGGCCGGCCAGATCAGCGGCAAGCTGGCCGCGGCCCTGAAAGAACGTGCGTTGCCCACGCCCGAATCCCAGGCCTGCCCTACCACCCTGTGGGACGTTTTCGGCGAACAAGGCCACCCGGTGCGTGCCACCGTGTCGGACATGGGCCCCCTGCTGCTGGGGCGCATGCTCAACCTCAACGACACCCAGTGCGGCGTGCTGAACCTGGTGTTCAAGATCGCGGACGACCACGGCCTGGCACTGCTGGATCTCAAAGACCTGCGCGCGATGCTGCAGCACGTGGCCGACAACGCCTCCGAATTCACCACCAGCTACGGCAACATCAGCGCCGCCAGCGTGGGGGCCATCCAACGCGGCCTGCTGCAAATCGAGACCCAGGGTGGCGACAAATTCTTCGGCGAGCCCATGCTCAACATCAGCGACTTGATGCAGACCGTGGACGGCCGCGGCGTGGTCAACATCCTGGCAGCCGACAAGCTGATGAACGCACCGCGCCTGTATGCCACCTTTCTGCTGTGGATGCTGTCCGAGCTGTTCGAACACCTGCCCGAAATCGGCGACCCCGACCAACCCAAGCTGGTTTTCTTCTTTGACGAGGCTCACCTGCTGTTCAACGAGGCACCCAAGGTACTGGTCGAGCGCATCGAACTGGTGGTGCGCCTGGTGCGCTCCAAGGGGGTGGGGGTCTATTTCGTCACCCAGAACCCGCTGGACATCCCCGACACCGTGCTGGCCCAGCTCGGCAACCGCGTGCAGCATGCGCTGCGCGCCTTCACACCGCGTGACCAGAAGGCCGTCAAGGCCACCGCCCAGACCATGCGGCCCAAGGCCGGCCTGGACATCGAGGCCGCCATCACCGAGCTTGGCGTGGGCGAGGCCCTGATCAGCCTGCTGGATGCCAAAGGTCGCCCTTGCGAAACCGAGCGTGTCTATGTGCTGCCCCCCGGCAGCCAGATCGGCCCGATCACCCCGGCGCAGCGACAGGTCTTGCTGGCCGGGTCGCTGGTCGCTGGCGTCTATGAAAAGGCCGTCGACCGGGAATCGGCCTACGAAGTGCTCAAGGGCCGTACCGCGAGCGCACCGGCAGCACCAGCCCAGGGATCGGCCAAACCCACCCTGCCCGGTCTGCAGCCGCAGGGCGGCCAGGCCGGCAGTGCCGGCCTGGGCTCAGTGCTCAACGATGTGTTGTTCGGCACCACCGGCCCCCGTGGCGGCCACCACGATGGTCTGGCGCAGACCTTGGCCAAATCGGCGCTGCGCACCATGGGCACCACCGTAGGCAAGGAAATCATCCGCGGCGTGCTGGGCGGCATTTTTGGCGGCAAGAGCCGCTGAGCCCCACGAAAGCCTCCCCATGACCGAACTGCTCCTGCCCACTTACGCCGATGTCGAGGCCGCCTCGGCCCGTTTGGCCGGCCACGCCAACCGCACACCGGTGCTGCGCTCGCGCACGGCCAACGAGGCCCTGCAAGCGACGCTGTTCTTCAAATGCGAAAACCTGCAGCGCATGGGCGCCTTCAAGTTTCGCGGCGCCTTCAATGCGCTGAGCCGCTTCAGTGCAGATCAGCGACGTGCCGGCGTGCTGGCCTTCTCGTCCGGCAACCACGCCCAGGCAATCGCCCTGTCGGCGCGCGAACTGGGCATGCCGGCGGTGATCGTGATGCCCGCCGATGCGCCCGCGGCCAAGCTGCAGGCCACCCGCGGCTATGGGGCCGAAGTCATCACCTACGACCGCTACAGCGAAGACCGGGATGCCATCAGCCGCCGCGTCGCTGCCGAACGGGGCATGACCTTGATCCCGCCATTCGACCATGCCGATGTGATCGCAGGGCAAGGCACCGCCGCCAAAGAGTTGCTCGAAGAGGTGGGCCCCCTGGATGTGTTGCTGGTCTGCCTGGGCGGGGGCGGCCTGCTGGCCGGCAGCGCCTTGGCCGCGCGGGCCCTGTCGCCCGACTGCCGCGTGTATGGGGTCGAGCCCGAGGCGGGCAACGACGGCCAACAATCGCTGCGCCGTGGCGAGGTGATCCACATCGCCCCACCCCGCACCATCGCCGACGGCGCGCAGACCCAGCACCTGGGGCAACTGACCTTCGGCATCATCCGCCGCGATGTCAGCGACATCCTGACCGTCAGTGATGCCCAACTGGTCGAATCCATGCGCTTCTATGCCGAACGCATGAAACTGGTGGTGGAACCCACCGGCGCACTCAGCCTGGCAGGCGCCCACCATGGCGGGCTGGACCTGAAGGGCCTGCGCGTGGGGGTGATCATCAGCGGCGGCAACGTCGACCTGCCCCGCTATGCCCAGCTGCTGAGCCAGGGCGTCTGAGCCACGGCACCGCAGGCTGCGGGCCTCAGCCTTGCACGGTGAGGGCCACCAGGCGCATCACCACGGGCCGCACAAGCATCACACAGACAAAGGCCACCGGCATGGCCAGCGCGTAGGCGCGCAGTACGCGCCAGTGGTAATCGCCTCCCAGGCCCGAGCCGGCGGCGACGATCACGGCCGACATCAGCAAGGCCATGATCCCGGCCATGTAAAAGGCAAAAACCAGCGGAGTGAAACGTTTGTGCAGGCGCGGAATCCGGCGCCGCGGGCGGGTGTCCGTGGTGTGTGGCATGGTCAATTCCCTCAGGTTCAGTTCGATGGCTGGATTCTGGCCAGCTTCATCCCAGCGCAGAAGAGGGCTTGGCACACCGTCAGTCATCCTAAAATCTTTCGACTGATGACCATCATTCAAAAGACATGACCACCCCTTCCCTGCGCGGCATCGAGGCCTTCATCAAGGCGGTGGAAGGCGGGAGCATTGCGGCGGCAGGTCGCCAGCTGGGCCTGAGCGCTGCCGCCGCCAGCCAGAGCATTGCCCGACTGGAAGCCGATCTGGGCACCCGGCTGCTGCGCCGCAGCACCCGGTCCCTGGCGCTGACCGACGAGGGCCAGATCTACTTTGAACGCGTGCGACCGGTGCTCGGCGTGCTGGAGGACGCGCATGGCGAGATCGGGGCACTGCGGGGCGAACCCCAGGGCCGCTTCAAGGTGGCCTGCTCGGTGGCCTTCGGTCGCCATGTGCTGGGGCCCTGGATCACCGGCTTCATGCAACGCTACCCGCGCCTGAACGTGGAGTTGCTGGTGGTCGACCGGCAGGTCGACTTCTTGCACGAGAACGTCGACGCCAGCATCCGCTACCAGCACATGCTGGAGCCCGGCCTGGTGGCCCGGCGCATCGCCAGTGCGCCGATCCACTACTGCGCCTCGCCAGCCTACCTGGCCCATCACGGGCAGCCCGCCACGCTGGAAGACCTGGCCAGACACCGCTGCCTGGCCTACCGCATGGCCATGGACGGCCGGATCATGCCCTGGCCGTTCATCCGGGAGGGTTTGCGCATTGAAGCCGCCTTTGAGCCCAGCCTGACCTGCAGCGACATCGACACCCTGGCGCAAGCCTGCCTGGCCGGTGCCGGCATCGCGCGCCTGGGCAGCTTCGTGTCCAACCCGCTGATTGAATCGGGCGAACTGATCCCGCTGTTCACCGACCCGGCCACAGCCCATGCCGCACCCGAGCCACTGGAGTTCTATGTGTGTTATCGCGACCGCCAACACGTGCCACCCAAGCTGCGCCTGTTCATCGACGAACTCAGCGAAGACTTGAGCCATCACCCGGGGCTGCACATGCCGCGACGCCCTGGCCTGCCCCCGCCCTGACTACCAGGCCCACTCGGCCTCGCGGGGCGCCCGTTTCTTGACCATCTGATCAAATTTGGTGCCCCCCAGGCACCAGCCGGGTGCGCCTGCATGGTATTCTTTTGCCCCAGCCACCGCCCGCTGCGGGGGTGCGCCCTGGCCCGGCGTCCGCCTGGGCCCAAGGCCACCCGACAGCGGCCCCTCTTTGCCAAGCCCTGCAGGAGCCCTGTCACCCCATGCCACCGGTCTTCCCCCCATCCTGGCACAGCGCTTGCACTGATCACCCCGGTCCGGCCAGCGCTGCCGGCGGGCGTCCCTGACCTTTCACTGCACCCAAGCCCAACACCATGAGCAACGTCCACGTCATCGACCACCCCCTGGTTCAGCACAAGCTGACCCTGATGCGCAACCGCGAGGCCAGCACCAACAGCTTCCGCCGCCTGCTCGGCGAACTGGCGAGCCTCATGACCTATGAGATCACCCGCGAACTGCCGTTGCAGGACGTTGAGGTTCAGACCCCCCTGGAAACCACCACTGGCCGCGTGATCGACGGCAAGAAGCTGGTTTTCGTGTCCATCCTGCGTGCCGGCAACGGCATTCTGGAGGGCATGCTCAACGTGGTGCCTGGCGCCCGGGTCGGCCACATTGGCCTGTACCGCGACCCCGACACCCTCAAGCCGGTCGAGTACTACTTCAAGATGCCCTCGGAAATGACCGAGCGCGACATCATCGTGGTCGACCCGATGCTGGCCACCGGCAACTCGGCCATTGCGGCGATTGAAAAGCTCAAGGCCCTGAAACCCAAGTCGATCAAGTTCGTGTGCCTGTTGACCTGCCCCGAGGGCGTGGCCGCCATGCAGGCCGCCCACCCCGACGTCCCCATCTACACCGCGTCGATCGACCGCCAGCTCAACGACCACGGCTACATCCTGCCGGGCCTGGGTGACGCGGGCGACCGCATCTTCGGTACCCAGTAAACACCGCCTACGGCCGCCACGACGGGCCGTCCGGGGCCTGCCGGGCCCGCTCAATTTTGCAACCCCCGCCAACTTTGCCAAAAGGAGCCTTCATGTCCCGTCGTTTCGCCCCGTCCCGCCGCCACCTGGTGGTGGCAGCCACCGCGCTCGCGGCTTCGGTTTCGTTGCCCGTCCTGGCCCAGGCCAAGATCAAGGTGGCGGCCATCTATACCGTGCCCTTCGAGCAGCAATGGGTGAGCCGCATCCACAAGGCCCTGAAAGCCGCCGAGGCCCGTGGCGAGATTGAATACAAGGCCAGCGAAAACGTGGCCAACGCCGACTACGAGCGCGTGATGCGCGAATACATCGCCGGTGGCAACCAGTTGATCGTCGGCGAGGTGTTCGGGGTCGAGGCCGCTGCCCGCAAGGTGGCCAAAGACTCACCCAAGACCTACTTCCTGCTGGGCTCTTCGGGCAAGCCGCAGGCGCCCAACTTCAGCGTCTTCGACAACTACATCCAAGAGCCGGCCTACCTCAGCGGCATGGTGGCGGGTGGCATGACCCAATCCAACAAGATCGGCATGGTGGGCGGTTTCCCCATTCCCGAGGTGAACCGCCTCATGAATGCCTTCATGGCGGGCGCCAAGGAGGTCAACCCCAAGGTGACCTTCAGCGTGAGCTTCATCAACAGCTGGTTTGACCCGCCCAAGGCCAAGGAAGCCACCTTTGCCATGATCGATCAGGGCGCCGACGTGCTGTATGCCGAGCGCTTCGGCGTCAGTGATGCCGCCAAAGAAAAGGGCAAGCTGGCCATCGGCAACGTCATCAACACCCAGGACAAATACCCTGACACCGTGGTCGCCTCGGCGCTGTGGAACATGGAGCCCAGCATCGATCGCGCCCTCAAGCTGGTCAAGGAAGGCAAATTCACCGCCGAAGACTACGGCCCCTACTCGACGATGAAGCACAAGGGCTCTGAGCTGGCGCCCCTGGGCACCTTCGAGAAAAAAGTGCCTGCCACCATCATGAACAAGGTCAAGGCACGCGAGGCCGAGATCCTGTCCGGCAAGTTCACCGTCAAGGTGGACGACAGCCAGCCCAAGTCCAGCGCCAAGTGATGAGGCGGCCTGCCCCACCCAGCGTGCCTCGGTGGCGCAGCTTGCTGACGGCCGGCCTGCTGGCCGGTGCCCTCGCCGCGCCGCTGCAAGCGGCCCCCAGGCACGATGGCGTGCCGCGCACAGCCATCGTGTCTGCGTTCGAGCCCGAGCTGGTGCTGCTGCGCTCGCAGCTGCGCCAGCCCCGCGTGCAACGGATCGCCGGGGTCGAATTCACCACCGGCCAGTTGCAGGGCAAGCCCGTGCTGCTGTTTCTCAGCGGCATCAGCATGACCAATGCAGCCATGAACACCCAACGCGCCCTGGACCATTTCAAGGTGCGCCGACTGTTGTTCAGCGGCATCGCTGGCGGTGTCGACCCTGCCCTGCATGTGGGTGATGTGGCTGTTCCACGCCGCTGGGCCCCTTACCTCGAAGGGGTGCTGGCCCGCGAAACCACCCCAGGCCACTACCAGCCCCCGCCCTGGATGGACGACCTGGTCGGCCCGGGCTTCGGCCCCTTCGTGCCGCGCTCGGTCGAGGTGCGTTCCAGCCGCCAGGCGGGCACCGAGCGCAAAGCCTGGTTCGAAGTCGATGCGGCCCTGCTGGCCATGGCCGAGCGCATCGCCCAGACCCCGCTGCAGCGCTGCGATGCCCGTCAGCAATGCCTGAGCCAGGCACCCCGCGTGGTGGTAGGCGGCAATGGCGTTTCGGGCGCCGCCTTTGTCGACAACGCAGCCTGGCGCGAGTACGCCTTCAATACTTTCCAGGCGCAGGTGCTCGACATGGAAAGCGCCGCCACCGCCCAGGTGGCCTACAGCAACCAGGTCCCCTTCATTGCGTTCCGCTCCCTCAGCGATCTGGCGGGCGGCGGCGAGGGCGAAAACGAAATGCACACCTTCATGACGCTGGCCGCCGGCAATTCGGCGCGGGTTCTGCTGGCCTTTCTGGCAGCCCTCCATGACTGACACCCCCCACCCCGCCCCGGTGCTGCAACTGCAGGGCATCACCAAGCGCTTTGGCCCGCTGGTGGCCAACGACAACATCTCCCTGAGCCTGAACGCAGGCGAGGTGTTGGCCCTTCTGGGCGAAAACGGGGCCGGTAAATCCACCCTGATGTCCATCCTGTTCGGCCACTACCGGGCCGACGAAGGCCACATCACCGTGAACGGTCAGCCCCTGCCCCCTGGCAATCCGGCCGCGGCCCTGGCCGCCGGCATCGGCATGGTGCACCAGCACTTCACGCTGGCCGACAACCTCAGTGTGCTGGACAACGTGATCCTGGGCACCGAAGCCCTTTGGCAGCCCTGGTCGGCCCGGGCCCGGGCCCGGAACCGCCTGATGCAGGTGGGTCAGCGCTTTGGCCTGACCGTCCAGCCCGAGGCCCGTGTGGGCCAGCTCTCGGTGGGCGAGCGCCAGCGCGTCGAGATCCTCAAGGCCTTGTACCGCGGCGCGCGCATCCTGATCCTGGACGAGCCCACGGCCGTACTCACCCCGCAAGAGAGCGAGGCCCTGTTCGACACCCTGGCCCAGTTGGTCCGAGAGGGCCTGTCAGTGATCTTCATCAGCCACAAACTGGCCGAGGTGCTGCGCGTCTCGCACCGGGTAGCGGTGCTGCGCGGCGGCCGCCTGGTCGCCGAAGCCCCGGCTGCCGGAACCACCCAGGCTCAGCTGGCGCAGTGGATGGTGGGCCACGCCGTCTCAGCGCCCGAACGGCGCCCCGCGGCGGCGCCTGGCCCGGTGGCCTGTGAATTGCGCAACGTCAGCACACCGGCCGGTCAGCGCGAGCGCCTCAGCCAGGTCAACCTGCAATTGAGGGCGGGCGAGATCGTGGCCGTCGCCGGCGTCTCAGGCAACGGGCAACTGGCGCTGGCCGAACTGCTGTGTGGCACGCGCCGCGCCGCCCAGGGCGAGGTCTGGCTCAAGGGCCAGCCCCTGCAGGCCTCGCCTGCCTGGCTGGTCACCCAAGGGGTGGCACGGATTCCCGAGGACCGGCACGCTGTGGGCGTGGTCGGTGATCTGCCGGTCTGGGAGAACGCGGTCTCAGAGCGGCTTCGGCACCCCGTGTTCTCGCGCTGGGGCTGGGTGCGCCGTGCCGTGGCGCGACAACACGCCCAGCGGGTGATCGAGGCCTTCGATGTGCGCGGCGCCGGCCCCCTGAGCCCGGCCCGGGCCCTGTCGGGCGGCAACATGCAGAAACTCATCCTGGGCCGCGCCCTGCTGCCCCTGCCCGGCCAGACCGCCCAACAGGGGCCTTGCCTGATCGTGGCCCACCAACCCACCTGGGGCCTGGACATCGGCGCCGTGGCCTATGTGCAGCAACAGCTGCTGGCCGCCCGTGACGCAGGGGCCGCGGTGTTGTTGATCACCGACGACCTGGACGAAGCCATGGCCCTCGGTGACCGCATCGCGGTCATGCATCACGGGCATCTGAGCCCGGCCCACCCCAGTTCCCACTGGAGCCGCGACAGCATCGGCCTGGCCATGGCCGGCGGCCCGGTCGCGGCCCAGGCCTCGGAGACCCCATGAGACTTGAGAAACGGCACCAGGCCTCTCACCTGGCCCATGTGCTGGCCCCGCTGGGGGCCATCGCCTTCACCCTGCTGATCAGTGCCCTGCTGGTGCTGTGGGCCGGGGCCCCGGTGGGGCGCACCTACGGCCTGCTGGTTCAGGGGGGGTTCGGCTCGCTGTTCGCCTGGAGCGAGACCCTGACGCGCGCCACCCCGCTGATCTTCACCGGCCTCGCGGCCGCTGTGGCCTTCCGGGCCCGGCTGTTCAACATCGGCGCCGAGGGCCAGTTGTATGCCGGGGCCCTGGCCGCCGTGGCCGTGGGTGGCATGCACGACAGCGCCGGCTGGTCCTTGCCAATGCCGCTGCTGTTCACCCTGATGCTGCTGGCGGCAGCCGCGGCCGGCGCCATGCTGCTGCTGGGGCCGGCGCTGCTCAAGAGCCGGCTTGGCGTGGACGAGGTTGTGACCACCCTGCTGCTCAATTTCATGGCCCTGCTGGGCGTGTCGGCCTTGCTGGACGGTCCCATGAAAGACCCCACCGCCCTGGGCTGGCCGCAAAGTGTGGCCCTGCAGCCCGAGATGGAGCTGTCGCGCCTGGTCGAGGGCACCCGGGTGCACACCGGTCTGTTGCTGGCGGCGGCCCTGTGCCTGGGCGTGTGGGTGCTGATGCGCTTTACCGTGCTGGGCTTTGACATCCGGGCCACGGGCGCCAATGCCCGCGCGGCGGCCTTTGCCGGGGTGGCGACCGGACGCACCGCTTTGCTGGTGGCCATGATGTCGGGGGCACTGGCCGGGCTGGCGGGGGCCGTCGAGGTGGCCGGGCGCACCAGCTATGTGACGCTGGACATGTCACCGGGCTATGGCTACAGCGGCATCGTGATCGCCATGCTGGCCGGCTTGCACCCTCTGGGTGTGCTGGTGGCCAGCATCTTTGTGGCCGGCGTGCAGGTAGGCGCCGACAGCATGAGCCGCGCCGTGGGCGTGCCCACCTACATCGCCGACGTGATCGTGGCGGCCTCGCTGCTGTCAGTGCTGGTGGCCACCCTGCTCACGCAATACCGGGTGCGCCTGAAATGACCGAACTGTTCGACATCCTGGCCCAACCGGCCTTCTGGGTGGCCGTGTTGCGCATCGCCACGCCCCTGATCTTCGGCACCCTGGGCGTGCTGCTGTGCGAACGTGCCGGAGTGCTCAACCTGGGCATCGAGGGCATCATGGTCGCAGGCGCTTTCGCCGGCTGGCTGGCGGTCTACCTGGGTCTGCCGCTGTGGGGCGGCGTGGCCGTGGCCGCACTGACCGGGGCGGCCTTCGGCCTGTTGCATGCCGCGCTCACCGTGGGCCTGGCGCTGTCGCAGCACGTGGCGGGCCTGGGCATCACGATGCTGGCCACTGCGCTCAGCTACTACGGCTACCGGGTCAGCTTTCCCAAGGTGAACACGCCCCCCACCATCACGCCCTTCACGGCCATGGACGGGCTGGGCATTCCGGTGCTGTCGGCGCAGACCCCGCTCACCCTGCTGGCCCTGCTGCTGGTGCCAGCCCTGGCCTGGTGGCTGTACCGAACCCCATCGGGGCTGGCGCTGCGCATGGTGGGCGAAAACCCCCAGGCCGCAGAAGGCCAGGGCCTCAGCGTGGGCCGCACCCGCACGGCAGGCATCGTGGCTGGTTCAGCCCTGATGGGTGTGGCGGGCTCCTTCCTGACCTTGTCGGCCTTCAATGCCTTTTTCTTCAACATGGTCAATGGGCGCGGCTGGATCTGCGTGGCCCTGGTGGTGTTTGCCTCGTGGCGACCCGGCAAGGCCTTGCTTGGCGCCCTGCTGTTCGCCTTCTTTGACGCCCTGCAGCTGCGCCTGCAGCAAGCAGGGGGCAGCGCCCTGCCCTATCAGCTCTACCTGATGCTGCCCTACGCCCTGTCGATCCTGGCCCTGGTGGTGGTGGCGCGCAAAGCCAGCTATCCCCAGGCCCTGATGAAACCCTACCGCAAAGGCGAACGCTGAGCCTGCCCAAGCGCCGAGCCTGCCCCACCGAGACTGCCCATGCTTGACCTTCTGATCCAACACGTGAACCTGCCCGACGGCCGACGAGACCAATCGGTGGCGGTGCAGAACGGCCGCATTGTCGAAGTGGCCGCGGGCCTGCAGGCCCCCGCCCATGAGACGCTGGACGGCCAGGGCCGGTTGCTGAGCCCGCCTTTTGTCGACGCCCACTTCCACATGGACTCCACCCTCAGTTACGGCCTGCCGCGCATCAACCAGAGCGGCACGCTGCTGGAGGGCATCGCGCTCTGGGGTGAACTCAAGCCTCAGCTGACCCATGACGCCATCGTGCAGCGGGCCCTGAGCTATTGCGACTGGGCTGTGGCCAAGGGCCTGCTGGCAATCCGCTCGCATGTGGATGTCTGCGATGACCGACTGCTGGCCGTGCAAGCGCTGCTGGAGGTGAAAAAGACCGTGGCGCCCTACCTCGACCTGCAATTGGTGGCCTTCCCGCAGGACGGCGTGCTGCGCTCGCCCAACGCCTTGAACAACCTGAAGCGTGCCTTGGACCTCGGGGTTGAGGTGGTGGGCGGTATTCCGCACTTCGAGCGCACCATGGCGCACGGCGCCGACAGTGTGAAGCTGCTGTGCGAGCTGGCCGCAGAACGTGGCCTGCTGGTCGACATGCATTGCGACGAATCGGATGACCCGCTGTCACGCCATGTGGAGACCCTGGCCTGTGAAACGCATCGACTGGGCCTGCACGGCCGGGTCACGGGCTCGCACCTGACCTCCATGCACAGCATGGACAACTACTACGTCAGCAAGCTGCTGGCCCTGATGGCCGAGGCCCAATTGGGCGTGGTGGCCAACCCGCTGATCAACATCACCCTGCAAGGGCGCCACGACAGCTACCCCAAACGCCGCGGCATGACCCGGGTGCCCGAACAGCTGGCGGCGGGCCTGACCGTGGCCTTTGGCCACGACTGCGTGATGGACCCCTGGTACAGCCTGGGCTCGGGCGACATGCTCGAGGTGGCCAGCATGGGCTTGCACGTGGCCCAGATGACCAGCCAGGCGGCCATGCGCCAGTGCTTTGAAGCCGTCACCACGGCGCCAGCCCGCCTGCTGCACCTGGAGGACTACGGCCTCGCCGCAGGCTGCCATGCCGATTTTGTGCTGCTGGATGCCACCGACCCCGTCGAAGCCCTGCGGCTGCGCCCCCCCCGCCTGCGCGTCTATCGCCGTGGCCGCTGCATTGCGCAGGCCCAACCGGCGATCAGTCAGTTGCAACTGGCAGGTCGACCTGCCCAGGTCTCCGGCCTTCTTTAACGATCACTTCAATCAATTAAATTCGATTACCGGGCCGTTTTGTGCCCCTTTGACATTCATTAAATAGCATTTAAGACAATTTGATCCTGCATTATTGACATTACTTGGGTTGATCTGCGAAGATGCTACCCAATGTCCAATAAATCAAATCAATTTGATCAAAGAAGCCATTTCGCAACCAACGGCTTGCGGCGGCATCTGTGGATCATGGCAATCTGCCTGAGCGCCAGTGCATTGTGGCTCTACGGCATGGTGGCGGGTCAGGCGTGGCCCACTTGGCTGGGCGGCATCAGCTTGCTCGCCCTCACCCTGGGGCAAGAGGCCTGGCAGCGGTACCTGGCCCGCGCAGGCAAGCCCTCCAACCCGGCGCAGCAAACGGCGGCCAGCCTCAGCCAGCGCCTGACGCAAGCCACCGAACGATGGACCGTGCACGTGCACAGTGCCCAGTCGCAAATGCGCCAGGGTACCGATGAGCTGCTGCAGGGCTTTGTGTCCATCCTGGATCAGTTGGATCGCATCACCCAGCACCCCGACATCAGCGCCCCCGGGCAGCAGTTTGAAACCCTCGGCCAATGCGAAGCTGAACTGCATGCGCTTATCCAGCACTTCAGTGTCTTTGTGGCCTCACGCGACCGCATGCTGGCCACGGTGCTGACGCTGAACACGACTTCGGCCGGCCTGCGCGGCATGGCCGATGATGTGGCCCTGATCGCCCGCCAGACCGGCCTTTTGTCGGTCAACGCGGCCATTGAGGCCGCCCGCGCGGGCCCCTCCGGACGCGGCTTTGCTGTGGTGGCGGCCGAGGTGCGGCGCCTGTCCAACGCCTCGGGCGACACCGGCAAGCGCATCGGCGACCAAGTCCAGGCATTCGGCGAGCAAGTGCAACGCACGCTCGACGAAACCGCCAGCAGCACCGAGGCTGACGCGCACCTGGTCCACCGCTCGCAAAACACCATCGAATCGGTGCTGCAGCGTGTGAAGAGCACGGTGGACCTGCTCAGTCAGCGCGCCAGCGAGCTGGACGCCAGCAGCCTGGCGGTGCGTGGCCTGGTGGAACAGATGATGGTCTCGTTCCAGTTTCAGGACCGCGTGAATCAGATCCTGGACCAGGTGATGCAGTCCATGCACAGCGTGAACGAGCGACTGACCCAGGCCGCGACACAGGGCGACTGGCCCGATGACGCCGAATGGGAAGCCCTGTTGAGCGCAGGCTACACCACCGTCGAACAGCACCAGTTGCAGCTGGACCGTGCAGGCGCAGGCGACGCCACCTACTTCTGACCCCACCTCATTTCATCCCGAGACCCGCATGAGCAAGACCATCCTGATCGTCGACGATTCATCCTCCCTGCGCCAGGTCGTGAACCTGACCCTGACCCGAGCCGGCTACCAGGTACTGGAAGCCGTGGACGGTGAAGACGCCCTGCGCCAGCTCGACGGCCGCAAGATCAATCTGATCGTCAGCGACGTGAATATGCCCCGCATGGACGGCATCACCTTCCTGACCCGTGTCAAACAACTCCCACGCTACAAGTTCACCCCTGTGGTGATGCTGACCACCGAAGGCCAGGCTGAAAAGAAGGAACAAGGCCGCGCCGCCGGCGCCAAGGCCTGGATTGTCAAGCCCTTCAGCCCTCAGGTGCTGCTGGACGCCACCGCCAAGCTGGCGTTGGCTTGAGGAGCCACCGCATGAGCACGGCCTTCGAACTCCCGCCAGAGTTGACCATCTACACCGCCGACAGCACCCGCCAGGCGCTGCTGAGCTGGCTGCAGGCCCGCCCAACGCAAGCCGCCAGCCTGGTCAGCCTGCAGGCGGCGCAGGTCGAAGAGGTCGACAGCGCCGGTCTGCAGGTTCTGGCCGCGCTGGCCAACACCCTGGCCGAGCAGGGCCAGACCCTGGAGCTGCTGCAGCCCAGTGCCCACCTGCGCGCCGGCCTGAGCGACCTCGGCGCCACGGGCTGGTTCCGGCTCGTTCCGCAGGAGATGCCCGCATGAGCACGAACGACGACGATTTCGACTTTCTGGCCGCTGCGCTGCCGGCCTTCATCAGCGAGGCGCGCGAGCAGGTCAGCCAGATCGAGCACCTGCTGCTGGAACTGGAAGAAGCACCCAGCGACCGAGAGAGACTGGACGCCCTCTTTCGCTGCGCCCACACCGTCAAGGGCTCGGCGGGCTTGTTCGGCCTGGAGCAGGTGGTTGACTTCACCCACCACATCGAAACCCTGCTCGACCAGTTGCGCGAAGGCCGCCTGCAACTGACCGCCGCCCTGAGTTCACTGCTGCTGGCCTGCAGCGACCAGGTGCTGGCCTTGGTGAACCAGGCTGCGGGCGAAGCCACCGACGATGGCGAACAACGGGCCCGCCGCGAGGCCCTGGTTCAGCAATTGCAGGCCGCCCTGGTCATCGCCGAGCCATCAAAGCCATCGCCCGATGAGCGGGTAGCCAGCGCACCTGGCCCCGGCGCCGCGCCAGCGGCCCGACCGGGCCGCTGGGTCCTGGTGGCCCGATTCGGGCGTGACTGCCTGCGCAATGGCATGGACCCGCTCAATGTCCTGCGCTATCTGGCTAGCCGTTCCGACATCCTGCAGGCGCACAGCGAGCGCAGCGCCATTCCGACGCTGGAATTGCTCGAACCCGAAAGCTGCTATCTGAACTGCACCATCACCCTGCGCTCGGAACAGCCTCAAGCGGCCATTGATGACGCCTTCAGCTTCATCCGCGACGATTGCGAACTGCAGCTCACCCCGCCCGAACTCGGCCTCCAGCGCACCCTGGACCAGCTTGAGACGCTGCCGGACCACCCTCGCCTGGGCGAGCTGCTGGTGGGTGCCGGTGCCGTCAGCGAAAGCCAACTGGCCCACGGTCTGGCATTGCAGGCCGAGGTGCGCCAGCGGGAGAGCGAAGCGGACGCACCGCGCCTGGGTGAAATCCTGAGCGACCATGCGGGCGTCCCCCCTGAGGTGGTGCACGCCGCCGTGCAAAAGCAGCAACGCCCACGCGATCCGGCGCATGAGGAACAGCGCTACCTGCGCATTCCGGCCGACCGACTCGACGCGGTGATCAACCTGCTCGGTGAACTGGTCACGGCTGCCGCGGGTGCAGGGCTGCTGGCGGTTGAAACCCAGCACCCGGCCCTGGTCGAGGCCCACCAACTCATGGGCCATCTGATCCAGGACATCCGAGACAATGCCTTGCAATTGCGCATGGTGCCCATCGGTGGCACCTTCAACCGCTTCCGCCGCGTGGTACGGGACACCGCCGCCGAATTGGGCAAGGACGTGCTGCTCGAAATCGAGGGCGGCGACACCGAACTCGACAAAGCCGTGGTCGAGAAGATTGCCGACCCCTTGATGCACCTGGTGCGCAACAGCCTGGACCATGGCCTGGAGCCGGCGGCCGAACGTGCCCGCCAGGCCAAGCCCCCCCAGGGACGCCTGACGCTGAGCGCACGCCATGACAGCGGCAGCATCCTGATCAGCATCCGTGACGATGGCCGGGGCATCGATCGCCAGCGCGTGCTGCAGCGGGGCCGGGAGCGGGGTCTGGTCGAGGCGGGCAGCGAGCCGACCGATGCCGAGATCCTGCAGCTGATTTTCGAACCCGGCTTTTCAACGGCTGAACAAGTCACCAACCTGTCGGGCCGCGGCGTGGGCATGGACGTGGTGCGCCAGAACATCGAAGCCCTTCGGGGCAACGTGACGGTGTACAGCGAAGAAGGCCAGGGCACCGACATCGAGATCCGACTGCCACTGACCTTGGCCATCATCGATGGCTTTCTGATCCGCGTCGCCGCTTCGCGCTTCGTGCTGCCGCTGGATTCGGTGGTTGAGGTGGTGGAAAGCCACGCCGCCGAGCCTGAAGCAACCGAGCGCGGCAGCCGCTACTGCATGCCGTTGCGCGGCGAACTGCTGCCCGTGCTGCGCCTTCGCACGCTGTACGAACTGAACGAACTGAACGCCCCGCCGACCACGCGAGTCAGCATCGTGGTGGTCAAGGCCGGCCCGCACCGCTTCGGCCTTGAAGTCGACCAACTGCTGGGCCAGTACCAGACCGTGATCAAGCCTCTGAGCCGCCTGTTCCAGCGCCTGCGTGGCATCTCGGGCTCGTCCATCCTGGGCAGCGGTGAGGTGGCCCTGATCCTGGACACCCTGGCCCTCAACGCCCTGGCCACCCAACCCGAACACAGCCTGCGCACTGCGGGCAGCCGCGAGCCTGGCCCCGCCCATCCTCAAACATCCATCTCCATCGAAGGACCCGCCACATGAGCACCTACCAACCCACCCTGATGACCCGCCTGTTCAGTGGTGCCCAATTCGAGCAGCTCAGTACCGCCCTGGCGGCACAAGATCTGGCCCGCCAGGCCGCTGAGGCCGAGCTGGCAGAAACCCGCGCCCGCCTGAAGGATGTGGAGGCCGAGCTCAAGGTGCGATGCAACATCATGGACCTGACCAGCATCGTTTCCGAAGCCGATCTGAAGGGCGACATCCTCAGCATCAACGACAAGTTCACCGAAGTCTCGGGTTACAGCCGCAGCGAACTGATTGGCGCGCCACACAACACCACGCGCCACCCCGACATGCCCAAGGAGACCTTCAAACAGCTGTGGTCGACCATCGGCCGCGGCAACCTGTTCCGCGGCGTGATCAAGAACCGCGCCAAGGACGGCACACCGTACTACGTGGACGCCGTGGTGGCGCCGATCATGGGCGACAACGGCAAGCCCCGCAAATACCTGGGCGTGCGCTACGACATCACCCAGTCGGAGATCGAGCGCCACAACGCCATGGGGGTGCTGGGGGCCATCGACAGCGCCTACGCATACATCGAATACGACCTGGGCGGCCACGTGCTGCACGCCAATGCCCGCTTCCTGAGCACCCTGGGCTACCGCCAGGATGAAATCGCCGGCCAGCACCATCGCATCTTTGTTGAAGACGGCCAGGGCCGGGCCCAGCAACACGAGCAATTCTGGCGTGACCTGAATGCCGGCCTGCACCAATCCGATGTGTACAAGCACCTCACCAAGACCGGCGAAGAGGTCTGGCTGCAGGCCGTCTACGCCCCCGTCAAGGACGAGATGGGCCGGGTGGTCAAGATCGTCAACATTGCCACCGACGTGACCGCGCAACGCCTGCAAGCCGCCGACTACGAAGGCCAGATCCTGGCCGTGGGCAAATCGCAGGCCGTGATCGAGTTCGACATGGCGGGCAACATCCTGGGCGCCAACGAGAACTTCCTGCACACCATGGGCTACACCTCGGCCGAGCTGAAAAACCAGCACCACAGCCTGTTCATCGCGCCCGAAATGCGCCTGAGCCCCGAGTACCGCCTGTTCTGGGACAAACTGGGCCGCGGCGACTACGACGCCGGCCTGCACAAAGGCCTGGCCAAGGGCGGCCGCGAGGTGTGGCTGCAGTCCTCCTACAACCCCATCCTGGATTTGAATGGGCGCCCGTACAAGGTGGTGCTGTACGCCACCGACACCACCGAACAGGTGAATGCCGCCCGCATGCTGAGCCGTGCGGTCGAGGAAGCCCAGGAGGTGACTTCTGCAGCCCGGGCCGGCGATCTGTCGCAGCGCATTCCCCTGGCCGGCAAGCAGGGGCCGATCGCGGTGCTGTGCGAGGGCGTGAACTCGCTGATGGAAACCACCAATGTGATCTTCGAAGACGTGAGCCGGACCTTCGGCGGGCTGGCAGCCGGCAACCTGTCGCAGCGCATCGAGCGCGACTACACGGGCCTGTTCGGCCAGGTGAAGGATGACGCCAACGCCACCTGCGAAAAGCTGGGCCAGATCATCGAGGATGTGGGCCGCGTGCTCAGCGGCATGGCCAACGGCGATCTGACCCAGCGCATCGAACGTGATGCCGAAGGCACCTTCAATCAACTCAAGGACGATGCCAATGCCACCTGCGAAAAACTGGCCGGCATCATCGAAGAGGTGCGCACCGCCGCCCAGGCCCTGGGTGGTGCAGCCGGCCAGGTGAGTGCCACGGCCCAGTCGCTGTCGCAGGCCGCCAGCGAACAGGCGGCGTCAGTGGAAGAAACCACGGCCTCGATCGAACAGATGTCGGCCTCCATTGCGCAAAACAGCGACAACGCCAAGGTGACCGACTCGATGGCCACCAAGACCTCGGGCGAGGCCGAGGAAGGGGGCCACGCGGTGGTCGACACCGTCAAGGCCATGAAGCAGATCGCATCCAAGATCGGCATCATCGACGACATCGCCTACCAGACCAACCTGTTGGCCTTGAACGCTGCCATCGAGGCCGCCCGCGCTGGCGAACACGGCAAGGGCTTCGCCGTGGTGGCCGCCGAAGTGCGCAAACTGGCCGAGCGCAGCCAGGAGGCCGCCAAAGAGATCGGCGATCTGGCTGGCAACAGCGTGTCCACCGCCGAACATGCCGGCAAGCTGCTGGACGCGATCGTGCCCTCGATCAAGCGCACCTCGGACCTGGTGCAGGAGATCACGGCTGCATCCGAGGAACAAAGCACCACCGTCAATCAGATCGGCAGTGCCATGAACCAGCTCAGCAAGGCCACGCAGCAAAACGCCTCGGCCTCGGAAGAGCTGGCCGCCACCTCGGAGGAGCTGTCCGGCCAGGCCGAGCAGTTGCAAGACGTGATCAGCTTCTTCAACGTGGGCGAGCCCGAGGTCGCCGCAATGCCGGTGCGACGCCCGGAGCTGGAGAACCCCAAGCGCCGCCGCCTGAGCGACGCCGCGGCCATGCCCCGCCTGGGCAGCCCCGCGCTGCGCAGTGGGAGCACCGAAGCGAATTTTCGGCCTTACTGATCGCCGCTCTACCCCCAAAGGCCACTCATGAGTATTCGCCAAGCCTCCAGCCGCACCGAAGCGGCGCCGCCGGCCGCTACCGCCCAGTTTTTGACGTTTGTCCTGGGCGACGAGCTCTACGCCATGGACATCCGCACGGTGCGCGAGATCATCCAGCCGGTGGCCATGACCCCAGTGCCGCTGATGCCCGTGTTCGTGCGCGGCGTGATCAACCTGCGTGGCGCCGTGGTGCCCGTGATCGATCTGCAGGCTCGCCTGGGCAAGGCACCCGCCACCCTGGGCAAAAAGACCTGCATCGTGATCTTTCAGACCGCCTTCGAGGCCGGCACCATCGAGCTGGGCCTGCAGGTGGACTCGGTCAACGAGGTGATCGACATCCCGGCGCACGACATCGAGCCGCCGCCCCCCTTCGGTAGCTCGATCGAACGCGAATTCATCCGAGGCATGGGCAAGGTGGCGGGCCGCTTCCTGATCATCCTGGAGCCTGACAAGGCCCTGGACATCGATGCCATGGCCAGTCTGGCCCCGGCGGCATCACCCGCCCTGCGTCACTGAGCATCGAACATGCCCCAACTCAGCGATGCCAGTTTCAAGCGCATCAGCGCGCTGCTGCATGACAGCATCGGCCTGTCTTTTCCGGAGCACAAGAAAGCCCTGGTGTCCTCACGGCTGGCCACGCGACTGCAGCGCCTGGGCCTGGCCGGATTCGACGACTATGCCGACCTGCTGGACAACCCCGAGGAGGGAGCAGAGTTCCAGATGGCGGTCGATCTGTTGACGACCAACGAGACCTACTTCTTCCGCGAGCCCTTGCACTTTGAACTGCTGTACAAGCAATTGCTGACCCGGCCACCGAAAGGGCCGCTGGCGATCTGGAGCGCCGCCTCTTCGTTCGGAGACGAGGCTTTCAGCCTGGCCATGCTGCTCAGCGAGATGCAGACCAGTGGGCAGTTGCCGGTCAACTGGTCGATCACAGCCAGCGACATCAGTCACAGGGTGCTTTGCGCGGCGCGTGACGCCATCTACCCGGCGGAGCGACTGCGCTTTGTCAGCCCCGAGCGCCTACGCCGCCATTGCCTGCGAGGTGAAGGCCCGGCCGAAGGTCAGGTGCTGATGAAGCCGGCGTTGCGGGCACATGTGCAGTTTGGTCAGTTGAACCTGACCCACCGCTTTTCGGGCCTGGGCCCCTTCGACGCCGTGTTCCTGCGCAACGTGCTGATCTACTTCGACGCGGCCACCAAACAGACGGTTGTTGATCGAGTGCTGGGCACACTGAAGCCGGGAGGCCTCTTCTTTGTCGGCACGGCCGAGGGGCGCCCCCCTTGTCGCACCCCATTGCAGGTCTTGGCACCCGGCGTCTTCCGCAAGCCATCCTGAAGCCAGCATGACCGACACAACACCTGCTGTGCCGGGGCCTGGCGCTCCCGCATCGATCCATGGCATTGCCGGGCCTCAGCAGCCCCCGCGCCTCCAGTGGCTGCATCCCGGTGACGTGGCCATGGCCGAGCGAGGCGAGCGGCTGGACACCCTGCTGGGCTCCTGCGTGGCCGTGCTGCTGTGCGATCCGCAGCGCACCGTGGGCGTGATGTGCCACATCGTGCACGCCGTCAACCGGCGCGGTGCCCACCCCGGGGACACCCGCTACGGCCCCGCGGCCCTGGAGCGCATGTTCGAGCTGATGACGGCCAAGGGGTATGCCGCCGCCAAATGCCAGGCCTGGCTGTGCGGCGGCGGCAACATGTTTCCACAGCAGGTCAGCGAAAAGCCGATCGGCGAAGCCAACGTGCTGTGGGTGCGCGAGCAATTGCACCGACTGGGCATGCGTGTGGTCGGGGAGTCGGTGGGCGGGCCGCTTTACCGCAAAGTGACCTGGACGGTGGGCAGCCTGGCACCGGACATCGAGGTGATGCCGGTCCAGGTGACCGAATGACAAGACAAGGAGGCCCGCATGACGGCACCCATCAAAGTATTTCTGATCGACGACTCGGCCGTGATGCGGCAGACCATGGCGTACCTGCTCAAGGATGTGCAGGGCATCGAGTGGCTGGGCAGTGCGCCCAATCCATTGATAGCGCAGCGCAGCCTGCAGCAACGCCGCCCCGACGTGATCCTGCTGGACATCGAGATGCCCGGCATGGATGGACTGACCTTTTTGCGCCGCCAGATGGCCAGCGACCCGATCCCGACCGTGATCTGCTCCAGCCTCAGCCAGCAAGGCAGCAAGGTGGCCCTGGAGGCCCTGGCCGCAGGAGCCCTGTCGGTGGTGGCCAAGCCCCGCCTCGGCCTGAAGCAGTTTCTGGAGACCTCACGCACCGAGTTGATCCAGGCTCTGTTGGAGGCCTCTCGGGCCCGGCCCCGGATGCGCACCCTGCCGCGCCCCGTCGAGGCCGAGGCGAAGAGCGCGGTCGCCAGCCCCGGCCTGCATGCCTTCGCGGTCAACAAGCCGGTGGTGATCGGCAGCTCAACCGGTGGCACCCAGGCGCTGGAGCAAATCCTGACCGCCCTGCCCTCGGATGCTCCGGGCATCGCCATCACCCAGCACATGCCTGAGAAATTCACGGCCATGTATGCCGAGCGCATGAACCAAAGCTGCGCCATGAGCGTGCGCGAAGCCCGTGACGGCGACCGCCTGGAGCGCGGGCTGGTGCTGATCGCCCCGGGCGGACGCCATCTGCACCTGCGCAAGGCCGCCGGTCAGTACTATGCCGTCGTCAGCGACGGGCCCGCAGTCAACCGCCATCGCCCCTCGGTGGACGTGCTGTTCAAGTCGACGGCGGAATGCGCCGGTCGTGACGCCCTGGGCCTGCTGTTGACCGGCATGGGAGATGATGGCGCGCGAGGCCTGAAGCGCATGCACGACGCGGGGGCCCGCACCATCGCCCAGAACGAAGCCAGTTGCGTGGTGTTTGGCATGCCCTTCGAAGCGATCAAACTGGGCGCGGCCGACGACGTGCTGCCCCTGGATCAAATGGCGGGTGCCATCCTGCAGTTCGACGCGCGCGGCTGAGTGCCGCAGACCGGCACCGGTACCTGCCAGCCTCGGCGCTGTCGCCTCAGCCCAGGGCCTGGGCGAAGTCGGCGATCAGGTCTTCGGCGTCTTCCAGGCCGATCGACAGCCGGATCATGCTGTCGGCAATGCCCATGCCGGCACGCACCTCGGCGCCGGCCTCCCAGAAAATGGTGTGTGCCACCGGGATGATCAGGGTGCGGGTGTCGGCCAGGCCGGTGGCCTTGATGGGCAGCTGCAGGCGGTTGCACAGGCCCAGGCAGTCGTCAGCGTTCTTGAGTTCGAAGGACAGCAGCCACGAACCGGCCTTGAAATGCTCACGCGCGCGCTCGTACTGCGGGTGCGACGGCAGGCCGGGGTAGAGCACACGAGCGACCGCAGGGTGCTGCTCCAGCCACTGCGCCAGGGCCAGGGCGGTGGCGCTGGTGCGGTCCATGCGCAGCGCCAGGGTCTCGGCACCGGTGGCCAGTTGGCTGGCCGCATGCGAAGACAGCGTGCCCCCCATGTCGCGCAAGCCCTTCTTGCGGATCTGCTGCAGGCCCCAGCCCTTGGCATCGCCCTTGCGGTAGGGCGGAAAGATGTTGGGGTAGCCGGCCCAATCGAACAAGCCGGTGTCGGTGACCGAACCACCAAGCGCGTTGCCGTGGCCGCCGATGCTCTTGGTCAGCGAGTGGATCACCAGGCCAGCCCCCACGCTGCGCGCCTTGAACAGGTAGGGCGAGGCCACCGTGTTGTCGACCACGTAGAGCAAGCCCTTGTCGCGGCACAGTTGGCCGATGCCGGCCAGATCGGCCACCTGGGTGCCTGGGTTGGCGATGGTCTCGACAAACACCATGCGGGTGTTGGGTTGAATGGCCGCGGCCACCTGGGCCGCGTCGGTGGCGTCCACCGTGCTGACCTGGATGCCCAGGTCGGCCAGGGTGCCGAAAATGCTGTTGGTATTGCCGAACACAAAGCGGCTGGCCACCAGGTGGTCACCCGCCTTGAGCAGCGTCAGAAAGACGCCGCAGATGGCCGCCATGCCGGTGGCAAAGCTGATGCTGCCCAGGCCTTGCTCCATCTGGGTGAGCTTGGCTTCCAGCGCAGCCGTGGTGGGCGTGCCCTGGCGGGCATAGTTGAAACCGCCCTTGGCGGTGCCCTGGAACACGGCGATCAGGTCTTCGACGCGGTCGAAACCATACTGCACCGAGTTGTGCACGGGCTTGTGCACGCCACCGTGCTCCACGTGGCCGCGGCGGTCGGCATGGACGATCTGGGTGGTGAAGCCGTTGGAGTGGGTATCGGTCATGGCAGGGGTCAAAAAACAGGGAAAACGGTGAAGCCCTCAGAACTCGGGGGCGATGTGTTCGGCGTAATCGTACAAGGCGCCCAGGATGGCTTCGCCGCGCTCATCCGCGGTCTCGGAGAGCGTATCGATCTCAGCAAACAATTGCTCCAGGGTGCGCGCCCCACCCTCACCTTCGAACAGGCGGGCGGTGCGCAACTGCTCCCAGAGCTGGGCTTCGGCGCCTGACAGCGTGGCCGGAAAATTGCGTGCCCGGTAGCGGAACAGCAGTTCACCCAGGCGTGGGTCATCAAAACCCGTGCGGCTGGTGGCCAGCTCTTCGGGCGACTGGGCGCGCAGCTGGTTCAAGCGGCGTCGGTCGGCCGGGCCGATGAAGCCGCCGTACAAATCCTGGTCCACGTCGCTGGGCTGCTCGTCCGCAGGCCGGTGGAACACGTTCTTCCACAGTTCGCTGAGGTCGGGCAGCGCCAAGGCCTTTTCCGCGTGGCGCATCGCTTGGGCCAGGTCGATGCCCCAACGCTGCGCCATCTCGGGACGCAATGTCTTGAGCTGCCCCACCACCATGGGCGACTTGTTCAAGTGCACCGATTTGACGGGCAGGCGATGCACCCCCTCGGGCAGTTCATCGCGTTTGCTGAACAGGCGCTGCCGGGCGGTGGCAGCGTCCAACATGGCCAGCTCACTGGGGTCGTGCGCCAGGTCCCAGGCCAGCAGCTCGTTCTTGTTGGTCGGGTGGGTGGCCAGGGGCCACATCACGGCCAGGCAACCCCGGTCGGCCGGGAACATGCCCGAAACGTGCAAAAACGGCTTGGCGTTTTGCGGCGAGGTGGGCAAGCCCAGCTCAGCGGCTACGCGGTCTTTCTTGTGCAGGCTGAAGCAGAAGTCGAACAGACGCGGCTGCTTGTCGCGGATCAGCCGGGCCAGCGCGATGGTGGCACGCACATCGGACAAGGCGTCGTGGGCAGCCTCGTGCTGCAGGCCATTGGCCGCGCTCAGGTGCTCCAGTTTGAAGCTCTGGCTGCCGTCTTCCTTGGTGGGCCAGACGATGCCCTCGGGGCGCAGCGCATAGGCCATGCGCACCACATCGAGCAGGTCCCAGCGGCCACAGCCGTTCTGCCATTCGCGCGCATAGGGGTCGATCAGGTTGCGCCAGAACATGAAGCGCGTGATCTCATCGTCAAAACGGATAGTGTTGTACCCCACGCCGACCGTACCCGGCTCTGAGAAGGCGGCCTCGATCTGCGCCGCGAACTGATGCTCAGGCAGGCCCTTTTCGAGGCACAGCTGTGGGGTGATGCCCGTGATCAGGCAAGACTGCGGGTCGGGCAGGTAGTCGGGCGCGGGCTGGCAATACAGCATCAGCGGCGCACCGATCTCATTGAGCTCGGCATCGGTGCGGATGGCCGCAAACTGGGCCGGGCGATCGCGCCGGGTGTTGGCGCCAAAGGTTTCGTAATCGTGCCAGAGGAAGGTGTGCGACATGGGCGCCCATTATCCTTGCTGCGCAGGGCCGTCAGGCTCAAGGGGCCAGGTCGACACTGCTGCAAGACACGGTCTGCCGCTGGCCCAGCCAACCCAGCACACACTTGTCGCCCTCACGGCGGTACGAGAACGCCACCTTGAAGCGGTTGTCACGCACCAGATCGGCCTCGGTGGGCGTGGGGTTCAGGGTCAGCGAAATGCTGTCCTGGGTCGAGCTGACGTGGTAGGGCTGGTTGAAGACGTTGCCATAGATCACCGGTGGCCCATCGGTCGGGATGCCGCGGATGCCGATCACCACCCGGCTCATGGTCCCGTACTGCCCATAGTCAAACCAGTTGTCATGGATATCGAGGAAAGCCCCGGCCTGGGTCGTGTTGGGGTAGGCGTGCATGTCGACCTGATGGTAGGCATCGCGCCCGCCGCCGGGCCGCACCAGGTTGTGGTGCACTTCATAGCGCTCGCCACTCTGCCCCGAGCCCGCGACGGCATGGCGGTTGAAATGAAACACATTGCAGGCGATGTCCGCCGAGGTGCGGCCGTTTTGCACCACCACACCGTAGCCCAGGCCGGATTTGATGTTGTGGTGGATGTGGTTGTGATGGATGCGGGCCTGGCGCGAGGCCTTGACCGACACCGCAGCCCAGGGCCAGCCGTAGATTTCTGAGTTGTCGACTTCGATGTCCAGGGCGTCCACCGCCAGTTGCAGGCCGATGGTGTTGTTGGCGGTGTTGGCCGCCTGGTAGGGCCCCTCGATGCGCAGGCCACTGATGCGGGAACCTGTGTCCAGGCTGAACACGGCCCACTCGTGCGGCTGCTCGTCTTCGTAGGCCACGCGCAGCAAGGCCCCGGGCTGCCCGTCCTGGCCGCGATCGCCAAACAAGGTCTGCCCTCGGTGCAGCACCACCGCATACTTGCGGTTGGGGATGTCGATGGTCACGCCGGCAGGCACATGGATGTAGGGCTCCAGACGATCCAGGTGCTGCTTGAGCGTGATGTAGTCGATGGCCGTGACGTAGGACACACTGGCCTGGTCCACCCCGCCGGTGCTCAGACCACCGCCGCCCAGAACGCCACAGTGGCCCGCGTCGGGGTCGGGCTGAAGCGGTGCCGGGGCCACCTCCCAGGCCAGCACGGCCAGCGCCTTTGCGCCAGCGGCGTCCAACACCAGCAATTGGGCACTGTAGCGGCCGGGCTGATCGAAGCGGGCGGTCACGGTGGCGCCCGAGACCCCCGAGACGGTCTGTGCGTCGGGCTCCAGGCTCAGCCCTGCTGGCACCGGCCCCAGCCATTGCCAGCGCAAGGCCTCGCCGTCAGGGTCGAGGGCTTGCAGCTTCAGCTCGGTGGTCTGCCCAGCGACCCCGTATTGCACAGGGGCGGTTGCCGGCTGCCAGGTCGGCGCATGGTTGTTGCCCCTGGAGCGCAAGCGCAGGTACAGCGTGTCTTGGCGGGTCTGGGCCTGCAAGCTCAGCAAATCAGGGCTGCCAGCGGGCACATCGCCAGCCGCATCCACACCGACCGCGGGCAGTTCAAGGGGTTGGTCGGCCCAGGCCGGGGCCTGCCAAGGCGTCGCCGCCAGCAACAGGCACAGCCCCCCCACAGCCAGAACCGCTGGGCCACTACGCCGCCAAGCCCACGCGGCCACCAGCGCCACGCCCAACATCAAAACCCCTTGCAGAACAGGCTGCAGCGCCGGAACGGCCTGCACCGACCCGGAGCCAGGGGCCGGCCCACTGTTGGCCTCGGACCGCAGCAGCCAGATGGCCCCGGTACCACCGCCCGTCCCCGAGTCGAGCACATCGGCCCCGGCGCTGACCCGCACCCTCACCGCCGTGGCGTCACCCAGCAAAGCCCAGGGCACGGCCAGGTCCAGCAAATCCTCCAGCCCGCCAGGGCCTGACAGGGTGCTGCTGGCCAGCACATCAATGGGCGGCGACGGCGTCACTTCGACAAAGGCGCCGGCCTGGCAGACGCTCCAACGCGCTGGCAGGGGCTCGCCCTGCGCATCCAGCGCCACCTGCAGACGGAACTCAAAACCCGAGGAACCGCCTCCTGCGCCAGCAGCAGCCTCCGTGCAGCCCCCCGTTGGCTGACCGTCACTGTCCAGGTAGAGCTGGTAAGAGACCCCCGCGGCCCCCGCCCAAGCCAGCGCAGGCTGACAGCACAGCAAGCCCAGGGCCAAGCCGGCCCAGCCCACCGTGTGGCCCAACGACACAATGCGACGCAACGCCGCCAGGAGAGAAGAAAACCAATGCATGAACCGCCCAGCCGTCATCGCCCACAAGAGGCACCTTGGCACCGCATGAGCAAGGCACCCCGAACATCCAGGCCCTGGCCTGAAAGCCGGGCAGTCTAGGAGTCGGGGGGGCGTGGCACCGGCAGAGGTGTGTCAAAGCGTAGGCTGCCGCTACAGAGCCTGGCGCCAACGAGCACCGAGTCCCGGCAAGTGCTTGTCATTCAAGGCGTTCGTGAAGCGTCTCGATCTGACAGATTTCAGCCCTTACGCAGTGATACATCTCCTGGGATGACCGTCTCAACTGTTGGCCGATGGGGTCGATGGGGTCGATGGGGATTTTTCCAACGTGGCCGGGCACGAGGTACAGCTGATCAGCCGCGCCACGTCAAGGCTGTGCTCGCGATCCATGGGGGAGGCGAGCATTCGCAAAAGACGGACCAGGGTGGCCAGCAAGGCCATGACGATGCACAAAATGTCGATCGGATTGCCGTCAGGCGCACTCATCGACGCACCACGAACACCAGGGCCACCACCATCAGCACCACAGCCCCGATCGCATCCGAGCCTGCGGGCAATTGCAGCCCGCCATAGGCCAGCAGCCCCACCGCACTGGAGCCGATCACGCCCACGCCGGCCAGCAGGCGAATCGTGTCGGCCCACTGGACGTAGCGCCGCCGTGGGCTGGCCGGGCCGGCTTCGGAACTCAAAGACATGGGGCGAGATGACATCGCGATTCCTTGGTGAAAGGGACTGTTAGCAGCAAAGTGGTTTGATGCTCACAGGCCGATTCGCCAAAATCAACGCCAACTGTTCATTCTGTACCCGCAGAAAACAAAAAAGCTGACCCGGATCGCTCCTGGGTCAGCCTTGTTGAGGTCAGCCTCTGGTGGCTGGCGCAGCTCAATCTGCAGCGGCGGCCTCTTCCGGCTCCGTGGGTTCGGCCTTGGGGGCGCGCTCCTTCTTGGGCAGGGGCTGGATGTCCAGCACCACATCCGGCTTTTCGGCGTTGTCGTCGAGGTCGACCGTCAGGCGGCCACCGTCGGTCAGGCGTCCGAACAGCAGTTCGTCGGCCAAAGCGCGGCGGATGGTGTCCTGAATCAGGCGCTGCATCGGACGCGCGCCCATCAGCGGATCGAAGCCCTTCTTGGCCAAGTACTTGCGCAGCTTGTCGGTGAAGGTGACTTCCACCTTCTTCTCGGCCAGTTGGGTCTCCAACTGCAGCAAGAACTTGTCGACCACGCGCAGGATGACCTGTTCGTCCAGGGCCTTGAAGCCCACGATGGCATCCAGGCGGTTGCGGAACTCAGGCGTGAACAGGCGTTTGATGTCGGCCATCTCGTCGCCCGCCTCACGCGGGTTGGTGAAGCCGATGGTCGCCTTGTTCATGGTCTCGGCGCCCGCGTTCGTGGTCATGATCAGGATCACGTTGCGGAAATCGGCCTTGCGCCCGTTGTTGTCGGTCAAGGTGCCGTGGTCCATCACCTGCAACAGCACGTTGAAGATGTCCGGGTGCGCCTTTTCGATTTCGTCGAGCAGCAGCACCGCGTGCGGCTTCTTGGTGATGGCTTCGGTCAGCAGACCGCCCTGGTCAAAACCCACATAGCCCGGGGGCGCACCGATCAGGCGGCTCACGGCGTGGCGCTCCATGTACTCCGACATGTCGAAGCGGATCAGGTCGATGCCCATGATGTAGGCCAGTTGCTTGGCGGCCTCGGTCTTGCCGACGCCGGTGGGGCCGCTGAACAGGAAGGCACCAATCGGCTTGTCGCCCTTGCCCAGGCCCGACCGAGCCATCTTGACCGACGAGGCCAACACTTCGAGGGCCTTGTCCTGACCGAACACCACACTCTTGAGGTCGCGCTCCAGGGTCTGCAGCTTGCCGCGGTCGTCGTTGGAGACATTGGCCGGCGGAATGCGCGCGATCTTGGCCACGATTTCTTCGACCTCGGTCTTGCCGATGGTCTTCTTGCGCTTGGACGGGGCCAGGATGCGTTGGGCAGCACCGGCTTCGTCAATCACGTCGATGGCCTTGTCGGGCAGATGGCGGTCATTGATGTACTTGGCACTCAGTTCAGCCGCAGCCTGCAGGGCGGCCGCCGCGTACTTGACGCTGTGGTGCTCTTCAAAGCGCGACTTCAGCCCCTTGAGGATCTCGATGGTCTGGTCCACAGTGGGCTCGACCACGTCAACCTTCTGGAAACGACGCGACAAGGCGGCGTCTTTTTCGAAGATGCCACGGTACTCGGTGAAGGTGGTGGCGCCAATGCACTTGAGCTGACCGCTGGAGAGTGCCGGCTTGAGCAGGTTGGAGGCATCCAGTGTGCCGCCCGAGGCAGCACCCGCACCGATCAAGGTGTGGATTTCATCGATGAACAGGATGGCGTTGGGCTTTTCCTTGAGCGTCTTGAGCACCCCCTTGAGGCGTTGCTCGAAGTCGCCACGGTACTTGGTGCCGGCCAGCAAGGCGCCCATGTCCAGCGAGTAAACAATGGCCTCGGCCAGGATCTCGGGCACATCACCCTGGGTGATGCGCCAGGCCAGGCCTTCGGCGATGGCGGTCTTGCCCACGCCGGCTTCACCCACCAGCAGCGGGTTGTTCTTGCGGCGACGGCACAGGATCTGGATCACCCGTTCGACCTCGTACTCGCGGCCGATCAGTGGGTCGATCTTGCCGTCCTTGGCCAATTGGTTGAGGTTCTGCGTGAACTGTTCGAGCGGAGACGCCTTCTCGTTGCGCTCACCGCCCTCTTCCTGCTCGGCTTGCGGCTGGTCATTGCCCTTGACGGGTTCCGGCGGCTCGCCCTTCTTGATGCCGTGGGCGATGAAGTTCACCACGTCCAGACGGGTCACACCCTGCTGGTGCAGGTAGTAGACCGCGTGCGAATCCTTCTCACCGAAGATCGCGACCAGCACGTTGGCGCCGGTCACTTCCTTCTTGCCGTTGCCGGTGGACTGCACGTGCATGATGGCGCGCTGGATGACGCGCTGGAAACCCAGTGTGGGCTGGGTATCCACCTCATCGGTGCCGGCCACCTGAGGGGTGTTGTCCTTGATGAAGTTGGTCAAGGACTTGCGCAGATCGTCGATGTTGGCTGAGCAGGCCCGCAGCACCTCGGCGGCGCTGGGGTTGTCGAGCAAGGCGAGCAGCAGGTGCTCCACGGTGATGAACTCGTGGCGCTGCTGGCGGGCCTCAACAAAGGCCATGTGCAGACTGACTTCCAATTCCTGGGCAATCATGTGAATTCCTTTTGCCTTGCTTTAAGTGGTTGAACTTTAAATCGGATCGAAAGCCATTTATTCAACAGGCTCACTGACACATTGCAGCGGATGCCCGGCCTTGTGGGCCGCATCCATGACCTGATCCACCTTGGTGGCGGCCACGTCCCGCGAATACACGCCGCAGACGCCTTTGCCATCGAGATGGATCTTCAGCATGATCTGGGTCGCGCTTTCACGGTCCTTGTTGAAAAACTCCTGGATCACGAGGACCACAAACTCCATCGGGGTGTAGTCGTCGTTCAACATGACCACCTGGTACATCTGTGGCGGCTTGACCTTTTGCGTCAAGCGCTCAAGCACCACGGAATCGCCGCCGCCATGCTCCGGCGGCGCCAGCTTGGGTGCAGCGGGTTTGGAAGGTGATTTCGTTGCCATGAATTTCATTCTAATGACGGTCTTGGGGGCCCGAGGGTTCAAAGGGCAATTGGCCCCCACGAGTGGACATTTCAAGGGCTGATTTTTCACAAAATGAAAAAAATTCGCCCTCAACCGCCACTCTGCGGGTTCGTCAGCCGGCTCAGTCGTAAATGATGCGGGCCTGCCCCTCATGGGCCTGCGCTGTCCAACCTGCCAAAGCGGCATCGCTGGGGAAAAAGCGGGCGCCCTCGCCGAGGTGCAACTCGGCCGAAACGGCCATGCCATCCTTTTCGCGCAGCACTTGCAGGCGAATGTCCATGCCGCGCTCCAGGGTGCCGGATTCGGACTCTTCCAGGCGCGGCGGGTGTTCGCGCAGCAGCCGGGCAATGTCGGGCGCCCGGCCGTTGACCACCACCTGCAAATGCTTGCCGAAACGGCAGCGTGCTGACGCCAGGTCCCAAATCTGCACCACCTGCAGGCGCAGCCCGCCCGAAAACCGATCGGGCTGGCACTTGGCGCTGACGATGATCATCTCGTCGTCCTTGAGCAGGTTCTTGTTGGCATTGATCAAGGCTTCATCGGCGGTGGCCTCGATCGTGCGGCTCTTGTCGTCCAGCTTGAAGATCGCCAGTTTGCCGCGCTGGCCATTGATGACGCGCAGGTCGCTCACGATGCCGGCCACCATCTGGGGATCCCGGCTGTCGGCCAGTTCATCGATCTGCCGCCTGACAAAGCGGCGCACCTCGGTGGCCACCTCATCGAACAGGTGGCCCGAGAGGTAAAAGCCTACCGCCGTCTTTTCGTAGGTGAGCCGTTCCTTGATGCCCCAGGGCAGCGTTTCGACCAGCCCAGGCTCCTGCGTGCTGGAGCCGTGTGCATCGTCGCCGAACATGTCGAACAGGCCGCCCTGGTTGGCATTGGCCGCCGTGGCATTGGCAAATTCGAAGGCCCGGTCGATTGAAGCGACCAGCGCGGCCCGGTTCGGTTCGATGGCATCGAAAGCACCGGCCTTGATCAGGGCCTCGACCGTGCGCTTGTTGATGGCCTTGCGGTCCACACGGAGCGCAAAGTCGAACAGACTCTTGAAGGGGCCGCCCTCTTCACGCGCAGCCACCATCGCCTCGATGGCCGACTGCCCCGTGCCCTTGACGGCCCCCAGGCCGTAACGGATCACAGTGTTGGTGACGGGCTCGAAACGGTACCGGCCGCGGTTCACATCGGGCGGCTCGAAGCTCATGCCCATCTTCACGCCGTCTTCGTACAACACCTTGAGCTTGTCGGTGTCGTCCATTTCAACGGTCATGTTGGCGCAGAAGAACTCGGCGGTGAAATGCACCTTGAGCCAGGCCGTGTGGTAGGCCAACAGGGAGTACGCGGCCGCGTGCGACTTGTTGAAGCCGTAACCCGCAAACTTCTCCATCAAGTCGAAGACTTCGTCGGCCTTCTTTTCGTCCAGACCATTCTTGGCCGCACCGGCGCGGAAGATCAGGCGGTGCTCGGCCATCTCCTCGGCCTTTTTCTTGCCCATGGCCCGGCGCAGCAAGTCGGCGCCGCCCAGCGAGTAGCCGCCCAGCACCTGGGCGGTCTGCATCACCTGCTCCTGGTACACCATGATCCCGTAGGTCTCGGACAGCACCGCCTCCACCAGCGGATGCGGGTACTCGACCTCTTCGCGACCGTGCTTGCGGGCCACAAAGCTGGGGATCAGGTCCATCGGGCCCGGACGGTACAGGGCATTGAGTGCAATCAGGTCTTCCAGGCGCGAAGGCTTGGCGTCTTTCAGCATGCCCTGCATGCCGCGGCTTTCAAACTGGAACACCGCCTCGGTCTTGCCGTCCTGGAACAGGCGGTAGGTGGGCAGGTCATCGAGCGGGATGGTCTCGAAGTTGAAGTTCTCCTGGCCCTTGTGGCGCTTCATGATGAATTCGCGCGCAATTTCCAGGATGGTCAAGGTGGCCAGGCCCAAGAAGTCGAACTTCACCAGGCCAATGGCCTCCACGTCATCCTTGTCGTACTGGCTCACGGCCGACTCGCTGCCCGGCTGCTGGTAAAGCGCACAGAAATCGGTCAGCTTGCCGGGTGCGATCAACACCCCCCCGGCGTGCATGCCGATGTTGCGGGTCATGCCTTCGAGCTTCTGCGCCATCTCGATGACGGTCTTGACGTCTTCTTCTTTCTGGATGCGCTCGGCCAGCACCGGCTCCAGTTCGATGGCGTAATTGTTCTTGTCGCCCTCTTTCTTGGGGTTCGGCGGGTACTGCAGGGTGTAGGACATGCCCGGCTTGTTCGGCACCAGCTTCGAGATGCCATCGCAAAACGTGTAGCTCATGTCCATCACGCGCCCTACGTCGCGGATGGCCGCCTTGGCCGCCATGGTGCCAAAGGTGGCAATCTGGCTCACGGCGTCCTTGCCGTACTTGTCCTTCACGTAATCAATCACGCGGTCGCGGTTGCCCTGGCAGAAGTCGATGTCAAAGTCAGGCATCGACACCCGCTCAGGGTTCAGGAAACGCTCGAACAGCAGGTTGTATTGCAGCGGATCCAGGTCGGTGATCTTCAACGCATAGGCCACCAGCGAGCCGGCCCCCGAACCCCGGCCCGGGCCCACCGGGCAACCGTGGGTCTTGGCCCACTGGATGAAGTCGCCCACGATCAGGAAGTAACCCGGGAACCCCATCTTCAGGATGGTGTTGAGCTCGAACTCCAGCCGCTCCACGTAGCGTGGGCGTTGGGCATCTCGCTCCTCGGCCTTCGGGAACAGCAGTTTCAGACGCTCTTCCAACCCCTCGTGCGAGGCGAAGCGGAAGTACTCGGCAATCGGCATGCCGTTGGGCGTGGGGAAGTCGGGCAGTTGGGGCTTGCCCAACACCAGCGACAGGCTGCAACGGCGGGCGATCTCGACCGTGTTGCGCAGCGCCGAAGGCAGATCGGCAAACAAGGCCTGCATCTGCTCGGAGTTCTTGAAATACTGCTCACGCGTGAACTTGCGCACGCGCCGCGGGTTGGCCAGGATTTCACCCTCTGAAATACAGACCCGCGCCTCATGGGCTTCAAAGTCGTCCGGCCCGGTGAACTGCACCGGGTGGGTGGCCACCACCGGCAGCTTGAGGCGCGCCGCCAGTTTGACTGCGGCCACCACGTGGGCCTCGTCCTCGGCGCGGCCGGCGCGCTGCACCTCCATGTAGAAACGGTGCGGAAACACGCTGGCCATCTGCAAAGCCAGGTCGGCCGCCGCGCCTTCATCGCCGCGCAGCAGGGCCTGCCCCACCGCCCCCGAATGGGCCCCTGACAAGGCAATCAAGCCCTCATTGAGTTCGGCCAGCCAGTCCCGGGTGCACACCGCCTGGGCGTTGTGCACATTGCGCGTCCAGCCCCGGGCCAGCAACTCGCACAGGTTCAGGTAGCCCTGGCGGTTCTGCACCAGCAGCAGCATGCGCGACACCTGGGCAGGGGCCTGCGGCGTGCCTTCCAGCACGATTTCGGCCCCGATGATGGGCTTGACGCCCTTGCCGCGGGCCTCTTTGTACAGCTTGATCGCGCCGAACAGGTTGTTGAAATCCGTCAGGGCCAGGGCAGGCTGGGCATCCTTGGCCGCCAGCTTGACGACCTCATCGATGCGGGTGGTTCCGTCGACCACGGAAAACTCGGAATGCAGGCGCAGGTGAACAAACATCCGGCCATTGTAGGAAAGGCCGCCCCAGGGCACAGGCCTGGCAGCACAAATCCTTTGCACCAGAGCGGCCCCGACGGGTTCCAAGCCTCGCGAACGATCCACTGACCGCCCGATACCGACGAGCGGCACAAACAACCACTCATCGTTCAATATTTACCAATCATCACCTAGATTCACCAGATCTGAACCATCTTCACTGGCAATGTTAAATTTGGTATCGGTGGTAATCCATTGATCATTCAAGTTACAAAACCCATGTCCGCCCCGATGTTCTCCCGCTTGCATCACCCTTGCCGTCGCCTTGCCTGCGGTCGCGCACAGGGTGGCTTCTCATTGCTGGAGGTGCTGGTGGCCATTTTTGTGCTGTCCTTCGGCATGTTGGGCATGGTGGGCATGCAGTCGTTTTCGCTGCAGGCAAACCGCCAAGCCAGGCTGGCGTCGACGGCTGCAGGTTTGGTTCGGGAGTTGGGCGAGATGATGCGCAGCAACAAGGATCAGGCAAGCCTCACCACCAGCAACCCTTATGTGGGCAATTTCACCGCCCCGCTGACACCGACGACCGCCGAATACTGCATGAGTGTGGGCAATGCCAGCACAGGCTGCACCAGTGGGCTGGCGATCGCCAATGCGCAGATGACCGAGTGGCTGAGTCGCGTCAACAGCGAGCTGCCTTCACCACGGGTGCAGATCTGCTTTGACAACCAGCCCTACGACAGCAACAACCTCCCCCAGTGGGGCTGCAATGGCACAGGGGCGGGTGATCTTGTGATGTACATCAAGATCGCCTGGACCCAGACCAGCACCGATCGCAGTGATACCGGTTCTGCCGCATTTGTACGGGCGAGCACCCGCCCCATTCTCATC
The DNA here is from genome assembly GCF_058791075.1 of Curvibacter sp. EU05-FHT14A10. Classification (NCBI taxonomy): domain Bacteria; kingdom Pseudomonadati; phylum Pseudomonadota; class Betaproteobacteria; order Burkholderiales; family Comamonadaceae; genus Curvibacter; species Curvibacter sp. EU05-FHT14A10. The sequence continues at coordinate 80,032 of NZ_JBYTDE010000012.1, forward strand.
GTGCCGATCACGGCCGGAAACAATTGATGCGCACGAACGCCCGCCCCTTCAGACAACTCGGATTCACCCTGATCGAGCTCATGGTGGCCCTCGCCGTGAGCCTGATTGTCGTTCTGGCCGCGATGGCCGCGCTGAACATCTCGCGCCAAGGCTTTGCGGTCAATGATGCCGCGTCCCAGTTGCGCGAGAACAGTCGCTTCATTTCTGATCTGGTTCAGCGCCTGGTGGTGCAGACGGGCTTCAAGGACCTCGCCTACGCCACCACCAACCGCCCTACCAATGTGACGGGCGTGGTCAGCAATCCGCCGCCCGTCATCTATGGCAAGAACAACCAGAGCCGCACCAGCGCCGACGCCTGGGATGGAGGAACCGATCGAGCGGTCGGCACAGTCGCCTACGGCAGTGACATTCTGGTGCTTCGGTTCCAGCCCAACTCCAGTTCGTCGACCTCAGGCACTGCCGACGGCAGCATGATCAATTGCAACGGGGAAGGCCTGACCACACCCGCCACCAGCCGGGATGACTACGCAATCAGCATCCTGCACGTGGGGACTGACAGCGATGGCGAGCCCGCCCTGATGTGCAGTTCGATCCCGATCAACAGCACCACCGTGACGCAGACCATGCTGGTGCGCGGCGTCGAGAACTTCCAGGTGCTCTACGGCGTGGATTCGATCGGCCCCGGCAACACCAGCACCACGGTGAGCAGCGCCTCCGACATCATGCCTGACCGGTACCTGCGTGCCGATCAACTGACCGTCAGCGGCAACTTGGGCGCGACCTACTTCAATTGGCGCCGCGTGCGCAGTGTCCGCGTGGGGCTGACTTTGCGCAGCGCCAATGGCCAGTCCAACGACGTCAGCTCAGCGAGCTTTTACCCCTTCGGCCCCGCTGCCAACGGCAGTTCAGGTGCCGTGGCCACGGCCATGGGCAGCAGCGCCGACCCCGGAACCCTGAGCAGTGCCGGCACGCTGTTCACTGATCGGCGCATGCGTCGCAGCGTCACCTTCACCATCCACCTGCGCAACTCCCAAGGGAGCTGCACATCCGCGGGCGCCTGCCCAGGACCCTGATATGGACGCCCCCCACGTTATGACCAGGGCAGCAGACATGGTTTCAACAGACCGAGCGCTCCACCACCCGTCAACACACCAGCGAGGCATCTCGCTGATGGTGGTCCTGATCCTTTTGATCATCGTTTCACTGTTGGGCGTCGGCGGCATTCAACTGGCCACCATGGGCGAGCGCAGCGCACGCAACGACCGCGACCAGCAGATTGCCTGGCAGGCGGCCGAAGCGGCCCTGGTCGATGCCGAATTCGACATCTTCTCGCAAGGCTTGATTGTCGGCACCCGCACCTCGGTCTTCATGCCGGCAACCGACACCAGCAAATTTGTCGTCGGCTGTGGCAGCAGCGGCAACCAAAAAGGCCTGTGCGCGGAGAACGTCACCGGCCGACCGGCTTGGCTGACCGTCGACTTTCTCGACACCAGCAGCAACGCCAAGACCGTCGCCTGGGGTACTTTCACAGGCCGCAGCACCACCAACCCTTACCCGACCGGTGGTGGGCTGACGTCCGCCCAGGCCCCCCGGTATGTGATCGAGGCCATCAAGGACCCTTCAGAGGTCCTGACCAAAGGCATTCCTGAATCACGCTACGTGTACCGCGTCACGGCCATGGGCTTCGGCCCACGTCAGGACATCCAGGCGGTCATTCAAATGATGTACCGCGAATGAGCGAGCCCACCATGAACGCCTTTTCTGCCCCCTTCTCCTGGTTGCGACGCGTGCGCCTGGGTGTCACTCAGCGCGCCCGTTTTGCCACCGCCCTGGGTGTCATCGTCAGCGCCGGTGCCGGCCTGTCCTGGCTGGTGCACAGCCAGACCGTGGCCCCGGCCTACACCCCGATTGCCTTGGCCTCGGCCCCCCTGTACGCCACCACCCCCATCGACAAGCCCAGTCTTGCGCTGGCCTTGTCGGTCGAGTTTCCAACCGTCGGGGCGCAGTACACGCCTGGCGGCAGCAGCGACAACACCTACTCCAACGCCACCGAGTACCTGGGCTACTACGACGCAGAAGCGTGCTACACCTACAACGACAGCCCCAGCGAAACACCCGCCACCGGGCTGACGGCCAGCGATTACAAACGCTTCGACCGCAGCGGCGCGGCCACCAACCGCAAATGCAGCAATGCCTTCAGCGGCAACTTTCTGAACTGGGCCAGCAGTTCGGCCATCGACATGCTGCGTCTGGCCCTCTCGGGTGGCGACCGCTACATCGATCAAGATGGCCTGACCATCCTGCAACGGGCGCTGATTCCGAACAATGACCCCATCTGCATGTGGAACAGCAGCAACTTTCCGGCCAAGCAGCTCAGCAAGGACGGCGGCGGGGCTGGCACCTACTGGGGAGCCGTTCCCACAGCCATGATCACCGCAGCCAATGGCAGTGACATTTACGTCGCCAACACCCTCAACAGGATTTACTTTGGCACGTCAGCCACCGGCACCTGCGATTCAGGGCCGGCCAATTACGTGCTCAACAGCCCGGCTGCCAACCAGGCGATCGGCCCGGTCACCACTTACTCCAACAAAAACCAGCCCGGCGGCATGACCACTTGCGCCGCAGAAAACAACAACTGCACCTTCACCGGCACCTTGGAAGTCTGGTACGGAGCGGGCAAGAAATGGGCTGTCGCCCCGGCCTACAACGGGGTCGCTTGCAACAACAATGTGTTTGGCGATCCCAATCCAGGCGTGGCAAAGACCTGCTACACCCAGGCCTATGCCGGCAACTGGACACCCCCCGCAGCCAGCGGAACCCAACTCAACAGCGACGGCTACTTTTATTCTCGGGTCCAGGTGTGCAACAAGAGCGGAGGCAGTCTGGTCGATGTGCGTGACTATGGCCTGTGCAGCCTTTACCCCAGCGGCAATTACAAACCGGTGGGCGTGATTCAAAAATACAGCGACCAACTGCGCATGGCGGCCTTCGGCTACTTGATCGATCAAACCGCGAGCTACGACGGCGGACGCTACGGAGGCGTCCTGCGGGCCCCGATGAAGTATGTGGGCTACAAAACCTTTGATGAGTCAGGCAATGACACCACCCCAAGTACGGGCAATGCGAACATGGAGTGGAACACCAACACGGGCGTGTTCCTGAGCAACCCTGATGGCAACAGCATGAACATCAGTGGCGTCATCAACTACCTCAACAAATTTGGTCGCACCGGACCAGTTCCTGGTCGCTACAAGAAATACGACCCGGTGGGGGAATTGCACTATGAGGTGCTGCGCTACCTGCAGGGTCTGAGCCCCAGCGCAGATGCCATCAGCAACATCACCGACACCTACAAGGACGGCTTCCCCGTGTTCACCACCTGGACCGACCCCTATGGTGGCAGCCGCACCAACACGGGCGACTACTCCTGTGTGCGCAGCAACATTGTGGTGATTGGCGACATCAACACCCACGATGGCAACCACCTGCCAACACCCAATGCCGCCAACAACATCATGGACATCAATGCTTGGCGGACCACGGTTCAGAATTTCGAAAAGAATGTGAATACTACCTATGCAGATGGCTTGGATCCTTCTCAAACCCGCACGACCGGCAATCCCAACGGGGCGAACAACAGCGTTCCGACTGTGACGACGGGCAGTCAGATCATGGGCTCGGCCTACTGGGCCCACACGCACGACATCCGCGGGAAAGATTGGAAGGTCAACAACACGGCGAGCCCGCTTCAACGCCCTGGCCTGCGCGTCAAGACCTTCCTGTTCGACGTGAACGAATACGGTGCCCAGAACGACGCCAACACACGCCGCTATGCCAACCAGTTCTTCATGGCCTCCAAATACGGCGGCTTCGAGACCGACGCATCCAACGTGGGCAGCAACCCTTACAACACCTGGGGCAACCCCTTCAAGCAACAGGATGGCACGAACAACAACAACGTCTGGCAGAACTTGAATTCTCCGGGCGAGGCCAGCACCTATTACCTGCAGAGCAGTGCGCGCGGTGTGCTGAGCGCCTTCAACGGGATTTTCAGCCGAGCGGCCAACTCCTCACGCAACATCGCCGGGGTGGCCTTGCAGTCCAAGTACCTCACGGCAAGCAATGGCAGCGTGATCTACCAGGGCGCTTTTGACACCAGCAACTGGACAGGTGACGTGCTTTCCCTCCCCTTGACCGTCAGCGGCAGCACGGTCACGCTGGGTACCACCGCGAACTGGAGCGCCGCGGATGTCCTGACCAACCGAGCCAACCCAGCCACCACGCGCAACATCGTGATGGGGGTCCCGCCCACCACGGTCGCCCCCAACCCCAACCCCACGGCCACCGATTTCCAATGGGCATCGGTCGGTACGACCGTGCAAGGTGCACTGAACAAGGCCTCGCCGACAGCGGCCACCGACACGCTGGGCCAAAGCCGGCTCAACTACCTGCGCGGCGACCGCTCGCTGGAAGGCACGACCTTCCGCACCCGCAGCAAGCTGCTGGGCGACGTCATCAACTCCAGCGTGGTGTATGCAGGCAAGCCTGCCACGGGTTACACCGAAAACAGCTACAGCACGTTCTACAGCACCAATGCCAGTCGTACCGCGGCCGTCTATGTCGGCGCCAACGACGGCATGCTGCACGCTTTCAATGCCAGCACCGGTGCCGAGTTGTTCGGCTACATCCCAAGCTGGATGGCCACCAAGCTGTCGGCCCTCACCAGCACCAGCTATGCCAACAACCACCAAAGCTATGTCGATGGACTGCCGGCCGTGGGTGAGGCTTGCGTGGGTCCCTCGCACACCTTGACGGCCACCACCTGCACCTGGAAGTCGGTGCTCGTCTCGGGCACAGGTGCCGGCGGCCAGGGGGTGTTCGCGCTCGATGTGACCGATCCGACGGCCTTCTCGGCGTCCAAGGTGATGTGGGAGTTCACCAATGCCGACGACAACGACCTGGGCTATGTGGTCGGCCAGCCGCAGATCCTCAAGCTGGCCACCAGCGCGCCAGGGGCCACCTCCACCAGCTACCGCTGGTTTGCCGTGGTGGCCAGTGGCGTCAACAACTATGTGACCGACGCCAATGGCCGCTTCAGCAGCACGGGTCAGCCCGCACTGTTTTTCCTGGCGCTGGACAAGGCCGCAGGGGATGCCTGGACGAAAGGTACAAATTACTACAAGGTATCACTTCCCCTGGACACCACCCTCGCAACAACCAAGGCCCCAGGTGTCGCCAACTTCACCCCTCTGTATGACTCAGCAGGTGCCGTCAATCGCATCTTTGTCGGCGACCTGCATGGCAAGCTCTGGAAACTCGATTTCACACCGCGCACTGCCACGACCGTGCGGGCGGCCTTCAACCCCACGGTCACCGACGATTGGAACGTCGACAGCCTGTCCTTCTTCAACAAGGGCACAGCCACCGTGCCTGTGGCCTACCCGATGTACATCGCCAAGGACAGCAGTTCAAATGTGCAGCCCATTTTCTCGGCGCCCCGCATTTTCACGGGGCCGGTGGTGAACAACCTGCAGACCTTCTATGTCCTGTTCGGCACAGGCAAATTCCTGGAATCGTCGGACAAGACCTCCACCGCCCAGAACTCAATCTATGCAGTCTATGACAATGGCGTCATTAGCCTGAGTCAGTCGGATAGCACAACGACCACCAGCACCACTGCCAGCGTGATCACCGGGCGCGCCCGCCTGATGCAGGGGACGGTCGATACCAGCGTCGACCCCCGGACGGTTTCGGTGGCCGATTTTGTCTGGGGCCGAGCCCTGACCGACACCGCCACCTACACCGACTCCAGCACAGGCACCGATGTCACCAAACCCCTGCGCTCGGGCTGGTTCTTCGACCTGCCCTCGAGCGGCGAAAAAATGATCAGCAGCTTCCTGGACTTGAGCCCCTCGGCCAGCTTCAACACCATCATCCCCGGTGCGGCCGGCGCTTCTGGCACCTGTACCGCCACCCCGGGCAGCGGCAACCAGTATGTGATCGACATCACGACAGGTGACGGCAAGTTCACGACCTCGACCGTGGGCCTGCTCGGTGGCGCCATGTATGTCGATCTGGAATCGTCCATCTCCTACAGTTCAAGTGATTCGACGGGCCGACGCACCCGCACCACCGTCAAGACCAGCGTGCAAAGCGGCTCCACAGGCTCGGCGGTGGCTGGATCTTCGGTCACCCTCACCGACGTGGCAGGACGCCTGAGCTGGCGCCAGATCAACAATTACTGGGATTTGAAGACTGCATCACCATGAACAACCAACACCGCAGCAGGGGCTTCACCCTGATCGAACTGATGATCACCGTGGCCATCGTGGCCATTCTGGCCCGCGTGGCCTTTGGCGCCTACCAAGATTCGGTGCTCAAAGGCAAACGGGCTCAGGGCCGCACGGCCATTGCCGAGTTGCTGTTGCAACAAGAGCGGTACCTGACCCAACGCAACTGCTACCTGTCCTTTACCTCAACCAGCAGTGCAGCCTCGGCCTCGGCCTACAACACTGGTGAATGTGGCGGTGGCACGCCGTCCTTCACCGCGTCGACCTTCCCGTTCAAGTTCTTCTCTGGCGATACGGTGGCCAACTCGGCCTATCTGTTGAGCGCCTCCCGTTGCAGCAACACGATCACGCTCGCCGACTGTGTGAAAGTGACTGCGACACCGCAGTTCACCGATACTGTGGTGAATGTGCTCGAAGTCACCAGCACGGGCACCAAGACCTGCACGGGCACAGCGTCGAGCAGCAATCCCAAGTTGTGCTGGCCATGAAATCGCCCGAGCGCCCGGATCGGGGCTTCACCCTGATTGAACTGATTGTCACGATGGCCATCATGGTGGTGCTGGCCATGGTGGCGGTCCCCAGTTTTGTCACCTTCCAGCGCAACTCTCAGATGACCTCCGTGGCCAACGCGCTGCTCGCTTCGATCAACACCGCCCGTGGTGAAGCCATGAAACGCAACCAGACCGCGTTTGTGGTGCCCAACACCGGCACCGATTGGACCAGTGGCTGGAAGGTGTTTGTTTCGCGCCCCGGGTTCAGTGCCTCGAGCAACACCTACACGGGCACCATCAGCGGAGCCTCCCCTGCGTACACCGACGGCCAAGACCTGCTTTTGCAGACCGTTCCCGCCCAGGAGGGCTACCTCGACATCAGCACGAACGACGGCGCGGGTACCGCGCTGGGACTGATCCGCATCGACGGCTCGGGCTACTCCAAAACTGCGAACAACGGCGGCTTCCAGTCCATGACGCTGCGCATCCAGCGCAATGACGTGGGCAGCACGATCCAACCCAACCAGACCCGCATCCTGGTGCTGGCCCGGACCGGCCGGGCTCGGGTCTGCACCCCAGTCTCGGCCAGTGACAGCAATTGCTCGGTCACGTCCAGCCAGTAAGCCCCAGGCCTCAGGGGCTTCTACAATGCGCGCCGTGAACACCCCCGTCCTCAACATCTCCTGCTACAAGTTTGTGCCGCTGCCTGATGCGGCCACACTCCGCGATCAACTGGCCGAGCAGACCCAACGCCTGGCGTTGCGCGGCACCATCCTGCTGGCCGAGGAAGGCATCAACTTCTTCCTGGCCGGGCCCGCTGAGGCTGTGCGCGAGGTGGTCAACACCCTGCGCCAAGATCCGCGCCTGTCCGATCTGGCGCCCAAGGAGAGCTGGTCAGACCACCAGCCGTTTCGCAAGATGCTGGTCAAGGTCAAGCGCGAGATCATCCGCATGAACCACCCCACCATCCGCCCTGCCGAAGGTCGGGCCCCCGCCGTCACGCCGGCCACAGTGCGCCGTTGGCTGGAACAAGGCCATGACGATGAAGGTCGGCCCGTGGTCACCCTGGACACCCGCAATGCCTTCGAAGTGGACCACGGCACGTTTGAAGGCGCGGTCGACTGGCGCATCCAAAAGTTCACCGAATTTCCAGACGCCTTGCGTGCCCACAAAGCTGAACTGCAGGACAAGACCGTGGTGAGCTTCTGCACCGGCGGCATCCGGTGCGAAAAGGCCGCCATCCTGATGCGCGAGGAAGGCCTGCCCCATGTCTATCAGCTCGAAGGCGGCATCCTCAAGTACTTCGAGGAAACCGACGGCGCCCATTACCAAGGCAGCTGCTTTGTATTTGACGAGCGCGAAGCGCTGGCGCCGGACCTGTCGCCGCTGCGCTGAGCCCGCTCCAGGGGCCCGGGGCCAAAGCCCCTGCCCCCTTCGATTTCCGGCTCAGTGGCCGGGACGCACCGGCAGATCGATGCGCTCGGTCTCGCCGGGCACCTGCCCCATGCCGGCCTCCGCACGCCCCTGAGCCCAGTCCTGCTCGGCCTGCTCGATGCGGGCCTTGGACGTCGAGACAAAGTTCCAGCGGATGTTTCGATGGCCCAGGGGCTGGCCGCCCACCAAGACCCAGCGACAGCCCTCAGGGCCGGCCTTCAGATCCAGCGAGCCCTGCGGCAGCACCAACTGCTGCAAAGGCAAGGCCTGCTCGTCGGCCAGCAAGCCGCCCTGCACCACGTACAAGGCCTGCTCCTGGGCCAGCAAGGGCAGGTGCAAGGTGGCACCAGGCGCCATCTGCACATCGAGGTACAGCGTGGGCGACAAAGTCTGCACCGGTGAGCGGTGACCAAAGGCCTCACCCACCAGCACCCGCACCTGGACGCCGGGGTATTGAATTTCAGGCAGCGCCTCGGCCGGGGTATGGACAAAGCTCGGCACCACGTCTTCCAGCGCTTCGGGCAAGGCCACCCACAGCTGCAAGCCATGCATGGCATAGGACTGGTCCGTCAGGTCAGGCGGGCGGCGTTCCGAATGCACGATGCCCCGGCCGGCCGTCATCCAGTTGATCGCACCGGGCTCGATGCGTTGCTCGAAGCCCAGGTTGTCGCGGTGGATCTGCGCCCCTTCAAACAGGTAGGTCACCGTGGCCAGACCGATGTGCGGATGGGGGCGCACGTCAAACTGATCGGCAGGCTGCACCTGCACCGGCCCGAAGTGGTCGAAGAACAGAAAAGGCCCCACGGCCTGCCGCTGCGCTGCCGGCAAGGCCCGGCGCACCAGGAAGCCGCCACCCAGGTCTTTGGTGTGGGGCGAAATCAGGGTCCAGGACGTCATGGGCGGTGCTCCTTGCGAAATAAATGGGAGGCCTGCACCCACCGGGCAGCAGGCCCCAGGCCCCTTCGATTATTTGGCGAGGCGGGCTGCCGTGGCGGCCACGCGGGCGCCGAACGCCTTGGCCCCTTCCAGGTCACCCGGCAGCATTTCGGCGGGCGAGCAGTCCGAGGGGCTCTGGGCCATGGCGCCAAGCGAAGCACCGAGCACGTTCGAGTCGTTGCGCTGGGCCGCCTTGCTGTTGCTGGGCAACAAACCCAGGCCTACCCAGACACCGCCATGCTGCATGGCCAGGGTCATCAGGTATTGCAGGGTGCTTTGCTTGTCGCCATTCAGCGAGGCGCTGTTGGTGAAACCGGCGAAAAGCTTGTCCTTCCAGGCTTGGGTGAACCAGGCCTTGGAGCTGGCGTCGGCAAACTTCTTGAACTGCCAGCTGACCGAGCCCATGTAGGTGGGCGAGCCCAGGACGATGGCGTCCGCGGCGTTCAGGGTGTCCCAGCCGCCTTCGGGCAGGTTGCCCTCGGCGTCGATGGGCAGCAGGGTGGCGCCGGCGCCTTCGGCCACCGATTGCGCCATGCGCAGGGTATGACCATAACCCGAGTGGAAAACAACAACGACTTTTGCCATGAAAGACTCCTTGGTTGAGAAACCTTGGTTGAGAAAAACGGATTCTGACGCCCGCTCAGGGCGCCAGTTCAAACACCAGCACTTCGGCATCGCGGCCGTGACTGAGGGAGAGTTGGCTCTCGTGCTCCAGCAGCAGCGCATCGCCGCCCTCCAGGCACTGGCCGTTGGCCTGCAGTTGCCCGCGCACCAGGTGCACATAGGCCTTGCGGCCCGTGCGCAGCGCCAGGGTGGCCTGTTCGGCCTCCCCGTCGAACAGGCCGGCGTACAGACGGGCATCGGCATGGAGGCGCACCGAGCCGTCGGCGCCATCGGCCGATGCCACCAGGCGCAGTCGACCGCGCTTGTCGGCGTCTGAGAATGCCTTCTGCTCGTAGCCAGGCTCGATGCCCTGCACGTCGGGCAGGATCCAGATCTGCAGAAAGTGGGTCGTCTGGCCCGGGGCGTGGTTGAACTCGCTGTGGGTCACACCGCGTCCGGCGCTCATGCGCTGCACCTCGCCAGGCCGGATGCCCTTGACGTGGCCCATGCTGTCCTGGTGGGCCACCTCACCACTCAGCACGTAGCTGATGATTTCCATGTCACGATGGCCATGGGTGCCAAAGCCGGTGCCGGGTGCAATGCGGTCTTCGTTGATCACCCGCAGGTTGCCCCAGCCCATGTGGCGCGGATCGTGGTAGCCGGCAAAAGAGAAACTGTGGAAGGACTTCAGCCAGCCGTGATCGGCATAACCTCGTTCCCCTGATTTGCGAATGCTGAGCATGGTGTGCATCTCCTGAAGCTGAACTTTAGGGCCCGCCCCGCGTTCTGCCATGCGCGGTGATTGATGGCATCATTCATTTTTTTTGAATCGACGTTGGCCATGCCCTCCACGACCCCCACGGCCCGCGATGTCCTGACCCCCGATGCCCTGGGCATGTTGAAGGAAATCGCCCAGAGCGGCAGCTTTGCGGCGGCGGCGCGGCAACTCAACCTGGTCCCCAGCGCCCTCACCTACCGGGTGCGCGCCATCGAAGACGCATTGGACGTGCTGCTGTTTGACCGCAGCAGCCGCCAGGCCCGCCTGACCGAGGCGGGGCAGGAACTGCTGCGCGAAGGGGAGCGCCTGCTGGACGAGATCGATGCCGTGGCCAACCGTGTCAAGCGTGTGGCCACGGGGTGGGAACCTCAGTTCACCCTGGCCGCCGACGGCGTGATCACCCGCAGCACCCTGCTGGAGCTGACCGGCGACTTCTTCCAGCTCAACCCGCCGACACGGCTGCGCATCCGTGACGAGATCATGACCGGCACCTTGCAGGCTGTGGTGCTGGGGCATGCCGACCTGGCCGTCGGCGTGGTGATGGATGGCTCTACCCCCACTGACATCCAGCAGCGTGAGCTGGGGGTGATGCACTTCCTGTATGTGGTGGCCCCGCACCATCCCCTGGCCAAGATCGAAGAGCCTCTGTGCGACGACCTGATTCGTCAACACAGAGCAGTTGCCGTCGCCGACTCCAGTCAGCGTGGCCGGGGCATGACCGTCAACCTGCTGCCCGGCCAGGATGTTTTCACGGTGCCCACCATGCAGGCCAAGGTCGAAGCCCAGTTGCGCGGGCTGGGTGCGGGCTTTCTGCCCGAATCCATGGTGCGAAACTACCTCGAAGCAGGCATGCTGATCCACAAGCCCTTGGAGCGGGCAGCGCGCACGGTCCGCTGCGGCTATGCCTGGCGGGCCAGCCCGGGCCAACGTCCGGGGCGGGCGCTGCAATGGTGGCTGGATCGCCTGGAGTCGGCCGCCACCCGGCAAGCGTTGCTGGAACAGCCTCGCCATGTCGTGCGCTGAGGCCGGGCCAGGAACGTGCTGACGCTCACAGGGGCGGGAAAGCCCTGAAGCCTGCAACACAAAACGCTGATCCAACTCGTCCGGAGCGACCGCCAATTGGGTTAGGCTTTGTGACGTCCTCATTGATCGGAGACCCAGCATGGCAAAACGTCCTCGCAGCTCGACCGGCCCGCGCAAGAAGCCGGCCTCACCCACCCTGGTGCCCCAACGCATTGCCATCGTCGGCGCCGGCATGGCCGGCATCACCTGCGCCCGTACCCTGGCCCAGGCGGGTCACGACGTCACCGTGTTCGAGAAGAGCGCGGGCGTCAGCGGCCGCATGGCCAGCACCGACTCGGCCTTTGGCAGTTTCGACACCGGAGCCCAGTACTTCACGGTGCGCGATCCCCGCTTTGAGCTGGCCCTGGCCACCGCCCCCAACGCTGCCCGCCGCTGGAGCGCCAATGCCGTGCGCGTGCTCGATGAGCATGGCCAGGTCAGCTCCCCCAGCCTGCCCCACCCCGAACCCCATTGGGTGGGTGTACCGGCCATGAACCGCCTGGTGAGTGACTGGGCCGCGCCCTTGCAAGCCCAGGGCCGCCTGCTCACGCAGACCCGCGTCAGTGCCCTGCAGCGCGACACCCTGCAACCCCAACGCTGGCAACTGCACACCGCTGGCGACGACGGCAGCAGCCAGGTCCACGCCGGCTTTGACGCCGTGCTGCTGGCCCTGCCGGCCCCCCAGGCGGCCGAACTGCTGGCCGCAGTGCCCAGCGCCAATGCCCTGGTCGAAGCCTTGCAGCCCGTGACCATCGCCCCCTGCTGGACCCTGATGCTGGCCTTCCCGCAGGCGGTGCAGCCGGGCCTGACCACCTTGGGCCCGCAATGGAACGCGGCCCGCAGCACCCACCACCGCATCGCCTGGCTGGCACGCGAATCATCCAAGCCCGGGCGCAGCCAGATCGAGCGCTGGACCGTCCAGGCCAGCGATGTCTGGTCAAGCGAACACCTGGACGACAGCGCCGAGCGGGTGCAGGGCAAGCTGCACCGCGCCTTTGTCGACATCACGGGCATCCATGCCGAGCCCAGCCACATCGCACTCAAACGCTGGAAGCACGCCAAAACGCTCAAGCCCCTGGGTCAGACCCACCTTTGGGACCCGGCCAATGGCGTCGGACTGTGCGGCGACTGGTGCCTGGGCCACCGGGTCGAAGACGCCTTCGTGTCCGGCCTGAGCCTGGCGCTCTCGCTGAGCTGACCTGCCCCCCGGGCGGCCATGGCCGCCCTCGCCTGCCATGCCTCTGCCATGCCTCTGCCACGTGGCGGCTACACCGGCCGCTTTGCCCCCTCCCCCACCGGCCCGCTGCACGCGGGCTCACTGGTCGCGGCCCTGGCCAGTTGGCTTGACGCCCGTGCCCATGGCGGGCAGTGGCTGGTTCGCATCGAAGACATCGACCCACCGCGCTGCAACCCGGGCGCTGACCAACACCTGCTGCAACAATTGGCGGCCTGCGGCCTGCACCCCGATCAGCCACCGGTCTGGCAATCCCAACGCCATGCGCTGTACGCCAGCGCCCTGCAGACCCTGACCCAGGCGGGCCTGGCCTATGGCTGTGCCTGCACCCGCAAGGAGATCGAGGCCGCCCTGCTGGCCCAAGGCCTGCAGCGGGCAAGGCACCAGCAAGCCGTCTACCCGGGCACCTGCCGCCAGGGCCGCCAAGGCCGCCCCGTGCGGGCCTGGCGCTTGGCCGTGGGGCAGATCCCCGGGGCCACCGCCCTGCGCTGGCAGGACCGGCGGCTGGGGCCCCAGATCCAGGATGTGGCGGCCGAAGTGGGCGACTTCGTGCTCCAGCGCGCCGATGGCCTGTGGGCCTACCAGTTGGCCGTGGTCGTGGACGATGCGGCCCAGGGCGTGACCGACATCGTGCGCGGCGCCGACCTGTGCGACAACACGGCGCGCCAGATCCTGCTGCAACACGCGCTGAACCTGCCCACGCCGCGTTACCTGCACACCCCGCTGGTGCTGGACGCACGGGGTGAGAAACTGTCCAAGCAGCATGGGGCGCCAGCCATCGACACGTCAAGCCCAGCCGCCTGCCTGGCCGCTCTGCGCCAAGCTGCCGCGGCCCTGGATTTGCCGCATGCAACCGCGCCCGACGCCAGCATCAGCGATCAACTGACCCAATGGACCGGCCTGTGGCGGGCGCGCTGGGCCTGAATGAGCCCACAAGGCGCCCGCTTGCCTACAATCTCACTCCATTTGGCGCCACCCGGCCGCCTGGCCCAGCGCCTGAAACCCCGACATCATGCAAGAACACCAAGAACACCAAGAACACACCGCCCCCGTGGCCCCCGCCCCAGTGGACGAACCGTCTGGCACGGCCTCTGACGCCCAGCCGACCGGCGCCCCTGCCGGCGTGGCCTTCCCCAAGACCATCAAGAGCTTTGTGCGGCGCGCCGGCCGCACCACCACCGGACAGGCCAAGGCCTTTGAGTTGCTAGGCCCCCGCTTCATCCTGCCCTACCGCGCCGCGCCACTGGACCTGAGCGAAGCCTTTGGCGCGCCGGGCCCGGTGGTGCTGGAGATCGGCTTCGGCATGGGCGACGCCACGGCCCACATTGCAGCCCTGATGCCTGACACGCACTTTCTGTGCTGCGAAGTGCATGAACCCGGAGTGGGTGCCCTGCTCAAGCAGGTGGGTGAGCGCGGACTGAGCAACATCCGCATCCTGCAGCACGACGCGGTCGAGGTGATCGACAACATGCTGCCTCATGGCGTGCTCGAAGGCGTGCACATCTTCTTTCCCGACCCTTGGCACAAGACCAAGCACAACAAGCGACGCTTGATCCAAGCGCCGCTGGTGGCCAAATTGGCCGCCCGGCTGCGCCCCGGCGGTTACCTGCATTGCGCCACCGACTGGCAGCCCTATGCCGAGCAGATGCTGGAGGTACTGGGTGCCGAGCCTCTGTTGCGCAATCGCCAGGCCGCCGGTGGCTACGCCGATCGCCCAGCCTACCGGCCCGAGACCAAATTCGAGCGCCGGGGCCTGCGTCTGGGGCATGGCGTCTGGGATCTGGTGTTCGAAAAGACCCCGTGACAGCCCCCGTGACCGGAGCGGTTCGCCCCTGGGGGCTGACCCCAGGCGCTGGCGGGCGAGGCAGTGACCCCAACGCCTGCCCAAGGCCCGGGTCTGCTGCATTTATGCGACAAAACTGTCTGAAATCAAACAATTCTCAGGACAGCCCAGCACCGCACAAGCGTGCTTTTACAAAAACTGGCTACCATCGCGCCTCATCCATCTTCTGCCGGGATTGAAACGGATCCGCCTCATTCGGCCCGGCTCGAACTCGTCATTTCCCCTTGTGTGCAACCGGTTTTGACAATGAATCCACTTTTGCAGCATCTGGTCGAGATCACGGGTCATCGAGATCACGCCCGCCTGGAGATCTCGGTCATCTCGGCCTTGCATCAGTTGGGCAATGTGAAAGAGGTTCGCGCCCTGGAGGTGGTGACCATTGGTGAAGAGACCCACGTGCGGCCCAAGGCCTGGATCAGCGAGGGGGCACTCCAATCCATCGAAGACCCTCAGCACGCCGACATTCCGCGCCTGCCTCTGATGGCCTACCCGGCCTTGGCCACCTGCATCGCCGAAAAATCTGCCGGTCGGGAAGAGCGCTCTTCCAGCGGGGAGCATGAGCTGTGGCTGCCGGTGTGGCTGCAGGAGAAGGTGGTGGCCTGCCTGGAGATCCGCAACGACAGCCCCTTTGCCCAGGACACCCTGAACGTGATCCATGGCATCTTTCACGTCTACCGCAACTACCAGAGCCTGCTCGACTACAGCGAGCGCGATGCACTGACCGGCTTGTTCAACCGCAAGACCTTTGACGCCGAGTTTGCCCGTCCCGGCCACAGCCCAGCCGCCAATGGCGCGGCAGAGGCCAACGATGAAGACAGCCCCCGTCATTGGCTGGCCGTGGTGGACATTGACCACTTCAAACAGGTCAACGACCGTTTCGGTCACCTGTACGGCGACGAGGTGCTGATCCTGATGGCCAACCTGTTGCGGGCGTCCTTCCGGGCCCAGGATCGGATTTTCCGCTTTGGTGGCGAGGAATTTGTGATCCTGCTGCGCTCCGCCACGCTGGCCACCGCACGGCAGATCTTCAACCGCTTTCGCCAGGCCGTGGAGCACCATGACTTTCCGCAGGTCGGGCGCGTCACCGTCAGCGTGGGTTTCGTCAGTACCCACGAAGGGTCTGCGGTCGAGATCCTGGGGCACGCAGACCAGGCGCTCTATTTCGCCAAGGAGCACGGCCGTAACCAGGTCTGCCATTACGACGAACTCATCGGCTCAGGCCAGTTGAAGAAGCAAACGCAGGCCCACGACGAAGTCGAGCTGTTCTGAACGGCCGCTGCAGAACGCAGAGCCGATCGCTGCCGTCGCGCAAGGCCTAGGCCGGCAGCGCGACGCTGGCACGGGCCTCACACCAGGCTTGCAGATCCGAGGCCGAGACCGGCCGGCTGAAGTAATAGCCTTGCATGCTGCAGCAGCCGAACGCCACCAGAAAATCGGCCTGCTCGCGGCTCTCCACCCCTTCGGCGATGACCTCCAGTTGCAAGTGGTGCGCCAGATCGATGATGGCGGTGATGATGGCCATGTTCTTCGGGCTGGCCTGGTAGTCATCCACAAACGATTTGTCGATTTTCAGCACATCCACCGGCAGGGTGGCCAGGTAGGCCAGGCTGGAATAGCCCGTGCCGAAGTCATCAATCGCAATGCGCAGGCCCAGCGCCTTGAGCGCATGCAGCACGCCGGCCATGGCCTCCATGTTCTGCATCAAGCCGCTCTCGGTGACTTCGATCTCCAGCAGGGCCGGCGGCAGTCCGGTGCTTTTCAGCACCTGCTGCACCTCGCTCACAAAGCTGGGGTCGGCCAACTGCCGGACCGACACATTGACCGCCATGGGAGCGCGCAACAGTCCGAGCCCGCAAAGACGGCTGGCCTCTTCACAGGCGGTGCGCAGAATGTGGCGCCCGATCTCGATGATCTGACCACTTTCTTCGGCCAGCGGAATGAACTGGGCCGGCGACACCCGCTGCCCAGACCAGCACCAGCGCGCCAGGGCCTCCACGCCCACGACTTGGTCCGCACTGAAATCGACCTTGGGTTGGTACTCAAGAAAGATCTCGCCATGCCCGAGAGCCGCCTTCAGCGCCTGTTCCTGCTGCAACCGCTGATGGGCGGCCACCCCCAGTTCACGCGTGAAGTAATGGAAGCGGTTGCGGCCTGCATTCTTGGCCGCATAAAGGGCCGCATCGGCGTGCTTGGCCAGTTCATCGAAGCTGTTGCCGTCGGCCGGAAACAAGGCAATGCCGATCGTCACCGACACATTCAGCTCCCGGCCCTGCACCACAAAAGGCTCGCTGCACAGGCGCAGCAGCTTGCGGGCCAGGTGGCCGGCCTGGGCCCCATCTTTCAGACCGGTCTGCAGGATCACGAACTCATCCCCCCCCTGTCGGCTCAGGGTGTCGGAATGGCGCATGGCCCCCGACAGGCGCCGCGCAAAATCCACCAGCAGGCGGTCACCCACCTCATGACCCAGCGAGTCGTTGACGGTCTTGAAGCGGTCCAGATCCAGGTACATCACCGCCACCTGCTCTTGCTCGCGCTGAGCCAGCAAAATAGCCTGTTCGGCCCGGTCGTACAACATCAGCCGGTTGGGCAAACCGGTCAAGGCATCGTGCTGGGCCAGGTGGGCCATGCGGATGGCCATGGAGCGCATCTCACTGACATCATGAAACACCATCACCGCACCGATGATTTCACCGTGCCGGTCCTTGATCGGTGAGGCAGAGTCCTCGATGTCAAATCGTTGCCCATCCCGCCGGACCAAGGACGTGTCTGCGGCCAGCCCCACCGTGTCCTGAAGCTCCAGGGCGAGCCGCACCGGGTTTCGCAAGGGACTGCCATCCACCGAGTTGACGATGGGCATCACCGCCTCCACCGGCTCGCCCCGCGCCAGATCCAGGCGCCAGTCGGTCATCATCTCGGCCACCGGGTTGAGGTAGGTCACCCGACCCGCCACATCGACCGTGATCACGGCGTCCCCGATCGAACTCAGCGTGACCCTGAAACGCTCCTTCTCTTCGAAGACCTGGCTCTCGGCCTGCTTGCGATCGGTGATGTCCATGAGCTGGGCAAAAATGCCCGCGACCCGGCCCTCGCGGAGATCCGGCGCCAAGGACACCAGCAAGGTGCGCAGCAGCCCCCCGGGCAGCTTGACCGGCCACTCAAAAGTCTGCGCCTCGCCCGCCAGAGCCAACTTGATGTACGGCCCGTAGCGATGCATCAGGGCCGGTCCCACCACATCAGGCAGAGTCTGTCCCCGCAAGACCTCAGGCAGAAGACCGAAGAGGTCGCGGTGCAGGTGGTTGGCAAACAGGTTGCGCAGGTCGCGGTCCCAATAGCTGACCAGCGACGGCAGGTGGTTGACGATGGTGCGCAGATGCCCTTCGGCGTGGGCCAGCAGTTGCGACACCTGCTGACGATGGCGCAATTCGCGCTCGAACAACAGCACCAACCCCAGACAACCGGCCACCAGGACCAGCGTCACCCCCCCGGTGCTGGCAACCCGCTGCCACCAGGCCGACTCGACCGCCCCCGCAGGGCGCATCAGCACCAGGCGCAGGGGCGCATCGCCAACCTGCAGGTAGCTGACCAGGCGGGGTGCGCCGTCACCCGCCAGATCCGAGCGGAAGCTGCCGGCCGGCGCCGGCCCTTGTGGCCCCTGTTCCGGCCAGTTCAGGCTGCCACTGAGCGAGGTCCCCCCTGGGCCAACCGCCCCGGCCAGGTAGGTGCCATCGCGGTGCTCCAGCCAAAGCAGCGAGTCGCCGCCGAGGTCGGCCTTGTCCAGCAGCCCCTGCCAATGGGCCAGCGGAACCAGGCCCACCGCCACACCGGCAAAATGCCCCTCTTCATCCTGCAGGCGCCGGCTCAGGGCCAGCGAAGAAATCTTCTTGATCTGACTGACAAAGGGATGGCTGATGTAGAGCGCATCGCGGTCCGCATGCCATTGCGCCTGAAAATAGTCACGCTGGGTCGCCGTGACGAGGCGGGGCACCAGGCCCGCGCTGTCGGCCACGGCGCGGCCGGCACGGTCCAGTACCAGGGTGGCGGCAAATACCGGTTCACCCGTGAGCCGTTTGAACAACAGACGCTGGCGCCACTCCGGTGCCAGTTTCTGCAGACCAGGGTCCTGCCAGTCATCGCGCAAGGCCCCCAACACACGGTCACCCAGGCTCACATGGCGCCCCAGCGCCTCGCCCAGTTGGGTCAGGACGCGGGCATCGTGCTCTGCCACGCGCCCCCAGGTTTCACGCAGATCCGTGCGCGCCCAATGCACCGACAGACCCGCCATGGTCAGTGCCAGACACAGGGCCATCAGCAACAGCCAGCGGGAAGTGATGGGGCGAAGCATGGTCGATTTGGAGGGGCCAAGGGCGGATTCTAGGGACGGGGTAGGTCACCTACATTGATGCCCGTCAAGCTCCACCCTTGCCGCCGGCGCCGCAATGGCCCATGCCGTGTCAAATCCTTGACATGGGGCGGCGCCCGCGTGGGGCAAGATGCGGCACCCCACCCCGCATCCGATCCCCCTTTCAGGAGACAGCATGAACATCCCCTCACTGCAGCAGCAGGTCAGCGCCGAAGAGTGGCAGCTGCGCGTCGATCTGGCCGCCTGTTACCGCCTGGTGGCGGCCTACGGCTGGAGCGACCTGGTCTTCACCCACATCAGCGCCAAGCTGCCCAGCTCGGTGGCGGGCGATGAACACCAGTTTTTGATCAACCCCTACGGGCTGATGTTTGATGAAATCACCGCCTCCAGCCTGGTCAAGGTGGACATGCAGTGCAACAAGCTGCACGACAGCCCCTTCCCGGTCAACCCGGCGGGCTTCGTGATCCACAGCGCCATCCATGAGGCCCGCCCCGAGGCGGGCTGTGTGCTGCACACCCACACCCGCGCCGGTGTGGGCGTGAGCGCACAGAAGCACGGCATTCTGCCGCTGAGCCAGCAATCCACGTTTGTGCTGAGTTCGCTGGCCTACCACGACTACGAAGGGGTGGCGATCCGCGACGATGAAAAGACCCGTCTGCAGGCCGATCTGGGCACCGCCAACTACTTGGTGTTGCGCAACCATGGGCTCCTGACCGTGGGGCGCAACATTCCTGAGGCGTTTTTGGCCATGTACACCTTCGAGAACACCTGCCGGATCCAGATCGATGCCCTGGCGGGTGGCGGCGAAGTGATCTCGGTCAACCCCACCATCCTCGACGGCGTGGCACACGCCATGAAGGTACAGACGAGCGGCATGGGGGGCCAATTTGTCTGGCCATCGCTGCTGCGCAAGCTGGAGCGACTGGACCCCGGCTACAAGACCTGAGAGCGCCTCAGGCAACGCGGTCCTGCCGCAGCCCCGGGCGGGGGCGGCGTCACCCGCTCACTTCGACACGGTCTCGCCCTTCGCTCTTGGCGTGGTAGAGCATGGCATCAGCGCGTGCCAGCAGGTCAGCCACACCCTCGTCCGGTCCGCACTGGGCCACGCCGAAGCTGGCTGTCCGGGGGATCACCATGCCCTCCCAGAGGGCGGGTTGCTCGCCCACCCGTTCACGCAATCGCTCTGCCGCCTGGCGCGCGTCCACCAGATCGCTTTCAGGCAGAACGATCAGAAACTCCTCGCCCCCATAGCGGGCCACCCAATCCACCTGGCTGCGCAGCTGCCCCCGCAGCAAAGTGCCAAAGTCGCGCAGCACGGCGTCGCCCGCCGCATGGCCATGGGTATCGTTGATGACCTTGAAATGGTCGATGTCGGCAAAGATCACTGACAGCGGCCGGCCATAGCGCCGTGCCCGCTCGATCTCGGAGGGCAGGCGCTCCTCGATCACACGCCGATTGAAACACCCGGTCAGCGCATCCGTGATCGACAGCCGGTGCACCTCGCCAATCAACTTCTCCAGCTGCTGGGTGCGCTCGGCCACCAGGCCATCGAGGTTGGCAATGTGGCTTTGCAGCTCGCCCTGGAGCTGGCGAAAGCCCTGGGTCACGAGATCGATCTCGTCCAGATGATCGCTGCTGGCACGGTCCAGCACCAGGGGACGCGAGATTTCCTGTGGCTTGAGCTCGGACGCAAAACGCGCAATCTGCTGCAGCGGCTGCTGCAGGTCTCGCCGCAACATCCAGGCCACGACCAGGCACAGCAAGGCGGTGAAAACGCCATAACCGGCGGCGATGGTGAGGGTATTGGCCAGAATCTGTTGGTAAAGGTAGCTGGGATCCACCCACAGTTGCAATTGGCCCACTGCCTTGCCGCCCTGGGGCGACGCGATCTCGAGCGTGTGGGTCGGCGGTGTGTCGCCGCCCACCTCGGCCGACAACGCGCCAGCCTCAAAAATCTGGCCCGTGCTGGCCAACACCCGGGCACGCCCGATTTCGGGCAGGCCCGCCAACCAGTTCATCTGGCGCTGGATCACCTCGGGCTCGATGTCCCACAACGACAGCGACAGCATCGGCAGGCTGTTGTCAGCAATCTCGCTGACCGCGTGTTCCACCTGTGACTGACTGCTGCGATAGGCCAGACCCGCCTGGAGCAAGGTCATGGCCAGCAGGCAAAGCCCGGCCAGCACCACGATGCGCCGGATCAGCGTGGCGGCAATCGAACGGTAATAAGGCTGGTTCAAAGACATGTCGGCCTAGCGTAACAGGTCGCCTACATCAAAATCGTAATGGACCAGGCGCGGATTCAGCGCCAGGCTGTAGCGCCTGAAATCCAACGCCCCACCATCGCCCGCAAAACGCTGCAGAAAGCGCTCGGCCAAGGGGGGGGTGAACAGGATGAACATGGGCACCACCATCTCCAACCCCTCGGTCTTGGCAAAGTCATGGCCCTTGGCATGGTCGTAGATCATGACCAGCGCCCAGGCCCCGGCCATGAAATGCCCACCCGCCAGAGCAGAAAGCTCGCCCGAACGCACCGCATTGAGGGCTTCTGTGGAGGTGTTGACACCACTGAACAGCACATCCTTGCCCGGCACGTCGGCATGCTCACGCCAGGCCTGCATGGCACCAAAGGCCATCTGGTCACTGCCCGCCCACACCAACCGGGCATCCGGGTGGCGGCGCACCAGCCAACGCGACTTGGTCAAGGCGGTTTCGCGACTCCAATTGGCGTAAACGATCTGGTCCAGCACCACATCCGAGGCCTCGGCCAGGGCGCGCTGCAGGCCGGCATTGCGGGCCGCCGAACTGGGCGTGGAGCGGTCGCCAGCGATGGCAATCACATGCAGCAGGCCGTCCGCCCCTCTCAGCTGGGCGCGGCGACCTTTCTCGATCAAGGTTTTTGCCGTGAGGTAGCCCGCGTCTTCGGCGCGGGGCTCCAGCGTCCCCAGCCAGAAATCGTATTTCTCGCGAGGACCACCGGTGGTGCGACGGTCTGCACCATGAATGCCGCTGAAGGCCATCATGGCCTTGATACCCGAGCCGTTCAGCAGCCGAAGAATCTCCGGGCCGGTAGCGTAGTCGTTGGAGAAAATCACATAGTCAGGCCTCTGGGCCGCCGGCCGGGCCGCCAGAGACGCTGCAATCTCCAACGTTTTGAGGTGGTCCCGCTCGGCATAGCGCACCTCCAGCTGCAGGTCGAGGCTGCGTGCCGCCTGCACCATGGCAGAGGCTGCGGCGACCCAATAGGCCTCGTTGCTGCGCCCCGGGTTGATGAAGGCCACCGACAAAGCCTGGGCCGGACCCACCAGGCCCAAGGTCATCGTGAACAACAGAAAGAGTCGATTCAGCGCGGCACTCACAACAGGGATCCAGAAGAAGTCAACCCAGTTGGCACGGGGCGAAGGGCTTGCAAGGGGACAGGTGGCCCAGGGCCATGGGCCGCATTATCAACTTGAGCGCGGCCACCGCCACCGGACAAGCCCCATCCAGGGCGTGCCTCAGTCGGGGGCAAAGCCCGCCCCCCTTGCTCAGAAGCCCCGCCTCAGGCGCGCTCGGCCACCCAGCCCTGCACCGAGGCCAGGGCCTTGGCCAGGCCGGAGGCATCCGTGCCCCCCGCCATGGCCATGTCGGGTTTGCCGCCCCCCTTGCCGCCCACTTGCTGGGCCACAAAGTTGACCAACTCACCCGCCTTGACCTTGCCAACGCTGTCGGCCGTGACGCCGGCCGCCAACTGCACCTTGCCACCGTCCACGGCAGCCAGCACGATGGCGGCGGTCTTGAGCTTGTCCTTGAGCTTGTCCAGGGTCTCGCGCAGGGTTTTGGCATCGGCGCCATCGAGCAAAGCGGCCAGCACCTTGATGCCCTTGACGTCCACCGCCTGGCCCATCAACTCGTCGCCTTGCGAGGAAGCCAGCTTGCCCTTGAGCGCAGCCACTTCCTTTTCAAGCGTCCTGACCTGGTCCAGCACCTGGGTGATGCGGCCTTGCAGCTCGGCCGCCGGCGCCTTCAGCGTGCCAGCGGCCTGCTGCACCGTGGCTTCGAGGCCTTGCAGGTAGGTCAATGCATTGACACCGGTGACGGCTTCAATCCGCCGCACACCCGCCGCCACGCCGCTTTCAGCCACCACCTTGAACAGGCCGATGTCGCCGGTGCGCTGCACATGGGTGCCGCCGCACAGTTCACGGCTGCTGCCGATGTCGAGCACACGCACGGTTTCGCCATACTTTTCACCGAACAGCATCATGGCGCCAGTCTTTTGGGCCGATTCGATGTCCATCACGCGGGCCTGGGTGGGGGCATTGGCGAGAATTTCGGCGTTCACCTGGGCTTCGATGGCGCGGATCTGTTCATCGGTCACGGGGGCGTTGTGCGCAAAGTCGAAACGGGTGCGATCGGCATTGACCAGCGAACCCTTCTGTTGCACGTGGTCGCCCAGCACTTCGCGCAAGGCCTTGTGCATGAGGTGGGTGACCGAGTGGTTGCGCATGGTGGCAGCGCGCACCGCGGTGTTCACGGCAGCCGTCACGTGGTCGCCCACCGCCAGCGTGCCGGATTCCAGCGTGCCATGGTGACCGAACACATCGGCCTTGATCTTCAGGGTGTCGCCCACGGCGAACATGGCCGAGCCGCTGCGGATCACGCCTTCATCGCCCACCTGACCACCGCTTTCGGCGTAGAAGGGGGTGGTGTCCAGCACGATCACACCGGTCTGGCCGGCCTTGAGTTCGGCAGCCGGGGTGCCATCCACGTACAGGGCCACCACCTTGGCCGGGGCTTCGAGCTGCTCGTAGCCCACAAAGGTGTTGCCAGCGCCGGTGTACTCCAGGGCGCGATCCATCTTGAACTTGCCGGCAGCACGGGCCTGGGCCTTTTGCTTGTCCATGGCCAGCTTGAAGCCGTCTTCATCGACGGCCACGTCACGTTCACGGCACACATCAGCCGACAGGTCGAGCGGGAAGCCATAGGTGTCGTGCAGCTTGAAGGCCACCTCGCCCGGCAGGGTCTTGCTGCCATCGGCCAGGGCGGCGTCCAGGATTTCCATGCCGTTGGCCAAGGTTTCGAAGAAGCGCTCTTCTTCGGCCTTCAGCACCTCGGTGATGCGGGCCTCATCGGTCTTGAGCTTGGGGTAGGCATCGCCCATCAGCACCACCAGGTCTTTGACGAGCTTGTGGAAAAACGGGGTCTTCTGGCCCAGCTTGTAGCCATGGCGGATGGCGCGGCGCACGATGCGGCGCTGCACGTAGCCGCGGCCTTCGTTGGAGGGGATCACGCCGTCGCTGACCAGGAAGGCGGTGGCACGGATGTGGTCGGCGATCACGCGCAGGCTCTTGTTGTCCAGGTCTTTCTCGCCGGTTTCGCGCGAGGCCGCCTTGATCAGCGTGTCGAAGATGTCGATCTCGTAGTTGCTGTGCACATGCTGCAGGATGGCGGCCAGGCGCTCCAGGCCCATGCCCGTGTCCACGCAGGGGGCCGGCAGCGGCTTGACCGAGCCATCGGGCTGCATGTCGAACTGCATGAACACGTTGTTCCAGATCTCGATGTAGCGGTCGCCATCGGCGTCGGGGCTGCCCGGAGGGCCGCCCGGGATTTCGGGGCCGTGGTCGAAGAAGATCTCGCTGCAGGGACCGCAGGGGCCGGTGTCGGCCATCATCCAGAAGTTGTCAGAAGCATACTTGGCGCCTTTGTTGTCGCCAATGCGCACCACACGCTCGGGCGGCAGGCCGATTTCCTTCGTCCAGATGTCGTAGGCCTCATCGTCGTCGATGTAGACCGTGGCCCACAGCTTGTCGGCCGGCAGCTTGTAGACCTCGGTCAACAGTTCCCAGGCCCACTTCAGCGACTCACGCTTGAAGTAGTCGCCAAAGCTCCAGTTGCCCAGCATCTCGAAAAAGGTGTGGTGGCGGGCGGTGTAGCCCACGTTTTCCAGGTCGTTGTGCTTGCCGCCGGCACGCAGGCAGGCCTGAACCGAAGCCGCACGCACATAGGGACGCTTGTCGGTGCCCAGGAACACGTCCTTGAACTGCACCATGCCTGAGTTGGTGAACATCAGCGTCGGGTCGTTGCCCGGCACCAGCGAGCTCGACG
The DNA here is from genome assembly GCF_058791075.1 of Curvibacter sp. EU05-FHT14A10. Lineage (NCBI taxonomy): Bacteria > Pseudomonadati > Pseudomonadota > Betaproteobacteria > Burkholderiales > Comamonadaceae > Curvibacter > Curvibacter sp. EU05-FHT14A10. The sequence goes on from NZ_JBYTDE010000012.1 coordinate 105,150, forward strand.
CCACCACGGTGTGCCCCTTGGAGGCGAAGAAATCGAGGAAGGTCTTGCGAATCTGGGCGACGGTGATAGGTGTGCTCATGGGGTGCAAAGAGAGGGTTCTGGTTGGGTGGGTGGTCCATGCCCTCACCCATTGGTGAGCTCATGGCGCCGCCCGCGCCGTGACGGGGCCCGCGCGCAGTGCCGGGCCAAACAGGCAATTATAAGATTCGGCGGCCCGGGCAGCGCATCACTGCGCCACCTGACGCCCCAGCTCGATGCGCTGGGCCAGAAACTGCCACAGGCGCTCGTCCTGGCAGAACGCCACGTTGAAGCGCAGCCAGCCGGTGGGCCGCGGCTCGACCAGGAACAGCTGCCCCGGCCCCAGCATGATGCCGGCGGCCGTGGCCTCCTTGGACAGCTCGGCACTGTCGGGCAGGTCGGGGTGGCGGGCCCACAGGTACATGCCGGCCTCGGGCTCATGGAACAGTTCAAAACCCAGGCTGTCCAGGCGCCGCCCCACCTGGCGGTGGGCTTCGCCCAGGCGATCGCGCAGCGATTTGAGGTGCTTGCGCCAGCGCCCATCGGTGATCACGCCAAACGTCACGCGCTCGGCGATGTCGGAGGAGGTCAGGCCGGCCACCATCTTGAGCTGCACGAACTCGCCCAGCATGTCGGGCCGGGCCAGCAAGTAACCCACGCGCAGATTGGGCGAGATGGTCTTGGAATAGCTGCCGATGTAGACCACCCGGCGCAACTGGTCCAGGCTGGCGAGCGAGGAACGCGAGGTGCCGTCCATGTCGGCATACAGGTCGTTTTCGACCAGCACAAAATCGTGTTGCTCGGCCAGTTGCAGCAAGCGGTGCAGGTGCGCCACCGACGCCAGCGAGCATGTAGGGCTTTGCAGGCGAGGCTGGGTGAAGAAGGCCTTGGGCTTGTGCAACTGAACCAGCGCCTCCAGTGCGGGCAGGTCATAGCCTGTGGGGGTGCGCGGCACGCCGATCAGCCGGGCACCGGCGAAGCGCAGCATGTACAGCAGGTTGGGGTAGGCCGGATCGTCCACCAGCACGGCATCCCCGGGCTTGAGCAGGCAGCGCGCCACCAGGTCCAGCGCCTGGCTGGAGCCATGGGTGAGCAGCACCTGGTCGGCATCGACGGTGATCTGGTGCTCGGCCAACGACTCGGCAATCATCATGCGCAGGGCCATGTGGCCCGAGGGCAGACCGTAGCCGTCCAGTTCGGGGCCGTCGGTGGACAGTTGCCTCAGGCTGCGCCGCACGGCGTCACCAAACAGCCAGTCGTGCGGCAACCAGCCACAGCCCGGCTTCATGGGCAGGTTGCGGTTTTCGAAAATCTGCTTGAGGTACCAGCGCGCATCAAAGCGCGGCGCCTCACGCGGCGCCTGACCGGCCACCGCTGGCGCCGCGCCCTCGTCGCGCCGCTTCACAAAAAAACCGGCATTGGCACGCGAGACCAGCCAGCCCTGAGCCACCAGGCGGTCATAGGCCTCGACCACGGTGAAGACGCTTACGCCATGGGCCGCCGCAAAGGCCCGAATGGAAGGTAGTTTGCTGCCCGGCTTGATCACCTGGCCCGCGATCAGGCCGCGCAAGCCGTCGACGATCTGGCTCACCAGCGGGGTCTGGACATCGGTACGGAGTGTGAGCATCAGGAAGACAGAAGACCCGGATCGAAAAAACACGGCGCCCGGGGATCGCTGGCCGGGCAGCCACCAGCGGGAAGTCTAACGCCCAACGCCATCGACCCATCGATTCAAGCTGGCGCTGCGGAAACGCCCCAAAACAGGGCCTTGATGGGGCGCAAATCCAAGGGTTAACCCGCGATTCAGAATCTGACGACGCCCCAAGCCGGCGCATGCCTGGCCAAGCGACACAGGCTTTTGCGCCACTGCGGTGCAAGGCACCAGATCAGGGATTCCATGTACAGGCAACTCGACCTGCACAGTGCGTCCAAATCCTGAAGTGTGTGTACATGGTTCAAAACAGAAACGATCCGTAAAGTCCATCCATCTGTTCAACCAACCGCTTGAAACCATGAAGTCAGAACGCCATTTCACCAACGCCGCCCTTCTTGCCCGCCGCCAGGCCGCCGTCGCCCGCGGCGTGGGCCAGTCGCACGAGATCTTCATCCAGAAGGCCGAAAACGCTGAGTTCTGGGACGTGGAAGGCCGCCGCTTCATCGACTTCGCGGGTGGCATCGCCGTGCTCAACACCGGCCACCTGCACCCCCAGGTGATCGCCGCCGTGCAGGCCCAGCTGGCGCTGTACACCCACACCTGCTTCCAGGTGGTGGCCTATGAACCCTATGTGGAAGTCTGCGAGCGCCTGAACACACTGGCTCCCGGCGACTTTGCCAAGAAGAGCCTGCTGCTGACCACCGGCGCCGAAGCCGTTGAAAACGCCATCAAGATCGCCCGCGCCCACACCCGCCGCCCGGGTGTGATCGCCTTCACCGGCGGCTACCACGGCCGCACCAACCTGACCCTGGGCCTGACCGGCAAGGTCGCCCCCTACAAGGTCGGCTTCGGCCCCTTCCCGGGCGAGATCTACCATGCCTTGTTCCCCAACGACTTGCATGGCGTGAGCGTGGCCGATGCCCTGCATTCGATCGAACTGATCTTCAAGAACGACATCGAGCCCCAGCGCGTGGCGGCCTTCATCGTCGAGCCGGTGCAGGGCGAAGGCGGCTTCAATGTGGCCCCGCCCGAGTTCATCTCGGGCCTGAAGGCCCTGGCCGAGCGCCATGGCATCTTGTTGATCGCCGACGAAGTGCAGACCGGCGCCGGCCGCACCGGCACCTGGTTCGCCTGCGAGCAATGGCCGGTGGCCCCGGATCTGATCACCACCGCCAAGTCGCTGGCCGGCGGCTTCCCGCTGTCGGGTGTGGTGGGCCGCGCCGAAGTGATCGACGCCCCCGCCGCCGGTGGCCTGGGCGGCACCTATGCCGGCAGCCCGGTGGCCTGCGCCGCCGCCCTGGCCGTGATCCAGGCCTTTGAAGACGAGAAGCTGCTGGAGCGCAGCAAGACCCTGGGCCAAAACTTGCAAGCAGGTCTGCGCCGCATTGCCGAGAGCGAAGCCTCGATTGGCGATGTGCGCGGCCTGGGCGCCATGGTGGCCATCGAGCTGTTCGAGAACGGCGACAAGAGCCGCCCCGACGCGAACCTGACCAAGAACGTGGTGGCCGAAGCCGCTCGCCGCGGTCTGGTGCTGCTGTCCTGCGGAACCTACGGCAACGTGATCCGCATCCTGGTGCCGCTGACCGCCTCTGACGCACTGATCGATGAAGGTCTGGCCATCCTGGCCGAGAGCTTCAAAGCCCAGCGCTGATCCAACACGCTACTTTCCTGCCCTTGCACACAAACATGTCTCAAGCAGAACCCCTGGTGCGCTTCTCCGGCGTGCAAAAGACCTACGACGGCGAACAGCTCGTGGTGCGCGATCTGAACCTGGACATCCAGCGCGGCGAATTTCTGAGCTTGCTGGGGCCCTCGGGCTCGGGCAAGACCACCACGCTGATGATGTTGGCCGGCTTTGAATCGCCCACGGCGGGCGACATCCTGCTGGACGGCCGCCAGATCACCGGCACGCCGCCGCACAAGCGCAACTTCGGCATGGTGTTCCAGAACTACGCCCTGTTTCCCCACCTCACCGTGGGGCAGAACGTGGCCTACCCGCTGACCGTGCGCAAGGTGCCCAAGGACGAGCAGGCCCGCCGCGTGGCCAAGGCGCTGGACATGGTACGCCTGGGTGGCATGGCCGATCGCCTGCCGGGCCGCCTCTCGGGCGGCCAGCAACAGCGGGTGGCGCTGGCCCGCGCCCTGGTGTTCGAGCCACAGCTGGTGCTGATGGACGAGCCGCTGGGTGCGCTCGACAAGCAACTGCGCGAGCACATGCAGATCGAGCTGAAGGAATTGCACCGGCAATTGGGCGTGACCTTTGTCTACGTGACCCACGACCAGGGCGAAGCACTGACCATGAGCGACCGTGTGGCCGTGTTCAACGAAGGCGTGATCCAGCAACTGGCGCCGGTGGAAGACCTGTACGAAGCCCCCAGCAACCGCTTCGTGGCCGGCTTCGTGGGCGACAGCACCGTGCTCAAGGGCAGCCTGCAGGGTGGCAACGCCCTGCAACTGGCCGACGGCCAGCGCCTTCAGGGCCTGAACGTGAACGGCGTGGCCGACGGCGCCGCCGTGGAAGCCTGTGTGCGGCCCGAGCGCATCGTGCTGCACCTGGGCTCGGCCGCGCCGGTACCCAACTCGCTGGCCGCCACCGTGGCCCGCGTGATCTATTACGGCGACCACCTGCGCCTGCTGTGCTCGCTGGGCGAGGGCCAGGCCGAGGCCACCGTGAAGCTGCCTTTGACCCGTGCCGACAGCAACCCCCATCCACAAGCTGGCGAGCCGGTGCGGCTGGAGTTCCCGGCCGCGGCCACCCGCCTGTACGCGGTGTGAACCACGACAACGTTTTTTTTGCGCTCCCTCTCTCTAGAACCTCAACTTCCAACAAAGGAAAACGTGCCATGAAAAAGAGCCTGATCCCCTGCGCAGCCGCCGCCCTGGCCGCCTGCCTGGCCCTGCCCAGCTTTGCCGAACAGCAGTTGACCATCGTCAACTTCGGCGGCGCCAACGCCAACGCCCAGAAGAAGGCCTACTACGAGCCCTTCGAAAAGACCGGTGTCAAGGTGGTGCCGGTGGAATACAACGGTGAGCAGGCCAAGATCAAGGCCATGGTCGAGACCAAGAAGGTGACCTGGGATGTGGTCGAGGTCGAATCGCCCGACGCGGTGCGCGGCTGCGACGAAGGCCTGTTCGAAAAGCTCGACTACAGCAAGCTGGCCGACAAGGCCGACCTGCTGCCCGCCGCCGTCACCGAATGCGGTGTGGGCGTGTTCGTGTGGTCCACCGTGATGGCCTACAACGGCGACAAGCTCAAGAGCGCCCCCAGCAGCTGGGCCGACTTCTTTGACACCAAGAAGATCCCTGGCAAGCGCGGCATGCGCAAGGGCGCCCGTTACAACCTCGAATTCGCACTGCTGGCCGATGGCGTGAAGCCGGGCGATGTGTACAAGGTACTGGCCACCAAGGACGGCGCCGACCGCGCCTTCAAGAAGCTGACCGAACTCAAGCCCAACATCCAGTGGTGGGAGGCCGGCGCCCAGGCGCCCCAGTTCCTGGTCGCCGGTGACGTGGTGCTGAGCACGGTCTACAACGGCCGCATCGACGCCGCCAACCGCGAAGGCCGCAACCTGAAGATCTATTGGCCCGGCGGCATTTATGACCTGGACTACTGGGTCATCCCCAAGGGCGCGCCGAACAAGGAACTGTCGCAAAAGTTCATCGCCTTCGGCCTGCAAGCTGGCAACCAGGCCGTGTACGCGCAAAACATCGCCTACGGCCCGACCAACAGCAAGGCCCTGGCCAAGCTCGACAAGAAGGTGCTGGACGACCTGCCCACCTCGGCCGCCAACGCCAAGGAAGCCCTGCAGTTCAACGTGAGCTTCTGGGCCGACCAGGGCGAAGCGCTTGAAAAGCGCTTTGCTGCCTGGGCCACCCAGTAAACACGCCTGAGCCTGAGCAACACTGACTGAGAGACGGAGCCGATTCACCATGGCAGCACCCATCCGAGCCGCCGGCGCACCGGGCGATGAGCCCGGCGCACTGCGCAAAGCCTTATCCCGAGCCGAAGCGCGCCGCCAGTGGCGAGCCTTCGGACTGACCCTGCCCTTGCTGGTGTTTCTGCTCCTGACCCTGCTGGTGCCGATCGTCGCGCTGCTCCAGCGCGCGGTCGAAAACCCCGAGGTGGCCAACGCCCTGCCCCTGACCATCCGCGCGCTGGACGGCTGGAACGGGCGTGACACCCCCGCTGCCGCGGCCTACGGCGCCCTGGTCAAGGACCTGGCGCAACTGCCCGACAGTGCCGATGCCGGCCAGTTGGCCCGCCGACTCAACACTGAGGTGCCCGGTGCCCGCTCGCTGGTGATGGGCGCCTACCGCGCCCTGCCCTTCGAGGGCAGCGACGCCGACATCCAGGCCCGCCTGCTGCAGGCCGACCCACGCTGGGGCGAGGTCCCGTTCTGGCAGGCGATTGCCAAGAACGGCTCGCGCTGGACACCCGACTACCTGCTGGCCTCGCTCGACCTGAAACGCGACGCCGAGGGTGCCATCGAGCGCATGCCTGAAGAGCAGCGTGCCTTTGGCGCCATCCTGCTGCGCACCTTTCACATCAGCCTGGTGGTGACGATCTGTTGCCTGCTGCTGGGCTACCCCCTGGCTTGGTGGCTGGCCTCACTGCCCGAGCGTTCGGCCAATGTGCTGATGATCCTGGTGCTGGTGCCTTTCTGGACCTCGATCCTGGTGCGTGTGGCCGCCTGGATCGTGCTGCTGCAGTCCGAAGGCCTGGTCAACAGCGGGCTGATGGGCCTGGGCCTGATCCACGAGCCCCTGCCCCTGCTGTTCAACCGCACCGGCGTGGTGATCGCCATGGTGCACATCCTGCTGCCCTTCATGATCCTGCCGCTGTACAGCGTGATGAAGAACGTTCCCCCCACCTACCTGCGCGCCGCGGTGTCGCTGGGCAGCGCGCCGCTGGCCGCTTTCTTCCGCGTCTATGTGCCGCAGACCTACCCGGGCATCGGGGCTGGCGCCTTGCTGGTGTTCATTTTGTCGATTGGTTACTACGTGACCCCGGCCCTGCTGGGCGGGGCCGACGACCAGATGCTGAGCTACTACATCGCCCGTTACACCAACGTCGAGGTGAACTGGGGCATGGCCTGCGCCCTGGGCGCCATCCTGCTGGGCGCCACGCTGATTCTTTACGGTGTGTACCGCCGCATCGGCAAGGCTGAACTCAGCCTCGGCTGATCAAGAAAAAGAAGGTGAATGCCCATGATCAAAATGCCTGAATTCCCCCTGTACGCCACCGCCGCCGACAAGGCCGGCTGGTGGGCGGTGCGGCTGCTGTGCGTGGCCGTGCTGGTGTTCCTGCTGGCCCCCATCCTGGTGATGGTGCCGCTGTCGTTCTCCGACAGCTCGTTTCTGGCCTACCCGATCCCGGGCTGGTCGCTGAAGTGGTACCGCAACCTGTTCGAGTCCACCGAATGGGCCCGGGCCACGCGCAACAGCTTCATCGTGGCGCCGGCTGCCACGCTGCTGGCCACCTCGCTGGGCACCTTGGCTGCGGTGGGCCTGTCGCGCGCCACCTTCCCGTTCAAGGGCCTGCTGATGGGCGTGCTGATCGCGCCCATGGTGGTGCCCATCGTGGTGGTGGGCGTGGCCACCTACCTGTACTTTGCGCCGCTGGGCCTGGCCGACAGCTACTTCGGCCTGATCATCGTGCACGCTGCCCTGGGCGCCCCCTTTGTGCTAACCACTGTGCTGGCCACGCTGGCGGGCTTCAACCACAACCTGGTGCGCGCCTCGCTGAGCCTGGGCGAGACCCCGTTCAACACCTTCTTCCGCATCACCCTGCCGGTGATTGCACCGGGTGTGATCTCGGGCGCGCTGTTCGCCTTTGCCACGTCGTTTGACGAAGTGGTGGTGACGCTGTTCCTGGCCGGGGCCGAGCAGGCCACCCTGCCGCGCCAGATGTTCACCGGCATCCGCGAGAACATCTCGCCCACGATTGCCGCGGTGGCCACCCTGCTGATCTGCTTCACCACCGCCTTGCTGCTGGCCCTGGAATGGCTGCGCGGGCGCAAACGCTGAGCGGGGGCCTGCCATGAGCCACACCCCTCCATCCCACTTGAACCAGCCACTGGGCGGCAACACCATGCCGCGATTTGCCGGCCTGGCCAGCATGATGCGCCTGCCCGTCACCACCTCCGCGCGGGGGCTGGATGCGGCCTTCATCGGCGTGCCACTGGACATCGGCACCTCCAATCGCTCGGGCACCCGCTTCGGCCCGCGCCAGATCCGCGCCGAATCCTGTCTGCTGCGCCCCTACAACATGGCCACGGGTGCCGCACCGTTTGATGCGCTGCAGGTGGCCGACCTGGGCGATGTGCCGATCAACACCTACTCGCTGCCCAAGTCGGTGGACATCATCACCGCCTTCTATGACGAGGTGCTGAGCCACGGCTGCGTGCCCCTGACGCTGGGCGGCGATCACACCATCGCGCTGCCCATCCTGCGCGCCGTGGCCAAACACCACGGTCCGGTGGCGCTGATCCACGTCGATGCCCATGCCGACATCAACGACGACATGTTCGGCGAACGCATCGCCCACGGCACGCCCTTCCGCCGCGCCGTGGAAGAAGGCCTGCTGGCCGGCGACAAGGTGTGGCAGATCGGCCTGCGCGGCACCGGCTACGCCGCCGATGACTTTGACTGGCCGCGCCAGCAGGGCTTCACCGTGGTGCCGGCACACGAGGTCTGGTACCAGTCGCTGGCCCCCTTGATGGCCCAGGTGCGCGAACGCATCGGCCCCGATCATCCGGTGTACATCAGCTTTGACATCGACGGTCTCGACCCCAGCTACGCTGCCGGAACCGGCACCCCTGAAATCGGCGGCCTGACCGTGCCCCAGGGGCTGGAAATCGTGCGCGGCTGCCGCGGATTGAACGTGATAGGCTGCGACCTCGTGGAGGTCAGCCCGCCCTACGACACCAGCGGCAACACGGCCTTGCTGGCGGCCAACCTGTTGTACGAGATGCTGTGCGTGCTGCCCGGCGTGCCCTGCCGCTGAGCCCCCTCCCCCCCCCTTCTTTTCTTGCCGACACGGAAACCCAAGCCATGGACATGAAGACCTCCCCCCTCGCCCTGCTCAAAGACCCCACCCTGCTCAAGACTGACGCATTGATCAATGGTCAATGGGTGGCCGGCAGCAGCCGTTTCGACGTCAACGACCCAGCCACCGGCCTGAAGCTGGCCGACGTGGCCAACCTGGGCGCGGCCGATGCCGAAGCCGCCATCGCGGCCGCCAACGCCGCCTGGCCCGCCTGGCGCGCCAAGACCGGCAAAGAGCGCCACGTCATCCTGCTCAAGTGGTTCCAGCTGCTGATGGCCAACCAGGAGGACCTGGGCCGCATCATGACCGCCGAACAGGGCAAACCTTTTGCCGAAGCCAAGGGCGAAGTGGCCTACGGCGCCAGCTTTGTCGAATGGTTTGCCGAAGAGGCCAAGCGCGTGAACGGCGAAACCCTGCCCCAGTTCGACAACAACCGTCGCCTGATGGTGCTCAAGCAGCCCATCGGCGTGTGCGCCGCCATCACGCCCTGGAACTTCCCGCTGGCCATGATCACCCGCAAGGTGGCGCCTGCCCTGGCGGCCGGTTGCCCGGTGGTGATCAAGCCCGCCGAACTGACCCCCCTGACCGCGCTGGCCGCCGCTGAGCTGGCCGTGCGCGCCGGCATCCCGGCCGGGGTGCTGAACCTGTTGACGGCCGATGGCAGCAACAGCATCGCCGTGGGCAAGGTGTTCTGCGCCAGCGACGTGGTGCGCCACATCAGCTTCACCGGCAGCACCGAGGTGGGTCGCATTTTGATGGCCCAAAGCGCCCCCACGGTCAAGAAAATGTCGCTTGAACTGGGCGGCAACGCACCCTTCATCGTGTTTGACGATGCCGACCTGGACAGCGCGGTCGAAGGCGCCATGGCCAGCAAATACCGCAACGCCGGCCAGACCTGCGTGTGCGCCAACCGCCTCTATGTGCAGGATGGCGTCTACGACGCCTTCATTGAAAAGTTCGCCGCCAAGGTCAAGGCCCTGAAGGTGGGCAATGGTTTCGAGGAAGGTGTGAACCAGGGCCCGCTGATCGAGGATGCGGCGGTCGAGAAGGTTCATCGCCATGTGGCCGACGCCCTGGCCAAGGGCGCTCGCGTGGTGGCTGGCGGCAACAAGCTCAGTGGTCAATTCGTCGAACCCACCGTGGTCGCCGATGCCACGGCCGACATGCTGTGCGCCCGTGAAGAGACCTTTGGCCCCTTCGCACCGGTGTTCCGCTTCAAGACCGAGCAAGAAGCCATCGACGCGGCCAACAACACCGAGTTCGGCCTGGCCAGCTATTTCTACAGCCGCGACGTGGGCCGCATCTTCCGCGTGAGCGAAGCCCTGGAATACGGCATGGTCGGCATCAATGCCGGCGTCATCGCGACCGAGCACGTGCCCTTTGGCGGCGTCAAGCAGTCGGGCCTGGGCCGTGAAGGCTCGCACCACGGCATGGACGACTACGTCGAACTGAAGTACTTGTGCCTGGGTGACATCTTGAAATGAAATAGGTCCACCCTGTTGGGGCCTCACTGCGTGTGGCCCCCTCCCCCTCAAGGGGCACACCCAGAGGCCTGGCAGAGCCAGCTCCTCGGGTGTCGCTGGTATGGCCTGCTCCGCGGCCTTTTGGGCCTTGGCGTGGTGACGAACTTCAACGCTCTGATGGCTGGTTTTTCAGGGCTGAAAAGGACCACCCTGTCGGATGGCCTCACTGCATGTGGCCCCCATCCCCCTCAAGGGGCGCACCCAGAGGCCTGGCAGAGCCAGCTCCTCGGGTGCCGCTGGCTTGGCCTGCTCCGCGGCCATCTGAGCCTTGCTGCCGTGACGAACTGAAGCCTGGTCGAGGCGGTTTTGGGCCCTTTCAAACATCGGGCCAATCCCTGCGCATTTGTCAGTTGACTGCGCTTTGGCGAGGCTTGGGCGCTGCTAGGATGGGTGGCAGCAACTCTTGAGCCGATGGCTCCAACGCGCATGACAGACCAAATCCAGATCGCCAGCGAATTGCTGCGTGCCTTTTCGGGTCAGCAGGCGCTGAGCCTGGACCTGTATGTGGAGGGCATTGCGTCCCATGAGGCCGCTTTGGCCGCTTCGCTCAACGAAGACGCCGACGATGCCTTGCTGTGCGTGCTGGTGGATGAAGGCGAGGCCGCCGTGCTGTTGATTGGCTGGGACGGCACGCTGTACCGCAATGAAAAAGGCCTGAACCACCTGCGTGCCATGTGGAAAGAGCGCTATCACAACCACCTGACCACCCTGATCCCGGTGTTTGCCGAGCACATCAGCGAACACAACCTGGGTGTGGCCGGCATCCGCTGGACCGCCACCGAGGGCGGCAGCTCCTGATCTTCACTGAGCGTAGGGGGCTGCGTCAGCCCCTCAGGAACCTCAGAACTCGGCGTGCAGGCGCACGGACCCCACATTGACCGGACCGCGGTCAGCGTTGTAGGCCGGGTTGCTGATGCGCTGGTAATCGAGCGACACCCACAGATTCTTGTGCACGTTCATGTTGTAGTACAGCTCAACCAGGGTTTCAGGCTTGTAGCGCAAGGCACCATCGCCGATGAAGAACGAGATGCCGCCAGCCGCCAGGTAGGTACGCCGATCGGCCGACAGCATGTTGCGCGCAAACATAAAACCCACCGTGTCCTGCGCCCGGCCCCAGGCCTTGCCCGAACTGGCGTAGCCGGTCGAGAACGAGGCATCGGCCTCGGCAAAGGCATAGGTCTCGGTCTTGCCATCGGCCTTCATAGCCCGCATGAACACACCGGATTCGGGGTTGATGGCCTGCTCGATGTTCAGGCCCAGGCCATACTTGGTCTGCTCGGGCCCGCGGACTGCAGCAATCCATTGCTTGTCGGCGGCACCCGGGTTGGCCTGCCCGTAGGCCAGTGCGGTATCGTAACGGGCCAGTTGCGCCCGGGCACGCCAAGCCAGCACCCGGACCTTGCCGGGCTGCCCTGCCAATTCGTGCGCATGCTCCACTTCAAACTGATCGCCGTAGTGCTTGAAGATGCGCAGGTCCACCGGCTGCCCGTTGGGTGTGGTCGGGCCGGTCATGCGGCCGGCGCGCAAGACCCACGTGCCCTGGTACCACTCCAGCGCCGCGCCCCAGCCAAAGCCACGTGCGTCGGCCGCGTAGTCGTACGAGGTGTGCGACATGCCCGACCAGTTCATGAACTGGGTGCGCGGGTCTTTGGCATAGGCGTTGTCATCAAACACGTCGAGGGTCGAGAAATTACCGGCGGTCAGCACCCAGCGGTTGCGATCCACCGTGCCGGCCATCTGATCGACCGCCGCGTCCACCTTCTCCTGCCCGCCACCCTGGTTCCAGGTCTGCCGCAAAAACAGCTTTTGTCGGTACAGCGTGGGGTTGGTACCACTGACGCGCGTGGCCTCACCGTTGGTGAAGCCGCCCAGGCCCGTGAGGGCTGACAAAGGCAGGCCTTGGGTGATCTCGGGCACAAAGTAGAACTCCCCCCCTTGCCAGGGCTTGAAGCCCAGGTACGCGTCAAAGGTCAGGGTGTAACTGCGCTCTGCCTGAGGGCTCAGGCTGTTGGGACCCGAATAGGCCGCCTGAAAAGCATTCTTCTTCTGCCAGATGTAAGTGCTCTGGAAGCGCGCCATGCTGGATTCGTCGGCGGCGGGCTCCTCAGCGCCTGTGCTGTTGTCGGCCCAGACGGGCAGCGTCACCAAGGTGAAGGCGCTCAGCAAAAGACCAGAAAGATGATTGAAACGAAATTTCACGAACGCATCCGATTTGCAAGACCGCGCAGTATAGGAGGGGAGTCATGACTGCGCTGTGACCAAGGGTTGCCAAAGGTGGCCGTGACCCAAGGAACCCAGACGGACAAACCGGATTGACCTCCTGCACTGCAGCCAGACATGGAAACGGTACAGGCCAGAGGGTGAACAACAAAAAACCCGCAGCCTGAATGAGGTCAGCGGGTTCCGAGGTGGCCTGAGGCCCTGGACTCCAGGCGCGACATGCTGCGCAGCGAAGACGCAGCACGGCGAGCTTGGTGGCGAGCAAGAGGTCGGTCGTGGTCCATTATGTTGGCAAGCAGAATCCCGACCTCACTGACCTCGTATCGGCAGCATGCGGAACGCGATAGCGAATCGGTTCCAGGCGTTGATGGTGGAGACCAGCAGCGTCAGATTGACGAGTTCTGCAGGCGAGAACAGCAGTTTCACCATTTCCCACACCGCATCGGGAACACGTGTGTCAGCCACCCGCGTGACCGCTTCAGTCCAGGCCAGCGCAGCACGCTCACGGTGGTCGAAAAAAGGCGTCTCGGGCCAGACAACCAGTGCGGCCAGGCGCCGCTCACACTCGCCCGCTTTGCGGGCATCCGCAGCGTGCACATCGATACAGTAGGCGCAGCCATTGATCTGCGATGCCCGTAGGCGCACGAGTGCGACGAGCTTAGGCTCGAGTCCTGACTGAGCGACCTGCTGATCCAGGATCCTTAACGCCCTCAATGCGTCGGGGTTGGAGCTGAAGAAGTTGAGACGGGGTTCCATAGGTCCTTCTTGGGTAATGGCGAGGATGCTTGTTCGATTAACGCGCCGTCGGTGGATGCCCCGGAAGGAGCGAGGTTGGCGACTCTTCTGTCAGGCCCTGGCCCTGACATGCAGAACGCTGATGAGGCCTGCGGCCAGGGTCAGGGCTGATCCGATGCCCAGTCCGAGCCGCGGTGCGGATCCTGTGGAGGCCAGGGTGAACAGCAGGCTCATGGCGACACCGCCCGCCGTCTGCCCAGCCAGCCGCGCCGTAGCCTGCATGCCGCCAGCGGCGCCGGCTCTCTCCTGGGGGGCCGATAGGAACATGTTGCGGTTGTTGGGGACCTGGAACAGACCGAAGCCCAGCCCGCAAAGCATGGTCAGCGGCACCAGTTGCCATGCGCTGCCTTGCGATGGCCAAAGAGCCGCAGCAGCCAGAGCGACCGCGAGACAGACGCCTCCGGCGGCGCACAGCCAGCCTGTCGACACCCGGTCGGCTAAGCGGCCTGCCACCGGGCCTGTGATCGCGACCGTCAGCGGCCAGGGTGTCATGTAAATCCCGGTCATCAGCGTGTTCTGCCCGAGGCTGTGCTGCAGGTGGAAGGGCAAAGCCAGCAGCCCCATGGTCATGCCGGAGAAGCAGCACACCGAGGCAATCACCGAGGTGCAGAACGAGCCCGAGCGCAGCAGGTCCAGCGGCATCAATGGGGCGGCCTTTGGCATTTCCCGGCGAACCAGCGCCACCAGACCGGCCATGGCGCCTCCGAGCAGGCCGGCAGCCAGCATGGAGCGCTCCACCAGCACCTCGGCACCAATCACCAAACACGCCAGGGCCGCAGCATTCAGCGCCACGCTGATCCGGTCCAATGGTCGGGCTGTGCCGGCCAGATCGGGCAATGCGCGGCTTGCCAGCAAGACCATGGCGCCCAATGGCAGGTTGACTGCGAACAGCCAGGGCCAGCTCGCGTTTGACAGGATCAGCGCGCCGAGGGTTGGCCCGGACGCCGAAGACAGCGCCACGGCCAGCGCGTTCCAGCCGATGGCGGCGCCGAGCTGGCTTTGCGGCACAGCCAGACGCAGCAGGGCGATGCCCAGCGCCATGATCGCAGCAGACCCAAGGCCCTGCAGGAATCGCGCCGCGACCAGCCATTCGAGGGTCGGAGCCAGCGCGCAAAGGCCTGACGCCACGGTGAACAGCGCGACGCCCAGCGCAAAGACGTGCCTGAAGCCCTGGCTCTCACCCAGCGCGGCGCACGGCAGCAAGCCCATGACCAAGGCAGCCTGATAGGCCGTGATGATCCAGACTGACCTGGCCGGGGTGATGTTGAGAGATTGCGCCATGGACGGCAGTGCCACGTTGACGATGGCGGCGTCGAGCACAGCCAACACCATGGCAGCCAACACGGCAGCAATCGCGGCCTGACGCCTGGGTGCCGGCAGGGGCCGTCTGGCGTCCTCTTTGGGCTGCGGCATGTCCACTGCCTGCTGCTTCCTGGCTGGCGTTTGGAGCGGCTTCACAGCACCCTCGCGGTCCAAGCGCCGTCGTGTTCGGCGTAGCGCGTGACGCGATGGGCCTCGCTCTCCTCCTTCTTCAGGTCACGCTCGGTGAAGCGGAACAGCAGGGCCGGGCCGCTCACGCAGCGCGTGTCGTGGATGTCACCAGGCAGGTAGACCTGAACCTGCCCCGGGCGGACCCGCGTCGTGCCGCGCTTGACCAGGCGCACACTGCCGTCCGGATGTGTTAGCCGCGCATAGGTGCCCATCTCGATCTCACCCTGTTGGATTGCATAGATGACCCAGCCCTGGCCATGGTCGTGGGGTGGCCGGTACAAGCCGGCAGTTTCTGTGTGAGCCAGCAGCACAAAGCCATGCTCGGCATCGCGGTGCAGTTCCTTGTTTGCCGGCGCCTGCCGGTGCAGTTCGGCCAGCCAATCTTCGCTGGTCGGCGCTTGGACCAAGTCCTCCAGATGCGCCTTGCAGGCGGCGACGACTTCGGTGCTGAGCGGCCCCCAGACCGAGCGGATACCGTCGATGCTGGTTTCCAGGGTGTTGCGGGTCATGTGAATCTCCTTCGGTTCCGCTGGGACGACCACCGCCCCAGCACATAGGTCGAAAGATAGAGATTCACGAGACATGGCGGAAGGCGCATGATCTGCACTTGATAGTTGCGTGGGACGCCATATCAACCTCAACCAATTTGGAGCTTCGCCTTGACTCGACCCGATCTCAACCTGCTGTACACGATGGAGGTGCTGCTGGCCGAAGGCAACGTAGCGCGCGCTGCCCGTCGTTTGAAGCTGAGCCCATCGGCGATGAGTCGTGCTCTGGCCAGGCTGCGCGAAGCCACCGGTGACCCACTGCTGGTGCGGGCCGGACGCGGCATGGTGGCGTCCCCGCGAGCGCTGGAGCTGCGTGAGTCCATCGGGCAACTGGTCCAGGATGCTCAGGCTGCGCTTCGGCCCATCGGACAGCTCGATCCGGCGCAGCTCGAGCGCACCTTCACCCTGCGGGCCAGCGAGGGTTTCGTCGAGAATTTCGGTGCCGGACTGTTGGCGCGGATCGCTGCAGAAGCTCCCGGCGTGCGCCTGCATTTCCTGCACAAGCTCGACAAGGACAGCGGCCCCCTGCGTGACGGCTCAGTCGATCTGGAGACCGGCGTGGTGGACCAGCTCGTCGGGCCGGAAGTGCGCGCGCAGGCTCTGTTCCGGGATCGCTACATCGGCGTCGTGCGCCAGGGCCATCCACTCTGCGAAGGAGAACTGACCGCAGCCCGGTTTGCAGCAGCCCGTCATGTCCATATCTCTCGGCGCGAGGGCGACAAGGGGCCCGTCGATGCAGCCTTAGCGGGCTTGGGGCTGGCCCGTCACATCAACACGGTGGTGGGAGGCTTTGCGGCAGCGCTAGCCCTGGTCCGTGCCTCGGATCTGGTCGCCTGTGTCCATGAACGTCACACTGGCGTGTTGTACGCAGGCCTGCACCCACTTGAGCTGCCGCTGCCATTGGCGCCGTTCTCGGTCTCCTTGCTTTGGCACCCTCGGCTTGAGGCGGACCCCGCCCATCGCTGGCTTCGCGCCTGTGTCCGCTCCACGTGCGCGCTACCGACGCCAGCGGCGTGATGCCATTCATGCACGTACCAACAAAGTGTTGAGATGTGATGGTATGGCTTGAGGTTACGTGAGACAACAAAAAACCCGCTGCCAGAGGGAGGTCAGCGGGTTCTGAGGTGGCCTGAGGCCGTGTGAGACAGGAATCTGGAGCGGGTGAAGGGAATCGAACCCTCGTATGAAGCTTGGGAAGCTGCCGTTCTACCATTGAACTACACCCGCGGCAGGCAAGATTATAGAGGCATAACAGGGGCTTCAAGACCACATTGGGCCGGTGACAGGGCCGCCGTCACGGTGGAACTGCATCGGCCCGTAAAGCGCCTGCAACACACCACAAACGATTCGTAAAATCAGGTATCGACCCGGGTACATGGCGCGCTCAGGAGGTGGAACCGCTTTTAATCGCAGCCAGCAGGACGTTTTCTCTTGCTGTCCCCACTGGCCTGCCCATGCCCCGCCGTACCACTGATCTCCTGCCATTGCGCCGCCTCCAGGGCTTCACATTGATCGAATTGATGATTGCGGTGGCCGTCGTGGCCATCCTGTCAGCCATTGCGTTGCCGGCTTATGTCTACTACATCCAGCGCTCGCGCATCCCTGAGGCCACAGCCGCTCTGGCGGCCAAGCAGGTGGCCATGGAGCAATTGTTCCAGGACAGCCGAAGCTATTTCGCGCCCAACACCAGTGCCTGCAGCACCAGCGGCATGGCCAGCAGCAGCTATTTCACCTACGCCTTCAGCACCTGCACCACGTCGACCTATGTGCTGAGTGCCAGCGGCAACGCTGGCACCAACATGGCGGGTTTCACCTTCACCATCGACCAGAGCGGCAACCGGGCCACCACCTCGGTGCCCACCGGCTGGACCACCTCCACCACCTGCTGGGTCACCGCCAAGGGAGGGCGATGCTGATGGAGGTGGGTCGCAAGCCGCCCTCCATGCGAGGTGTCACCTTGATCGAGTTGATGGTGGCACTGGCCATTCTCGGCATCAGCCTCTTGATGGTGATCCCAGCCTTTTCAAGCTGGTTGCGCAATGCCCAGGTGCGCAGCCAGGCCGAGAACCTGCAGAGCGGGCTGCAGATGGCGCGCGCCGAGGCCGTTCGCCGCAACACCGCCGTGCGGCTGCAGCTCACCAGCGACCTCAGCGACAGCTGCACCCTGGTCAGCGCCAGCACCCAATGGGTGATCAACCTGGGCAGCAGCATCAGCCCGGCCTCGCACTGCGCCAGCGCCATCAGCGACAGCACGAGCCCCTACCTGCTGCAACGCAGCGCCGGCAGCAGTTCTTTGAGCAACGCGCTGATCACGGCCAGCCAGAGCACCCTGGCCTTCGACAGCCTGGGCCGTCTTGCCGCCACCACCAACCCGACCACCACGGTCAGCGCCAATGTGACTTTCCAGGTCACCGCCCCAAGCGGCACCTGCATGGCCGCATCAGGCGACACCCGGTGCCTGAACCTGGTGGTCAGTCCCGGCGGGCAGATCCGCCTGTGTGACCCGAGCCTGAGCAGCACTCAGGCCGCCGACCGTGCGCGCGCCTGCTGAACATCGGCCGTCGCGGCCCGCCAAGGCGCGGGGATCGGCTCTGATTGAATCGCTGGTGGCCGTGCTGCTGTTTTCGGTCGGCCTGCTCGGCCTGGTGGGCATGCAGGCTGGCGCGGTACAGCAGGCCAGCCAAGCCGAATACCGCAGCATGGCCAGCCTGCTGGCCAACGCCGCGGCCAGCCAGATGTGGGCCAGCGACCGCACAGCCACCACGCTGCAAACCCAGTTCGCCAGCCCCAGCGGCAGCGCCTATGCGCTGTGGCTGGCGCAGGTGCAGGCCAGCGGTCTGCCCGGCATCTCGTCGGCCAACAGCACCTTGCCCACCATCAGTTTCAGCACACTGGCCGGTGGCGGCAGCAGCAGCACGGCGCGCAGCCAGGCCACCATCACCGTCTTCTGGCGAGGCCCAGCCGACACCCAATCCCACCAACTGGTGACGCTGGTGCAATTGAAATGACAGCGCCCTCGTTCAACGCAAAGCCCAGACCGCTGCGCCAGCGTGGCTTTGGTCTCATCGAGGTGATGGTTGGCATACTCATCGGGCTGGCTGCCGTGATCGTGATGATGCGCCTGATGCTGGATTCCGACACCGCGCGCCGCGCCACCGCAGGCGGCAACGACGCCCTGCTGAACGCCACTGTGGCGTTGTATGGCCTGGAGCGGGACGTGCGCAGTTCGGGCTATGGCGTCAATGCTTTCGCCATCCTCGGCTGCAGCCTCAGCTACACCAGCACCCAGGACAGTGCCACCGTCAGCCTGCCCTTGGCCCCCGCGACCATCAACCCGGCGACCAGCCTGGTGCCAGCGGGCGACAGCAACACCGACACCCTGCTGGTGGTCGCCACCAGCACCAATGGCTCTTCCGAAGGCGATGCCCTGATCGCCACCTCGGTCGCGGGCACTTACCAGGTCACGTCGCCGGGCAGCTTTGCCGTCGGCGACTACGTGGTCGCCCAGAACAGCACCCGCCCCAGCCCCTGCACCCTGCCACTCAACAAGGTCAGCGCGATTGACAGCAGCACCGCCAAGCTGACGGTCGCCAACAACACGGTGGGGCTGGGCGCGGGCAGCCTGGTCTTCAATCTGGGCAAGGCGCTGTCCATCCATGCCTATGCCGTGCGCAACGGCAATCTCACCCAGTGCGACTACCTGCGCTACAACTGCGGCAGCAGCAGCTACACCAGCAGCCTGGACAGCACGGTGTGGGTGCCTGTGGCTAGCAATGTGGTGGCGCTGCGCGCCCAATACGGGCGCGACACCAGCACCGTACTGATGGACGGCACGCTCGACACCTACGACCAGACAACCCCTGGCAGCAGTGCAGACACCAGTGGCCTGAACCTTTACTGTGCCTGGTCACGCGTGCTCACCCTGCGCATGGCGGTGGTAGCGCGCAGCCCGCAGTACGACAAGACCCTGCCCACCAGCAGTGCCCCGGTTTGGGACGGCAGCACGGTCAGCACCAGCGCCCCCACCAACCCCAGCGCGGCCCCGATCGTGCTCAGCGGGCTCACCGACTGGACGGCATACCGCTACCGCCAGGCCAGCACCGTGGTGCCTCTGCGCGACATGATCTGGTCAGGTTCGCAGATCAACTACCAAGGCGGGACCACCGGATGCTGAAGCACACCCGTCAGGCGCACCGCCCCACCCGTGGCGTGGCTTTGATCATGGCGCTGATCGTGCTGGTGGCACTGACTCTGGGCGCCCTGGCACTCACACGTTCGGTCTACACCGCCAATCAGATTGCCGGCAACCTGGCCTTCCAGCAGGCGGCCACCCACTCGGCCGACGAAGGTGTGGAGGCCGCCATTGCCTGGCTGGAGAACAACAACGGCCAAAGCACCAGCACCACGGCCAGTACCTGTTCCACCTCGGTTGGCACCACCGTGCTGGCCTGCGACCAGACCGCCTACGGCTATCTGGCCACGCGGCAAGACCCTGGAACCAGCCAAAGTTGGGCCGACTTCTGGAGCGCCACGCTCGACAGTTCATCGCTCAAGCTCAGCACCGACCCTGCCGGCAACACGGTGGCCTATGTGATTCATCGCCTGTGCAGTGCAACCGGCGACGCCAGTTCGACGAGTGTGGACTGCACCCAATCGCCCAACGCCAACTCGGGCACCTGCTCCGGGGGCAGCAGTTGCGACTCGCAAAAAATCAACCTCAAGAGCAGTGGCGGCAGCGGCCTGAACGGCAGCCAGGTGTACTACCGCATCACGGTACGGGTCAGCGGGCCCCGCGGCACGCAAAGCCTTGTCCAGGTCGTCGTGGCACTGTAGACGTCTGCCGCCTGCCGAGCTCATTTCGCCCTCACCTTCAACCCGGAAACAGCCCCATGCGCAGCCCTCGCCATGCACTGACGCTTTTGCTGGTCGCGGCCCTGTCGCCCCTGAGCCAGGCCACCGTGACCGATCTGGCCACCAGCCCGCTGGAGACCGCCAGCCCTGGTCAGGTCAAGCCCAACATCCTGTACGTGCTCGATGACTCGGGCAGCATGGACTACGCCTACCTGCCCGACTGGGCCAGCACCAACACCGCGGCCCTGTTCCGCAACAGCCGCTACAACGGGTTGTACTACAACGCGGCGGTCACCTACAGCCCACCGGTGTACTACGACGGCAGCAGTTACCCCAGCATGAGCTCAAGCAACACCAGCACCTGGAGCAAGGTACCCGACGATGGCTTTGGTGTGCAAAGTACCTCCACCAGCAACCTGGTTGGCAACGCCTATTTCTACACCTTCGTGGCAGGCGAGTACTGCAGCGATGTGCATCAGGCCACCTGCGCCACCCTCAGTGCCGCCACCACGGCCTATCCCTACCCGGCCTATGTACGCTGGTGTTCGGACACCGCGCTAAGCGACTGCCAGGTCACCTATGTCAACACCGCACCCACGGGTGGCAAGACCTACACCCAACTGCGCTACCCTACGCTGAGCTACAAGTCGGGCACCAGTACGGTCACCGTGCCAGGCTCCAACATCCTCACCAGCATCGTCACGGGCACCACGTCGTACAGCTACCCCGGCACCACGGCCAAGTCGGCCACCCGCACCGACTGCGCCAGCACCACGTGCACCTATGCCGAGGAGATGACCAACTACGCCAACTGGTGGGCTTACTACCACACCCGCATGCAGATGATGAAGACCGCCGCCACCCAGGCCTTCAGCACTCTGGGCACCAGCTACCGCCTGGGCTACATGAGCATCAACAACAACACCGGCTCTGACTTTCTCAACCTGGCCGACCTGACCACCGGCAGTAGTGGACAGAAGGCCGCGTGGTTCAGCAAATTCACCAAGGCCAAGCCCAGCAGCAGCACCCCGTTGCGCACCGCCCTGAGCAAGGCCGGGCGCTACTACGCCGGCAAGCTCAGCAGCATCAACAACGTGAGCGCCACCGACCCGATGCAGTACGCCTGCCAGCGCAACTACACCATCCTCTCGACCGACGGCTACTGGAATGAGACGGCTGACCCCACACGCATCGACGGCAGCACCGCAATCGGCGACCAGGACGGCAGCGCCACCCGACCCTACCTGGACCCCAACGCCACCGCCAACACCCTGGCCGATGTGGCTTACTACTACTACAACACCGACCTGCGGGCCTCCGCCTACAGCAACACCCTGAGCGCCAGCGGTGTCGATGTCGCGAGCAACAGCGTGGCCGACGGGCAGCAGCGCATGTACACCTCCACACTGGGCCTGGGGGCCTCGGGCTACATGCTGTTTCAGGAGGGCTACACCTCGCTGACCTCGGGCGACTACTACGATGTCAGCGTGGGCACCACGGCCAGCACCACCAATGCCGGCAATGGCATCTGCAGCTGGCAGACCTCGGGCAGTTGCGGCTGGCCCAAACCCACCAACAACACCCAGACCACCATTGACGACCTGTGGCACGCCGCCGTCAACGGCCGCGGCGTGTACTACAGCGCCAGCAATGCCAGCAACCTGAAGACCGGGCTCAGCACCTTTCTGTCCTCCGTGCAGGCTGCCACCTCGAACTCGGCCACGGCCACTACCAGCACACCCAACGTCACGTCGAGCGACAACTACGTCTTCAAATCCACCTTCCGCTCGGTTGACTGGTACGGCGAGCTGGCCCGTTACACCATCGACGTCAGCACCGGCGCCCTGTCGAGCTACGTCGACTGGTCTGAATCGGGCACCGTCAACAGCGCCGCCAGCACGGCAGCCACCCCGCTGTACGACAACCTGACTGCCGCTTCACGCAGCATTTACACCTACAACGCCACCACGGGCGCCCTGCAGCCCTTCACCTGGGCGTCGCTCACCACAGCCCAGAAGGCCTACTTCCAGATCACGGGCGGGGCGATATCGGGCCTTTCGCAGCTGTGCACCAGCGGCACGCTGTGCATCGCCAGCGCCTCGCAGGTGGACAGCACCACCGCCGGCACCAGTACCGGCGCCGGCGGCATCAACCTGGTCAACTTTCTGCGGGGTGACCGCAGCAATGAATCCAGCGACGCCAGCAAGTACTACCGAGCCCGAACCCATGCCCTCGGCGATCTGGTCGATTCGGCGCCCGTGTACGTCACCACCCCGCTGTTCAGTTACAAAGATGCTGGCTACGCCGCCTTCAAGGCGGCTCAAAGTTCGCGCCAGGGCATGGTCTACATCGGTGGCAACGATGGCATGCTGCATGCCTTCAATGCCAGCACCGGGGTCGAATCCTGGGCCTACATCCCGTCCATGCTGCTGCCCAATCTATACAAGCTGGCAGACAAGAACTACAGCAGCAACCACATCAATTACGTCAACGCCACACCCAAGACTGGCGACGCCTACTTCGACAGCGCCTGGCACACAATCCTGATTGGTGGCCTGGGCGGCGGCGGGCGTGGTTTCTACGCGCTCGACATCACCACGCCTGCCTCACCCAGCGTGCTGTGGGAGTTCAGCTACGACACCAGCAAGACCACCGGTTACACCACCGACGCCGACCTGGGCTACTCCTACGGCATCCCGGTGATCACCAAGCTGTCGGACGGCACCTGGGTGGTCATCATCAGCTCGGGCTACAACAATGTGTCACCCGGCACTGGTCATGGCGTCGTCTGGATCCTCAACGCCAAGACCGGCGCCATCATCAAAAAGATCGACACAGGCGCCGGCAGCAGCAGCGCCGCGGTCAGCGGCTGCAGCACCGCGCCCTGCCCGGCCGGCCTGGCACAGCTCAGCGCCTACGTCGACAGCGCCAGCACCAACAACCTGGCCCTGCGCCTGTATGGCGGCGACCTGCTGGGCAATGTCTGGCGCATCGACATCAGTGCCCTGACCGCCGCCAACGCGGCCAGCACCACGGTCACGCCTCAGTTGCTGGCCACCCTGGCCGATGCCAGCAGCACCCGGCAACCTGTCACCACCCGGCCCGAACTCGGCTACAGCAACGGCAACTACCTGGTCTTTGTGGGCACCGGCGAACTGCTGGGCCTGAGCGACCTCACCAGTACCCAGACCCAGTCGATCTACGCCATCAAAGACCCGCTCACCACCTCCACCGCCACCACCGGCCTGTATGGCAGCCCCCGCAGCAACCCCTGCTCCAGCAGCACCAAGACCAACTGCTTCGTGAAGCAGACGCTGAGCGACTCAGGTGGCGTGCGCACGGCCACCAGCACGGTCAGCTACGCGGTGGACCTGGGCACCATGTACGGCTGGTTCGCCGACCTGCCGGAGAGCGGCGAGCGCATGACCACCGACATGGATCTGCAACTCGGCACCCTGGCCTTCACCACCAACATCCCCACCACCAGCACCGGCTGCAGCGTGGGTGGTTCCAGCTACCTGAACTACTTCAGCTACACCACCGGGCTGGCCGTGGGCACCAGCACCAGCACCGGCGTGCTGCTGAGTTCAGGCACCACCACCGGCCTGTCCAGCGGTGTGAGCCTGGTGCGCCTGGCCAACGGCAAAGTGGTGGCCATCACCAATTTGTCGGATGGCACCAGCCAGACCACCACCATCCCCGTGTCCAGCACCAGCACGAGTACCCGCCGGGTGTCGTGGCGCGAGCTCAGCGTGCAATAGCAACAGGCGCAACAGGCACGGCCCACCACCAAGGGTAAGATCCGCCCCACCTTCAGCTCCCCCGCCACCACCATGACCACCCGCCAAGCCCGTTTCGAAGCGGCCTGCGCCCCCTGGGGCGATGCCTTTTCCGGCCCCATCGTGATCGGGGGCAACTACCAGAGCGTGCTGAGCCACGGCGACACGGTGTATGTCAGCGGCCAGGTGCCCCGCGTGGGCACCACGGTGCAGGTCACCGGGCGCGTGGGGGCCGGCACCTCGCTGGAGCAGGCGCGCACCGGCGCCCGCATCAGCGTGCTGCGCGCACTGGCCCTGCTGCAGCAGCAACTGGGCAGCCTGGACCGCATCCAGCAGGTGCTGCGCGTCACCGTGTATGTGCAATGCGCCGACGACTTCACCCAGCACAGCGAGGTGGCCGATGCCGCCTCTGACCTGCTGGTCGAGGTACTGGGGGCCGCCGGCCGCCACACCCGCACCTCGGTGGGGGTGTGGCAACTGCCGAAGAATGCGTCGGTCGAGATCGATCTGGTGGCGGCTCGGGGCTGAACGGGTCCTGCCGCCCATGCTGACGAACGAGTGTCAAAACGAGTGTCAAGCGTGCGCGGCTGTTGCCAGGACCTCTGCTGCCCACTGATTCAAACTCTTGCCCGCGGCCTGGGCGGCAATCAGTGCAGAGCCGTGAACCTCTGGTGGCACCCTCAACATGAGCTTCCCGCTCGCAGGCTTTTGGGGAGGCTTGCCAATTTTTTCGCAGGTTTGAAGGTAATCATCCACCGCCTCGTGGAAAGCCTCCCGAAGTTGAGCCACGCTGTCCGCATGAAAGCTCACCACATCCTGAATACCCAAAAGGCGGCCCACCAGGATGTCATCACGGTCATCAAAATCGATGCGACTGGTATAGCCCCTGTAGATCATGGTGTTCAAGGCGTTACTCCAATGGATTTCAGAAAGTCACGGGCGTCTTCGACTTGGTAGGCCTTGGCCTCCTTGGCAGGGTGTGGGCGATGAAAGCTTGCCACCACTTGGCCGTGCACGAAGCGCACGCGGGACCCACGCCCCTCCACCACAAGGCAACCCACAGCGATCAGAAGCGCTTCAATTTTTGCCCACTCCAAAGTCTTGCTGGTGGGCACTGCAAAAATGGCCGCCAGTGTCTTTGCATGTTTGCCGTTCATGCTTGCAATATTAGCTAGCACTCTAAGGATAACAAACAAGCTACTTGTTAACAATGTGACGAGGCGAACTTTGCCTCGACATCGGATCGCCCTCAGGCCTCCCCCGGCCAGCGCAGCCTCAACCCACTGCGAAACTGACGGGGCTGGCCCGTCACCGGGTCGTCGAAGGCCAGGGCCCGCGCCAGCAGGCGCAGGGGCTGTGAGTAATCGCCCTCGGGCGGGTCGTTCACCACCGGGTAGAAGTGGTCGTCGTGGATGGGTAGGCCCAGCGCATTCATGTGCACCCGCAGTTGGTGGCGCTTGCCCGTGACGGGGCTGAGCTGGTAGAGCGCCAACTCGCCGCGTACCTCCAGCACATCGACCGTGCTGTCAGCATTGGGCTCGCCGGGCACCTCGCAGCAGCGGAAGAACTGCGCCGGGTCTTCCACGATGCGGCTCTGGCGTCGGATCGGAAAGCTCAGTTCGGGCCGCCAGGGCGCCATGGCCTCGTATTGCTTGCTCACCTCCCGTTCGCGGAACAAGGCCTGGTAAGCCCCCCGGCTGGCCGGGTCCACCGAGAACAGCACCAGCCCGGCGGTCTCTCGGTCGATGCGGTGGATGGGTGACAGCGTGGCGATGCCCAGTTGATGCTTCAGGCGCACCAGCAAGGTCTCGTGCAGATAGCGCCCGCCGGGTGTGACCGGCATGAAATGGGGTTTGTCGGCCACCAGCAGATGCTCGTCCTGGTACACCACGCCGACCTCGAAGGGGATTTGCGGCTCGGTGGCCAGCTCACGGTAGTAAAACAAGCGCAGGCTGTGCTCAAAGGGCCGCTCGGGTGTCACCGTCTTGCCGCGCTCACAGACCACGTCACCGCGGGCCATGCGTTCGATCCAGTCCTGCCGGCTGACCTTGGGCAGGCGATGCACCAGAAAATCGAGCAGGGTCGGCCAAGGGCCTGCGGGCACCGCCACACAACTGGGGCTGACCCCCTGGCGAATGGGCAGAACGGCGGGACGGTCAGGCTTGTACATGGGGTGGCAGGTTCGGGGCCCGCGTGGGCAGGGATGGGCAGGGATCGGCGGCCGAACTATAAGCGAGCCCGCAGCCTCGGAACGTGTTGACGGTCTCAGGTCCGCAAACGGCCAGCAAGGCCCCACAGAAGCTGCGAGACTTGCCGTCTGCCCACCCATCCGCTCCTTTTGCACAAGCCCCCTGCATGACCGACGCCAAGCTGCCCGCTGCCTTCAACCGCCTGGCCTGGGCCAACCTGGCCGCCCAGGCCGCCGAACAACTGAGCCTGGCGGCCACGCCCATTGTGGCGGTCACGCTGCTAGGGGCCGGTCCGGGTGAAACCGGGCTTCTCGCCACCTTCCAGACCCTGCCCTTTCTGCTGTTCTCGATCCCGCTGGGCCTGCTGGCCGACCGCGGCTCGCGGCTGCGCCTGATGGTGGGGGCCGAGTTGTTGCGGGCCGTCTCGCTGCTGGCGCTGCTGGGCGCCCTGTTGACGGGGCAGGCCAACCTGCTCTGGCTGCTGGCCATGGGCTTCATCGGGGCCCTGGGCACGGTGGGCTTCAGCGTGGCGGCCCCGGCCCTGGTGCCGTCGCTGGTGCCGGGCAGCGCCCTGGCACGGGCCAACGGACGGCTGGAACTGGCGCGCAGCCTGGCGTATGCGGGGGGCCCAGCCCTGGCGGGCAGCCTGGTGGCCTGGGCCGGCGGCTCGACCGCCTTTGTGGTGGCCGCCGTCGGCTCGGGCCTGGCCGTGGCCTGGATGCGCGGCCTGCACGAGCCCCGCCGCACCCCGGCGCCGCCGCGCCACCCGTGGGCCGAACTGCGCGAGGGCGCCCGCCAGGTGTGGCACCAACCCTTGCTGCGCCCCATCTTCCAGACCGCTGTGATCTGGAACATCGGCTGGTTCGTGCTGCAGGGCACTTATGTGTCTTATGCGGTGCGCCACCTGGGCCTGAACGCGGCCAGCGTAGGGCTGACCCTGGCTGGCTTTGGTGCCGGCATGGTGTGCGGTGCCCTGCTGGCCAGCCGGGTGCTGGCCCGTCTGCCCCTGGGCCGAGCCGTGCAGTTCGGGCCGGCCATGTCGCTGCTGGCCTGCAGCACCCTGGCGGCCACCGTGTGGTGGCCCTCGGCCGCACTGGCCGGGCTCGGCTTTTTTGTGTTTGGCTGCGGGGCCATCATCTGGACCATCAGCTCGACGACGCTGCGCCAGACCGTCACGCCCGGGGCCTTGCTGGGCCGGGTGTCGGCCATCTTTCTGACCGGCAATGCCGGCGCCCGCCCTCTGGGCGCCGCCCTGGGTGGGCTGGTGGGCGCGCATTGGGGCGAATCGGCCTGCCTGGGGCTGGCGGTGCTGGCCTTCGCCTGGCAACTGCTGCTGATCTCGGGGCCGGCCATCAGTCGGCTGCAACGCCTGCCGCCGCAGGAGGTGTGAACACCCTGCGGCCGATGCCCTGCCCCTGTGCTGGGTCAAGCGCAAGGGCCGAGCAGCAGGCAAAATCGGCGCATGAGCAACAAAACCAGCCCCTCGGCGATTGCCGACTTGCGCAAAAGCTACGAGCGCGCAGAACTCAGCGAAGACGCCTCCGAGGCGCAACCCTTGCGCCAATTCGAGAAATGGCTCAACGAGGCCATCACGGGCGAGGTACCCGAACCCAACGCCATGACCCTGGCCACCGTGGGCCACGACCTGCGCCCCAGCACCCGCATCGTGCTGATCAAGGGCTATGACGAACGAGGCATCGTCTGGTACACCAATTACGAAAGCCGCAAAGGGCATGAGTTGGCCGGCAACCCGTTTGCCGCCTTGCAATTCCACTGGGTCGAGTTGGAGCGCGTGGTGCGCATCGAGGGTCGGGTGGAAAAGGTCAGCGATGAGGAAAGCGACGCTTACTTCAACAGCCGGCCGCTGGATTCCCGCATCGGCGCCTGGGCCAGCCCACAAAGCCAGGTCATCAGCGGCCGCAGCGTGCTGGTGGCCAATGCGGCGCGCTATGGCGCACAGTTCATGCTGAAGCCGCCACGCCCGCCGCATTGGGGCGGTTTCAGGCTGGTGCCCGAGCGCTGGGAGTTCTGGCAGGGCCGCAAGAGCCGCCTGCACGATCGCCTGCGCTATCGCCTGGAAGACAACGGCAGCTGGGTTCGCGAACGTCTGGCCCCGTGAGGATCACAGCACGCCGCGCACCAGCAGCATGGCCAGCGGCAGCGTGACCAACCCCATGACGGTGGTCACCGCCACACTGGCGGTGGTCAGTTCCTCGGCCACGCCATACCGCTGCGAAAACAGGTAGACGTTGGCACCAATTGGCAGCCCGGCGGTCACCACCATCACCGCCAGGGGCACGCCCCCCAGACCCAGCAGCCAACCCAGGGCCAGCACCACCGCGGGGTGCAACACGTTTTTCACGCCCGCCATCATCAGCGCCCCCTTGAGGTGGCTGCCCACCGAGCCATAGGCCAGGGTCACGCCCACCAACACCAGGGCGATCGGTCCCATGGCATTGCCCAGCAACTGCAGCGGCTGGTCCAGCAGCGGCGGGATGCTGAGACCGGTCGATCCGAACAGCAAGCCGGCCAGGATGGGCAGCGGAATCGGATGGATGATGCCCTTGCGCAGCGCGCCCCCTACCGTCACCCACACACTGTGCGCCGGGGCCACGCCGCGGCGGGCATCTTCGCGTTGGGCCGCCAGCTCCAGCACGATGTTGCCGGCCGTCAGCAAGACCAGCGAATGCAGTGAAATCAGCGTGAACAGGGTCACCATGCCAGGCTGCCCATAGGCCAGCCCGATCAAGGGAATGCCGATCATGCCGGTGTTGCTGAAGGTACCGGCCAGGGCCAAAACCGCGCCTGTGGGGTTGTAACCCTTCACCGCGATCACCAGCGCATACACCAGACCGGCCGCGCCAAAGTACATGGCGATGGGCTTGAAGTCGAGCTGCCCCAGATGCACCGCACTCATGGTGCGAAACAGCAGGGCGGGCAGCAAGAGCATGAAGACGAGGTTCGACAGGTCACGCACCGCCCCACCGCCAATCCAGCGCCGCCGTCCCGCCACGTAGCCCGTGAGAATGAACAGGACAACGGGCAGCAGGGCAACAACGACAGGATGATTCACGGCAAAACGGTCTGGTGGGCCAAAACACAACGGCCCGCACGCTGCGGGCCGCTATCAAGCCACCGATTGTCGCTGCTTTGGCGCGGGTTGTCTGACAACCAGGACCTAGAACGCGATCTGCAAGCCCACCTTCAGACTGCGCCCGGGCAAGGGCGCCTTGGGGTACGCCGTGGTGGTCAGGATCGAGGTGGCGCTGTAGGCCAGTTGGTTGGTCAGGTTGTCCAGGCGGGCGTACCACAGCATCTGCGTGGTCTGTCCGCCCACACGGGCCGTGGTCTTGTAACTGCCCATGGCGTTCCACAAGGTGTAGGCCGAGGTGGCGCGGCTGTCGCTGGGCACCCGGGATTGGGCGGCCGAGTGGTCAAAGCCACCGCGCACCGACCAGGGCCCGCGCGTCCAGGCCAGCGAAGCCCCCAGGCGGGCCGGGGCGATGCGTGGCAAGGGGTCCAGCGTGTCGGCATTGATGGCCCGCACCAGGTCGCCCCGCAGCAACAGATCCAGTGCCCCGGCGCTGCCACCGGGCTGCAGGCCGCCCGGCCCCATCAGGCGCACGGTGGCGTTGCCCTCCAGCCCGGTGAAACGGGCCCGGATGCCGCTGTAGCGGTATTCGGGGTAGGTGGTCAGGCTGCTGTCGGCAGGGTTGCGTTGACCGTCGGCCGTCAGCTGATCGCCGGTGGCCAACAGACCGATGTAATTGCGAAAGCGCGTCTGATAGGCATTGACGGAGGCCTGATGAGCGCCCTGCTTCCATTGCAGGCCCAGTTCGGCGCTGGTAGAGCGCTCCTTGCCCAGTGAGGAATCCCCGGTTTCCCAGGCCACCGTGGCCATGTGGGGGCCGTTGGCAAACAGTTCGTAGTCCTTGGGGGCCCGCTCGGTGTAGGCCAGATTGCCCGTCATCTGCCAGGCCGGGCTCAGCTTGTACAGGGCCCCCAGCGCCGCACTGTGAGGGTTGAAGCGTCGCTCACCGGATTCGAAGCGTGCGGTCTCTGCACTGCCCAGCGAACGCACGGACACGCTCTCGGTGCGGGCGCCGGCGCTCAGCTTGCCCCAGGACGTCGGCAGTTCCTCATGGATGAACAAGGCCTGGCTGCTGCTGCGGCTCATCGGCGCGAAGGCTTCCTCCCCCAAGGCCGCAAAGCGGCCCGTCTCGGCCTGCAGGCCGATCACGCCGTCCAGGCCCACAAAGCGTTCATGCCGCGCCTCCAGCCGCAAGTCATTGCCCTGATTGGTGAAACGCGTGCCCGCCACACCCGATTCGTACTCGGTGTGGGCGTAGTCGGAATGGCTGAACTGCCCCTTGATCGATTGGATGAAAGCCACCGGGGGGCGCCACTCGCCTTCCAACGCGTAGCGGTTGCTGCGCATGCCGATGGTCACGTTGTCCTCGGCCACCGTGCCGTAGGTGGTCTGGTAGGTGGCCGCCGAGGCGCCCAGGTAACCCTTGTCCCAGAACAGGCTCCCCCCCACCGCCCCGCCCTGCGCGTCGCTGGCGGAGTTGCAGATGCGGCTGGCCTGCGGGCTGGCCCCGGTCTTTTCGCAGGGCAGGCTGACCGGCACGTTGACGTCCCCGGTGCGCCGCTTGAAACCATCCACATGCAGGGCGTAGCGATCGTTGCCGCCTTCCACCATCGCGGCGGCGCTGCGTTCACGGTTGCCGCTGGCCAGGCCCAGGTCGACCTTGCCAGTGACGCCGTCCAGGGCTTCGCGCGGAATGCGGTTGTCGATCACATTGACCACGCCGCCCACGGCGCTGCCACCATATTGAAGGGCCCCCGGCCCACGCAGCACCTCGATGCGGTCCACCGTGATGGGCTCCAGCGGCACGGCATGGTCAAAGCTCAGAGCCGAGGCATCGACGGTGGCACCGCCGTTGTTCAGCACCCGGATGCGGTCTCCATCGAGGCCCCGGATGATGGGTCGGCTGGCATTGGGTCCGAAATAGGTGCTGCTCACACCCGGGGTGCCGTCCAGGGTCTCGCCCAGGGTGCCCCGGGCACGCTCGGTCAGCTCGTCCCGCTGCAAGGAGGTGACCGGCACCACCAGCTCGGAGGCGCCCAGCGGGTTGCCGGTCACGGTCACCTCGCGCAGGCTCGGGCCAGAGCTGCTGCTGGCAGGGGGGTTGGCTTCAGTGCTGCTCTGGGCCTGCGCCAGGGGCACCGAAGCAATCAGGGACAGGCAGGCCAGGTGCAAGAGGCTGGGACGAATGGAAGGCAGGCGCGCCAAACGCGCAGCAGAAGGCAAGGAAGTCATGGCGAATCTCGTTGAAACAGGGTCGGACACATGCCGCGCGCCCCATGGGCAACGCGGCGGGGGCGGCCAGCTTGGCCGCCCGATCAGGCAGACATCAACGAGATAGGGGGGGCGCCCTGGCCTGGCAGCGGGCGGCCGTGGTGGCCACCAGGGTCGCATCCAGCCACCAGGGCAGGAAATGGCTCAGTGCCGGGCCCAGGTCGGCCACGGCAATGGCCTGGGGCGGCGCGTCATGCCCCAACTGGTCAAACACCAGGCAGTCTGCGTCGCCGCTGTGGTGTGAAAAAAGGCGATCCAGCCATTGCTCTGCGCGAACCTGCCCTGGCTCAGCAGCCGCCGTGTCAGGGGTCAGAGCGAGCACAGCCGGCGCAGCTGCAGCGCGCCAGGCCGGGTGGTGGATCCGGTGCATCTGCCCCAACACAGGGGCCAGCACCAGCACCAGAAGCAAGCCCACCCACCCCAGGCGCCGCCCACCCGCGCGCAGCAACGCACCGCACACGTCGGCAAGGCCGGGCGCGGGCATGACTTTCATGGCGGACAGGGAAATCATCTTCACAAAACTGAACTGGGCGGTGACCGGCGCAAACAGCGATTGTGCTGTCGCTCAGTCACGGGATTGTGACAAAAACCAGCTCAACCTTTCAGAAAACGGGCAAAGGTTTTTTGGAACTTGGCCACCTTGGGGCCCACCACAAAGGCGCAATAGCCCTGGCCCGGGTGCTGCTCGAAGTAGTCCTGGTGGTAATCCTCAGCCGGCCAGTAGTTGTCCAGCAGGGCCACCTCCGTGACCACGGGCTGGGGCCAGGTGCCGCTGGCGTTCACGGCAGCCACAAAGGCCTGCGCCTGGGCCAGTTGCGCCGCATCCTCGGCATAGATGCCGCTGCGGTACTGGGTGCCCACATCGTTGCCCTGCCGGTTGAGCGTGGTCGGATCATGGATCGAGAAAAAGATCTGCAGGATCTCGTCCAGCGAAATCACGGCCGGATCGAAGCGCAGGCGCACCACCTCGGCATGGCCGGTGCTACCGCTGCACACCTGCTCATAGCTGGGCTGAACCACCTGGCCATTGCAGTAACCCGACTCCACGTCCAGCACACCGCGCACACGCACGTAGACGGCCTCGGTGCACCAAAAACACCCTCCACCAAGCACGATAGTTTCTGTCATTTTTCCCTCCTAAGTCCTTGTCGCATAAGGATTCACAGCATTTCAGGAACCGAAACAACCACTACCAAAGATTGGTTGATCGCTGTAAAATGTGCCAATAGAACAGCCAAATTTTAGAGGTTCCTGATGACCACTGCCACACCGCGAGGTATCCAAGAAATTAGTTGGACATTAAAAGATGGCACTGTCAAGAGTGCATATCGTGTGAGGATTACAAGGAAGAACTTCAAAGGTCAACGGAGTAGAGTTTTTGACAACTTGAATGAAGCTAAAGAATACTTGGCATTATCAAAAACTGTTCAAGGTAAAAAACTAATCTATTCCATTGAACAAACAGAAGAAGAAAAATATCGTGCTGATAAAGAAAATCGCAACGATTTTAGTTTTGAGCATTTTGTGAAGCTCTACATTCGTGATTACATTGATACCAAACCACGAGAAACAGAACTTCAAAAAAGGAACCATGCAAGCACGGTTGCTTTTTTCAATATTATTCTTGGAACCTCTATTCTTGATAGGTCGCTTACCTATCAAGAAAAAGTAGACATGGGTGTCGGCAATCCTGAAGACCCAGTTTATAAATTCTTTGGCAAATACGATATTCGCAAAATCACTCCCATTGACATTAATAACTATATCAAGTCAAGGAAGCGACTTGGATTGAAACCCATTTCAATTCAAAGAGAAATCACACAAATTTCCAATGTTTTCAACAAGGCAAAGTATTTTTCCGAACTGGACTCTATTGTTGAACTTCGAAATCCATGTCGTGAATATGATAGAGATTTGCTTAAAAATAATTCCTTGAAACGGGAAGGATTTATTTCCGATCAAATGCTCGAAAAAATCTTCACCGCATTCAAGCAATATTCCAATCCAGAACTCTATGAAATTTCCAACCTGTCTTTACTCACTTCAATGCGAAGAAGTGAAGTGATTACACTCAAAAATGATCAGGTCAAAGAAAATTACATTCAACTCATTCATACCAAATCAGGTAAACCACGAAAGGTCTATCTGACGAAAGAAGCACAAGATTACATTGCCACACTCAAACCAAAGAGTGAAAAAGGTAATTTCTTTAATTATACAATTATGGGTTTTGATCGAATCTTTCATGCACAAGTGAAAAAGCATGGATTCGATTTGAGGTTTCACGATTTCCGAAAAACTGCAATTTCAAAAACCCTGTCCAAAGCAAATGATAATTCTTTGCTTGTTGCAAACATTCTTGGTTTTTCGTCAGTTCGTAAATTTGACGAGCTTCATGTTAGAACAAGACTCATGTCCACTGATACCCAACAAGGTGCATTGAGAACCTTTGGACATGACAATCCAGACATTACCAATAAACACTATTTCAGCCCAGTAATGGATGATGTTAATAATATTAAAAGACTAAATGAATTAAAAGAGAAGCAAAAATCAAACAGCATTAGCACCGAAGAAAAAAATGAGCTATTAGTCCTTTTACTTGAACTTACAAACTAGGAAAAACTATGGGAATTTTTGATTTCTTGAAGTCATTGGGTAAAAAAGAAGAACCTGTCAAGGCAAGTTCCATTTCACCACAATACAGTAATTCAATGCCGACAATAAAGCCAGAGAAGGAGATTTTTGAATGCTATGACGAAGTCTTCAAAACAATGATTGCTGACATATCTGGTTTTTCAGAAAATGAGACCAAAGAAATTCACAACATTATAAAAAAATGTGATGGTGGCTTTCTAAATATGGGAGGGTATCACTCTGTTGTGTGGGAGAAATATTTCAAAGGCAGAGATTGGAAGTGGAATGAATACGAAGAATGGAACAACAGATTTTCAAAAATTGGAAGATTTCCCACAAACTTCCCACAGAAAAAAGTATTTACACCTGCAACAAGTGAAGAAGCACTTAGTCAATTAAAAGTTAGTGAACTCAAGTCACTATGTACTGAACAGCAATTGACAACTCCAAGCAAAGCGAAGAAAAAAGATTTGGTTGATATTCTTAAATCAATTCCAAACATAACCAATCAGTCATTAGTTGCACAAAAAATAGAAGAGCTAGACGGCCAATTTAGTTATGGTCTTTTCTCCCTACTAATGAGAACTATAAATTTCAGAGTGAAAAATTTATATGACCTCAGAAGGTCTGAGAAAATTGGGGTGAAAAAATTCAAAATACTCTATGTTTTTGAAGAAGACAAAGAATTTGTAGAAATGGCGTTGAAATTAAAACCCAATGCACTTCACCCTGTTTTTCCCTCCGATATGAGCATGAAACAACCTGTGATTGAGTTTTGATATTTATGGATAACACAACCATCTTAAGCGGAGCAGCAATATTCATAAGTGCATGCTCTTTTTCGGTTGCTTTTTTGCAAATGAAAATTTCAAGTGCCAAAACTAAATTGGACTTGTATAACAGACGATTCTCTATCTATCTGGCTGCACTTGAATACTATCAAGCAACTTGGCATGAGCCACACGATAAAGTGCAGGAAGAATCAAGGAATTTCACCAGAGCATATAGAGAATCACAATTTCTATTTAAGAAAACTAGTGGAATTTACGAAACTCTTGGAGAAATTCAACAGAATGGAGCCAAAATTCTATTCTACAAAAAATACAAATATGAGAGTGAGAATAATCTAACAAAGGATAGACTTGACTTGCCCTCATTGCATGAGTCAAGCATAAAAGCTCAATTTGATTTTGAAGAAAATTTAAAATTACTGGAAGATCAACTCAAGAAATATATAAGTTTTGCAAACATAGAAGGCTGGCATGTTTTTAAGTAAACAAGTACACCAAATAAAAAGCCAGTCATTAGGACTGGCTTTTTATTTTATAAATTAATTCATATCAATGTGCCATTTTCAGGTGGCTTGAGCAACACCCACGGTTGCACTTCAAGAGCTTTTGCTATTACTTCTATGTTGGAAAGAGACACATTCCAACGAGATCGCTCC
This sequence comes from Curvibacter sp. EU05-FHT14A10, assembly GCF_058791075.1. Lineage (NCBI taxonomy): Bacteria > Pseudomonadati > Pseudomonadota > Betaproteobacteria > Burkholderiales > Comamonadaceae > Curvibacter > Curvibacter sp. EU05-FHT14A10. Next base: position 140,712 of record NZ_JBYTDE010000012.1, read on the forward strand.
ACAGCAGACACATAGGTTCGATCCAACCCACACTCCAGGGCTAGAGCCTCTTGCGACCAGTTCTTCCCTACTCTCAGTAGTCGCACATTGAAGGCCAGCACCCCACGAAGATCGTCAGGTGCTGGAAGTTCTGTAGGTGGTTTCGGTTTGGCAGACATGCCAACAAGCTAACCATGTGATACATTTGCATCTACGGAGTTTGCTTCACATATGGGCAAAACCGTATGTGTACTTCACAACCCTACAATGGAGTAGAAATGGGAATTCAATGTCCTAAATGTGGAAGTGACCACACCCAGGCAATTCGTGTGGTTGTTCAATCAGGAACTTCTTTTAATAATGGTGTGGTTAACGGTGTTGGAATTGGAACAGGAGGAATTGGAGTAGGACTTGGTACTACTAGCAGTATTAGCAAAACACAATTAGCAGCAAAATTCAGTGAGCCAGATAAACCGACAAAAGCACCAACTATTGTTCTTGGACTTGCTGCTTTTGGTTCAACACCGTGGTTACAAGCTCATGGTTCAGACATTGGATTTAGGTATGCCAGTATTGCAGTGTGGCTAATCTTTATTTTTATTCTTCGCAGAGATTGGAAGGAATGGAAAGCATATAGGGAGTACCACAAGATTTGGGAACCACTTTACCGAAAAGGATTCCATTGCAACAGTTGTGGTCAAGCTTTTATTCCAAAATAATTTACCACCCAAATAAAAAAGACCAGTCACATGACTGGTCTTTTTATTTTCTATCGCACTCTTGACAATCTTTCGATTTTCGATATAAGTACAATAACAGTTTCCTAGACTGGCAAGTAAATATTATTAAATTCTCACGAATTGTCAAGACCGAATTAATATCAAATTGCCTCAACGAGAACTGTTAGGGCAATTTTTTTTATGCGTCGATTAATTTCCTCGGTCGGAAAGTTGCTAACGTGAATGATCACAAAACAGGCACAGGTAAAAATAATCAGGTTGATTTAATAGCAGTCTGGTAACTGGAAAAGGCATTGAGTGATAGGTAACGACACTATTATAGTGAAGGAGGCTAGAATGAGATTTAAACAGAGCCCCATTGAGAGTCTTAAGGTCCAACCAAGTTTAAGCTGTGTTAATACGGTGAATGGACTAACCAGAGGTGATTAACTATCTTCTGGTCCGATATGTGGCCAACACATGAAGGAATAGACAACCTGCGTTTTATCCAAAAACGCAAGGGAGTCTTTTTCCTTCTTAGTAGTGACCAACGGGAACGGATAAGAAGGAAAAAGACTGTACAACTATTATCTGTACAAAATATATTAACTGTACACAAGCAAAATAGATTAAGAGTATACCAGCATAAATTATCTCGTTAGAGGTTTTATGAAATAAAACAAAATTGGAAACGGCAAAAAATTTCCACACTCCAAATACAAAAGCTACTCATTGAGTAGCTTTTTTTGTTCCAGAAGGACCCAGACGAGCTGGTCCATTTTCACTTTCGTGATCTCTCTGCTTGAAGTTTTTCATATCTATATTTAAGCATGAGCATAGTCAATTTATCAGTGAACTCATTCAGCACACGAAATTTTTCTTCTTCACTCATGTCAGGATTTTTTTGGTGAACCTGATCATATTCATGGCAAATATCAAAATGTTCTTTCTGATATTTAGCTTCTGGGAACCAACTCATTTTAACTCACCCAAAAAATCACTCCATTCAGGTGGAAGCTGTTCAGCAAATTTTATTGGTTCATGGAAGTTGATCTTCTCAGAATTTTTTAATCCAAATTCCACACACTTACGAACAGTCCAACCAAGTGATCGAGCATTGTTTTCAGCAAGAGCTTTCAATTGCTGAACAGATTCAGAATCGAGATAGTGACTGGTTTTTATTAGATTGTTTTTCATTTTATCTCCTATGGTTATACAACCATCTTACGGAGTAAAAAACGGAAAGCAACTAACCAAAGCTATCGACTTGAAGACCTTATATTTATTTGTCTTCGCCGGACTTCCTAGCTTCGTAACGTAATTTATTTCTCTAGTCTTCGTCAGACTTCAAATGTCTTCGTATTCATTTAAATTCACCCAAGAGAACAGAAAAAATCACTTGGACATGGCTCCATAATTCTTAAACCCATTATTGATTTTGGATTTATTTCATTTCTTCCATTGTCTTCGCTATCGACTTCCGCCCAAGATCGTGGACATTTAATTCCTATTTCGTAAGATAGAAATATACATAAAGCAAGGCCAATTTCTCTATACGGACAATACGGCTATTTCATAGCCTATGTCCTAGAGAAATCCCTTGATAGGGCGTTGCCCTATGACCCTTGCGAATACATACGGAGACAAATTATGGCAGAACTAAAACAACACCCAGGAAGAACCAATGACGATCATAAGTTCAAGAGAAATACTCGCTTTGAAATTAAATTATCAGAAATTGAATTTGAAGCACTGATCAATAAATGGCACAAGATTGGAAGACATAATTCAATGGCTCGTTATGCTCGTGCCTGCATTTTTGGAGAAGAAGACATTGTCGAAATTCACCTTAATAATATAAAACAGACCAACATTGATCGCCTCAAAGTTGCTGGAGCACTTGGAAAAATTGGATCAAATTTCAATCAGATTACGAAGCAGGTTAACTCAAAATATGACTTCATTACAGTCAAGACTTTGATCGCGGAACTTGAAAAAATCAGAACTGAATTGGAGAGAATTTCCAATTTAAATGACGGAGCATAAAATGCTCCATGTCAGAATGAAGCATGGGAAAGGTGATCCCCAAAAGGCTGCCAATTATCTTTTGAGTGATAAAGATCACACCGGAAAAATTCGTTCTGTCGCACCTGAAATTCTGGAAGGTGATCCAAATAATGTCGCCAAAATTGCCAATATGACCAACAGAGCACACAAGTATGCGACTGGTTGTTTGTCATTTCGTGATACAGAAAAACCCAGCTTAAAACAACAACTGGCGATCATGAAAGACTTTGAAGCCACCTTCTTACCTGGACTTGAAAAAGATAAAAATTATTCAATCGCTTGGGTTTCTCATTTCGATAAAGGAAACCTCGAATTGAATTATTTTTTAGCAACCACAGAGTTGACTACTGGAAAACAAATGAACCCTTTTCCACCGGGAACACTTCAACATGAGTTCAATGATGCTTGGGTTCAAAACACAAATCACTTACTTGGTTACGATCAAGTCACAGCAGATCCAATGAAAATTTCTCGTTCAAAATTTGAACAGAAAATTATTCCATTGAAAGAAGCCACTTCCCAAATCTGCAAACAGGCAAATACTCACAAAGAAATTAAGAATAATTTGGAAGAAATTTTCAAGTCTGCTATTGAAAATGATGAGATCAAAAATCGTCAAGATATTATTGATCTACTTAAAGAACAAGGTGAAGTCACCAGAGTTGGTGAAGACTATATTTCATTCAAGCCAGAAGGTGAGCAAAAAGCTATTCGCTTGAAAGGTTCTGTCTTTGAAGAAGGTGCTGATTATAAAAAATTGAAGGAGCAGTCCAAAGATTTTCAGCAATCAAAAAATAATTCCAAAGATTTGACTCAGGATCAATTCAACAATAACAAGGAAAAAATTGATCGTTTGAAACAGACTCGTCTTGAGTTTTTCAAAAAACAGTATCAACAAAAAGAAAAGAAGCTTCGTACTTTTGGACCAAAGTCAATGAAGTCTAAAAAATCTTCACCTTCAAAACCTGCCCAACAAACAAAGCAACAGAATCAGCAACAACAGAATTCAGGTCAACCACCTGACCCAATGAAAGCTATGCAAATCATGTTGGAGCAACGAAATAAAGAAGTCACTCAATCATTGAAAAAGCAAGAAGCATTTGAGAAGTTGGACAATAAAAAATCAGAGTTGAGCAAACCTAGTGATCCTATTGTTGTGAGACACCATCAACAGGAACAGAAAAAATCTAGTGATTGCGATAATAAATCTGCGATTTCTGCTTTTAGTCAGATTGCCACTGGGGCAAGAGCTATATTGATTTCTGTTCAAATCAATCAGGTGCTTTTCTCAAAATTGAATCTTGAAATACAAATCGGTAGGCTGAACCACTATAAAGAATCGGATATAAGAAAGATAATTTTACTCAAGCAGAAGATAATTGAACTTGAACAACAAATCTATATTTTAAAAGCACAGCAAGAACAAGCAGCAGAGGCAGAGTTGATCAACCAGCATGAGAATCGCTTCAATAATAATTTGAGCAAACCTAAATTTGTTTGATCTCTGCCGAGGGCACCTACTCCAAAAAAAATGGAAGTCATTTGACTTCCATTTTTTTTAGAGCAGGTTGACTGAACACCCACACAGAGCACGTTTAAACGGTCGTAGAGCAGCTTTTTCCACGTAGTGCATGTCTACCTACCATGAAACTGGACCAGCTCGTCTGGGTCCCTCTAACTCATGAGGTCCTTGGGGACCGGCAACAGCCAAGGGGATAGCACCTTGAACAATCAACCAATAGAACAACCAATAAAAATCAACCAAAAATCTGTATCTTTATAGATCAACAACTTACAAGAGATTTGTTGCAATAAAACTACATAATTAGTCTTATAGGCACCAGAAGCAGCCGCCGCCCAGGGTGATGGTCTCGATCGTCATGTTTTCAAGCCTTTTTGCACAACAACACAATCCCGCAATGTAGCCTGCCCCCGAAAGAATCGCATGCCGGGGGTCATCGTCTCCGCCCGACCCTGAGCGGCCTCCTGGCTTGACGCGCGGCAAATGCGAACGTTACATTACTAACCGATCAGTCATTAACCCCATGCCCCTGCCCAAATTCAAGCTCTGTTCTGCCAGCGAAAGCCATGCCAAGCGCGAGCGCCGCAAGGAAGCCCGCCCCGGCGAACTGCTGGAGGCCGCGCTCGACCTGTTCGTTGAAAAAGGTTTTGCCGCCACCCGGGCCGAAGAGGTGGCGGCCCGCGCCGGGGTGTCCAAGGGCACCCTGTTCCTGTACTTTGGCAGTAAAGAAGAGTTGTTCAAGGCCGTGGTGCGGGAGAACATCTCCGGCCGCTTCACCGAATGGCAGGCCGAGCTGGAAGCCTTTACCGGCACCAGCGCCGAGCTGATGGCCTATGCCATGCGCAGTTGGTGGGAGCGCGTGGGCATGACCAAGGCCTCGGGCATCACCAAGCTGATGATGAGCGAGGCGCGCAATTTTCCTGAGATCGCCGAGTTCTACCAGCAAGAGGTGATCCTGCCAGGGCGCCAGTTGATCCGCCGCATCCTGGAGCGCGGCGTGGCACGCGGCGAGTTCCGCCCGCTGGACATGGACCACGCGGTCTACTGCGTGATGTCGCCCATGATTTTCCTGATGATGTGGCGCCATTCGGTCGGGGCTTGCGCCCCCAATGACTTCGAGATGTCGCCCGAGCGCTTCATCGACCAGCAGATCGACCTGCTGGTCGATGGGCTGCAGACACGTGCCCCCGGTGTCAGCGCGCCAGCCGCCCCATCAGGCCCACCCGCCCCCTGAATAACAACGAGACAAGTGATGACGCAAATGCAACCCTCGTCCGGCCGAAGCCGGTGGATCAAGTGGGCCGTGCTGGCCCTGGTCGTGCTGGCCCTGGGCTTCAGCGTGCTGCGGGCCCTGTCGGCCCGCAAGGCCCAACAGGCGGTGGTGGCCGAGGCCAGTCAGCGGGCGCAACCGGTGATCGAGCTGGCCCCGACCGACCTGGTGCTGGCCAAGGTCCAGACCCTGAGCCAGGGCCTGCCGGTGTCGGGCACGCTGCGGGCCGTCAATTCGGCCTTCATCCGCACCCGGGTGCCCGGCGAGCTGCAAGAGCTCACGGTGCGCGAGGGTGACAGCGTCAAGGCAGGCCAGGTGTTGGCGCGCATCGAAGTGACCGAGTTTCAGTTCCGGCTGCGTCAGACCCAGGACCAGGCCGATTCGGCCAAGGCGCAGATCGACATCGCTCAGCGCCAGTACGACAACAACAAGGCGCTGGTGGCCCAGGGCTTCATCTCGCAGACCGCGCTGGACACCTCACTGGCCACGCTGAATTCCGCCATCTCCACCTACAAGGCCGCCCAGGCCGCAGTCGAAGTCACCCGCAAGACCTTTGAGGACACCGTGCTCAAAGCCCCCATCAGCGGCCAGGTGGCGCAGCGACTGGCGCAACCCGGCGAGCGACTGCCGGTGGACAGCAAGGTGCTGGAAATCGTCGACCTGAGCCGGCTGGAACTCGAAGCCACGTTCAGCCCCGCCGACTCGCTGGCCCTGCACGTGGGCCAGCGGGCGCGGCTGAGCATCGAGCAGAACGGCCAGGACAGTGCCACCGTGGGGGCCACGGTTTCACGCATCAACCCCAGTGCCCAGGCCGGCAGCCGCAGCGTGCTGGCCTACCTGACGCTGGACACCCCCGGCAGCACCGGCCCGGTGCTGCGCCAGGGCCTGTTCGCCCAGGGCATGCTCGACACCGTCAGCGTGAAAGCGCTGGCCGTGCCGCTTTCGGCTGTGCGCACCGACAAACCCAAGCCCTATGTGCAGACCGTGCTGCAGGGCCAGGTCAAGCACCTGGCGGTGACACCCGGTGCCCGCGGCGATGTAGCGCAAGACCTCTGGGTGGCGGTGCCCGATCTGCCCGAAGGCACCGCGGTATTGCGCGGCGAACTGGGGCCCTTGCGCGAAGGCACGGCAGTGCAGATGTCTGCCGAATCTGCCCCCGCCACAGCCCCCGCCGCTGCAGCCGCATCGACCCAGGCCACCCCGGCCGTCCGGAACTGACGCACCATGTGGTTCACCCGCGTCAGCCTGAAAAACCCCGTGTTCGCCACCATGGTGATGCTCGCCATCGTGGTGCTGGGCCTGTTTTCGTACCAGCGCCTGCAGGTCGATCAGTTCCCCAACATCGACTTCCCGGTGGTGGTGGTCACCACCGAATACCCCGGCGCCTCGCCCGAGATCGTTGAAAGCGAGGTCACCAAGAAGGTCGAAGAAGGCGTCAACTCGATCGCCGGCATCAACAACCTCACGTCGCGCACCTACCTGGGCCAGTCGGTGGTCATCATCGAGTTCCAGTTGCAGATCGACGGTCGCAAGGCCGCCGAAGATGTGCGCGAGAAAGTGGCATCGATCCGGCCCAATTTCAGGACTGAGGTCAAAGAACCACGCGTGCTTCGCTTCGATCCAGCCAGCAAGGCCGTGTGGTCGCTGGCCGTGCTGCCCGAAGCCGGGCCCGATGGCCGCCAGGGCATGAGCCCGGTCGAACTCACCAACTGGGCCGACCAGGTGCTCAAAAAGCGACTGGAGAACGTGCGCGGTGTGGGTTCGGTGTCGCTGGTGGGCGGCACCAAGCGCGAAATCAACATCTACCTGAACCCGGCCGCCATGGAGTCCTTCGGCGTCACGGCCGATCAGGTGGCGGCCGCCGTGCGCAATGAGGCGCAGGACCTGCCCGTGGGTTCGGTGCGCTCGCTGGCCCAGGAGCGCGTGGTGCAGATCGACGCCCGCATGCAGCGCCCCGAGGATTTCGGTCGCCTGATCGTGGCGCGGCGCGGCGGCAGCCCGGTGCGCCTGGAGCAGGTCGCCCGCGTGTCCGACGGCGCCCAGGAGCTGGACAGCCTGGCGCTGTACAACGGCCAGCGCACCTTGCTGCTGTCGGTGCAGAAGGCGCAGGACGAAAACACCATCCAGGTGGTGGATGGCCTGTACAAGACCATTGACGAGATGAAGGGCCAGTTGCCCCCGGGGCTCACCCTGCAGCCCATCCTGGATGGCTCGCGCCCGATCCGGGTGGCCGTGGACAACGTGCGCCGCACGCTGATCGAAGGCGCCGTGCTGACGGTGCTGATCGTGTTCCTGTTCCTGAACTCCTGGCGCTCCACGCTGATCACCGGCCTGACCCTGCCAATTGCGCTGATCGGCACCTTTCTGTTCATGAACCTGTTCGGCTTCACCATCAACATGATCACGCTGATGGCGCTGTCGCTGTGCGTGGGCCTGCTGATTGACGACGCCATCGTGGTGCGAGAGAACATCGTGCGCCACGTGCAGATGGGCAAGACAGCCTTCCAGGCCTCGCTCGACGGCACCCAGGAGATCGGCCTGGCGGTGCTGGCCACGACCTTGTCCATCGTGGCGGTGTTCCTGCCCATCGGGTTCATGGAGGGCATCATCGGCAAGTTCTTCCACGAGTTCGGCATCACCATCGTGGCCGCCGTGATGATCTCGATGTTTGTCAGCTTCACGCTCGACCCCATGCTGTCGTCCGTCTGGCACGACCCCAGCATCCACGCCCATGGCGAGCGGCAAGCCCCCGTCACCCTGTACGACAAGACCATCGGCCGCGTCACCGGCGCGTTTGACGATGCCACCGAATGGCTGGCCGAGGGCTACCAGACCCTGCTGCGCTGGGCACTGGGGCACCGCCTGGCCACCCTGCTGCTCGCGCTGGGCATTTTTGTGCTGAGCGTGGTGATGGTGCCGCTGTTGGGCACCGAGTTCGTGCCCAAGGCCGACTTCTCCGAGACCACCGTCAACTTCTACACCCCGGTCGGCTCGTCGCTGGAGGCGACCGAGGCCAAGGCACGCCAGGTCGAGGCCATCGTGCGCGAGGCGCCCGAGGTGCGCTACACCCTGGCCACCCTCAACACCGGCACCGCCCAGGGCAAGATGTACGCCAGCCTGTACGTGCGCCTGGTCGATCGCAAACAGCGCAGCCGCAGCGTGGATCAGATGTCGGCCGTCCTGCGCGAGCGCCTGCGCCAGGTGCCGGGCATCACGGTCACCCATGTGGGCCTGCTGGATTCGGTGGGTGGCAACAAGCAGGTTGAGTTCTCGCTGCAGGGCCCAGACCAGAACGAACTGGAACGGCTGAGCCGGCTGGTGATGGACAAGGTGCGGAGCATCCCGGGCCTGGTCGACCTGGATTCGAGCGTGAAGGACGCGGCCCCACAGATTTCGGTGCAGTTGCGCCGCGATGCGGCCTCCGACCTGGGCCTGAGCGTGGGCCAGGTGGGTCAGTCGCTGCGCCTGCTGGTGGCTGGCGAGACCGAAGGCACCTGGCGGGCGCCCGACGACCAGACCTACGACATCAACGTGCGCCTGGCCCCGGACGCCCGCAACAGCCCGCAAGATCTGGAAAGACTGCCTTTTGCCCTGGCCACCGCCGCCGACGGCAGCACCCGGGTGGTTCGCCTCAACCAGGTGGCCCAGGTACTCGACACCGCAGGCAGCAACCAGATCAACCGCCGCGACTTGACGCGTGAGGTGGCCATCAATGCCAACGTGTACGGCCGCTCGGCCGGCGAGGTGTCCGCCGACATCCAGAAAGCCATGCAGGGTGTGCAATTGCCGCCAGGCTACCGCTATGCCTTCAGCGGCTCGGCCAAGAACATGGCCGAGTCCTTCGGCTACGCCGTGTCGGCCCTGGCGCTGGCCATCATCTTCATCTACATGATCCTGGCCAGCCAGTTCAAGAGCTTTCTGCAGCCCCTGGCCCTCATGACCTCGCTGCCCCTGACCCTGATCGGGGTGGTGCTGGCCCTGCTGATGTTTGGCTCGACCCTGTCGATGTTCTCCATCATCGGCATCGTGATGCTGATGGGCCTGGTCACCAAGAACGCGATTTTGCTGGTCGACTTTGCCATTCGGGCCCGAGAGGGCGGCCTGGATGAGCAAGGTCAGCCGGTGGCCGGACTGCCCCGTGCAGAGGCCCTGCTGCTGGCCGCCCGGGTGCGGCTGCGCCCCATCCTGATGACCACGCTGGCCATGATCTTCGGCATGGTGCCGCTGGCCTTCGCCATCACCGAGGGTTCGGAGCAGCGAGCCCCCATGGGCCAGGCCGTGATCGGGGGGGTGATCACCTCCTCCTTGTTGACGCTGGTCGTGGTGCCCGTGGTGTATTGCTACCTTGATGACCTGACGGCTTGGCTGCGTCGTTCGCGGCAGCGCGGCCAAACACCGGCCAGCCCGCCTAAAATCGATGGTTTGTCCTGATCCACCGCCGGAGAACCCCAACATGTCCATGCCCCAGAACCTCGAGCAAGCCCGCTTCAACATGATCGAACAGCAGATCCGCCCCTGGGATGTGCATGCGCCTGAGATCCTGGAACTGCTCAACACCCTGCACCGCGAAGATTTCGTGCCCGAAAGCCAGCGTGCCATCGCCTTCGTCGACATGGAAGTGCCCCTGCCCGGCGGCCAGGTGATGCTGGCCCCCAAGTACGAAGCCCGCGTGATGCAAGAGCTGAAGGTGCAGAAGAACGAAAAAGTGCTCGAAATCGGCACCGGCTCGGGCTACATGGCCGCCCTATTGGCGCATCAGGCGCAGCGCGTGGTCAGCCTGGAAATCAACCCTGAACTGGCCGAGTTCGCCCGTGGCAACCTGCAGCGCGCCGGCATCCACAACGTGGAAGTGCGCCTGGCCGATGGCGCCCGCACCGTGCAGGCCGACGGCCCCTTCGACGTGATCGTGCTCAGCGGCTCGGTGGCCGAAGTGCCTGCGGCCCTGCTGGACCAACTCAAGGTGGGTGGCCGCCTGTTCGCCATCGTGGGCGACGAGCCTGTGATGCGCGCCCACTACATCACCCGCAGCGGCGACAAGCGTTTCGAGACCAAGACCCCCTGGGACACCATCGCCCCCCGCCTGCAAAACTTCCCCGAGCCTTCGCGCTTCCGTTTCTGACCCTCACCGGAACCCTTGCATGATTGACCAAGTCCGACCCGCCAGCCTGCACGACTGGCTCCAGGCCCACCCCGGCGTCCAGCCCGTCGTGCTGGACGTGCGCGAACCCTGGGAGCTGCAGACCGCCAGCATCAAGCCTGCGGCGGACTTCCGACTGGTCAGCATTCCGATGGGAGAGATTCCGGCGCGACTGGCCGAACTGGACCCCGCCACCCCGGTGGCCTGCCTGTGCCACCACGGGGCCCGCAGCCAGCGCGTCGCTGCCTTCCTGGCAGCAAACGGTTTTGATTCGGTCGTCAACATTGCCGGCGGCATCCACGCCTGGGCATTGGAGCGCGACCCCGAAGTGCCCGTTTATTGATGAACCTCCCCGGAGTGCCCTTTTCATGCTTTCCATGCCAGTTTCCTTACACGCCCTGCGGCGCCTGCCCGCCTTGCTGACCCTGATCGGCCTGGCCACGGGCCTGAGTGCCTCGCTTCACGCCCAGAGCCTGGACGAGCTGTACCAGGCCGCTCGCGACTACGATGCCAGCTACCGCGGTGCCCGCTCGCAGTTCGAGGCCACGCTGGCCCGCGCCGACCAGGCCAAGGCCAATCTGCGCCCCACGATTGGCATGCAGACCTCGATCACCCGCAGCACGGTATCGGGCAACATCGATTCGGTGCCCTATTTCAAGCACCCGTATGGCGTGCGGCAAAACGGGGTCAACCTGACACAGCCGCTGTACCGCCCCGGCAACCTGGCGGCCTACCAGCAAGGCGAAAAACTGCTGCAGCAGGCCGATGCCCAACTGGCCCTGGCCGAACAGGACTTGATCGTGCGCGTCAGCCAGGCCTATTTCGACGTGCTGGCCGCACAAGACAGCCTGGTCTTCGTGCAGGCTCAGAAGGTCGCTGTCGAAGAGCAACTCGCGTCGGCACAGCGCAACTTCGAGGTGGGCACCGCCACCATCACCGACACCCGCGAAGCCCAGGCCCGGCGCGATCTGGTGCTCAGCCAGGAGATCGCTGCCCAGAACGACCTGCGGGTGAAGCGTCTGTTCCTGGATCAGTTGGTGGGCCGCAACAACACCAGCCCCAAGCCCCTGCAGCCCAACGTGCCCGTCAGCGCGCCGCCGGCCGAGCAGATCAGTCAATGGATTGACGCCACCAACGAACACCCCAGCGTGCAACTGGCCCAGACCGCCGTCGACGTGGCCGAACTGGAGGTGCGCAAAGCCCAGGCGGGCGAAAAACCCACGGTCGACCTCACGGGCAGCTATGGCTACGCCCGCAATGAGAACGGCTCCAGCCTGTCGCCTACCAGCACCGTCAGCTCGCGCATCTACCAGGGCTCGATTGGCGTGACCATGAACATCCCGCTGTACGCCGGTGGCGCGCTGCAGAACCGCATCCGCGAAACCCTGTCGCTCGAAGACAAGGCCCGCAGCGACCTCGACGCCGCCCGCCGCAACGTGGCGCAGGCCACGCGCACCGCGTTCTACGGCGTGGTGTCGGGGGCCAGCCAGGTGCAGGCCCTGCAGGCAGCCGAGGCCTCCAGCCAGGTGGCACTGGACGCCAACCGCCTGGGTTACCAGGTGGGCGTGCGCATCAACATCGATGTGCTGAACTCGCAAAGCCAGCTCTACCAGACCAAACGCGACCTGGCCCAGGCCCGCTACAACGTGCTGCTCGGCGGCCTGAAGCTGCGCCAGGCCAACGGCAGCCTCAAACCGGAAGACCTGCAGGCGGTGAATCAGTTGCTGGTGCCCTGAGTCGGATGCGGCATGGCGCCGAAACCCCGGCAGCCTTTTGGCAGGGCTCGGCCCTGGCATCAGGTTTCATTGCGGGCGCAAAGCCCATGAGACCTTCTGAAGCCTTGGCCTTGAACCGAGCCGCGATCCGTCAAGTCGTTGCATCTCACCGGGCCGGAAATGCTCGGGTGTTCGGCTCGGTGCTGCATGGCCGCGATACGGACACCAGCGACCTCGATCTCCTGATTGACCCGACGCCTCAAACGACCCTCTTCGATATCGGCGCGATCATGCATGAGCTGCGCCTGCTGCTGGGTGTGAAGGTGGATGTGCTCACACCCCATGCGCTTCCAGACAGCTTCCGAGCCCGGGTTCTGGCGGAAGCGCTTCCAGTATGAGCCGTGATGAGCAGCGATTGCGCGACTACCTCGCCCACATTCTGGAAGCCCTGGAGCGGATCTGCAGCTACACCGAAAACCTGGATTGACAGGCGTTTCTCCATCAAAAACCGGTGCAAGACGCCGTGATCCGTCACCTGGAAGTCATCGGCGAAGCGGCCAACAACATCGAAAAGCACCACCCCAGGTTCGCGGCGGCACATCCAGAGTTGCCCCTTTCGATTGCCGATGACATGCGCAATGCTCTGGCGCACGGTTACTTCTGAGTCGATCTTGGCGTGGTCTCGCAGCCCCTCCAAAGCGACCTGCCGGCGTTGAGCGTGCTCATCGCCCGGGCCCAAGAGGATCTGCTCAGCGGTGAGGATCCCACAACGAAAGAGGCTTGAAGTCAAACGGCGGCGGGTACTTTCCCGCCCCGATCAAGCGTTCACGGCCGCCCACAAACCAGCCGCCGCCGCCGCCGTGCGCTGGGCCGCCCCCCGATGGGCCTGGGTGAAGGCCACCGCCGCCTGGGCGGCGTCCAGGCAACGGCGCTCGTCGGCCAGCAGGGCCTGCGCCTGGCCCACCGCGTGGGCCATGTCGCTGACGCGCCAGGCCGCGCCGGCCTGCAGGGCCAACTCGACGGCATCGGCAAAATTGAAGGTGTGCGGGCCCACCAGCACCGGGCAGCCGCTGGCACAGGCCTCGATCAGGTTCTGCCCCCCAAGGGGTTCGAAACTGCCGCCCAGCAGGGCCAGGCGGGCCAGCCGGTAATACAAGGCCATTTCACCGAGTGAATCGCCGATCCAGACATCGGCCTGAGGGGGCAGCACCGGGGCCGCCAGATCGCCCCATTGGCTGCGCCGGGCCACCGTCAAGCCCGCGCGTTTGAACAGTTCAGCCACTTCATCAAAGCGTTGCGGATGCCGCGGCACCACCAGCCATTGAATGGCGGCATTGCCCACGCTGCCGGCGTTGCTGCGCCAGCTTTCGATCAGGGCTGCCTCCTCGCCCTCGCGCGAGCTGGCCAGCAGCACCACGCGTTGACCCCGTTCGTTGTCCAGGCGGCGCGCCAGCGCCCGCCCCAGCACCTGCTGGACCTCGTCAGGCTGGGCGTCGAACTTGACGTTGCCCAACACCGCCTTCACCGGCGCCCCCACGGCGCGCAGGCGGCCGGCATCGTCTTCGGTCTGGGCCCAGACGGCACTGAAGCCTCGGTAGGCCGGCTCGCTGAGCCAGCGCAAGCGCTGGGCCGCAGCGCGTGAGCGCTCATTGAGCCGCGCATTGGCCAGGGCCAGCGGGATCCCCGCCCCCTGGCAGGCCGCGATCAGGTTGGGCCAGACCTCGGTTTCCATGATCAGCCCCAGCGCCGGCTGGAAATGGCGCACGAAACGCTGCACCGCCGCCGGCGTGTCCCAGGGCTGCCAGACCTGCACATCACCGTCACGCAGCAGGCGCTGGCCTTCAGCCCGCCCCGTGGCGGTGCCGTGGGTCAGCAGCAATCGAAATGACCAGCCTCGGCGTGCCCATTCGGCCCGCAAGGCAGCAATCAGGATCCCGGCAGCCCGGGTCTCACCAAGCGACACCGCGTGAACCCAGACAAAGCCTTGCCCGGGTGCTTGCCGGTAGTGACCGAAGCGCTCTTCGATCGCCTCCAGGTACCCCGGCTCAGTGACCCCACGGCGCGCCAGTTTGCGCCGCAACAAGGGTTGTGCAGCCACCAGGGCCGCCGAGTAAAAGGTGCGCACCAGCGTCATGCGCGGCCCGCCCAGGATGGGGGAGGCCCTGCGGTCGACACCGTGGCCGCCGCGTCAGTGAGCCGCACTGCCAACCTGGGCGTCGGGCTTGATCTGCCGCAGCAGGGCCAGCATGTCGCCCTCGATGCGGTGCAAGGCTTCGGCATCCTGCCCCTCAAAGCGCAGCACCAGCACCGGCGTGGTGTTGGAGGCCCGGATCAGCCCGAAACCATCGGCCCAGTCAACGCGCAGCCCGTCGATGGCCGAAATCGTCGGGGTGGCCGGCGTGACGCTTTGCCCCCGCGCCGTGGCTCGCTGCGCCAGGAAGGCGGGGGCGGCGGCCTGCAATTCGGCCGTGACACGGTGCGGCTCACCCTCGGCACAGGCCACGTTCAACTCGGGTGTCGAATGGCTTTGCGGCAGGCCATTGAGCACCACATTGGCGTCGGGGTGGCGGCTCAGGATCTCCAGCAGGCGACAACCGGCATAGGTGCCATCGTCAAAGCCATACCAGCGCTCCTTGAAGAAGATGTGGCCGCTCATTTCGCCGCCCAGAGGGGCATTGGTTTCACGCATGCGGGCCTTGATCAACGAGTGACCGGTCTTGAACATCACCGGTACCCCACCGGCAGCACGGATCTCAGGGGCCAGGCGTTGGGTGCACTTGACGTCAAAAACAATCTCGCCCCCAGGCACACGCGACAGCACGTCGCGTGCAAACAGCATCATCTGGCGGTCGGGGAAGATGTTCTGACCGTCCTTGGTGACGATGCCCAGACGATCGCCGTCGCCATCAAAGGCCAGGCCCAGTTCGGCATCACCGGCCTGCAGTGCCGCCATCAGGTCACGCAGGTTCTCGGGCTTGCTCGGATCAGGGTGGTGGTTGGGGAAGTCGCCATCCACCTCGCTGAACAACTCGGTGACCTCGCAGCCCAAGGCGCGGAAGATGGCCGGGGCCGATGCACCCGCAATGCCGTTGCCCGAGTCGACCACGATCTTCAGCGGGCGGGCCAGCTTCACGTCACCCACGATGCGGTCCTGGTAAGCAGGGCCCACATCGGCCTGGCGCACGCTGCCACCAGCCAGGCGCGGGGCGCTGTCGGCCTCCATGGTGCGACGCAGGGCCTGGATCTCATCGCCGTAGATGGCTTTGCCAGCCAGCACCATCTTGAAGCCGTTGTAATCCTTGGGGTTGTGACTGCCCGTGACCTGGATGCCGCTGCGGCACAGGGTGCTGGCGGCAAAGTACAGCATGGGCGTGGTCACCGCGCCCACATCAATCACTTCGATGCCGGCCGCCATCAGGCCACGGATCAGCGCCTGAACCAGGGACGGCCCACTCAAACGGCCGTCGCGCCCCACCGCCACGGTCTTCTCGCCCAGCACCTGGGCAGCGGCACCAAATGCCAGCCCCAGGGCCTCGGCCACCTCGGTGTTCAGGGTCGTGGGCACAATGCCCCGGATGTCATAAGCCTTGAAGATCGCTGCATTCACTTGCATGGATAGAGCCCGTACGGAGGATGTGTCACTGATCAAAACCGGCACACCACGCGCCGGAACTCCGACCGATTGTAGTGAGGGGAAAGCCTGAGTTGACAAATTCTTACTCATCCGTTTAGGGGAAGGACGGGGTCCGAAAACGGCCAGCGCATCACCCTGCGCTGCGTATCATGCCGGCATGGCCTCACCACCTGTCCCTTCCAAGGCGCTGCCCGAAAGCCCCCCCCGGGCGGGTGGGCGGGCGCAGCCCGCGGGGCTGAGCACCGACCCCGAGGCCTGCTACCTGGCGCTCAGCACCCGCGATGCGCGCTTTGATGGCCACTTTTTCACGGGGGTCACCAGCACCGGCATCTATTGCCGCCCGGTCTGCACGGTGCGTGCGCCCAAACGCGAGAACTGCCGCTTCTTCGAGCTGGCTGCCCAGGCCGAGCAGGCGGGCTTTCGCCCCTGCCTGCGCTGCCGACCCGAGCTGGCCCCGCAGACACTGGCGTGGTCCAGCACCGATGCGCGCCGGATTCTGGCTGCCGAGGCCTCGCGCTGGCTGGACGACCCCAGCCACTGGCCTCAGGTCGGCGAGCCGGACGCAGCCCCCGTCATGGCCCGGCTGGCCGCTCACCTGGGGGTGAGCGACCGGCACCTGAGGCGTGTCTTTGAAGCCAGTCTGGGGGTGGCACCCCTGCGTTACCTGCAGACCCGGCGGCTGCTGACGGCCAAGCAGTTGCTGACTGACACCCCCCTGCCGGTGACCGACATCGCACAGGCCAGTGGCTTTGCGAGCCTGCGCCGCTTCAATGCCGCCTTTGTTGAACACTACGGCCTCAACCCCAGCCAATGGCGCAAAAGCCCCGCCGTGGCGGACACCGCCCAGACCGCCATCCGCCTGGCCTACCGCCCCCCCTACGACCAGGCGGGCCTGGTTGGGTTTCTGGCCCAGCGGGCCTTGCAGGGTCTGGAAGCCATTGAGCAGGCCGCCGATGGCCTGCGCGTGGCGCGCACGCTGCGCCTGCCAGCCTTGCACGGCGGAGGCCAACCGCTGATCGGTTGGGTACAGGTGCATTGGCCAACGCAACCGCACCAGGTGTTGTTGACCTGCAGCGAAAGCCTGAGCCCTGCCCTGCCCACCGTGATTCGCCGGGTGCGCCAGTGGCTGGACCTGGACGCCGACCCAGGCGCCATCGACCAGGTTTTGGCGCCCCACTTCGGGCCACTCAACGGCTTGCGCGTGCCGGGCACGCTGGACGGGTTTGAACTGGCGGTGCGTGCCATCCTGGGCCAGCAGGTCACCGTGGCGGGTGGGCGCACCTTGTGCCAACGCCTGGTCGACCTGCTGGGGCAGGCACTGCCCGCCGACATCCCACGCCCTGTGGGCCTGACCTGCGTGTTTCCTGATGCTGCGGCCCTGGCTGCTCTGGACGATGGGCAGGGATTGGCCCCCCGCCTGGGCGAACTGGGCATCGTGCGACAACGCCAACGCGCCCTGATGGCCCTGGCCCAGGCGTTGCTCGCAGGGCGCCTGACGCTGGATGGCAGCGCTCCACTGGCTCAGACCCTGGCCGCACTCACCGACTTGCCCGGCATTGGCGACTGGACAGCTCAGTACATCGCGCTGCGTGCCCTGCGCTGGCCCGATGCGTTTCCGGCTGGCGACGGTGTGTTGCAAGAGCGCCTGGGCACGCGCCAGCCAGGCAGCACGCCGCGCCAGCGCCTGCTGGCCACCGAAGCCGCCTCGGCCGCATGGCGCCCCTGGCGCGGCTATGCCGTGCTGCGCATCTGGGGACACGGCCCCCCCACGGCGCCCGACACGGCCTGACGCTGCCCTCCGGGCCCCGCCCCTCCCCACTTCCCCGAATTCACCCCACAGGATTTGCCGATGACCGCCCCCTCTGAACGGGTTCAACTGGTGTTTGACACCCCGCTGGGCCCCATGCACCTCGCAGCCAGCCCACTCGGCCTGGCCGGTGCCTGGTTTGCCGGCCAGCGCCACGCCCCGGCCCGACTCGATGGCCCGGACGCCTGGCCGCTGGCCCCCGGGCACGCCCTGCTGCAGCAGGCCCGTGATGAACTTCAGGCCTATCTGCAGGGCCGCCTGAGGCAGTTCTCCGTGCCACTGGACCTGAACCAGGGCACGCCGTTCCAGCAGGCCGTGTGGCAAGCGCTGCTGCGCATCCCCTGCGGCCAGTTGCAGGGCTATGGGGCCTTGGCCGCCCAGTTGGGGCGGCCCGCCGCGGCACGAGCGGTCGGCGCCGCCGTGGGGCGCAACCCGGTGTCGGTGATCGTGCCCTGCCACCGAGTGGTGGGCGCCGATGGCAGCCTGACCGGCTATGCCGGTGGCCTGGAGCGCAAGCAGGCGCTGCTGCGCCTGGAAGGCCAGGCCCTGCCCGATGGGCCTGCCAGCCAGGCTTTGCTGTGGACCGAGGTGCCCGCATGAGCGCCGCCTGGGTCCTGGAGTTTGTGTTGCTGGCAGCGCTGTGGGGCGCGTCTTTTCTGTTCATGCGTCTGGGGGCCTCGGAGTTCGGCCCGCTGGCCACGGCCGGCCTGCGGGTGATTCTGGCCACGGTCTTTCTGTGGCCCATCATGGTCTCGCGGGGGCAGTGGCCGGCACTGAAGGCCCAATGGCGGTCGATTTTGCTGATCGGCGTGGTCAATTCAGCGATCCCGTTCGCCCTGTACGCCTGGGCCGTGCTGTCCATCAACACCGGGCTGGCGGCCATCCTCAATGCCACCACCCCCCTGTGTGGCGCCCTGTTGGCCTGGTTGTGGCTGGGTGAACGCCCTGGACGCATGAAGGCCTTGGGCCTGGCCATCGGCTTCACGGGCGTGGTGCTGCTGGCGGTGGACAAGGCCAGCTTCAAACCCGGTGGCAGCGGCTTCGCCGTGCTGGCCTGCCTAGCGGCCACGTTCTGCTATGGCTGGGCCGCCAATCTGACGCGGCGCTTCCTCGGTGGGGTGCCCGCCCTGGCCAATGCCACCGGCAGCCAACTGGGCTCAGCCCTGGTGCTGGCCGTGCCCACCGCCCTGTCGTGGCCAGCCCAGGCTCCCAGCCTGCAGGCCTGGGCCGCCATCGCTGCGATCGCGGTGTTTTGCACTGGCATTGCCTACATCCTGTATTTCAGGCTCATCCTGCATGCCGGTCCGGCCCGTGCCATGACGGTCACCTTCGTCACGCCCCTGTTCGCCGTGGCCTATGGTGGCCTGTTTCTGGGCGAACAGATCACGCCATGGATGGTGCTGTGCGGCTTGGTGATCGTTTGCGGCACCGCGCTCTCCACCGGCCTGATACAGATCAAAAAATAGGCAAACGCAGCCCTGGCAGGGGGCCTCCCCGGGTTTGCCCCCCCTTGGACCTGCCCTGGCGCGCCCTGAGGCGGGCCACCATCCCTCTACACTTGTGTTCAGTAACGCAGTCCGGCGCCCTGCCTCAGGCTGAAGGCCTCACCCCAGGCCTTGAGGCCTGCGCCCGGATGCCCGGCTTCAAGATATGAACGAGGTGATGGGTTGATTGACTTTCCGCTTGACTTGGCGGTGAACAGCGGTATCACGGCGGCCGTGGTCGGCGTGTTCCTGCTGCTGCCCCCCGGCTGGCTGTTGACCCCCAGCCTTCGACAACGCCTGTTCACAGGCACGCTGCTGGGCCTGGCCTCAGTGGTGGCCATGTACTGGAACGTGCTGGCGGGGCTGTCGCCCATGGCCGAACTGCGGCCAGCCTACCTGACCCTGGCGCTGTACATCATGGGGCGCCGGGTCGGGCTGATCGCTCTGGTACCGGCTTTGCTGGCGGCCGTGATCCTGCGCGCACCCTCTGCGGACACACAGATGTTGCTGATCTTCATGCTCATGGCCTGGGCCGATGTCTGCCGCCAATTGCTGCGGCGTGAGCGGTCCAAGGCCTCGCCGCGGGTCAGGGTGTGGCTGTCCTTGCTGATGCTGGCGGCAGGGGTGCAGGCTCTGATGCTGCTGGCCAGCCAGTTGGGCTGGTTGAGTGATCAATCGCACGCCCAACTGTGGCGCTACGGGGGGAGCACCCTGCTGCTGGGTTGCTGCCTGGAGTTGATGCTGGGACGGGCACGGTACGAACTTCAGCTCAAGCGGCGAGAAAACGAGCTGCTTCAGGTACTGGACTCCTCGGGCGGCGGACGCTGGATCTGGGACGTGCCCAAGCAACGGACCACCTTCCAGGGCAGCTTTTACGAACAGTTCGATCTGAGCGGCCCCCGTGGCACCGACCCCTGGAAGGTCTGGGACCAACACTGGCACCCTGACGACGCCCATCGGCTCGAAAACGTCCGACAGGACCTGCTGCGCAGCCCCGACGATGCTTTTGAGACCGAGTTCAGGGTGCACGACCGCGACGGCCGCTGGCACTGGGTGCTGGCACGTGGGCGCATTGTCGAGCGTGACGAACTCGGCCGGGCCAGCCGGGTGGTGGGCATGCACCACGACATCACGGCCAGCCACCAGGCCAGCGATGCGCTGCAACTGTCGCAAGCGAAGTTTCAGACCATCTACGAGGCCTTGCCCGATGCGGCAGGCATCACCCGCATCAGCGATGGCACCTACCGCGAGGTGAACCCCGCTTTCTGCCGTTTGCTGGGCCGCCCGCGCGACGACATCGTCGGGCACACCTCCCTCGAACTCAGCATCTGGGCCAGCCCCGCGGAACGCGAGAAACTGTTGAAATGCTTCCGCGACAAGGGGCAGGTCGACAGCCTGCCCCTGCTGGCGCGCAGCGTTGAGGGCAGCATCATCCCGGGACGCATGTCGGCGCGCCAGATCAACATGGACGGCGAGCCCTGCTTCATCTTCCTGTTCCATGACATGAGCGAGCACCAGTCCATGCAAGATGAGCTGGTGCGGGTGAACGCCCTGCTGCAACAGGCCGGGCGCATTGCCCGCCTGGGGGTGTGGGAAGACTCGCCCGACCCCACCGAGCGTTACTGGTCGGACGTCTGCTACGAACTGCACGGCCTGTCTGCGGGTGAAGGTGTGCCAGACCAGTATGTCGATCAGTTCGTGGCCCTGCCCTACCGTGAGGTCTTCCGCGAGGCGATGCGGCTCGCCGTGCTGGAGCACAAGCCCTTTGAACATGAGATCCAGATCGTGCGCCGTGACCAGCGTGTGGTCTGGGTACAAGCCATGGCCGAGCCTGTGGTTCAGGACGGTCGGGTGCGCCGGGTGCGCGGCGTGATCCGCGACATCGATGAAGCACGCCGCGGCCGTGATCGCCTGCGCGAATCGGAAGAGCGGTTTTCACGCATCTTCCAGGCCATTCCCGACCCCATGGGCATCTGCAGCAAGGCCACCGGGCATTACCTGGAGGTCAATCCCGCCTGGGAGCAGGCCACGGGCATCAGTCGCAACGAGGCTTTGCAAGACACCTCTTCAGCAGGCCTGGGTCTGTACACCCAGGCCGATCGCGACGCGCTGCTGAGCATGGCCAACGCCCAGGGCGTGCTGAATGCCTACGAAGTCGATTTCACGCCGCGCGGCCACCCGACACGCACCGGCCTGCAATCCATGCAGACCATCGAATTCGATGGCCAGGCCTGTTGGCTGTTCGGCATCAAGGACATCACCGAACGCAAACAGGCCGAACGCCTGGTGCAAGAGCGCGAGGCCTTGCTGTCGCTGACCATTGAAGCCGCCGCCCTGGCCCTGTGGGACCTGAACATGCAGACCGGTGAGGTGGTGGGAGACCGTCAATGGCGTGAACTGCGGGGCCTGCCCCCGGCCGACCCCAGCTCGGCGCCGGAACGCTGGGGCGACGTGGTTCACCCCGACGACCGCGCGCTGGCATTTGCGGCACTGGATCGCCATCAAAACCACCCCAATCAGCCCTTTGACGTGACCTTGCGCCTGCAGCATGGGGACGGCAACGTGCGCTGGGTGCGCAACCTGGGCCGAGTGATTGCCCGCCAGGTCGACGGCAGGCCCCTTCGCATGGTGGGGGTGGGGCTGGACGTGACGCGCCAGCGCGAACAAGAGGCTCAGCTGCAGAAGTTGGCCCACTTCGACGCCCTGACCGGCCTGCCCAACCGGGTGCAACTGGCCCAGGCCCTGGAATCTGCCATGCGTGAAGCCCGCCAGAGCGGCCAACTGCTGGGGGTGGCCTACCTGGACCTGGATGGTTTCAAACCGGTCAACGACCGGCTGGGCCACGGTGTGGGTGACCAGTTGCTGGTCGAAATTGCACGCCGACTGCAAAGCGCCATCCGTGCCCAGGATCTGGTGGCCCGACTGGGCGGCGACGAGTTTGTGATCCTGCTGACCCAGCCCGAATGCCGCAAGACTTGCGAAGCCACCCTCGGCCGCCTGATGCAACGCATGGCCGAGCCGGTGCGCCTGGAGGGTGAGGCCCTGACCGTGACCGCCAGCATCGGGCTGACGCTGTACCCCGATGACGACGCCGATGCCGACACCCTGCTGCGCCACGCCGATCAAGCCATGTACTTGGCCAAGCAGGCAGGGCGTAACCGAATCCACCTGTTTGATGCCGAACGCGAACGGGCCTCTCGCGAGCACCACACCCGGCTGGACCGCCTGGCCGCAGCGTTGCAGGCCAACGAGTTCTGCCTGTACGTGCAACCCAAGGTGGACATGCAGGAAGGCACGCTGGTGGGGGTTGAGGCCCTGGCCCGCTGGCGCCACCCCGAACAGGGCCTGTTGGGGCCGGGCGAGTTCCTGCCTCAGATCGAAGGTTCCGTGCTGGAGGCGCCTTTTGGTGAATGGGTGCTGACCCATTCCCTGACGCTGCAACGGGAGTGGCTGGCCCAGGGGCTGCGCGTGCCCTTGAGCCTGAACATCTCGGCGCGGCATCTGCAGATGGCCGATTTTCCGCTGCGCGTACAGCAGTTGCTCGCCGAGTACGCCGATGTCCCCACCTCACTGCTGGAGATCGAAATCACCGAAAGCGCCGCCCTGACCGACATCGATGCGGTGTCGGCCACACTGGTCCAATTGCGCAACATGGGGCTGTCGGTCGCCATCGACGACTTCGGTACCGGCTACTCCTCGCTCACCTACCTGCGCCAATTGCCGGCCGACACGCTGAAGATCGACCGCAGCTTTGTGATGGGCATGATGACCGACATCGGCGACATGGCCATCGTGGACGGGGTGATCGGCCTGTCACGCTCCTTCGGGTTGACCTTGATCGCCGAGGGGGTGGAAACCACCGAGCAAGGCCTGCGCCTGCTGCAGATGGGCTGCCTGCTGGGCCAGGGTTATGGCATCGCCCGGCCCATGCCGGCCCACGAACTGAAGGCCTGGGCCGCCCAATGGCGCGCGCCCGAGGCCTGGGCTCAGGGCTTGGCGAAACCGTAAGTCGCCAGAATCTCCTGGGCAGGCGCCGAACGCACGTAGCTGATGAAGCTCTGGGCCAGGGCCTGGTTCTTGCCTGCAGCCACCGGTGCGATCGGGTAGCTGACCCGCGTGCCGGTGGGCACCGTGAAGGCAATGCGCACCCGGTCTTTCTCGATCAGGGCATCGGTGCGGTACACAAAGCCGGCGTCCACCTCGCCCCGCGCCACATAGGCCAGCACCTGGCGCACACTGTCGGCGTAGATCCAGCGAGGTTGAAAATCGGCCTCCAGCCCGGCGGTTTTCACGGCTTCCAGGGTGTAACGCCCTACGGGCACGGTGGCCGGGCTGCCGGTGGACAGGCGCTTGAAAGCCGGACTGGCCAGATCGGCCAGGGCCTTGGGGGTGGCGGTGGAGGTGACGGGCTGCACCAGCACCAGGGTGTTGGCCGCAAAGTCGACCCGGCCCGGCGCCAGCAATTGCGCGGCCGCCGCTCGGTCCATGGTTTCCTGGTCTGCCGAAGCGAACACGTCCACCGGCGCGCCCTGGCGGATCTGTTGCAACAAGGGCCCGGAAGCCGCAAAGTTGAGCACCACCTTGCTGCCCGGGTGGGCCTTTTCAAAGGCTTTGGCAATGTCCTGAAACGCATTGGTCAGGCTGGCAGCGGCTGACACGGTCAGCTCCTGGGTAGGGGCCTGGGCCAGGGCAAAACCCGGTGCCAGGCCCATCAGAGCCAGCAGAACAAGCCTTCGGGGGGCGCGGATGAGGAAGTGGTCCATGATCGCTATTCCGTTAATGAATAGCGAATAGTAAGGCCATCCACCCTGATCAATGGGCATTCACCCAGTTCTCGACCCTCAGGCCCGGGAAAGCCAGAAAATCAGACTCGTTGTTGGTGACCAGCACCACCTGCGGCGCCAGGGCATGCGCGGCGATCAATTTGTCCAGGGCATGCCGATTTCGCTCACGGTGTTGTGCCCGCGAAGGTCCGTAGGCGCGCGCTGCACCGGTTTCAAAAGCAGCCACCGTGATGTCTTCGAGCAGGCTGCTCAGAGCCGCCTGGTTGCATGCCTGAGCCTCGCCAGAGCACGCGACGCCGTATTCGAGTTCGGCCAGCGTGATGGCCGAGAGCACGACATCCCCGACATAGCAAGCCGCAAAGCGTTCACGAACCTCCGCAGGCTGGTGCTTCATCAGGTAGATGCAGATGTTGGTGTCTAGCATGTAGCGCGGCATCAAAGGGCCTCACGCTCACCGGCCTCGACCTGCTCACGGCCGTCGGCCATGAAATCGGGTGAAAACTGGGCAAACTTGCCCAGCACATCGCCAATTCGGCGACGCGCCGGTCGAATCAGCAACTCGTCGCCTCGACGCTCGATGACCAGATCGAGGTCCCATTGGCTGTAGGCCAGTTCGGCAGGGATGCGAACCGCCTGGGAATTGCCGTTCTTGAATCGCTTGGTCTGAATCATGGCGGCCTTGAAAACAAAATAGGATGTACGCGTACATCCTATTTCGGATTCTGGGCTGTCAAATCAGGACCCGATGTACTGGGCCCGTCGCGTTCAGACGGTGCTGGCCTGCAGGCGCGGCGTGGGGCCGTGCTCAGCCAGGTTGAACCATGTCGCGCACCTGCTGCAGGGCCGCGGGATCGTCCATGGTGGTCAGGTCACCCGGGTCGCGGCCTTCGCACACGGCCTGCAGGGCCCGGCGCAGCAGTTTCCCGCTGCGTGTCTTGGGCAGCACGTTGACGATCAGCACGCGTGCCGGACGGGCCACGGCGCCCAATTGGCCGTCCACCACCTTCATGATCTCGCCTTCCAGCGCCAGGCGGGCCGCTTCGCTGTCGACCGAGGCCGCGTCCTTGGGCACCACGAAGGCCATGGCCACCTGGCCCTTGAGCTTGTCGGCCACCCCGACCACCGCCACCTCAGCCACGTTGGAATGGCTGGAGATGCTTTCCTCGATCTCGCGGGTGCCCAGGCGGTGCCCGGCCACATTGATCACGTCGTCGGTGCGGCCCAGGATGAAGAAATAACCATCTTCGTCGCGAATGCCCCAGTCGAAAGTGCTGTACACCAGCTTGCCCGGAATGCTCTTCCAGTAGGTGTTCACGAAGCGCTGGTCATCACGCCACACGGTCTGCATGCAACCCGGAGGCAACGGTCCTTCGATGGCCACCACCCCTTTCTGGTTGGGGCCCTTGAGTTCTTCACCGGTGGACTCGTCGAACAGCTTGACGTCGTAGCCATACATGGCCAACCCCGGGCTGCCGAACTTGCTGGTCTGGGCCTGCACGCCGTTGGCCAGCGTGAGGATGGGCCAGCCCGACTCGGTCTGCCAGTAGTTGTCGATGATGGGTACATTGAGCGCGCTGCTGATCCACTGTGCGGTGGGCTCGTCCAGCGGTTCGCCCGCCAGGTACAGGGCCTTGAGGCTGGACAGGTCGTACTTGCTCAGGTAGGCCGGGTCCTGCTTCTTGAGCACGCGCACAGCCGTGGGGGCGCTGAACATGCGGGTGACCTTGTATTTTTCGACCAAATGCCACCAGATGCCGGCATCTGGGCGGGTCGGCAGGCCTTCATAGACGATGGTGGCCATGCCGGCGATCAGCGGGCCGTAGACGATGTAGCTGTGCCCCACCACCCAGCCGATGTCGCTGGTCGAGAAATAGGTCTCGCCCGGATTGCCCTGGAAGATGTGCTTCATGCTGGCGGCCAGGGCCACGGCGTAGCCCCCTGTGTCGCGCTGCACGCCCTTGGGCTTGCCCGTGGTACCGCTGGTGTACAGGGTGTAGCTGGGGTGGGTCGAGTCCACCCACTCGCAAGGCACGCGGGTGTCCAGGTGCTGTTGGCGCAGATCGGCCCAGCGGTAATCGCGGCCGGCCACGCAGTTCATGGGCACCAGCCCACGGTCCACCAACAGCACCGCGGCGGGCTTGTGCGTGGCCAGACTGATGGCGGCATCGAGCAAGGGCTTGTAGGGCACGGGCTTGCCACCACGCGAACCACCGTCCGCACTCACGATCACCACCGGCTCGGCATCATCGATGCGCGAGGCCAGGGCGCCGGAGGCAAAGCCCCCGAACACCACGGTGTGCAGCGCCCCGATGCGCGCGCAGGCCAACATGGCAAAGGCCGCCTCGGCAATCATGGGCATGTAGATCAAGACCCGGTCGCCCTTGCCCACACCCAGTGATTTGA
The DNA here is from genome assembly GCF_058791075.1 of Curvibacter sp. EU05-FHT14A10. Lineage (NCBI taxonomy): Bacteria > Pseudomonadati > Pseudomonadota > Betaproteobacteria > Burkholderiales > Comamonadaceae > Curvibacter > Curvibacter sp. EU05-FHT14A10. The sequence continues at coordinate 167,233 of NZ_JBYTDE010000012.1, forward strand.
GCGATGCAGCCATGCGCTCGACCTCGCGCTGCAGCTCGGCAAAGGTGTAGACCCGCTCGGAGTTGGTCTCGGTGGACACCGCGATCAACGCAGCCTGGTCACCGCGGGTGGCCACATGGCGGTCCACCGCGTTGTGGCACAGGTTGGTGGTACCGCCGACGAACCAGCGCGCAAAAGGCGGGTTGCTGTCATCGCAAACCTGCTGGGGCGCCTGTTGCCAGTCGATCAAGGCCGCCTGTTCGGTCCAGAAGGCGTCGCGCTCCGTCAGGGAGCGCTGGTGGAATTGTGCGTAAGTCATCCGGTTGATCTCCTCTCACCGACTCTGGGACCCCCCGCTGCAAGCCGGGCTGGGGGCTTGGGTCTATTCAATTGAATTCATAATTATTCATCAGGGGCTTGCTCAGACCTGACACGCGTCATCTCGACCTCACAGGCCCCAGCACGAGGCCATCCCGGCCCGGCCCGGCAACACAGCTTGATTTGCATCAAGAAAGCCCGATACTGAACGCTTGTCGCCCCTGACATCGGTGCTCCAATCACGCGGGCGCGCTCCACGCTCCATGACCGAAATACCCATTCCCCACTTTGTCGACCTGTTTGCAGGCGCCCGCAGCCTGAGCGAACGCCTGCGCGAGATGCACGAGCATCTGCGAGCCGCCGTGCCCTCGCTTGACCGCGTCGCCTGTGCGCTCTATGACGAGAGCGAAGACCGCCTGAAAACCTTTTTGCACAGCACCCGCACCGGTGAGGCGCTGCGCGGCTATGAGTTTCCCCTGCACGAAAGCCAATCGCTTCTTGCCTTGGCACGCAGCGGCGAGTTGCGCGTGCTGGACCACATCCCCAAGGTCATCGGCCAAGGCAGTGAGCATGCCCAATGGCTGAACCAGCAGGGCTACCAGTCGTCGTTCACCGTGCCCATGTATGGCCAGGGAACGCTGCTGGGCTTCGTGTTCTTCGACTCTCTGCAGCCCGAGGTCTTCAACCCCACCGTACAACGCGATCTGGTGCTGGCCTGCAGCCTGATCAACATGATGATCAGCAGCGAAATGGCCACGGTGCGCATGCTGCTGGCATCGACCCAGATCGCACGGGACTTTGCCAACCTGCGCGACTTCGAAACCGGGGCCCACTTGGAGCGCATGTCGCGCTACGCACGACTGATTGCGCGCGGCGTGGCGCCGCGCTATGGGCTGGACGACGAGTTTGTGGAGAACATCTACCAATTCGCGCCGCTGCACGACATCGGAAAGATCGGCATCCCCGACCGCATCCTGCTCAAGGAGGGCTCACTGGACGCCGACGAGCACCGCATCATGGAAACCCATGTCGAACTCGGCTGTGCGCTGGTCGGCAAGATGATGGGCGACTTCAAGCTCAATGACCTGCCCAATTCGGCGATGATGCACAATATCGTGGCCTATCACCACGAATTGCTCGATGGCTCCGGCTACCCGCGGGGGCTGAAAGCCCCCGAGATCCCGATCGAGGCCCGCATTGTCACCGTGGCCGATATCTTCGATGCGCTGACCAGCCCCCGCCCCTACAAGGAAGGCTGGCCGACCGACCAGGCCCTGAGCGAGTTGCAGCACATGGCCGAGGCCGGGCAGCTTGACCCGCATTGCGTCGCGGCCCTGGCCCAGGAGCGAGCCACCATCGAAGACATCACGCGCCGCTTTCGCGACAGCGCCTGAGGCCCGGTCCGCCGCCAGCGGCTTATTTGATCAGGGCCTGAACCGCCTTGAACTGAGGGTGCTCGGCGGTGCGCAGCCATTCAAACAGCACCATCTCGGTGGTCACCAGTTCCGCACCGGCACCAGCCAGGCGGTCAAAGGCCGCATCGCGGTTGCGTTCGGTGCGCGAGCCGCAGGCGTCGGTCACCACCCAGACATCGAATTCGTCTTCGAGCAGATCGAGCGCGGTCTGCAGCAGGCACACATGGGCCTCGCAGCCGGCCAGCACGATGGCGCTGCGCTCGGGCTCACCCTGGGCCGGTTTTTGCAAATGCTTTGGCAGGCTTCGCGCATTGCCCTGAACCGGCTTGGCCGGCGGGCGCAGCCACTCGGACAGGCCCTCTTCGCAGGCGCTGAAATGCATCTTGGCCAGCGTCTGCTGGCACAAGGCCCTGAGCTCGGGCGCGTTCTCGCCCAGCTTGGAAGGGTTCTGCTCGGTGCCAAACACAGGCACCTGCAAAAGGCGGGCCGCACGGGCCAGGCGCTGCGCGTTTTCGAGCACCAGCGGGCCTTCATGGATGGCGGGCATCAGGCGGGTTTGGTAGTCGACCAGCACGAGCTGGGATTCCTGGGCGTCAATCAACATGGTTCTTCTCTCATCATGCCGGCCTACAGCAGGCCACGGCCCTTATTAGAACCCAGTCCCGCCCCCGGATGCCCGCCCCGGGTGGCCCTCCGCCCTGCGACAGATCAACGTCAACCCAGGTGCCGGTGCTTTCTCGTGAATCCCCGCTTGACTTGAACCTGACAGGTCGTTAACCTCTGCGCCCATGTCTCGTTGGCTCTGCCTACTCCTTCTCGGCCTCACGATCTTCGGTTTAGCCCTTCGGGCTCAGGCGGCGCCATCGACCCAGCCGGTCGACGACGTGGAACGCCTGCTCGCCGACCGAGGCCTGCTCACCCAACTGAGCTATGTGCGTCAAAGCCTCAGCAGCCGTGCTTCCGAGCTGGTGGTCAACGCCATGGGCTTTCTGGGCGTGCCCTACCGCCGCGGCGGCAACAACGCCGAAACCGGCTTTGATTGCAGCGGCTTCGTCCGAGCGATGTACGAGCAGACCGTGGGTCTGGTGCTGCCACGCCGCGCCGACCAGCAGGCCGCCGCCACCCAGACCATCGACAAGCAAGAACTGCAACCCGGCGACTTGGTGTTTTTCAACACCATGCGCCACGCCTTCAGCCACGTGGGCATTTATGTTGGCGACGGTAAATTCATTCACTCTCCCCGCACAGGCAGCCAGATCCGTGTCGAAGACATGCGCGACAGCTACTGGCAGCGCCGCTTCGATGGCGCCCGCCGCGTGAACGTGCCCTCGGTTTCTGCCTCGACCGACAACGTCAGCCCACGCTGAAGCCCAGAGCGCCTTGATCGCCCTGGCCTCTTGAGCGGCCCCCACCTGCCGGGGTCGCCGCCCTCCCCGCTCAAAACAAAAACAGCTTCACCCCTGCGGTGAGGCGGCTTCGCACCAGGCTGCCAAACTCGGTCTGCACACTGCCAACCGTGCGGCTCAGCACCACAAAGCCCGACAGCTGGCGCCAGAAGTTTTTCTCGCCGTAAAGCAGCACCTGCCCGCTTCGGTCGGCCAGCTGCGTGCTGTATTCGGCACGCCAATATAGGCCGCTTTCCTGCGGATTGCTCTGCAGGCCCAGCCACAGGTAATCGCGCCCCAGCAATCGAGGCGCCTGTCCCAGGGCCTGGCCCAGGCTGCCATAGGCCAGGGCCGGGTTTTGCGTGGCCAAGGCATTGGCCCGACCCGCCTGGGCCCAATAAGCGGCCTGCCCCGCCTCGCTGTAGCCCCCCGTGCTGTGCAGCCATTCACCGATCAGGACATGACCACTCTCCAGGGTGTAGCTGGCCCCCAGCAGGGCATCCGTGCTGCGCGGGGCCGGTTGTTGCCAGCGGTAAAGCGGGCTATTGCCGGGGCTGCCTACCTGCAGCAGGCCGGGCTGGCGGTTGCTGCCCACCTCGCCATAGAGCAGCCAGGCGTCGTCGGGCGTCCATTGCGCAAAGCCGCCGACAAAGGTGGAACCGCCCCGCTGCTGGCTGATCACCAGACTGGCCAGGTGCGCGTCACCTTGCTGATCCAGCTTCAGCCAGCTGCTGTGCCCCAGATCGGTGGCCGGGGTGATTTGCGAGGTCGACAGCACATAGCCGCCCCCCAGGCGCCAGCCTGGCGCCAGTTGCCCGGTGTAGCGCAGCACGTCCACCCCCGGCGTGGCGGCCAGCGGGTTGGTGCGGCCGGCATCAAAGTAGAACGGGTTGCTCGGCGAGCGAAAATTGGCCGGGCCCCAGCTCAACAGTTCGCGCCCCACCGTCCACACCCCCTCCCCCTGCCGATAGCGCGCAAACGCCTGGCCCACCTGCTGGGTGTCGTCACTGTCGCGCCGGTCTGGCCGTGCGGCCTGTTCGGTCTGACTGCGCTGCGAGGTCAAGCGCAGCGAGCCGACCAGGGCCAGCGGCCCCTCTTCGGCGCGCCCGTTCAGGCGGACATCCAGCAAGCCCAGCTCGCGTGGCAAGGCGGCCACCCGGTTGCCCGGGTTGAGCAGGCTGGTGCTCAACACACCGTTGTGGGTCCCGTACACCCAGGCCTCGCCCGAGCCACTGAGGCGCCAGGAGGACTCGGCCTGCGGGGTACCGGACTGAGGGGCATCGGACTGCGCGGTATCCGCCTCGGGCGCTGCGCTCTCCTGCGCCAGAGTGGGCAGCGCCAGCGCAGTCGCCACGGCCCAGGCCACCGCCCGCCATCGGATCCGGGCGGGCCTCATTGCAGGTTCCCCACGTCGAACTCCGAGCTGGGGATGGCCTGCGGCGAGATGCGGCTGTAGACCAGCGTGGTGCGGGCATCGCTGAGCGCGTCTGCAATCGCCATCCGGCTCACGAACAACACGGTCTTGCCCTGAATGCTCAAGCTGTTGCCATATTCGAACTGCGCACTCTTGAGCTTCTTGCCCGACAGCGACAGGAAATCGGCCTGCACCCCCACGCCCCGGCGCACCGAGATCCAGTAGGTGATGCGGTCGTAAGTGGTCTGGCGGCTGGCCGCCGTCAGCTCCAGCACGTGGCAGGGCTCGTTGCCCACGTCCTCCTGGCGCAGATAGCGGGCCTGGTAGTCCTTGGCGTAGTTGGTGGCCGCAATGTCACCGATGGCGGCTTGCCCCGTCAGGCGCTGGCGTGGCGAGATGGCCACCGGCTTCTTCAGGCCGGGCTTGGTCAGCCACATGTTGCGCTCGACCTGCAACATGCGTGAACCCTTGCTGCTCAGGGGTTCCAGCACCTCGGCCACACTGGCGTTGTCGATGGCCTTGATGCGCAGCCGCTGATCAGGCTGATCGTCGGCCTGGCTGCCACTGTTGTGGGCATGCACCTCCCAGATCAAGCCCGGAAAGCCGCCCCCGCGGGCCTGATCGGCCTGGCGCAGCAACTGGGTGGCATCGGGTTCGGCCGCCCCGGCCGGAGCGGCCCCCAAGAAGCCGCCCAAAGACAGGACCAGCGCGCTGCGGCGGGTCCAACACGAAAATTCAGCGTGGTTCATACATGCCCCAAAGAAGCGGTGATCGAGTGGTGGGCTGCGCGGCGGGCCGGCCAGTAGGCGGCAAACACCGCCAGCACCGCCAACACCCCGGCAGCAAACGCCGTGCGCGGCAAGTCAAAGCCGATGTAGATCGGCACGCTCTGGGTGTTGCTGGGGGGCACATAGCGGATATCGGCCACGTTCACCCCCCAGCGCACCGCAGCCGTCAGCAGCAGGCCGGTGAGGGTGCCGACCAGCACCAGCATCAGCGCCTCGTTGACAAACAAACGGGCGATGCCGCTGCGGCGCACACCGATGGCGCGCAGGGTGCCGATCTCGCGGGTGCGCTCCACCACCGCCATGCTCATGGCATTGGCAATCGACAGCACCACAATGGCCAGCACCACCGACAGCATCAGCGCGAAAATCATGTCGTACATGCCCTTGACCTGACGGAAGAAGGCCGACATCTCTTGCCAGGTGCGCACCTCCATGTCGAGGCCGGCGGCCTTGAAGTCGGCATTCAACTGGTCGCGCACGGCCACTGACTGGGTTTCGCTCGGTGCCGGGCGGGTGTACATGTCGCGCAAGCGGCCATCGGCATCGGCGCTGTCGGCGTGCCCTTCGCCGGGCAGCAGCACGGTCAGGGTCTCGGCCCGCCCCTTGGCGTCCATCAGATCCTGCACCAGGGCCAGCGGCATCAACATCAGCTTGTCGTTGGTGGCCACGTTGCCGGTGTTGACGGTGTCAGCAATGTCCACGTCAGAGGCGTTGGCCTGCCCGTGCAGCGTGCTGGCCAGCACCGAGGCGCTGTCGCCGATCTTCAGGCCCAGCACATCGGCCAGGCCCTGGGCAGCGGTCACGCCCTGGGGCTGCTCGTCCTTCAGGGCGCCCGGTGCAAAGCGGAAGGGCCCGCGCAACAGATCGAGATCAGCCGGTGCAATGCCGGCCCCCACAAAGATCGTGCTGCTCTTGCCGTTGGACAGCAGCCCGGTGGCGCTGAGCTTGGGGATCAGGCGGGCGCCTGGCAGGCGCTTCTCGACAATCGCCTGCACCTGGCGGATCTCATCGGCCGTCAGCAGGTATTTGTCGGGGTGCAGCTTGCCCTCGGTCTGCCAGCCCTGGCGATTGATGGTCAGGTGGCCGATCAACTCGGCATGGATGGCCGCGTTGCTGAGCGCCACATACACCGCGCTGGTGTACCCCGCAAACAAGGCCACGGCCGCAAAGCCAAAGGCCAGGCTGAGGATGGTGGCGGCGCTGCGGCGGCGGTTGCGCCACAGATTGCGCCAGGCGAGCTGGATGTTGCCGATGCCGGTCATGCGGCCTCCTGGTAACTGTCTTGTGAGATCAGGCCGTCCTGCAGGCGCAACTGGCGCGGCACTCGGGCCAGCAGACGGGGGTCGTGGGTGGTGAAGATGCAGGTCACACCGGTTTCCCGGTTCAGCCGCTCGATCAGGTCGATCACCTCGCGGCTGGTCTGTGAGTCGAGGTTGGCCGTGGGCTCATCGGCAATCAGCAGGCGCGGCGCGCCGACCAGGGCCCGGGCAATGGCCACACGCTGGCGCTGCCCACCGCTCAGGCGATCCGGGCGAAAGTGGAGGAACTCACCCAGGCCCACATGGCCCAGCCACTCGGCGGCACGGCGCCGCACTTCGGCGGCCTTCACGCCCTGCACCTGCAGCGGCAGGGCCACGTTTTCGAGCGCAGTCAGCACCGGCACCAGGTTGAAGCTCTGGAACACAAAGCCGATCTTGTGGTTGCGACAATCCGACAGCGCATCGTCCGAGAGCTGGCTCACGTCCTGCCCCTCGAAACGCAGCACGCCCTTGTCGGCCGCATCAATCAGGCCCAACAGGTTCAGCAGCGTTGATTTGCCGCTGCCCGAGGGGCCCCAGATGGCCATGAATTCGCCGGGCGCCACATCCAGGTCGATGCCGCGCAGGGCGCGGATGCGGGTCTCGCCCAGCGCGAACTCGCGCTCGATGGCGCGCAGCGACAACAGGGGCTCGGGGGTCTTGGGTTCAGTGCTCATGCCGCCCACCTCACTGGCCCGACAGCTTGAGCTGGATGCGTTGCGGCTCGGTGCCCAACTTGATGGCCGCGTCTTCGAACTTGGGCGGGCCGAATTGGCCCTTGGCATCGCGCGAAAAACCATAGGGCTCGGTGGGCATGCCCACCATGTTGGCGTCCAGGCGCTGGTTGCTGTTCAGGTCCTGGTAGGCCGACACGGCATAGGTGCCCGGCGCCAGGTCTTTGAACACCAGTTCGACCTGACCCGGCTTGGCCGGCGTCATCTGACCATTGAGCACCTTGCCGCGCGGAAAACCCGCCGCGTCGTTGAACAAGGCCACCATCACCTGCCCCTCAGCCTTGGTGACGCCGCTGACCACCACGGTCAGGTCGGCCGCCTGGGCCAGGCTGGCACCCAAAAGCAAGCTCACACCGCCCAGGGGCAGCACACGAATAGCACGTTGCAAAATCGACATGGTTCCGACTCCTGTTTGAACAAGTGTCGGCAGTGTCGGCCGGCCTTCGACGCCCCACCACCGGCTTGCGACAAACCAGCGTCAGACGGGCGCGAAATGCAGCTTGCCGGAGCCAATAGCAGGCCTCGCGCGCGGAAATTCAATCGGGTGTGACCTTCGCCTCGCGGATCACCTTGCCCCATTTGCTGGTTTCGGAGGCCAAAAAGGCGTCGAACTCCTCCGGCGTGCCGCCCCCGGGGAAGGTGCCCATGGCCTCCAGGCGAGGCCGCATTTCCTCGCTGCGGACGATGCGGGTCACCTCGTCGGACATTCGCCGCAGGATGTCACGCGGCGTGCCGGCCGGGGCGATCATGCCGGCCCAGGTGCTGCCGGTGAAGTTCTTGAACCCCTGCTCGACAAAGGTGGGCACGTCGGGCAGCACCGGCAGGCGGCGGTCGCTGGCCACACCGATCAGGCGCACCTTGCCTTGCTTGCCCATGTTGATCAATCCGGTGGCGGCATCAAAAAACAGCTGGATCTGCCCACCGATCAGGTCGGTCAGGGCCGGTGCCGCGCCTCGGTAAGGGATGTGCACCATGTAGGCGCCGGTCTGCATCTTGAACAGCTCGGTGGTCAGGTGCACGGCCGAGCCATTGCCCGACGAGCCATAGCTGACCTTGCCCGGGTTGGCCTTGGCATAGCGGATCAGCTCCTGGGCCGTCTTGAACGGGGCGTCGAGCGGTACGGCAGCCACCAGGGGCGAGATGCCCATCAGCGCCACACCGGTGAGGTCCTTGCGGGCGTCATAAGGCAGCTTGGGGTACAGCGTGTTGTTGGCCGCATAGGCGGCGATCACCACGCCGAAGGTGCTGCCGTCCGGTGCCGACTTGGCCACCGCATCGACCCCGATCACGCTGCCGGCCCCGGGCTTGTTGTCAATGATCACGGTCTGGCCCAGGCGGGTCTGCAGACCGTTCTGGATCAGGCGGGCCATCTGGTCGGTGAAGCCGCCGGGGGTGTAGGGGACGATCAGGCGAATGGGCTTGCTCGGCCAGCCGGCATTCTGGGCCCAGGCCGGGGCAGCCAATGAGGCCACCGAACCGGCGGCAGCGGTCAGCACCCGGCGGCGGGAGGGACGGTCAAGAGAAATGGGGGACGAAGGCATCAGGCCAGACTCCGGCAACAAGACAAAACCTGATTCTCAGCATCCCAGGCACCCGGCGCATTGGGGCAAGCCCGGCCGAGCCGTCGCCTCGGCGACCGGCCCGGCCTCAGCCCTTGAACATCGGGCCGACGATGCGGGCTGCCGCCTGCAGGCTGGCCGGTGCGTAGCCGGCATAGCCGAACAGCCAGCCCCGCCGTGGTGAGGCCACCGCATAGCGGGACAGCGGCGTCAGCACCACCCCCTGGGCGGCTGCCCGCCGGCTCAGCGCTTCGTCATCGGTGCCTGCAGGCTGCTCCAGACAAAGGTGCATGCCTCGGTCGCTGGCCTGCAGTTGCAAAGCCCCATTGCTGGCCTCGGCCAGCGCGTCAATCATCACCTTCTGCCGCCCCTGATACAGCTCACGCATGCGGCGCAGATGCCGCAGCAGGTGGCCTTGCGCAATGAAGCTGGCCAGCACCGCCTGGGTGTCGCCTGGGGCATGCCGATCGCTCAGAGCACGGGCCATCGAAAAGGAATCCACCCAGGCCGGCGGCAGCACGATGAAGCCCAACCGCAGACCGGGGTGCAGGGTCTTGGAGAAGGTACCCACATACAGCACCCGCTCGGACCGCGGCAGGCTGCACAAGGCAGGCAAACGGTGGGGCCCGTACTGGAACTCGCCGTCGTAATCGTCCTCGATCACCCAGGTCTGGTGGCGATGCGACCAATCCAGCAGGGCCTGGCGACGCGCCAGACTCATGCGCACGCCGGTTGGAAACTGATGCGTCGGCGTGACCACGGCCAAGCGTGCCCGAGGCCATTGCCGCTCGGCCTCGGCGATGCACAGGCCCTCCTCGTCCAGCGGTACCGGCCGGGCCTGCACGCCATGGCCCAGCAGGCTGGCCCGGATGCCGGGGTAGCCCGGGTCTTCGACCAGCACCTCGTCCCCGACATCGAGCAACAGCCGCCCCACCAAGTCCAGCGCCTGCTGCGAGCCCGAACACACCAGCACCCGACCGGCATCGCACCGAATGCCGCGCGAGGCCCAGAGCCACTGGGCAATCGCCTCGCGCAGCGCCGGATCGCCAGCGGGGTCCAGGTACTGAGCGCCCGCCTGCCGCTGCAGCGGTGTGCGCTGTCGGCTCAACCGGTCCCAGGTGCTGAAGGGAAAGCCGGCCACATCGGGCGCACCGATGCGAAACGGGGTGGCCGCCTGCCGGGGCGGGCTCCAGTGCTGAGCCGTCTCGGCAATCAATTGCCCGCGCCGGGACAGGCCCAGCGGCAAGGCGCTCAAGGCCCCGGCCCCGCTGGGGACAGCCAGCTTGGCGCTGACATAGCTGCCATCGCCCACCCGGGCCGTCACGTAGCCCTCGGCCTGCAAGCGCTCCATGGCCCACAACAAGGTGTTGCGCGACACCCCCAAGGTGCGCGCATGGTCCCGCGTAGCGGGCAGTCGACTGCCCGCCGCCAGAGCGCCATTCTCGATGGCCAGGCGCAATTGCTCGTACACCTGCTGCCGGCGGGTTGGCCCCCGATGGCTCCCCTGCTTCATGGGCACTGGGCTCCTTGAATAGAACGTGATCAAAAAAGACTGCGAATGGTTGTGCGGCCCCTCCCTCAGTCTGTCCACCTTGGCACAAGCGTCCACGCCCGTGTGCATCGGTGTGCCATGGTGCCACGGGTTGCCCTTTGGGTCGGGGGCATCTCCGGGTCACGCTGGCCCATCTTGCTCTTGGTCCAGTTGGGCACCGAAATGATGCTGGCATCGACCTCTATGCCCGCCTTGAGCCGCAGGCCCTGCTGGGCCAGGCCGGCATGAATGGCTGCCGAGGCCTGCATGGCAACTGCGTGTCTTTTCAGCAAATGGCGGGAACTTGGGGTTTTGCCAACGCAGGGACTGGTTGTCTCGTCGGGCAGCCTGGCTGCGCCCTCCAAACCCACAAATCGCCTCATGCCTGGCCGGGGCGCACGGCTTCCACCACGGCGGCAGGCCAAGAGTGCGCAGCATGGTCTCATGCTGTAAACGACGGGCGCACGCCCAAAGCCCGGTGTGCGGCGCGCGCATGCAGCTGGCCCAGCGCCCCCCCCAGGGCACCTCCTGACTCATCTCATCGAGAAAGACTTCTTGGTGGGTCGTCCGGGGCTGCGGGGTCAAGGCCAGGCGTGATCTGGTTCTCTGGTTCATGTGCGTGATCTTGCACAACGTTCAGGCCCGAATCTGGCATGAATCATCAGTATCGACAATAACGGCCAGAAATACCGGCTGCATGTCCCCAATACTAGGGACATACAGCCAACAAAATAAGACCGACCATTGGCACAAATCAAGCTCAACGCCGACGCCCTGGATCAAAAAATATGCTCAATTAGCATGGAAGTTCGCTTCAAGCCGCCTTTTCAGATAGTCCAACCATCAGCACCCTGCTCCAAATGTTCACCCAGATATCGGCACTTATTTTCAGTGCATGGTCCGTGCGCAGGTAAGTGTTGGCGCACGGCGGACTGGTTGTTTTAATCGTCTCGTGGGCGCCTGTAGATTGACAGCGCGAAAGAAACAAAGAAGAGGCAGCAGAGCAAATACCGCCCGACAAACTGGAAGGCGTTCAGCGCGGCGCTGAAGATGCGCGGCGATGGGCCGCGGCCTCTGGAAAAGGTAAAGCGATTACCAGCAGATGTCTTTCGACATTCTGCAAAATTTTCTCGACCGGCTTTGCATCTCGCTCAAAAGTTAGTTTTCAGCGCTCCAACGCCCCAAGCACAAAAGCATTTGCATTGACTACGTGATTTCAAGATTGCATCTGGCAAGTCAATAAAAACCAACAAGATATAATAGGGAAAAATCAGCATGAAAACTCAAAGTGGTCTGGTTTCGAGAATTATTTTTCGTTCGGAACAACATGCCCGATGTTTATTGATCGCGGTGCTGACGCTGGGAATCTTCCTCGGCATCGTGAGCCCAGCTAACGCGCTGACCAATACCTGGAGTGCTACGGGCAGCCTGAGCATGTCGCGGTCTTTTCACACAGCGACCCTGCTGCCCTCAGGCCAGGTGCTGGTCGCGGGGGGGTATGGCGCCAGTGGATACCCCCCCAGCGCTGAGCTGTACGACCCGGCCACCCAGACCTGGAGTGCCGCGGGCGGCATGAACACTGCGCGGAATCAGCACACAGCGACCCTGCTGCCCTCAGGCCAGGTGTTGGTCGCGGGGGGGTATGGCGCCAGTGGATACCTCTCCAGCCCTGAGCTGTACGACCCGGCGACCCAAACCTGGAGTGCCGCGGGCAGCATGAGCACTGCGCGGGCAAACCACACAGCGACCCTGCTGCCTTCAGGTCTGGTGCTGGTCGTGGGGGGAAGCAACAACAGTGGAAATCTTGCCAGCGCCGAACTGTACGACCCGGCCACCCAGACCTGGCGTGCTGCGGGCAGCCTGAGCACGGCTCGGGAACACCACACGGCGACCCTGCTGCCCTCAGGCCAGGTGCTGGTCGCAGGGGGGTGGATCAACGGTGGCGGTGGCGCTACAGCTAGCGCCGAACTGTACGACCCGGCGGCCCAAACCTGGACTGCTGCGGGCAGCATGAACACGGCTCGGTTTCAGCACACAGCGACCCTGCTGCCCTCAGGCCAGGTGCTGGTCGCGGGGGCGTCTACCAACAGTGGAGCCATCGCCAGCGCCGAACTGTACGACCCGGCCACCCAGACCTGGACTGCTGCAAGCAGCCTGGGCACGGAGCGGGCATCCCACACGGCGACCCTGCTGCCCTCAGGCCAGGTGCTGGTCACGGGGGGGTACAACAACAGTGGAAATCCTGCCAGCGCCGAGCTGTATGACCCGGCGACCCAGACCTGGAGTGCTGCGGGCAGCCTGAGCACGGCTCGGGAATTTCACACAGCGACGCTGCTGCCCTCAGGCCAGGTGCTGGTCGCGGGCGGGACTGGCAGCGGTGGAACTCTTGCCAGCGCCGAACTGTACGACCCGGCGACCCCTACCTGGAGTGCGGCGGGCAGCATGAGCACGGCGCGTGGTTACCACACAGTAACCCTGCTGCCCTCGGGCCAGGTGCTGGTCGCGGGGGGAAGTAACAACAGTGGAGCTCTTGCTAGCGCTGAGCTTTACGACCCGGTGACCCAGACCTGGAGTGCGGCGGGCAGCCTTGGTGCAGATCGGTACTACCACACAGCGACCCTGCTGCCCTCAGGCCAGGTGCTGGTCGTGGGGGGGTTTGGCGCCAATGGATACCTCTCCAGCGCCGAGCTGTACGACCCGGCGACCCAATCCTGGAGTGCTGCGGGCGGCATGAGCACGACTCGGTTTGCACACACAGCGATCCTGCTGCCATCAGGCCAGGTGTTGGTCGCGGGGGGGTATGGCGCCAATGGATACCTCTCCAGCGCCGAGCTGTACGACCCGGCGACCCAAACCTGGAGTGCTGCGGGCAGCATCGGCACGGCTCGGATTTACCACACAGCGACCCTGCTGCCATCAGGCCAGGTGCTGGTCGCGGGGGGAGGCAACAACAGTGGAGCTCTTGCCAGCGCCGAGCTTTACGACCCGGCGACCCACACCTGGAGTGCTGCGAGCAGCATGAACACGTCGCGGTCTTACCACACAGCGACCCTGCTGCCCTCAGGGAAGGTGCTGGTCGCGGGGGGCGGAGGCAGCAGTGGATATCGTGCCAGCGCCGAGCTGTACGACCCGGCGACCCAAACCTGGAGTGCTGCGGGCGGCATGAGCACGACTCGGTATGCACACACAGCGACCCTGCTGCCCTCAGGGAAGGTGTTGGCCACGGGGGGGTATGGCGCCAGTGGATCCCTCTCCAGCGCTGAGCTGTACGACCCGGCGACCCAAACCTGGAGTGCTGCGGGCAGCATGAGCACGGCTCGGATTTACGACACAGCGACCCTGCTGCCCTCAGGCCAGGTGCTGGTCGCGGGGGGGTATAGCACCAACAGTGGCTATTTTTCCAGCGTCGATCTGTACACCAACAGCCTGGGATTCGCAGACAGCAGCCGACCCGTGATCAGCAGTTTGGCCAGCGCTTTGCAACCGGGCCAAACAGTACAGATCGGTGGGACGGGCTTCAATGGCAGCAACCATGGCTGGAGCGAGGCCTCGGGTGGCAGCACCAACAGCAGCGCCACCAACTACCCCCTGGTGCAATTGCGTCGCCTCGACAATGACCAGGTGAGTTGGCTCACTCCGACGTCGGCACGCTCCGATACCGCTTACACCAGCGCCGCGCTCAACGGCTTGGCCCTGGGGGCATACAGGCTGACGATGTTTGTCAACGCGATTCCCAGCTTGTCTCAACTGTTCCAACTAACGCCCCTGGCTGTCTGGTCTGTTGCGCCAAGCAGCGGCCCCAGCGCCGGCGGAATCAGCGTTGCCATCACAGGCACGGGCTTTACCAGCACCATGGCTGTCTACTTTGGCGGCACGCCGGCGACCAGTTTCACGGTCGACAGCGACACGCAGATCACGGCCGTGGCGCCGGCCGGCAGTGCCGGGGCGGTGGATATCACGGTGACCTCTGCAGGCTCGACCAGCGCAACAGTGACGGCCGATCAGTTCAGCTATGTGCCGGCGCCCACCGTCACCAGCCTGGGAACCCGTGCAGGGCCCACTGCGGGCGGCACCTTGGTGCTGATCACAGGCACCAACTTCACGGGGGCTACCGCTGTCCTGTTTGGCAGCAGCAATGCCACCGGCTACACGGTCAACAGCGCAACACAGATCACCGCCACGGCACCAGCGGGTTCGGTCGGCACGGTGCATGTCACGGTGACCACGGCGGGGGGTAGCAGCGCCACCAGCACCGGTGACCAGTTCACCTATGCAGCAGCGCCCACCGTCACCAGCCTGGGAGCCTCTTCAGGCCCGGCCGCGGGTGGCACTTCGGTGGTCATCAACGGCACCAACTTCACGGGGGCCACTGCCGTCCAGTTTGGCAGCAGCAATGCCACCGGCTACACGGTCAACAGCGCAACGCAGATCACCGCCACGGCACCAGCGGGTTCGGTCGGCACGGTGCATGTCACGGTGACCACGGCGGGAGGCACCAGCAGCACCAACGCCGGTGACCAGTTCACCTACCAAAGCGCTGGAGCCTGTGGCGCCGCAGCAGGCGTTGCCGCCATTCTGAAACCGGCAGCCAACCTCTGCGCTGTAGGCAATGCTTCGGCCGTGGCATTGAACTCTTCCAACTGGTCGTGGACCTGCGCGGGCACTCTGTCACAAGCAGCTTGCTCGGCACCTTTGAAGGCCACGCCAGGCAACACCAACAGCGGCGCCGTGACGGCTGCTGGGAGCAACGGCTGGACCCTTCAAAGCGCAAGTTTTGTGGCGGCGCCCTCGATTGCCAATTCCGTGGTACCTGCCGGAACGACCTTCCCGTTCGGTTTGGCCTCCTTGAGCTTGAGCGGAGGCACTCCCGGTACCCAGGCAACCGTGACGATGACCTACGCTTCCGCGATACCGGCCAACTCGGTCTATTACAAATACAACCCGAACACCTCCACTTGGTCGGTGCTGAACAGCGCGGTGTTCAACTACACGAACAATTCGGTGACCTTCACGCTGACAGACGGTGGTGTGGGCGACGACGACGGCGCACCCGACGGAGCGATCTTGGATCCGGGTGGTCCCGGCGTTCCCTCGGCTGCAGCATTGACAACGGCGGTCCCGTCATTGTCGGAATGGGGCGTTGCCATGTTGACGCTCTTGATGCTGTTGCTGGGGATCGGTCATGTGCGCATCCGCAGGGCGTTGGCACACTGATGCGCCTGAGTTCCGGCACGACACCTGGCCGAGAACTGAGTTCTGTCCGGCCTTGGCAACGATGGCTGCATTGACTGACCATGCGGGTTTGGGCTTGAAGAAAGGAAGCAACCCTGGCTTCGATCTGATCTCCGGGCAAGTGGATGGCAAGGACGCCCGAGTTCGACACGAAGTGCGGCAAGTGCTTGATTTCATTAGAAACCGCTTGAATATTTCCACTACAACAGGGGCA